>NZ_JBFAAB010000020.1:0-101319 GCF_040639505.1 Nocardia sp. NPDC023852
GGCAGGCAAACTGGGCACGAAGCTGCTGATCACCCGCTGGCGGCCACCAACGATTGCGACCAAACCTCGGCCAGCGCATCCCGGATGACCTGCCGGTCCTCCCAAGACCGAGAGCCGGTCACGGCATGTGGGGTCCAGATCTGCGAAAAGTCGCGGTGCCCGAGTTACCGCAGATAAGTCCTCATTATCTGCGCTCCGGTGTTGATCTGGGCGGATGCGGCGGTCAGGAGGTGCCCACTCCGCGAATTATCTGCGGTAGTGCGCCGCCCACGTCCCGTCCGGTGATAGCGAAACCGGATAACGAGACTTTTCTCGATTCTGGTCCCGCCGGGCCTTATCGCGCATAGTGCGCAGCTATGTGCGGTAACTCGCTAGCGCCGGATTGGGCGGATTTGCTCCAAGCGCCGTCAATTGCATCAGATGCGAACTCGCTACAGTTCGCGAATCGCTGTGGCGAATCCCGGCAATATCGCTGACTGCCAAAGGCATTTATCTTACCAGCCGACCATGATGGTAGTCCGCACCGTGGCCGCCGATGGGGTGCAACATGCCGTAGACGCTCAGTGACCTGCGGTTGCGCTCGTCACTCGCATACGATGCGACGGAGTTCGGCGTCAACCGCGAAACCGTCTACGTGTACTTGCGGGCCGCCGCCACCACGTCCTGACCCTGCGGGTTCCGGCAAGTTTGCGGCTCGGGCCAGGTTCAGGATTTCCGGGGCCTGGACCCGCTGTCCGCCGTGGTTGCCCACACTGTCACCGGCCCCACGTGCCGCATCAAAAGTGGCCGATACCAACATCTTCCGCGTCAGAGTGGTGCCAAATTGACATTGATCGGTGTTGTAGATGACCGATGTAACCAGTCAGGAGTGCCCGCGTGCCACATGAAATCGATTCCGCTGTCTTCCCGCACCTGGAGGCGGACTTGGACCGCGTCCGTGACGTGCTCGGCCCCGTGAAATTGGAGGGCAGACCGGAGCTGACCGCACTCACCGACGAAGGACCCGACACCTCCCGCCGCCTGGTCCGCCCCACCTTGACCTTGCTGTCCCCGTGCTGCCTACACCGGTGGGTCCCACGGCGTCCGTGGACATTCCGCCGCCTCCGCCGGGCGGCTACCAGGGCGACGACAACGGCGGCGCGCCGACCTCATCCACTCCGAGCAACGGTCCCGACACCACCGATTCCGGCGCCCCAGGTGACAAAGAGGGCAACGGCAAGCCCGACGAGTCGAGCACCGAAGAACAACCCGGCGACCAGTCGACGCAAGAGCAACTACCCGCCGCGACGACACCCACTACGCCCACCGGCCTGGACCCCACAGCGACGACTCCGGCCAACACAACGGACCCCACCAAGACCGTGCCGACCAGCACCGGAACCCCGAGCAGCCCGGGCACTCCCGGCGTCCCGGGCACGCCGAACCAGCCGCAACCAGGACGCAGCATCCCCGGCGCGCCACAGCCTCCGAACACATCGACGAACCCGGCGGCGGCCGCAGCGGCAACAACAAACGCACGCGGTTCCGCCGGTATGCCCGGTATGGCCGCACCCGGCGCCCGGGGCGGCGGCAAGGACGACGAGTCCGAGCACAAGACACCGGACTACCTGATCAACCAGGAGAACACCGACAAACTACTCGGTGAGATCCCGAGGACGGTGCCCGGCGGCGTCATCGGCGGCAGCCCGGACTGAGCCAGCCGAACACTCTTCGACTCAGCATCCACCCGCATGGCATCCAAACAAGCCATGCGGGCGGGTGCGCGCACGATAGCGGTCGCCTCCCCCACGCGACCAGATTGGACCTCGAATGGCTGAATGGACTTGGGAACCAGATGATTTCGCCGCGCTCTGGTACAGCGAAGCACACGACCGCTTTCCCAGCCCCTTGCGCTACACCAGCCGCTTCGCCTTCCGCGACGACTTCGACACCCACCGCACAGCGGTGCGCGACCGCTACTCCCCCGACGAACTCGACGAGATCAACGCCGCACTGCACACCCTGAGCACCTCCGACATTCGCATCGAAATCCTCGGCGGCACCTGCAAACACAAGAACAGCACCGGCCACGACGACCTACGCGAATACCGAATCATCGGCGCCCGCAACACCTATCGCGCCGTAGTCCTCAGCCAATCCGGCACCCAACACGAGCACAGCCCCATCCGCGTCCGCATGTTCCGCACCGAACAACTCCCCACCCGCCTCGTGAACGCAATCCCCGCCTGCCCACCCGGCGCCGAGAAACCCGCCACCTTCCACCCCGACGACCTCGCCCCCCGCCGCGACACCTACCTCCAAGACAACGCCCGCAACACCCCCCGCGAGCAATACCAACGCCTCCTCCACCGCCCCGCCGACGGCGGCGGCACCGCCGTCCTCCTCACCGCCCCACTACCCACCCATGCAAAACCCGCCAAAGTCCTGCAATGGCACGACATCTCCGACGACGGCCGCTACACCGAACTCCGCACCCACCACATCACCATCCGCCCCACCACCCCCACCGACCTGACCACCCACTTCACCACCTGGATCGACCAAGCCCTCCAACGCCTAGCAGACTCCGACCCCGAAACCTGGTAGCCGATCCGAAACCCGAAGCGCAGCCTGATCGACGCTGAAACCAGGAGAGCAGCGGATCCCCGAGCGCACCATCGCTCAAAAGATCCGTATGCACCACAGCCAACCCCCATCACCGCCGCAATGGACGGGCATAGAGCGTACGGTGCACTCACACTGGGACACACCACAAACGGCACCTTCACCACAGCCGACGGCCACGCAGTGCCGCGCCCACCACGATCAAGAAGAGGCTCGCCGAGTCGCGTGCCGCTGGTTTGCATGCGTCGTGGCCCGTCACGTCTCACACGGCGCGCAGGCTGCTTACTCTTATCGGGCTTACTTGGTCCCCCATGAGGAGTTGCAACGTCTGCGGCGCGCAGATCGGTTTCGCGTCAGCCTCGTGCGGCGAGCTCCGCGAGCCCCATCTGGATGTGCAGGTTGTCGACGACAGCCAGGTGGCGCAACGATGGGGTGGGGAGGACGCGTTTGCGGCAGGCGTCCAAGAGTACATTGTGCACCGCCCAGGTGACGCCGGGTGGCTCGTGCAGTAACGGGGTGAGGCTGTGAAGCTCTTTGTCCGCGTGCAGCTTCGTGAGGATGTGGATGGCCTCGTAGCGGACCACTTCGCGAGCGTCGGACCGGGCAAGTTCGGTGAGCCGCTGCAGGGGCTGTCCGCTGGGGGCGTGCACGACATAGGTGCGCAAAGCTTCTAGGGCTCTGGTGCCCGTCAGGTTGGCAAGGCACTGCCAGGAGAACTCGGCGATAGTGGGATCGGCGGGCACTTGGGCGAGGTGGTACATGGCGGACTTGCGGACCACACTGTGCCGGTCGCGCGAAAGGTCCAACAGTTCATCGGTTTTCGCCCACACGGTCAGTGCGATGCAGGCGTTCTCACGGACCCCGGGTTCGGGGTGCTCGACCAACCGCTGGGTCAGCAGCGTGCGGGCCGACTGATCGTAAGCGACCCAATCGTTGGAGCGCAGCGCCTGGTCAAGGGCGCCGCCGTCGGGTGCGTCGAGCAGCGCCAGCAGGGCGTCCACGGTCAGTCGCTCGGGCGGTGCCTTGACATAGGGCGGTCGCGGTCGCTCTGCGACGGAGTCTGTCCAGCGCACCAGATCGTGGACGGGTTGCATCCAGTCACGAAGTAGCGCAACTCCGGGATCATCCGAACTCGCGGCGCCCCCGAACTCAGATGCCACCTCGTCGAAACTGTGTGCCGCGGCCGCGCGCACCCGCTCATCGTCGGCGGCGCGCAGCTCGGCCAAGGTCCGCAGCACCCGACGAGTCGGGTAGTAGCGCAGGGTGTCCATCGCTTGTTCGGCGGCCTCGACCGAGAGACCGTGTGCGACTTCGAGCAGTCCGTCTTCGGCGGCCACTGGTTCCTCCCACAGCAGCACGTCCGCGGCGGTCTTGCGGATCGTCGCGTCCCGGTGCCGCAACGCGCGAACCAGTACCGGGACGAACTCTGCCTCGCCGAACCCGAATCCCATGGCCTCCAAGGCGTCGGCCTGCCACGGGTGCTCGTCGTCGCCGGCGACCGGCACCACAATGTCGGCTTCGGTCCGTTGCATCAAACCCAGCGCGTGGCGCGCTACCACGGGTTCTTCACTGGCCCACCACGCGCGCCGGATCTCCTCGTCGGTGGTGTCATCGAAACCTGACACCACCTCCGACGCGCGGCGGCGTACCGCGTCGGGTAACCGCCTGTCGAGCACCAACGCTGTCAGTGGCGCGAGGGATCGGTAGTCCTCGAGCTGCGCCAACTCGTCGAACGCCGCTTCCCGCTCGGCATCCGGAGTGTGCGCGGCGGCAACTTGTTCGAGGAGCGGGAACGTCCGCCGCCGATCCCGCTCGATGGTCATGCGGTTCAGGATTGCACGCTTCTCCAGCTGGTCCCATCGAATATTCGTCCGCGCAGTTCGCATACTCGGTTGTCCTGCCCTTCGTCCACAGTGCCCACAGCGACTCACGTAGCCGCTCCGGCCGCTGCCGGGGTGAGGTCGAGTTCGAGGTGGGCGTCAAACGGCTCCGGCGTCAGCGTGATCTCGTCGGTGGCGTATTCGCCGAAGCGTTGGATGCGGGCAGTCAGATAGGGCGAGAGCACGGCCAGGTCCTCCGACGTGATTGTCCAGTCCTCGGCGATCAGCTCGCGGATCACCATCATCATGTCCAGGGTCGTGTGGAAGATGACCGCGTTGTTCAGCAGAGTGGAAAACTTGAGGATCTTCTCCTGCTCGTCGGGGTCGTTGGCGGCGATCACCCCGTGGTTGCCGAACCGGCACCAGGAAGAGAACCGGTTGTAGGACACTCCACCTTGTTCGTCTCGGCCGTGGTCCGCCGCCGTAACTGCGCGTCCGACAAGAACTTCAGTAGTTGAACCGTGAGCACCACCCGGCCGATCTCGCGGAACGCCTTATAGCGCCACGCCCTCTCCCCGGAGGGCTTGTCGCTGTTGATGTAGGAGGTCCGAATGATCCGTGAGCTTTCCGTGGGCCTGCCTCGTCAATAGGGTTGCGGTGTTCCGCATGCCTTCGATCTGTCGCGAAATGGTCGTCGACATCCTATCGACGATTGAATTCGCATTAAACGATCCCTGGGATCGGAATATTTGTACTCACCCAAATAATTGCCGAAGATAGAACCATCACACACCTCACTACTTGCGGTGGTGGCTGTTTCGCGTTCAGCGACGCATCTGCCTACAGAATTAACTCAACGGCGTGGGGATGAAGAAAAGAGCCGAAGCGAAACTGGCCCGACCGTCAACGGGGACGGCTGACAAACCTCCCTGTCCAGGCTATCGGCGAGGGCCCACGATGACACAGCCCGACCGACGCACCGGTCGGGCGGTGTCGCAATTCGCGACCAGGAACCGGCTGCAAGCAGCCCAACCAATGCCCGAACTCGTGTCCGTTGCCACTGATGTTGGGGCTTTCCCGCGGTGAGCCATCTGAGGAGGCTCGCCACTACCGTTCGGCCGTTCTTCCTGCTCCGGGATCTCCAGTGCTGGTGGTGAACTACGGTGCATATGGTGAAGCCTCTGGAACGTCCGGTTGTACTCGCATTGATCTATGTCGTCGGCTCGTTCATTCTCGGGCCGGCCATCTTTTTGGGTGGTCTGTTGTTGTTCGCCCACGGGGTCGGTGATTACTGCGACGCGGTCCATGGCCCCCCTGCTTCACGCGACGCGGAGTTCAGGGCTGCTCAAATCTTTCAGGTCACCGGCGCCGGCATCATGCTGACTGTCGGGCTTCTCCTGCTGGCTGGTCTGTGCGCTCATCGCCATCGGATCAGCCGACTTCGGCTTATTTCGAGCAGCTTCGGGATCCTCGCCATGATGAGCGGGTTCGGCCTTGTCATCCTGCTGTCCGGCCCTGGAGGTCAGGGGGGCTGCTCGCCGCCGGGATTATGACACCTCGCAATTCACCCGACGGCACTATCCCCTTGACTACCGCACACTCCGGCTCTACAACCGCGAATGGGGCCCCTGGTGTGCGGCTGGCTCGATGAGGTCGCAGCAGGCTCACTCACCGAAGCTCTTCGATCACTTTTGCAAGAGCGGTCATGTGAGTCTCGGAGACGGAGTAATGGGTGACGGCGTACGCATCGCGGTAGTGGCGCAGGGTATCGGCGATGCCGCGTGCGGATCCGTGCAGCACACCAGGCAGATAACGCAACTGTGCGTCCGACAGGTCCGGGTTGAACCTGCGGGGCAGCGACAGATCGGTGGCGCCGTGGCCCTGCACGTCCACCGCCTGCACCATCAGACCCAACTCGAGATCGGAGAAACGTTCTCCGGCCGCAGCGCGGACGAACTCGACCCGACGCGCAAGCGCAACCATGCCGACGTCCTCGGAATCGATATCGGCACCGACGGGCACCCCGGCCAGCGCTACTGTGTCGGCGTGTTCGGCGGCCACTCGCACCAGGCGGTCCCCTAGCCCGGCCACCAGCAGCGGAATCCGGCGGCGGACCGGTGGTTGGTGACCGTTCGCGAACAGTGTCCGAATCTCGCCGATGGTGTCCCGAAGGTAGTCGATACGCTTCCGCCCGCCCGGGAATGGCAGCCCCGCTGCCTCGAACTCGGGCTTCGCGAAATCCGGTCCGGCACCGAGTCCGAACTCGAACCGGCCATCGGTGAGCTGATCCACGCTGGCGACGTCACGAGCAAGCAGAGCAGGCCGGTAGAAGCCCGCATTCAATACCATCGTGCCGACGTGCACACGGTTCGTCGCCTCCGCCATAGTGACCAGCGTGGGGAACGGTGAAGTCATACCCAGATGGTCGGGAACCTGGATCACGTCGTAGCCCAGGTCTTCCGCTTGCTGTGCTTTGCCCCGCCACTCGGCGCGCGAGTCCGCGGCGGAGAAGCCGACGGCAAACCGAAAAGGACTCGGTGTCACGCTATTTCGAACTTCTTCCACACCTCGCACGTTAGCCGATCAGGCGCTCTCAGCGCCCACATCTACCTCGCTGTCACTACCTCGTCCGATTACGCGATGCCCTCGGCAACCGAACCCCGACAGCCACCTGCACCGGCGAACGGCGACCCCGACAACGCTCGAAAGGTGGCACTAGCGGGATGGTGTGCCCCTGGGGCGGGCGCACAGAATAGGTCACAGCGCCAGTTGCCGCAGAAAATCCACGTCGAATGAGATGGGTAGAGCGCCACGGTGCCTACCGCCTTGTCGCCCACGCTCGGTCAGCGCGATTACCCCGTGTCCTTCCATCCGGGTGTGCTGACCCAGGGTAAGCGGATTCACAGACGCCCGTTCAGCGATACGCATGGGGGCCATCGCGTCCGGAATTCCGGTCCGGTGCTGGAACTTCGTCCACGGCGCTTCCATCCTTTCGGTGAAATCGGCACCGCCGGCCCGATTCCCGATGCGGCGGTTGAAGACCTCGGAGACGATGTCGTCCCATGCGTCGGGCGCGAAGCCGTGGTCGCGCAACCACTCCGACACCGGCTCGGCGCGGAGACCATGTTCAGACGGGTGGGGATCTCCGTACAACGTCAGCTGCTCGTGGACGCAATCCTCGAGGTCGGCTTCGCGTATCGTGTCACCGTTTTCCGGCGATGCACCAGCCACCCGATTCGTAGTCGCCCGCTTCCTTGTACCAGGGTGCTGCGCCGAATCGTCCGCTCAGCTCGGCACAACGTTCCTCCCTGGACGGGCGTGACATCTTCGAGAGCATGGCCTGTTTGATGGCATCCGGCTCATTCTCCATGATCGTTTTCCAGAAGTCGGATTCCTGCAACTCGCGGATCCGCTGTTCGTCGCGGGGGTAATGGGAAGCCGGGTCGCCGAAAACGAGCGTCCAGCCGTCGAGGGCAGGACTGACGTAGACCCGTTGACACTCCTCATCGACTGGACGTCGTCGCTCGTCCAAGGCAACGGCGCTGCCCATTGCGACGGTTGCCGGGACCGGATCCGACAGCC
This sequence comes from Nocardia sp. NPDC023852, assembly GCF_040639505.1. NCBI lineage: Bacteria > Bacillati > Actinomycetota > Actinomycetes > Mycobacteriales > Nocardiaceae > Nocardia > Nocardia sp. NPDC023852. Next base: position 8,007 of record NZ_JBFAAB010000020.1, read on the forward strand.
CGAACGCGTCGAGTACCGCGGCTTGGTTATCGGTGGGTAGCGCCCACCACAAACACTCCTTCGCTGCCGGAATGGGCTGGGGCCTCTCATGTGCGAGCTTGCTCATGATGAACCGATGCAGCAGCGCCAGGTCTGCTGGTGCGATGGTGTGCCAGCCGATTTCGGCGAGCGCGTCGAGGGCGCCGCGCCGTTCGGGCAGGTTCGACCGTCTGACTTGCTGCAGTAGTGGAATCATCTGCGCGCCGAACTCGCCGAACGACTTCGCTGCCGTGCCGCGCACCTGCTCGTCGATATCGCCGAGTAGCACTGTGAGCACAAATGCATAATCGGTCGCGCCGTGCCTGCCGATCTCCTCGACAACCCCTCGTCGCGCGGCAACGTTCGCACTGCGTATCTGCTCAGCGTAGAACGCCGCTTTGTTGAGAGCCGGCAGCCCCAGCACCTGGCAAGCGCGGTATTCGGTTCGGCTCTTCGCTTCGATCGAACTCGGCTCGGCTGCCGCTCAGCAGCTCGAGCAGCGCCCGGTAGGCGAGCGGGCCGAGCCTGCGCAGCACTGTCATGCAGGCATCGGCACTGCTTGCCGAGTCCGCTTCGCGCAGTGCGCGCAGCAAGGCCGGTAACGCCTTGCTGCCTGCGCCGACCAGCGCATCTGCCGCTGCGGACCGGGCGTTCTGGTCGGTACTGTCCAGCTGAGCGATGTAGTGATCGATATTCATCGGCGATAAGTATCCTCCGCGCGCGCAGCGCCCGGTTGACAGTCGCGGTGCCGTCTACAATGCCAGAACCAGCCGACAAATGCGGCAAGTGCTCGGCTGCCTCCAGGGGCCGTCATTCTCGGCCCGGCGGGTGCGGATCAGATGCGCGGTAGTCGGCGGATGAGGCCTCAGCGGGTGTCAGGAGCGGGGAACCAGGCGACGGGTGTGGGCGTAGACGACGGCGTGCACGCGATCGCGAACACCGAGTTTGGCAAGCATATTGGAGACGTGAGTCTTGACCGTCTGCTCTCCCACGCCGAGGGTGCGGGCGATCTCGGGGTTCGTGTGTGCCTTGGCGATCAGAAGCAGGACCTCGTATTCACGGGCGGTGAGTGTCTCGACTTCCGGTGCGGCGGGGAATGGTTCTATTCCGTCGGTCAGCCGCGCGATCAGGCGGCGCGTCAGGCGTGGATCGATCAGGGCATCGCCGTGTGCCGCAATCCGGATGGCAGAGATCAGTTCCTGGGAGGGCAGCGCCTTGGTGAGGAACCCGCTGGTGCCGAGACGTAGTGCGCGGTAGAGGTTCTCATCGGTGTCAGAGGTGGCGAGGGTGAGGATCCGGGTCCTGCTGGCGAGTGCCGCGACCGTCTCGATGGCGGCCATGTCGTCCAGACCGGGCATGTCGAGATCGAGAATGGCGACGTCGGGTTGTAACCGCTCCATTTCCCGCATGGCGGAGAGTGCGTCGGAGGCCTCCGCGATGCAGTAGATATCCGGCTGGGTACCGATCGCGGCCCGCAGGCCCGAACGAAACACTGCGTGATCGTTGGCCAGCAACACCGAAATCGTCGAGTGCTGTGCATCGGCGAGGATGTCGCCCGGCGGTGAGCCTTCCGATCCGCGCGGGTCGAATTCCACTGCGTCGCCACGCCTGCCGATCGAGGTGTCGGCGTGCGCGTAACTCACCGAGAGCATCGTGGCGGTGATCGCGAGCAAGAGCGACGACACCACCCGGAGCAGTGGGTGTGTCGACGTGGTCGTGGCCATGAACTACGACCGTAGATGCCCGAGCCTTCGGCGTACATACACAATCGGGAGTATCCGAGCTCCCCCGATGGAGTGATCAGCGCAAGAACCCGGTGTACCGCTTGCTGATCAGCTGACTCTGGATCTGTTTGATCGTGTCCAGACCGACGCTCACCACAATCAGTACCGAGGTACCGCCGAACGCGAGGCTCTGTGCCGAGCCGACGGCACCGAAATGCACCAGCAGATTCGGCAATACCGCGACAGCGCCGAGATAGACGGAGCCGGGCAGAGTGATCCGGCTGAGGACATACCCGAGGTAGTTCTCGGTCGGTCTGCCGGGCCGGTAGCCCGGGATAAAACCGCCGAACTTCTTCATCTCGTCCGCGCGCTCCGCCGGGTCGAAGGTGATCGCGACATAGAAGTATGTGAAGAACAGGATCAGCGCGAAGTAGACCGTCACATAAACCGGATTGCCCGGGGTGACCAGATACTTCTCGATCAATTCCTGCCACTTGCCCGAACTCTGCGGATCCAATCGCGCGAGCAGGGTCGGTATATACAGTAGCGAGGAAGCGAAGATGACAGGAATGACGCCGGCCTGGTTGACCTTCAGCGGCAGATACGTCGACGAATTACCGTACATCTTGCGACCGACCACGCGCTTGGCATACTGCACCGGAATTCGTCGCTGGCCCTGCTCGACGAAGATCACCCCCACGAGCGTCAGCAACATCGCGACGCACACCGCGGCGAAGATCAGCACGCCTTTGCTGTCCAGGATCGACTTACCTTGACTCGGGATTCGAGCCACGATACCGACGAAGATCAGCAGCGACATACCGTTGCCGACACCGCGTTCGGTCACCAGTTCGCCGATCCACATCACCACTGCCGCGCCCGCCGTCATCACCAGCACAGTGACCACCATGCCGAACAACGATTTGTCCGCCACGATATCAGCGGGGCAGCCGCGCAGTAGCTGCCCACGCGCGGCCAGCGCCACCAATGCCGACGCCTGCAGAACCGCCAATATCATTGCCAGATAACGGGTGTACTGCGTGATCTTCGCTTGACCGGACTGGCCTTCCTTACGCAGTTCCTCGAACCGCGGGATCACGACGGTCAGCAGCTGAGTGATGATGCCGGCGGTGATGTAGGGCACGATGCCGATCGCGAACACCGACAGCTGCAGCATCGAGCCGCCCGAGAACAGATCGATGAGCTGATAAATCCCAGCGGAGTCGCCGCCGGAGACGATATCGATACAGGTGCGAATCGACTTGTAGTCGACACCGGGTGACGGAAGCGTCGCACCGAGGCGATACAGCGCGAGCAGACCCAGCGTGAAAAGAAGCTTCCGCCGTAAGTCCGGTGTCCGGAAAGCAGATACGAAGGCGGGAAGCACAGATCCTCCTGACAAAGGCGCGAGTGAAGGACAGGCGCTCACGCTGTGATAGGAGGAGCCGAACCTGCCGTGCGACTTGGACAGTACGGAAATCCATGCCCCAGCCACGTCGGCCGCGGGTCGGATTTCGATCTCCCCCGACAGCGGGAATCATCGGTTCCGTACGCCTCGAAGAGCTACTCGGCCCACGTGCGAGATGCCTACGAAGGCACCGTCAGCGGCTACGGCGCCCACATCTCCGGCATCAGCCTTCCGGAGCCATAGAGTCGCGAGAACCCGCCTCCGCGCCGGAGTTGGTGGTGAGCCGGTTGTCGGGCAGTAGGAGGGTGGCGAGTTCGTCGAGGAGTTCGGCGGCGCGCCGGGCGGCGGCGGGATCGCCGAGTGTGACGGCGAGGGTGTTGTCGATGGGGCGTTGCCGGCGGTTGATGCCACGGGTCAGCCCTTCGGCAGGGTGCACGCGGGTACGGCGGCGGTCGGCGGGGTCGGTGTCGGTGGTGAGCAGGCCGCGTTCGACCAGCCCGGCCACCAGGGTGGAGATGTGGCTCTGAACGAAACCGGTGGATGCGGAGAGCTGGTTGATCGAGCAGCCGGGATGCTCGGCCACTTCGCTCAGCACGGCGGACTCTCCGGGCGGCGGGATCGGGTCGCCGGGGTAGACGCTGGCCTGCCGGGACAGCTCGCTGAGCCGACGAGCCAAGCGGTGCAGTTGCCTGCCGTTCACGAAGAGTCACTGTACCAACTGATACATCTGCAGAGAAACATCTGTAATGATGTATCTGTGCAGATGCTATTGAGGAAGCCGGTCCGGAGGACCCGCGCGGCGGCGCCACAGGCCGATCGCCGTCGTGCTAGCGGGTGGCTTGTTGCCGTGGCGGCGGCGATGGTGGCGAGTTGCTCGGCTGATGCGCCGGAACCCCCTCAGCGGCAGATCACCTCCGCTGAGGGGGTATTGACAGTAGATCCGTCGGCGGAACTCGAGGAAAAGGTGTCGTTGGCCCAGCTTCCGATGCCGCCGACGGCGCCCTCCGCCGAGGCTGAATCGTGTACCGGTGCGATCAACCCACGAGGTACCGGCTGCGTGGACCCCGGGTGGGGGGCGTTGGGTTCCGTCGGTACCTACTGGCCCGACAGCGAGTATGTGCTGGTCGGCGCCACGTTCGCCGGAGCTCCGGCAACCGGTGCGGCCGCCGCCCATTCCGGCCCGCAAGTGCTGCTGGTGCGGACCGACGGCAGCACGTTCCCCAACGGCGACGGCTGGAAGTGCCTGACCTGTGGTGTTCCGGTGCCGCCGCTGGGTACGGCGTCGTTCGAGTACGGCGTGTCTGATGTCAAATACCCGATCAACGGTTTCCATGACGGCACTCGGGCGCTGGCGGGCAACAGCATCATCGAATGCGGCGGTATCCAGTTCGCCGACGACCGCTGCACTCCCGATCGGATGCGGATCTACCCGCTGCAGTGGGATGCCGGTATCGGCCGGCTGGGGGCGTTGCGCGAACCGCGCTTGCACCCGGACGACATCCACATCGGCTTCAGTTACATGGTTGCCGACAACGACAGCTTCCAACAGGTGCCGTTCATGGGCCGACTCGTGTTCGACCCTGCCAACAACCGCTACACCGTCGAAGACGTGCGCACCCTGTTCAACCCGGCCCAGCAGTTTCAGCCCTACACCGTGGGAGCGGGCAACGAACTGACATTCAACCCGGCCGGGATGATCGGAGAATTCCGCGGCTGGAACCACGACGGCACCGCAGCACTCGGCATCCAGCACCACTCGTCCGGCAGCATCGATGCCTGGGCCACCGACAACGTCACCGGCCGCTCGTGGCCGTTGACCCACAACGCCGGTTACACCGATCCGATGGCCGCCTCGCCCGACGGCAGGTACCTGCTCGCCGAGCAAGTGCTGGGGTCGGGCCGGGTCGACTTCCTCGCAGCGATGCCCGAAATCCCGCCGATTACCGACCAAATGCCCACCACCGCCCACATCGCCGGAATTCGCAACAACGGTCGACGCAGGTTCTTCCTGCCGTACCTGGTCGACCTCGATACCGGAAAGAGTCAGCAGATCAACGTCGGCGGCGACCCGAATTGGAACGCGGCGGCAGACCCGGCCTGGCTGTCCGACAGCACCGGGGTGGTGTGGGCGGAAAACCTGGTAACCGCCCCCGCCTGCGATGGCGCCAACCCACTGCCCTGCCCGCCGTCGGGCGAACCCGGCGGGCGTCGCAGTCGCGTGATGATCGCTCGCTTCGACAACATCGAACCGACCCCGCCGCAGCCGATGGCGCCTGCACACGTGCCCGCGTGGGGCCTGCCATATCGTCCGGGCGACCCCTTGCCGCAAGTTCCCCATCTGCCCGAGGGCATCTACACCCTCCGCGGCACAGAGCACGGCAGCGCGCAAGTCGTGATCACCGAGAACGCGACCAAGACCATGATCATGCAGATCGTGGTGACCTACACCGACTTCGGCGCCGGCGCCGGCGCCGGCGCCGGCGCCGTCATCAACGGCACCGAGCGCGTCCAACGGCGCGCGGAGACCGGGTTCGCCCCCATTACCTGGCACACCGACCTACAGATTTCAGGCACATACACCGGAACCAAACGCACCAGTGAACCCGACGGATTCACCCTCGGCCCCGAGACGATCCAGAACAACTTCCGAGCCACCGGCACCATGACCACCGTCCTTGACGGCCACACCTACACCCAACCCGCCAACGGCACCTGACCAGCAAGCGCCCTTCGTCCGGAAGATCAGGAATGGGGACCTTTGTCTCCGAAGCTGATCCGTTCGACGGCCTGGCCTGTCACGTCTGCAATGAGTTCGAAATCTTTGTCGGCATGGAGGACGACGAGTTTCGCTTGTTCGGCAGTAGCGGCGATCAGTAGGTCCGGAATCGAGGGTGCGCGATGATGTCCGTGCTCGGCGAGAGCGCGGAGAACTTCGATCGCTCGGTTCTCTGATGCGGGTGTCATGTACTGCACAGGCATGCGCGCGAGTGGCGGGAGGTCGAGCAGTTCACCGAGGTCCGGCGCTGACCTTGCCGAGTAGCCCGCCTCCAACAAGGTGACCGTGGTGATGTGCACGAGGCCGCGCTCGATCCGCGCCGCCCATTCATCCGCATCGGGAGATCGACCCAGCCGAACCAAAGCCGACTTGTCGATCAGCCAGGGGCGATGGCTCACGACCATGCTTTACCCATAACGTCGGGGTCGTCGAGGTCGCGCGTAAGCTCGCCGAGGCGATCAAGGTCGCGGGTCGTCACAGAGACCGCGGGGCGGAAGTCTCGGCTGAGCCAGCGTCGGAGAAATTCATTCCGGGACACGCCCATGTCCCGGGCGCGCCGGTCGATCTCCTCGATCGCTGGATCGGGAACATCCCTGATCAAGATGTCTGACATCCCACTCACCTCCTGATATCCATGATATCAGGAGGTTGCCGGGCTGGCGGCAAAGCCTCCGACGTGGCCGGCACTCGTCAATCGGATTGCAGTTGCGTAGGTCCCGCCTTGTCAACCGTTCGGTGAACGGGCGCAACGCCCCGGCGGGTTTTAGCCGAGCAGGCCCAGACCTACCCAGGCCCGACCGGTTCACGGGGCCGCCGGTAGCGATCACCGAGTCCCGTCGGCGAGTTCGGGCAGGTACTTGTAAAGCGTGGTCCGCGAAACCCCCAGCAGTCGCGCGGTCAAGGACACCGACTCATCAGGACGAGCCAACAGCGCCCGATCCTGACGAACCTGCTCATCGGTCATCGCCGGTGGCCGACCGAGCCGCGGCCCACGGGCCCAGGCCGCGGCGAGGCCATCGTGGGTGCCGTCGACGATGAGTTCGCGGATGAACTCCGCCAGCGCGGCGAAGACGTGGAACACCAACCGCCCGCCCGGCGTGGTGGTGTGCATCCGTCGGCCTTCAGGGCCCGGGTCTGCCTGTCGAGGTTCCTAACTAACCGTTACGACATAAGTAGGAGTTACCGCAGGTAGTGATCTCTCGGTCCGATAGTCATCGGGGATTACAGTGAGTATCGAGGTACAGGCGGAGCAGGCGGCGGAGTCGACAATGAACACCATCCGCCTCTGTCCGGGTAACAGTTGCCACCTACCGGAATGGATCGCACATGCAGATTCAGATCAACACCGATAGCAACATCGACAGCGGTGACAAGCTGATCCGGCACGTCGAGGAGGAGATCGCTTCGACGCTCGAGCGCTTCAGCGACCAGGTCGTCAGCGTCGAAGCCCACCTCAGTGATCAGAACGCGGGCAAAGGTGGACCAGGCGACAAGCGATGCGTGTTGCAGGCTCGTCCAACCGGTCAGCAGCCGGTCGCGGTGACCCACAACGCCGCGACAATCGACGATGCCTGTCGGGGTGCCGCCGAGAGCATGGCACATCTGCTCGCCAGCCGGTTCGGCCGGCTGCACGAGACAAAGGGTGGCGACTCCATCCGGCACCCGCATAAGGACCACCCGCACACGAACTGAGTCAGCAGCATCGGGTCGTTCGGTACCGGTAGCGGCCATCCGTGCAGGAAGCCGCGCTCTCAGTGACCGTGGCCGGGTGCTACCGCATATAGTTTCGCGAGCGGATCGCGCGGTGGGGAGCCTCGGCGCCTGTTCGGCTCTCGCACTGCTGTTGGTGCCATCCCATATCTGACCTGCTCGTATTCCCCCCGGCAATCACGGATGTGAGGGTGCTCGGCGGGCTCGGATAGCGGCGTAGTTGGCCGTCGACGATGAGTTCGCGGTCGTACTCGGCCGGGGCCGCGAGGAAGTGGAAGATCAGCCGCCCGCCGGGGGTGGAGGTGTCGATGCCTTGTCATCGTTTTAAGAGACCCTTAGTGGCGGCTGGTCACTGCGGCGGCAGCCTCTCGCCTTGCGGCGGGCTGGACACCGCGATGACACTGAGGACTGGACCGCGTCAGGCATCGGGCGCCAAAACCAATGCGACACCATGCATTTCGCTGTGAGCGGAAGAACTGTGGGGCAGCTGCCTCTCCGGAAGGAATCAGCAGCACACCGATAGGAGATGCGAATGACTCAGCAGAGCAGCGAGATCACCGAAGTCGAGCGCGCAGCACAGAATGAAGCGAAAGCGATCCTCACGAACATTCCGTCGTCCCTGTTCTCACCGCCGGTGCCGGAGGGGGCAGACGGTGGCTACGACGGTCCGTTTCCCAACAACCCCGCAGTGAAAGGCCACCCGGAGGTCCAAGCGGCCCTGATGGACATGGTCCGCAAGGGCACCATGTGGAAACTCGTCGGCCTCTGCTGGGGCCATGCCAACGACCGGGATGGTGGCCTCCTGGCGGCTCTGCGGCAATTGGGCTACAAGGTCTGACCAGCGGGACCCACACTGATCCTGGATCGCTCGGCACTACCGCAGCGTCCATGACTACGAGGGGTCCATGTAGCATTCGCCGAATTTCGGGCATATGACGTAGTTACAGGTACGAGGTCACCACACACAGCACAGCCCCGGGCGCGCACGCGGGGCTGTGCTGTGTCGGTAGTAGTTTCCCGATCGTGCGGGGATTTGGCTGCGTCCATGAATGCGAACCGCGCTTGTCCGTTGATTTCGACGGCAGTGGCGGCTTGTTTCAAGATCGAGTGTCCGTGAATTCCGCGTGACATGCTGGATGGTTCGCTGATCAGGGGTGCGGAAGGCCCACCTCGGCCCTGTACGGTCGTGACTGCTCTCACCTGGCTGGGGTGAAGGAATGCTGTTCGGCGTTCTGTAGGTAGCCCAGGTACTTGCTGGGCTCCTGGCCGCGGAGCAGGCGCAGCAGGAAGCTCGTCGCCGTACCCGCATGGAAATCGCCGGGGATGCTCGCTCCCAGGGCTTGGCTGGCAGCTTCCCAGTCGGTCGGTGTGCTGCGGTACGGCTGGACTCCCAGGAGGTCGCGGATATCGTCGAGGCCGCTCATTCGTGTCCTTCATATGGCTGTCCGAATTCGTGGACACTACCCTTGTCCGATTTCGTGGTGCCGTCCAAATTCCTGGACAGGCGCCGTCCAGATTGGTGGACGTAGCCAGGGGATTAGGGGGCGAGCACCGGTGTCTCGAAACCGTGCCGGAAATTAACGTCGAAAAACCCTGAGATCAGGCTATTTCCGACATCATGTTGATCGGCTACGGGCGGGTCTCGACCGCCCACCAGATCGACGCGTTGGGCCGGGCGGGGGTTGAGGAAAGCAACATCCACATCGACACCGCCTCCGGCGCGAAATCCTCACGCCCGAAACTGGATCTGGTGCTTGCCCTGGCCCGTACCGGCGACACCATCGTCATCACCCGCCTGGATCGACTCGGCCGTTCGGTGCTTCACCTGATCGCTCTCGGCGCGGACCTCCGCGCGCGGCATCGGGCTGCGGGTCGTCGAGCAGGGCATCGACACCGATACCGCAGAGGGCCACGCCATGTTCGACCCCGGAATTCTGAAGTGGCCCAAGCCGCAAAGTAGGAATCGAGGCGACCGAGGTGTCCTCGTCGATTTGTGCAGCACGCGCTGCACGCGCATCCCACCTCCCGTTCCGTGATGGATAACGGACGGTAATCCCGTCCACGGCGCCACGCCGAGGGCCGCCCGCGCACGTCGAACACGGTGAAGACGGCCCCGATTCAGCTGAAGATAACAACCCGAGCTTCGCCGCACCACGCTTGGAAGCGACCGGCCCCGACTCCTCAACGGCAAGCGTCCACCGGTCGATCAGCTGATTCTTGTCAAGCCCCCTCATCACGCGGCAAACTACACCCACCACCACCGGCTACCAGGCAGTTTGCGCTTCATGTACCAGATGACGCGGTTCTTACCGGCACGTTTCTGATCGCGAATCTGGGCAGCAGTTGGTCGCGAATCTCGACAGCGCTTCGGGATTTTTGTGATTGCGAATTTCAACACCGTTGTGATGGCAGGTCCTCGCCCAGGTGATGTCAATTCTCGCGACCGGGATCGGGAATCACCCAGCCCAACCGACGCCTGAATTCGCGAACAACCGGCGTCAGAATTCGCGAACAAAGCTCAGGCGCCCGAACTGGACGGCGGCGCCTATCGAAGCCGGGCGACAAGGTCACGCCTGGTGTCCAGTTTTCCGATAGCTACCGGCCGAACCGGAAAAATGACAAAGACTGGACGGAAACGGACCGGGGATGCATTGCCAAAGTGCCGCCACTGGAGGATTACTGGGTATATGCGGCGTAACAAAATGGCCAGGCCTGCGCTGCTTCGGGAGAATTTTTTTCCACCGATCACTCATTAGAAGGCAAAAAAAATGGCACCTGTAATCACCTCGCTGACACCCTCTTTCGGCCCTCCAGCAGGTTTGAACTCTGTAGTCATCACCGGCTCCGGGTTCGCCAATGTCGGTCCCTTGGCTGTCCGGTTCGGCACGACGGCAACGACATTCACCATCGACTCCAATACCCAGATCACGGCCATCGTTCCGCCGGGGACCGGCACAGTGAACGTCACCGTACAGGCACTGCTGGACGGCACGAGCAACCCGCTGCCCTACACCTATGGGGGGCTCCCGGCTCCGACCTTGACCAGCATCAGTCCGGCTTCGGGGTCAGCGGCCGGCGGGACAGTGGTTGTGCTCACCGGGACGAACTTGACCGGGGCCACCGCAGTGAGTTTCGGTGGGACACCGGCAACCTCGTTCACGGTCAACTCCTCGACGCAGATCACGGCGGTGACCCCAGCCCATTCAGCCGGGACGGTGTTGGTCACCGTCACCACCGCCGGTGGCACCAGCAACGGTGTCGCGTTCACCTACATCGCGGTGCCCACCCTCACCAGCATCACTCCGAGCGCAGGGCCGCCAACCGGTGGGACAGTGGTTGTGCTCACCGGGACAGGCTTGACCGGAGCCACCGCAGTGAGTTTCGGTGGGACACCTTCGACCCTGTTTACCGTCAACTCCGACACCCAGATCACTGCCCTCACCCCAGCCCATTCAGCTGGGACGGTACTGGTCACCGTCACCACCCCCGGCGGAACCAGCAACGGTGTCGCGTTCACCTACATCGCGGTGCCCGTCCTCCTCACAGTGGTGCCGAACGTGGGCCCGCCGAGCGGTGGGACAGTGGTTGTGCTCACCGGGACAGGCTTGACCGGCGCCACCGCAGTGAGTTTCGGTGGGACACCTTCGGCTCTGTTCGCCGTCAACTCCGACACCCAGATCACTGCCCTCACCCCAGCCCATTCAGCTGGGACGGTACTGGTCACCGTCACCACCCCCGGCGGAACCAGCAACGGTGTCGCCTACACCTACGTGTCGGGTCTGGCGCCGGTCAATCTGGGGACAGCCTCGTCGTTCGCGGTGCTGGGCGCCACGACGGTCACCAACACCGGAGCCACGGTCATCTCCGGTAACCTGGGTGTCAGCCCGGGCACCGCAGTGACCGGATTCCCCCCGGGTACGGTGATCAACGGAGCGATCCATGCCGGGGACGCGGTCGCGGCCCAGGCACGCACCGATTTGCAGGCTGCCTACATCGACGCGGCGGGTCGGACGCCCACCGCGTTCGTGGTCGCTGATCTGGCGGGCCAAACCCTGACCTCCGGGGTGTACAAGGCAGTTGCCGGGATCGGCCTCAACGGCACCGTCACCCTCGACGGGCAAGGCAATCCGAACGCGGTGTTCATCTTCCAGGCCGGGACGACACTGATCACCGGCGCGAACAGCACCGTGAACCTCATCAACGGTGCCACCGCAGACAACGTGTTCTGGCAAGTCGGTAGCTCAGCCACACTGGGCGCCAACACCAACTTCGCCGGAAACATCCTGACCTTCACCTCGGACACGGTGACAACCGGCACCACCGTGAACGGGAGCGTCTTGGCCCTCAATGGCGCGGTCACCCTGGACACCAACACCATCACGGCACCCTAGCCCTGATATACCGAAAGGATTTCGACCCTGTCCGCGCGCCTTCGGCGCGCGGACAGGGGTGTTTGGGGTCTGCGGTGCGTGAGGAAGAGGCCGCTCGGTTGTCGGCGTTCATCCGCGGCCACCATCGGATAGCAACGGGCAGCGGCAAAGGCGCGGTGGCCGGCCATGTCGCTGCCCGGGGTCGTTCATGATTGCGGCTGGTCAGCGCTGGCGTTTAAGGCCTTGCGCATCTGCGCGTGGGCGCGGTCTGCGGTGGTGGCGGGGTTGATCACCAGCAATCGAAGGCGCCGATCGTGTGGGCCGAAGACATACATCACCTGGGGTGGCTGGTCCGGAAGCGGTCCGGTGACCTCGATCCCGTCGGGGGCGTCGATGCGGCGTTGGGACAGGCTCAGAGAATTCCAGTCGAAGCTGATCCGGACGGTCGCGCCCAGTCGCGGGGTGAGGGCGGTGACCAGGTCGTGCAGTTCGCTGGTGAGGTTGTCGGTTCTGGGCCACCAAGCGCCGTCGACACCGCCGGATTCCTCGTCGCCCTCGCGCAGCAGCAGCCGCGGTGTGCGCGTCGGCGTGCCGAATGGTTGCCCACCGTCGGCGCTGGCCTGGGATCGGCCCAGGCCACGGTCGCCGGCGGCACCGCCTCTGTCCTGCGGCGGGTTTTGTGTCATATCAGGCCTCTCGCAAGGGCCGGGGATCCTGCGCAGGATGCGCGTTGGTCTGCTGGGTCCATCGGCGCGCCGTGACCGCCTTCGTCGTCCCAGCGGCGCAACGCGGCCTCGTTCTGGGTGTGATCGCGGCTGTGGCGGGTGTCGGTGGCCACGAGTTCGTCGGCGGTGAATTCATTGCCCGGCCGGGATGCGGCCGCCAGCAAGGCCTGGGCGGTGGCGTTCTGGATGTTTGCGGGGATCACCAGCAGGACCAGACGGGTGCGGTCGGGTCCCAGAACACAGAGTGTGTGGGCGGGCAGGTGCCGGTATCCGTCCAGGCGAACCGAACACCCGCCGATCATCGTGCGCCTCGGGGCCGGCTGCCAGGCGTCCATGTTGTACATGATTCGGTCGATGCTGCCTGCCCACCGACCCAGCAGCGCCTCCAGATCGGGCAGTTCGGCGACCAAGTCGGTCGTGCGGGGCCACCAGGCCCCATCCACCGCCCCCGGGCGGGGTGCTCGCGGTGTCGCTAACCGCCGTGACGACGGCGGCGGGCCGCTGCGGAGGGCAAAGCGTGAAGAGCGGTCCAGCAGGATCGGCTCGTGTTGTAGCGCCATCACGACGCTCCTGACCGGGGCCGCGTGGCGGCCCGCATATTCGCCGGGCGACGACCAGACCACGGGTGGTCTCGTACGAAAAGCCCCCGACACCTTCATCCTACCCACCGGATACACACTGACCTGACGTGCACGCATGCACAGTGACCTGTGCTCTTACCGAGTCGTCATTGTCGGTGTCGGCGGTGTTGTGGTCGTCGGTGCTGCCCGTTCACGGTAGGTGGGGAGGACACTCGAGAGATGGAAGGCAAGAATCGTCGGCCGCCGCGCCTGTTCGGTCACCTCGCCGAACCCACCGACACATGTGCACAGCCGGATACCGCCACGATCCGCCGGTGTTCAGCACGGGCCGGTGCTGGTCAGTGACTCTGAAGGCCCGCGTGTGGGATCTCGGGTACGCGGCCGGCTGGCGGCTGGTGCGGGCCCTGCCGCAGCGGTGGGCGATGCGATCGTTCGAGGTCGCGGCCGATCGCGCTGCCCGAGGAGGTGGATCGGTTCAGCTACGACGGAATCTGGCCCGGGTGCTGTCCACCACCCCGGCGCATGTGCCCGACGAACTGGTGCGCGCGAGCCTGCGCTCCTACGCCCGGTACTGGTGCGAAGCGTTCCGGCTGCCGTCGATGGATCCAGTGCGGCTGGCCGCGACCATCGAAACCGCGGCCACCGGGCTCGAACACATCCACGAGGCGGTCGAGCACGGGCGCGGGGCCGTGCTGGCGCTACCGCACAGCGGCAACTGGGACCTGGCCGGAGTGTGGCTGGTACAGCGGGTCGGCACACCGACCGTCGTCGCTGAGCGGCTGCGACCGGAATCGTTGTTCCGGCGCTTCGTTCGGTTCCGTGAGCGCCTGGGATTCGAGATCGTCCCGCTCACCGGCGGCGCCGCACCGCCGTTCGAGCAACTGACCGCGCGGCTGCGGCAGGGGCGGATCGTCGGGTTGCTCGGTGACCGCGACCTGACCACCGCAGGTGTGCCGGTTACTTTTTTCGGCGAACCGGCCCGCATGCCGGCAGGCCCGGCCCGGCTGGCGATCGACACCGGTGCGCCGCTGCTGCCGGTGCACTGCTGGTTCACCCCCGACGGCTGGGGATTCCACGTGGGCGCTGCGATCGACACCGCCGGCGGCGTGCAGCCCACGACTCAGGCCCTGGCCGACCGGTTCGCCGCCGGTATCGCTGCGCACCCCGCCGACTGGCACATGCTGCAACCGCTGTGGACCGCCGACCAGCTCATCCGCGAGCAGGCGCGTAGTAATCCGCACCACTGATCCGGGCCCGACCGTCCATCAGCGCGCACCCCGGAACAGACGGCCTGGCCCGTTCCCGCTGTCGTTGCCTGCACCGGGATGGCCAGATCTGGGGCACATCCGCATCAAGCACGGCCTCGGTGACGCGTTACATAGCGCCGCAGCCCAGGACATGATCAGAGCCTCTTGGGCGCCGACCACCGCCGCGGTGGCCAAGCTGGTCGATACCTGCGTGGCCGAAGGCACCATCGCCGCCGGGCACGACCCCGCCGACATCATCATGCTGATGAGCTTTTTGTGGCGCGTCGCGAACAACGACGACGGAGCGGCCCAGGGCAGACGCCTTATCGCTGCCGTTTTCTCGGGCCTACAGACCGCACCCCAGCCGACCTGAGCGCTCGCCGCAACAGCTCTCGCCCCTACCGAAATGCTGAAACGCCTTGCCGCCCAATGTATTCCGCATTCAGCACCGTCCTATTACCGAACTCGTAGGCCGCCCGCGCCTGGTTCTACCTCGGACAAATAATCGCTCATGCCGCATATCTCGCACTCGGCGCACCCGATCCGGCCTGAGAAGCAAGCGACCGAGCGGCGTCGATATTACGTCCGGTCGGGCGATCTGGGTCTGAGAACTATGGGTACACGTGATCGTTCCTTCGACTAGAGACACGTCTTCAGACCGGATTCGACTGGGGCCTGGAGCAGTTGGCGCGCCATCGTTGCGGTGTTGCGGATGACAACCAGGTGGACCTCGAAGCCGAGGATGGGCTGATGATCCGATCCACGGGCGCGTACTGGATAACCCTTGCGGCGGTGGGGTTCTGCGGATTTCCACAAATTCGCCAGTACACTCTGCCCGGACAGACTTCGTGTGATCCAGTCCATACACCTGTAGAGGACGCGTGCCCGTGAGCCACACCCTGCCTGATGGATTCAGTCTCGTAGAGGGAATTCCCGAGGACCGTTATCCCGAATGGCTGGGCTGCTGGTTGACCACGCTCGCCACCCCGACCGACCCGGATCCGGCCATTGTGGACTTCCACCGCCAGGTCTATCCGCCCGAGCGAGCTATCGCGATCCAGGACAAACACGGGTACGGCGCGACGAACACTTCGCTGGACTGCGATCTGGTTCTGCCAGGTGGCGCGACTGTGCCGGCGGCCTTGTGCACCGGCGGCTCCTGCCATCCGACACTTACTCGACGGGGACTGATGACGATCATGCTGGATCGGGTGTACCGACGGGCCGCGGAGGAGGAGAAGGCTCTGTGCGCGGATTCGCCCTCAGAGTGGCCCATCTACCAGAGATTCGGGCACGGCCCTGCTGTCTGGTACGAGTACGCGGAGATCGATGTGCGCCGAGCGGGTTTGCGCGACGATGTGCCGGGAGCAGGCATCCGGCCGCGGCGAGTCACCGGGAAAGAGGCCCAGGAAACGGCCCAGGGGGTGTACGCGCTGCACGCCGCAGCGACCCCTGGCGAAGTCATTCCCCCCGCCGCCTTCTGGGATCGGCTTTCCACCGAGCCGTCCTCGCCCGCATTGGAGACGACGCTGTCGCTCAGCGGTCCCGGCGGCGGACCACGGCACTGTGCCGCGATCGAAAACCGCGGCTTCGTCTCGTACCGGATCACCCCGGGTTGGACAGCGGAGCAGGCACCCAATGGTGTGCTGAAGGTTATCGACTTCCTGGCGGCCGACAGCGAAACCGCAGGTGCGCTGTGGCGGTATCTGTTCTCGATCGACATGATCGGCGAGATCCACGTACGACGGCTGCCGATGGATGATCCGCTGCGCTGGTGGGTCACTGACGCACGGTGGATGCGGAATCTGCGCCGGGACGGGCTTTGGCTGCGCCTGCTCGACGTACCAAGGACGCTCGAGGCCCGTGCTTGGTCGGCCGACGGCGTACTCACGATTCGGGTGCACGACGCCAGGGGCTATGCGGCGGGGACCTACCGTCTGGAAGTCGACAGCGGAGTGGGTGTGTGCCGACGGACGACAGCAGAGCACGACCTCGAGATGGACGTGTCGACCCTGGGCGCGATCGTGCTGGGTGGGACCTCGGCTTCCGGCGTCCATCGGGGTGGACGCCTGCACGCCCGAGACCCTCGCCATGTGCGGCTCTGGGATGTCATGGCCACTCCAGAGCGTGCGCCCTTCGTGTCCTACTTGCTCTAGACGGCGGGGGACGCTTCTCACCGACCGGGCCCGGCGAGAAATACCATGCGGTAATCAAATCCGGGGCAGCTCAACGAGTCAACGGAACTCGGGGCAGTCCCGAACAACGGAAAGGAACGATCTGTGATCTCCACGATCTTCGATAATGAGAGCAGGCGCCGTATGAACGTGTCCGATGTCGGTGCTCGTGTCAGCGTCTGCCTGGCAATCGCGTTCCTCGGCTGTGCGGGGACCTTCACCCCGGCCTCCGCCGCCCCCTTACCAAGCGACGATGTCGACGCTATTTGTGTCGCACAGATGGCCGCGCTTCCCATTCTTGCGGAAACCGGGATCTTCACGGGGCGGGACACAGTTTCGTGCACCGACAGTGAGGGAAAGCCTCTGATCTCGGGAACATCAGAGATTGCGAGCACGGCCGCCGGTTCGCAATGTGCGGACACGGTCACCACTCGCTGGAACGACGGGACCAGTACCACCACCAAGACCAACGGACACACGGACATCGCAAACAAGGCGTTCGCAGCCACCGGACAGGTGTCCGCCGACAGCACGCGCTTCGCGAACGACACCGTGACCGTCGTCGGTAGCGGCGCGGTACCGAACTGCGATGACGGACCGCAGGCGGGCGTCTCGGTCTACGTGGTCACTTTCCGGCGCTGAAGTCT
This sequence comes from Nocardia sp. NPDC023852, assembly GCF_040639505.1. Taxonomy (NCBI): domain Bacteria; kingdom Bacillati; phylum Actinomycetota; class Actinomycetes; order Mycobacteriales; family Nocardiaceae; genus Nocardia; species Nocardia sp. NPDC023852. Next base: position 25,387 of record NZ_JBFAAB010000020.1, read on the forward strand.
GAAGGTCGGCGGGTCGGCACGGCACCGGCCTGACGTGACAGGTATCGGCGTCCGGCTCCGCGCCGGTCGCCGATACCGCCGTCGCGCAAGTGGTGCAGGCGCTGGAGTGGGTCATAGGCGGGGATGGAAGGAAGTGTCCGAGGTGTCGGTGTCCTCTGCTTCGATTACGGGGTGACAGAGGTTGAGCTGGCGGTCGTGCAAGTCAGGCCGCGGACCTCGTGGCCCGGCTGCCGGGCGTCAGAACTCCAGGCGACCCTCGCGGCTACTGCGACCCACACCGAATCGCAGAACGTCTCGCCCTGCACCCGTGACCACCGGGGCTGCCGGCGCCGGTGTCGCCGGACGCGTTGCCAGGAACGCGTTCAACGCTAGGAGCGAGCTCGCAGCAACCAACGCCAGCGCGGCAGTTCCGCGAACACGGTGACTACCGCCAACAGTGACACCGCCACGGCGATCCAGACAGGCCACGCGAACCATGCGCTGACAACGGCCGCGATCAGCTGGAGCACTACCAACCCGATCGTGACCATTCCCGGAACAGGAACCAGCACCTGATGTTTGTCGCCCGGCGTCGCGAAAACGGTTGGCAACCCGACTAGAAGCACAACGGCGACCACGGCGAGCGGAACTGAATAGCCAACCAGCGCCCACGGCGTCGCAACCCAGGCCACCAGCTCGGTGGTGAACCGCAAGACCGAAGCCGGCCGCCCCGTACCCGTCAGATTCGGCGACTTGCTTACACGCTCAGCCATAACGTGCAGCGTCCCACAGTGACCGGCGCGAACAGCAAGCAGTTGTGGATGTCCGAGTTCAGAGCTGTTGTGTCAACTGACGAACGCAATTACCACCGTAGCGACGAGCGCCGCGATCGCGAGTACGACGGCTGTGGTCTGAAGGATGTTGTTCCGGGCGGCGAGCGCACTGGACCGCTGGGCCGCATTGATCGACTCCCGCAATGCGATGGCTTCACTGGTAGCGAGCCAGTCCTCCACCATACGCACGGATGTATCGATGCCCAATTCCCACCGCAACCGCTCGGCAAGTGTACGGGTGAAGCCCTGATTGATCAGGGTGTGCTGGTCCAGCGCCAATTGGGCCGTCATCAGATAGAGGCGCAAGACCAGCACGTCATGCGCGATGCGCTCAGGCGACCTGCTGCCGAGTTGATCAACGGACAGCCGAGCACGGGTTGTCATCAGTAGCTGTCGAAGGTGAGCGCGACAGGACAAGTAGTGCTGGACAAGCAGAACCAGGTCGTCGAAGTACATGTGCAGGCTGTCGTCGGCGGACCAGATCCGCTCACACACGATCACCGCCGACTTCCGGCCGACGAGGAACAACTCGTCCTTGCGGTAGCCCATGGCCTGGGATTCGACCGATTCGCGATGACGGTCACCGTAGCTCGTGAACCACGGTGTCTCATTGAAGATCCCGGCGAGTTCCGACGACGTCAAGACGATGTCGAGAGATACCTTTCGCCCTCTTGGGTCCTTGAAGTGACGCACCGCGATCAGTGTGTAGTCGAACACCGATGAATCCAGGAATTCCGGTTCGATCACGTTGGCTTGCACGGGCGCTGCGCTCAGACCGTCGAGAAGGGCTGCCACTGCCCGTGTGTCAGGAAACAGATCGAGCACGGTTTCCCGGAAACGACTTCTCGCCGATTCACGGTGAGATACCAACGTTTCGATCAACTCACCAGCGGAGCGATGCTCATCGAGGCGTGACTCGTAGGTACACGAGATCGTGCCGTCCGTCGCCAACCGCACAGCCTCTGCGCCGTCCTCCTTCAACAGTCCTGCCTGCCCCAGCTGGAACTCGCGGCCCCAGATCACCTTTCCTCGTAGCCTTCGGATTTCTGCGTTTCGCTCTTCGATCACCTCGGATTCGATCCGCCAGCTACCGGGTGGTTGATGAACGCGCCACCTGTTCAGATCTGGTGGGCGGTCCCGGTGCGGCGCCAAAGGGGCGCGGTTGTCATCACCGATCAGATCGGCGAGATCCATTGCGCAAGTGATCGATACGAGCACTTCACCAGGCGACAGTCGCATCGGACGCCGCGGGACTCCGCCACGGGGTGTTCTCACGCTCCCAGTGTGAACGACACTGGGAGCGACCACATCACCGACGAATTCACTAGCTGTCGTGCGCCGATGAGGACCTTGGTCGGCCGACATACAGGCCCGGTACACAGCATAAGAAATCCACAGAGCCGGCAGCTGAACGATCACATGGTCGTCCTGGACCGGATCTACGCCAAACCCAGTGATCTGACCAGGTCGAGCATCTCGGCGTGGTGCAACGCGGCGGGGTTGCGGGCAACCGGATGGATGTGGCCGTCGATCTCCAGCGCCACAAGGCCGTGCATCCGGCCCCAGACGCGCAGCGCGAGCGCCGCCGCTGCGGGCGGCACGTCCGGGAGGTCTTTCCGAATCTTCGCGACATAGTCGGGGTGAAGGTCCGACCAGGAGGTTTCCTGGGGCTGACGGTGTCGGGCGTCGAGCCACGCGGCAGCCACCAGACGGGTGAGCTCGCGGCACACACGGCGTGCAGTTCGGTCCACCGGCCCGTCCTCGGGGGGCTGATAGCCGGGAATGGGGTGCCCATAGAAGAGCCGGAAGCGCTCTGGATGAGCCAGTGCCCATTCCCTCAGAGCCTGGCCCCATGCCACCAGCCTGCCGCCGGGGTCGGTCTCGGGCACCGCGTTCGTGGCGGTCTCCAACGCGTCCGCGAGCGATGTGGCGATTCCGCTGATCAGTGCCGTGATCAAGTCGTCTCGCGTGGGAAAGTAGCTGTATATCGCGCGTGGGGTCATCCCCATCTCGCGGGCGATGCCACGCAGCGAGATTGCTCCGGGCCCTGCGTCGGCCATCTGCCGTAGCGCGATGGCCTGGATCTCCCGGCTGGCCTCCGCTCGCAGTCGCTCTCGGCGGCTCAGCACACTCGCACCGGATTCGTTGTCGCCCTTGCTCACGTTGACAGGATACGGGGGTTCAATACTCTTATGTGTGCCATTACTACACACCGTGTCCAAAGATGGGAAACCACATGCCTGCTTACGTCATCGTCAACGCCGAGGTGCTCGACGAGGAGGCCGGATGGGCTTACGCTCCCGTAGCCCAGAAGTCCATCCTCAGCCACGGCGGTCGCTATCTGGTCGCAGGCCCCACACCGGAGCCGGTGGAAGGCACCTGGGACTCACCCCGGATCCTGGTCATCGAGTTCCCAGACATGGATCGGATTCGGCAGTGGTATGACTCCCCCGAGTACCTGCAAGCCCGCCGGATACGGGAAGGCAAAGTGCGCGTTCAGATGCTGTTCGCCGAGGGGGCGCCGCCGGAAGGCTTTTCCCTCCCGGCCTAACCACACACGGGCCGATGCGCAGACGTTCAGATGCTTCCGTGCCGCAGTCAGCGGCATCGTAGGCGTGTCAGGGCTGGGAGGCTGCGACTTTCACACCGAACCCGATCAGGACGACCCCGGTCACCCGATCCATGGCCCGGCGTACGACGAGCTTTTCGAAGAACGCACGGGCCTTGGCCAGCAGCATCACGTAGCCGCCCAGCCACCCTAGGGTGAGCACCGCGTGCACGAGAACCAGCAGCATCATCCCGAGGTGCGCAGACAGGCCCGACGGCGCAAGAGTCGGCAGCAGGCCGGTATAGAAGACAGCGATCTTCGGGTTGAACAGGTTGCTGACCAACCCGGTCCGCCACGGGTTGCCCGCTGGAGACCGAACGGCTGCCACCACGGCAACCGGGCGGGCACGGCGACTGTGCAGCAGCGCTTGGGCGCCAAGGAATATTAGATAGGCAGCACCTGCCAGTTTGACGACGGTGTAGACCGTTGCGGAAGCTGCCACGATTGCGGCCAGTCCTATCACCGTGAGCAGGCCCCATAGCAGCAGCCCGATAGTGATACCGCCGACCGTCCGCAAGCCGTCTTGCCAGCTGGATTCGACGGCCCGTTTCGTCACCACGGCCATGTCCGGACCAGGCACCACAGTCAACACGGCGAGCACACCAGAGGCGGCGAGAAACTGAAGCAGCACGAGAGAAGTTTCCCATCCACTCCGATCACCCGGCGTCACGGTTGTCGCAGGCGCTCGTGTGACTCGTCGAACCGGTTCCCCAGCACCGCGTAGGTATCCAGCCATCCGCTGCTGGCAGCGATCTCACACAGCGGCCCGGTCGGCATGAACAGGAATCGAAGATCGGGCAACCGGCTCGAATCTCCCCGCCGGATTCGCCCGGCATGATCGGTCAGATCATCCACGAGCTCTCGCCCATTCGAGTACCGAGACTGCCAGGTCAGATCCTGCGGCAGGTGTTGCACGATCGCCAACACCTGATCGACGATGTCGAGGATCTCCGCCGCGGCCGACTGCATCCCGTCAGCATGGCACGCCCACGGCGCCGCCGGCAGCGGTGTGCAGGGTGGAGATGCCGGTCGTATTGTTCGTTTCCTAGGGGCTCGGAACTCAGCGGCGCAGAGCGGTCTCGCACTGCATGTATGACAGCTTCTCGGGATTTCGCACGGCGTAGAGCCCGGTGACGAGGCCGTCGTCGATCCGCACCGCCACGACGCTGTCGACCTCCCCGTTGAGTCGGAGGAGCAGCGCCGGGGAGCCATTGACCTGAACCGACTCGACCGAAACCTCGGCGCGAACCCTGTCCAGACCGACGGCCAGCAAACGAGCCACCTTGTCGGCCCCCATGACGGGCCGCGGTACGGCCTGCTTGATTCCGCCCCCGTCGCCCAAGAGAACGACATCCGGCGCGAGGATGTCGAGCAGGTTTTGCAGGTCGCCCGTTTCGATCGCCCGGTGTAAGGCGTCGAGCGCGTCTCGGGTCTCGGCCGGGGAAACGACCCCGCGCGGTCGGCGCGCGGCGACGTGTGCCCGTGCCCGGTGGATGATCTGGCGGACCGCGGCCGGGCTCTTGTCGACGGCTTCGGCGATCTCGTCGTAGGGCAGGTCGAACACCTCGCGCAGCACGAACACCGCCCGCTCGGTCGGCGCGAGCGTCTCGAGCACCAGCAGCATCGCCATCGACACGTTGTCGGCCATCTCGACGTCCTCGGCAACGTCGGGCGAGGTCAGCAGCGGCTCGGGAAGCCAGGACCCGACGTAGGACTCCTTGCGCCGACTGAGGGTGCGCAGCCGCAGGAGCGCCTGGCGGGTGGTGATCCGGACCAGGTAGGCACGCTGATCCCGCACGATCTCGAGATCGACGGCCGTCCACCGCAACCAGGTCTCCTGAAGGACGTCTTCGGCGTCGGCGGCCGAGCCGAGCATCTCGTAGGCGACGGTGAACAGCAGGTTGCGGTGGGCGACGAACGCGGCGGTGGCGGGGTCCGGGTGGTCCCCCTGGCTCCCGCCGCGATCTTCGGGCCTGGTCTTGGACGTGCCGGCCATGGTGGCCTCCTGTCTCTTCGCTCTCGGCTGTGTTACCCACCAGACACCGCGCCCCGCGGTTTTGTGACACCGAGACGTTGACATCCTCTCTGGTCGAGGCAGCGTCGTGAGCAGCGGTCCGTCAGGCCGATCCAGTCCTCGCGTGTGGTGCACGTCACGTAACCGCGCCTGTCACACGGATCGGTTCGTTGGCATCTCATGTTCGTTCACCGCAACACCACGAGTGAGGACGAAGTCATGGAACCCCGTTTCAACCTGTTGACCAACGAGCTCGGCACCAAGATCAGCAAGCGGTTCGCCAACTTCAGCCAGGTGATCGCCCAGTCGACACTGCCGAAGTCCACGCAGGAACTGGTGAGCCTGCGAGCCAGCCAGATCAACGGCTGCGGGTGGTGCATCGACATGCACACAAAGGAGGCCGCGGCTGCCGGCGAAACCCCGGTCCGGCTCAACCTGGTCGCCGCCTGGCGTGAGTCCACCGTGTTCACCGACGCCGAGCGGGCCGCGCTGGCGCTCGCCGAGGAGGGCACCCGCCTCGCCGACGCCCACCACGGCGTGTCCGACGAGACCTGGGCTCGAGTGCGCGGACACTACGACGACGACCAGATCGCCGCGCTGGTCTCCCTGGTCGCCCTGATCAACGCGGCCAACCGGCTCGGCGTGATCCTGCGCCAACAGGGAGGTTCCTACGAGCCCGGCATATTCGCCAGCATATCGAGCTGAGCTGACCGGCAGACGAATCCCGGCTCGGCCCAGGATCGTCCGATCCGGGCCGGGCCGGACATGCCCAGGTGGCTACGCCGCACCGAACGCGTGGTGGGAACTGGCGGCCTGGCTGGAAAGCTCCGGTTTGATGATGTCATCGATGACGAGTGCGGCGGAATTTCATCACCGAGCGGATTATCCATGGCGCGGCGAGCCCGGCAGCGATCGCGGCCAGCGGCACGATGACATGACCCCGTAGATCACGAATCGGGTGGTAGCGCGCGACGCCGTGACGGATTTCGATGTAGCCCAGCGGGCGCACGTCGATGCCTCCTCCCGCGCCGCCTCCCCCACCGCCGAATCCGAAGCCCGCGCGTGCGACGGGGACGATGGTGATGCCGTCGGCCGTGATCGGTTCGCCGAAAACTGTTGTCGCGCGGGCCTTTTTGCCGATCAGCTCCATCATCCGCTCCGACAGTTCCGCGGAGGCGTCTACGCCTCCGGGCCCAGCGAGCCCCGCGGTCAAGGAATCAGGATCCTGCGATGCCTGCATGGTTGTGGGCCTCCGTAGCCGTGAAAACGTTTGAGGTAGAGGCTAACTGGAACCAAATCTCGACGCCCGGCAGCTACGCCGTCCGCGTGCCTCATTCGGCCAGGGCGCGGCGAGTTCGGCGTTCTGCCGCTGAGACACGTCGGCGGACCGGATCGCCTGCGATCCGTGGAATGTGCCCGGCCACTGATGCGGCACGCCGCCCGCAGCAGCCGCAGCGAATAGTAGATGCCTTCGTCGCGGTTCGGACAGAACTCCGCGCAGGCGATGTCGACGGGTGGCAGGCCGGACAGGTCGGTGGCCGGGGCCTCGGCGGCGTACGGCGTGGCGGGCGCGGAGCCCAGGCCCATCGGCGAACAGGACGCACCCTTGGTGGTGATCTGCCCACCCTTGGTCGACTGACCTCAGCACTCGGGGACCTGATACCGGCGACGAATACGGCGCACAGTGGGAGAAGTCACCACCAGCGAACCGGAGCCTCCGATGTCGATCTCCAGCACAATCGCCACCTCGGCAGAACGTCGCGCCACGGTGTCGACCGAAGACGGTGTGGCACTCGCGGTTCGCGAATACGGCCCACGAAATGCGGACCTCACAGTCGTGCTCTTGCACGGACATTGCCTGCGCAGCGAGTCCTGGACCTATGCGCGCGACGCGCTGCTGCGCCGATACGCCGGCGCCCGGGTCGTCTGCTACGACCACCGCGGCCACGGCGACTCCGCCACGGCAGCCCGACAAACCTACAACCTCGCGCAGCTCGGCCGCGACCTGCGGGATGTTCTCGACGCTGTCGCCCCCACCGGACCGGTGGTCCTCGTCGGCCACTCGATGGGCGGCATGACCGCGCTGACCTACGCCAGTCAGAACCCGCACGAGATCGGCACCCGCATCGTCGGTGTCGCACTTATCGCGACCGCCGCGAGCGGGCTTGCCGACGCCGGCTTCGGCCGCCTCCTGCGCAACCCGGTCGTTTCGGTATTACAGGCCGCCGTCCGGCATGCTCCGAACGTGATGCACCACGCAAAGCTCATGGGCTGCAAGGTCTTCGCCCCGATCATTCGTACCGCCGAATTCGGCGATCGCAAGGTCAGCGCTCGCGCGCTCACCCTTGCCAACGCGATGCGCAACGAGACGCCGATCGTGACGATGGCGAGCTTCTTGAGCGCCTTCATGGTCTATGACCAAACCGACGCGCTCGCTGTTCTCTCGAAAATCCCGACGTTGGTGCTGTGCGGCTCCGCCGACCTGATGACGCCGCCGTCGCAGTCCGTCGAGATGGCCGCGGCCGTCGAGTCCTCGGATTTCGTCATGGTCGAGGGCGCCGGTCACTCGGTGATACTCGAGCAGCCGAGCCGGGTTGCCGAGGCCATCGCTCGCCTGATGACCCGAGCAGGCGGCCGCAGGGCCGAGGACGCTCCCGTCACACTCGTCGCGTAGTCCGCTCGAACAGTCCCGCACAGGATTCGAATTACGACGATTCGAACGCTTTCCTCGGATGCGGCCGCAGGGAACACTACCGGTTGCACGGCGTCGTCTCGCGGCGCGCATTGTCATCACCTCATCCTCCGGAAAGTCGTGGTTCCATGTCCAGCTCTGTCGACCGCAGCACTGTCGATACCGCTGCCGCGGTCGAGCGGAGTGGTCCGGCAGGACCCAGGCTGCGCGGCGTAGTACGTGTGTCGCTGCCACTGGCCTCGGTCGCGGTGTTCATCGTGGTGTGGCAGCTGGTGGCTGCCTGCCACATATGGAACGAGACGTTCGTGCCGTTTCCGTCCACGGTGTGGCGCGCGTTCGTCGAGACCTCCACCACGCACGACGGCGTCCGTGGATATCAGGGTTACCTGTTGTGGGAACACCTGTACATGACACTGCGGCGGGTGCTGGCCGGCGTGGGAGTCGGTGTCGTCGTCGGGGCGGCGGCGGGTTTGGCGATGGGCACCGTCGGCTGGCTGCGGCGGGTGCTGGAGCCGTGGCTGACATTCTTGCGTGCGTTGCCGCCGCTGGCGTACTTCTTCCTGCTGGTGATCTGGCTCGGCATCGATGAGGCACCGAAGATCGCCCTGCTCGCGTTGGCCGCGCTGCCGCCGACCGCCGTCGCGACCACATCGGCGGTGCTGGCCGCGCCGGTCGGGCTGATCGAGGCGGCCCGAGCCCTCGGTGCCACCCGAGGTCAGGTCATCCGCGATGTGATCGTGCCCGCCGCCGTCCCGGAGACGTTCACCGGCATTCGAATCGCGGTCGGTATCGCGTACTCCTCGGTGGTCGCCGCCGAACTGTTCAACGGCATGCCCGGCATCGGCGGCCTGGTCAAGGACGCCAGCAACTACAACAACACCTCGGTGGTGCTGGTCGGGATCTTCGCCATCGGCGCGTCCGGCCTGCTCATCGACGCACTACTGAGTCTGATCGAACACCGCGTTGCCCCGTGGAGAGGGAAACTGTGAAACACACACTGCTGCAGTCGATTGCGGCGCTGGTCGGGGTGGCCGCGCTAGGACTGTCGGGTTGCGCGATCGATCACTCCGGGCAGGACGCCGGCAAACCTACCATCCGCCTCGCGTACCAGTCGTTTCCGAGCGGCGACCTGATCGTGAAGAACAACCGGTGGCTCGAGGATGCGCTGCCCGGCTACAACATCAAGTGGACCAAGTTCGACTCCGGCGCCGATGTCAATACCGCATTCCTCGCCAGGCAGATCGACTTCGGTGCGATCGGGTCCAGCCCGGTTGCCCGCGGCTTGGCCGCACCGTTGAACATCCCATATCAGGTGGCGTTCGTGCTTGATGTGGCCGGCGAGAACGAGGCCTTGGTGGCGCGCACCGGCACCGGTGTCGAATCGCTCGCGGACCTGCGCGGCAAGCGGGTCGCGACCGCATTCGCGTCCACCTCCCACTACAGTCTGCTGGCGGCGCTCGGACGCGCGGGACTGTCCGCATCGGACGTGCAACTGATCGATTTGCAGCCGCAGGCGTCGCTGGCTGCCTGGCAGCGCGGCGATATCGATGCGGTGTACACCTGGCTGCCTACCCTCGACCAGTTGCGCGCCTCCGGTAAGACGCTGATCACCAGCAAGGAACTGGCTGCCGCCGGCAAGCCGACCCTCGATCTCGGCGTGGTGTCGAAACAGTTCGCACAGCGGCACCCGGACGTCGTCGACACCTGGCGCCAGGTGCAGGCTCGCGCACTGCGGACCATCAAGGATTCGCCCGAGCAGGCCGCCGAAGCGGTGGCCGCGCAGATCGGCACGAGTCCCGTCGAGGCGGCCGCGCAGCTGCGCCAAGGGATGTTCTTGACCACCGAGCAGCTGACCACCCCGGAGTGGCTCGGCACCGAAACCGTGCCGGGTAACGTGGCCGCCAACCTGCATAGTGCCGCCGAATTCCTGGCCACCCAGCAGCAGATCTCATCGGTGCCGCCGTTGTCGTTGTATCGAGATGCGCTGTATGTGAAGGGACTGCCGAATGTCCTCGGTTGAGGCGACCACCACATCCGCGGCAGATTCCGCCACGGTGGAACAGACCGGCGGCATCCGGATCCGGAATCTGACGCATCGCTACGGTCGCGGTCCGGCAACCGTCACCGCGCTGGGGCCGATCGATCTCGAAGTCGCGGCCGGCGAATTCCTGGTGCTCGTGGGGGCGTCGGGATGCGGCAAGAGCACCCTGCTGCGCATTCTGGCCGGGTTCGAGCCGGTCCGCGACGGGCAGGTAGAGGTGGGACGAGCCGCACCCGTGCCCGGCGTCGGCTCCGGTGTGGTCTTCCAGCAGCCACGTCTGTTCCCTTGGCAGACCGTGGGCGGCAATGTCGAACTCGCACTGAAGTATGCCGGTGTGCCGCGCGAGCGGCGGGCCGCACGCCGTGATGAACTGCTGGCACGGGTCGGACTCGACGATACCGCCGCGCGGCGGGTATGGGAGATCTCTGGGGGCCAGCAGCAGCGTGTCGCCATCGCCCGCGCCTTGGCCGCGAACACCTCGCTGCTGTTGCTGGATGAACCGTTCGCCGCGCTGGACGCGCTGACACGGGATCGGCTGCAAGACGACCTACGCCGGGTCAGCGCGGAATCGGGAAGGACGAACGTGTTCGTGACGCACAGCGCCGACGAGGCAGTATTCCTCGGTTCGCGGATCGTGGTGTTGACGAGGCGACCGGGGCGGATCGCGCTGGACCTGACGGTGGACCTCCCGCGCGGCGGCGTCGACCCCGATGAACTGCGGGCCTCGGCACGGTTCGCACAGCTACGCCGCGAGGTCGCGAGCGCGGTGAAAGCAGCAGCGGCATGACGGCGACCCGATTGCACGGCAATCTCGAATTCACGCCGCTGGGACCGGATTTCGGTGCGGAGGTGACCGGTGTCGAAGTCAGCGAGGCAGACGACGAGCAGGTAGCGACACTGCGCGCAGCACTGACAGAGCACAAGGTGCTGATTCTGCGCAATCAACGTCTCGATGACGCCGCGCATATCGAGTTCGGTCGACGACTCGGCGAATTGACCGCGGGGCACCCGGTGCACGACAGCGGTGCCGTACCACCAGAGGTCTACGCCCTCGACAGCCAGGACAACGGATTCGCCGATGTGTGGCACACCGACGTCACCTTCATGCCGCGCCCGCCGATGGGCTCTATCCTGCGCCCGGTGGTGCTACCGCTCAGCGGCGGCGACACCAGTTGGGCCGATACACAATTGGCGTACCAATCACTGTCCGAGCCGGTACGCCGGCTGGTCGACGAGCTGACCGCGGTACACGACGGCACCCGCGAATTCGGCTACTACCTGGCCCAGCGGCGCGGTGGAAGAGGCAACATCTGGGACGGCAAACCCGTAACAACTCTGCGACCGGTCGAACACCCGGTGGTGCGGGTACACCCGGAATCCGGCCGCAGGGGCCTATTCGTGAATCCGGGTTTCACCTCGCACATCGTGGGAGTATCCGACGCCGAGAGCCGCGGCATTCTCGACCTGCTGTATGCCCATCTGACCAAGCCCGAACACGTCGTGCGGCACCGGTGGCGGTTGGGTGATCTGGTGCTGTGGGACAACCGCAGCACCCTGCACTACGCCAACCGGGACTACGGCACGCACCACCGCGTCATGCACCGCGTAACCCTGCGCGGCGACATCCCGGTGGGGCCGTCCACCCGCTGACCGCCCGGCGCGGTCCTCGCCCGGCGTCACCAAATCATCATCACAGTCAGTCGAGGGGGCCGAGCTGTGGGATCGGAGTCGCTCCGTGTATCCCGCACAAGGCCGTGGGCAGGGTGTCCGGTCGCGCGCAGGGTGCGGTGACGCTGACCGGTGGGACTCGGCGTCCCGCCGAAGATCAGTGCGGCGTGGCGCCGCGTTGCCGAACCAGGGGAAGGTACACCTCGTCGACTATCTCGACAAGGACGTCGTCAGGGGCGGTCGGTACGCCACGCATGACGAATTCGTTGCGCAACAGGACTATAGCCACGGTGGCGACTCGGGGGTGGAGCGCTTCTGGCGCGGCTTCACCGCGGGCGACGGCGCGACCCAGGATGGTCAGCCAGGTGGCGGCTGTGGCGTCGGGTGTTTGTTCCGGCAGCTGGGCCAGGAGTTCGGCGGCACCACCGGCTGCCGCGAGGAGTTCCCGCAGAATTGTGCCGAGGGGCGAGCTCCAGTGCCGGTTGGCACCCCGTAGCAGCTCGAGGACGTCGTCGCGCAAGTTGCCGGTGTCGGGGGCCCGGACTGTCGTGGTCAATTGCCGGTAGGCGGCGGTGCCGAGCGCGAGGCGGTTCGGCCAGCGGCGGTAGATGGCGTTCTTGTTGGTTCCGGCGCGTTGGGCGACCTTGTCCATGGTCAGTCCGGCGTATCCGACGTCAGTGAGTTCGTCGGCCGCGGCACGCAGGATCGCCTCCTCCAGAACCGCGCCACGTCGACGCGTCGGCGCAGCGCCAGGTTTCATCACATCCTCCACAAGGGCCTCGTCCCGCAACAGGAACGAATCGTACCCTCCTTCGACTGTCTTGTATCAAGTTCATATCTCTATTACGGTACTCGACGTACCTTACTTTTCCCCGAGAAAGGCCTGACGCATGCGCGCCAAGGGCATCAGCTACGACACCGGGTTCCTCCGCAAAGGAATGGACTCCCGTCACCAGTTCGACCCGGAAGTGGTCGAACATGAGCTACGCATCATCCGCGACGACCTGCACTGCACTGCGGTCCGCGTCACCGGAGGTGATCCTGACCGGCTGGAGTTCGCCGCGACCTACGCCGCCGACCTGGGCCTCGAGGTGTGGTTCTCGCCGTACCCCCTCGAGCTGACCGCCGACGAGATGCTGTCGCTGTTCGCCGACTGCGCCCAGCGCGCGGAGCGGCTCCGGCAGCGGGGAGCCGAGGTCGTATTCGTGACCGGCGCCGAGCTGAGCCTGATGAACATCGGGTTCCTGCCCGGTGACACCCTTGATGAGCGGGTCGAGTTCCTGACCCAACCGGAGGTTCTGCCAGAGCGGGTCGCTGAGGTCGGCACGCGTGTCAATGATTTCCTCGGCAAGGTCGTGCCACTCGTCCGCGAGCACTTCGGTGGCAAGATCACCTACGCTGCCGTACCGCTCGAGCGCGTCGACTGGTCGCCCTTCGACATCGTGTCCCTGGATCTCTACCGATCGGCCGAGATCGCCGATCAGTTCGCCGAAGGCGTCCGCGGCCTCGTCGCGCAGGGAAAGCCGGTCGCGATCACCGAGTTCGGCGCCGCCGGGTACCGCGGCGCGGGCGACGTGGGCGCCCGTGGTCTGGAGATCGTCGAGTACGACGCCACCGGGCCGGTTCGCCTGAACGGCGAGTACGTTCGCGACGAGGCCGGGCAGGCCGCATATGTGCGGGAGCTGCTGGAGGTCTTCGACGCCGGGGGCATCGACAGCGCCTTCGTGTTCATCTTCGCGCTCTACGACATGCCGTACCGCCCCGACGGCGATCCCCGCAACGACCTGGATCTAGCCAGCTACGGCATTGTCAAGGTGCTCGAGAACCGGCAGGGAGACACCTACCCCGACATGCCGTGGGAACCCAAGTCGGCGTTCACCGCGGTCGCCGAGTTCTACCGAAGGCACTGAGCCACCTGGGATCGGCGTCGATCCGGTCTGCGGCGTGGGTACGGAGGAAGTCGCAGCCCCGGTCCCGGCGGTCGAACGGTCGGGTGAAGAACCGGTCGAGCACGCGACAACTCCCGACCCAGCCGCAACCGGCGCGTCGGAATCGGTTGAACTCGCCGTGCGGCAAGCTGTTTCGCCCCGACATCGACCACAAGCGCCGCTCCACCGCTATTGAACGAGCCGTTGGATGACGGTACATTGCACATTGATATGGTCGCCATCACGTGAGTAGGTCTTCGCTATGACAACAGTTCGACCTCCCTCCGAGGCGCCAGTGGACGTACCGCATGCCGAGGATGCGGGCTACCACAAATCGCTGCGCCCACGTCAGCTGCAGATGATTGCGATCGGCGGCGCCATCGGCACCGGACTGTTCCTCGGCTCGGGCGGTCGACTGGTCAGTGCAGGCCCAGGCTTATTCCTGGTGTACGCCGTCTGCGGCGTGTTCGTGTTCTTCATCTTGCGGGCGCTGGGCGAGCTGGTGCTGCATCGCCCCTCCTCCGGGTCGTTCGTCTCTTATGCCCGCGAGTTCTATGGCGAGAAGCTGGCTTTCGCGGTCGGGTGGATGTCCTTCTTCCAGTGGAGCATGACCGGGATCGTGGACATCACCGCGATCGCCACCTATGTCCATTTCTGGGGAGCCTTCGAAGCGGTTCCGCAGTGGCTGATCGCGCTCGTGGCGCTGACCCTGGTGGTCACCGTCAACCTGATTTCGGTGCGCTGGTTCGGCGAAGTGGAGTTCTGGGCGGCGCTGATCAAGGTCGTCACACTGGCCACCTTCCTGATCGTCGGCACGATCTTCCTGGCCGGCCGGTCCACCATCAAAGGCGAGCACACCGGTGTGAGTGTGATCGCAGACCACGGCGGGTTGTTGCCGACCGGCTTGTTGCCACTGGTTACCGTCACGACGGGCGTCGTCTTCGCCTATGCCGCAGTGGAATTGGTCGGCACAGCCGCTGGTGAGGCGGAAAATCCGGAAAAGATCATGCCGCGGGCCATCAATTCGGTCATCGCCCGCATTGCGCTGTTCTACGTCGGTTCACTGGTGCTACTCGGACTGCTGTTGCCCTACACGGCTTTCAAGGCGGGTGAGAGCCCCTTCGTCACCTTCTTCTCGAAACTCGGTGTAGAAGGCGCCGGTTCGATCATGAACCTGGTGGTGTTGACAGCGGCCTTCTCCAGCTTGAACGCGGGCCTGTATTCGACCGGCCGGATCCTGCGCTCGATGTCGATGAACGGCAGTGCGCCGACGGTGACGTCGCGCATGTCCAAGGGTGGTGTGCCCTATGTCGGCATACTCGCGACCGGCGCGATCGCGCTGATCGGCGTCGGGCTCAACGTGGTCGTGCCGGAAAAGGTATTCGAGATCGTGCTGAACATGTCGGCTCTGGGCACCATCTCGACTTGGTCGGCGATCGTGGTCTGCCAGCTGCAGTTGTGGCGCTGGTCGCGCAGCGGCAGGATGGAACGTCCGAAGTTCCGGTTGATCGGTGCCCCCTACACGAGCGTAGCGACGCTGCTGTTCCTGGCGGCGGTAGTCGCCCTGATGGCCTTCAGTGACGACGAAGTACAGCGCGTTTCGGTGATCGCCACGGTGGTGGTCATGGTTCCGTTGCTGGTCGGCGGCTGGTTCCTGGCACGCAAGCGGGTGGTGGCCATTGTGCGGGAGCGCGAGGGAATCACCGGTCAATTCCCGGTCCTGGCCGAGCGCCCCGCGGGTACACGAGAAGGCGGCGAGGCGGTCGTGATTATCGACGAGTAGGAGGCGGAATTCGCCTGCACCGACCGTCCGCGGTCATACGGTGACGTCTCCTCCGTCCCGGCCCAGTGGCCTCGCCGGTCGTGCCGCGCTCGCTGGTGGCATCGCCGCCAGCGCTGAGGGTGTCGTCCGCGCCGACCCTGAACTACGTCAGCCGATAGGTGAGCATCGCGAACTGACCGAATCGCTCTACTTCGGCAAGTCGCATGCGCGAGGACAGGATTCGGCGCGGCAGCAGCGGAGCCCCGGCACCCAAGGTCACCGGGGCGATGCTCGCGATGATTTCGTCGAGCAATCCGGCATCGTCGAATAGTCCGACGAGCTCGCCACCACCGACCAGCCAGATATTCTTGTCCCCGGCGGCTTCGGCCATCACTTTGTGCACCGGCTCGACATCACCGGATACGAAACACAGGTTCGCACCGGAAATCGCGGGCAGCTCGCGGTGACTAAACACCCAGCACGGCATGTCGCCGTACCACTTCGCCCAAGAGTTCGGTTCATCGTTCGCGAGAATCCACTCATAGGTGGTCGCGCCCATACACATGGCGCCCACGCCCGTCAGGAACGCGGAGGTGATTTCCTCGGAGCGCCCTTCGTCATCCACCTCGAATAACCAGCCCAGCGAATTGTCCTGATCCGCCAGAAAGCCATCGAGACTGGTCGCGGTGTAGTACTGAGTTGCCATGGACGCAATCGTGCCGGACTAACATGACATCTACTGTCATGTTAGTCCGGCCGATTTGTGTCGCACCCTTGCACGCGACCTGGACGGCCGAGGCGGGAAAGATCGTGCCGGCCGGCAACAGGCTTCAGGAGGCTGTATCGGCGCATTGTCCTCCCGCAGCAGCAGGCGATAACCCGGTGCCGCTGCCACCCGCGCCACTGATCAGACACAATGCCAACGCGTCCCAGCCAAGTGCTCGTGGTCGGTGTCTGGTCCACACCCGGTCAGCGGACGACGTGATCGGCCCAAGCCGCCGGCAGCGCCTGACTCGAGACATCGGCGATTTCTCGTAACCGTTGCTGTGGAATTCCCAAGCGGCTCAGTTGGATCAGCCCTTGTGCTACGACCACGATGTTGGCGCTGTGCGCCGAGAGGGAGGCCTCGTCGACGTTGCCGTTGTCGAGACGGGCAGCCTGGTGTAGTAGTTCGGCGACGCTCTGCTCCATTGCCGTGGTGGTTCGTGTGCTGATGGTGACGACTTCGGGGATCCGGGTGCCGAGTTGGGCGATGCTGTTGATCATCAGGCATCCGCGCCGATCCGGCTGCGCGGCACAGTCATCGATGGTCGCTTGAAAAAGTGCGCGCACGGCGGCGCGCGCCGAGCCGGGCACGGACATGATGGCATCGCGAACGAACTGGACGCGGCGCACGCAGTAACGTTCGAACGCTGCCAGGAACAAACCGCTTCGGGGTCGCCAGGGATATGCTGCATGCCGGGCACAGCGTCACCGAGGCCGCGATGGCGGCCGGTTACGGCAGCGGCGAGGCGTTGCGCCGCGCGTTCGTAGCCCGGCTCGGCATCTCCCCGCGCAAGTACCAGCAGCGTTTCCGGTCCACCGGATCGGCTGCCGTATTCGAACCGTCGATCGAGGCAGCCGTGTCCTGATCGGGGGTTTACGCGGCCTGTGGCGAGGGGCGCGGCGAGGGTTGCTCGATGGAAACTGGATGCGCCCAGCGCCATCCAGATCGATCCGAGAGATCGAGAAAGGAACTCGATGCCCCCCGCGGCAACCATTGTTCTCGTACACGGCGCCTTCGCCGATGCCTCCAGCTGGCAGGCAGCGCTGCGGACGGTCGTCGAGATCGACGCGCCGCACCTGGTCATGCAAACCCATCCCGACGAGGTCGCCACCGTCGTCAGCGAGGCCATCGACGAACTGGCCTGAGTCTTCGAATCCGCAACGCTCCAACACATTCTCTCCCTATACGAAGGAACGACAATGACAGGAAATCCGTTGAACATCTCGCTCGAGCAGGCAGCACAGGAGTTCGTCGACGCGACCTCGCAGCCCCCTTTCCTCTACCAGTTGCCTCCGGACGAGGGCCGCAAAGCGGTGGACTCGGTGCAGGACTCGCCGATCTACAAGCCCGAAATCGATGAAGAGTGGATCACCGTCGACGGCGGACCGACCGGGTCGGTACGGGCCCGGATCGTCAGGCCGCAGGGCGTCACCGAACCCCTGCCCGTGATCGTCTACACGCATGGCGCCGGTTGGGTGTTCGGCGACGCGCACACCCACGACCGCCTGGTGCGTGACCTCGCCGTCGGCGTGCACGCGGCCGTCGTGTTCCCCGAATACGACCGCTCGCCGGACGTGCGATACCCCGTCGCGAACGAGCAGTCCTACCGTGTCGCCCAATGGATCACCACCCATGGCGCCAAGAAGGCACTCGACCCGTCCCGGATCGCGATCGCGGGCGACTCGGTCGGCGGTAACATGGCCATCGCGCTGACCCTCATGGCCAAGGAGCGCGGCGACATCGCCTTCGCGCAGCAGGTGCTGTTCTACCCGGTCACCGACGCCAACTTCGACACCGGCTCGTACCAGCAGTTCGCCGAAGGGTACTTCCTGACCCGCGAGGGCATGCAATGGTTCTGGGATCAGTACACCACCAGCGAGGAAGACCGCGCGCAGATCACCGTGTCGCCGCTGCGCGCCACCACCGAACAACTCGCGGGACTTCCGCCGGCGCTGGTCATCACCGCCGAAGCCGATGTGCTGCGTGACGAGGGTGAAGCCTTCGCGAGCAAGCTACGTGCCGCGGGCGTCCCCGTGATCCAGGCGCGCTATGGGGGCATCATCCACGACTTCGTCATGGTCAACTCGATGCACGATACCCACGCCGCCAAAGCCGCTGTCGCCCAAGCTGTCGCGGTGCTGCGGACCGCCTTGCACATGGCATGACCCGAGCGCTGCCTATGTCGGGTCGGTCCTCGACAGCATCGAGGGCCCTTGTGTCCTCGTCGGGCACTCCTACGGCGGCAGCGTCATCACCGTCGCCGCAGCGGCGAAAGAGAACGTGACCGCGCTCGTCTACATCGCCGCGTTCATCCCCGCCGAGGGCGAAAGTGCGTGGCAACTGACCGAGAAGTACCCCGGGTCCACGCTCGGGCCGACCATCCGTCCGGTGCAGTACCCGCTACCCGATCCTGGTACGGGCACCGAACTCTATATCCGGCAAGAAGAATTCCCCGCACAATTCGCCGCCGATGTCCCCGCCGAGACCGCCGAGCTGATGGCCGCGACCCAACGGCCGGTCGCCCTCGCCGCACTACAGGAACCGGCGACCGCGGCAGCGTGGCGGACCATCCCCGCGTTCGCCCTACTCACCACCGAGGACAAGAACATCCCGATCCAGGCACAACGGTTCATGGCAGACCGCGCGGACGCCCACACCATCGAAATCGCGGCCTCACACGCAGTCGCGGTCTCCACTCCGAACGCTGTCGCTGACCTCATCACATCAGCGGCGAAGGAATAGACAACCCCTCCTTTCGTGTCAGGATGGCGTGATGAGCACCGCGGCAGGTCCGATCAGCGAGGAAACAGTGAAGCTGTTCATGGATTATGGACAGTTCTGCATCGATGGCGGTTTGGGAAATCCCGATGAGGAAATCGATCTCCTCGACCGTGCGCTGGCGGCGCATCCCTTTGCATCGGACGGTTTGGCCATGGTGGTGCTCAGCCCGCACCAGAACAACTTCCGGATGCTGATAACGGTGCAGGTGTGGGGTGCCCGGCCGCCGTGGGATCGGAACGAGTGGCAGCAGGTGTGCGAGGCGCGGCTGCGCGTTGGCCCCGAGGAGACCCTGTATCTGTCCTCACCCACCGACGGTGCGGCGGACTGTCCCGTTCCGGAGGGCGAATACCTGATCGAGGTCAGTGGCCGCGGATTCATCAACTACGGCTGGCCCGGATCGACCAAGCCCGGCGATGTGTGGCGGATCCGACTCTGGCCGGATGACGGCAGTGAACCACTGCAGGCCGTGCAGTGGAGCATGCCCGGATACGGTGTGCCGGAGGATGTTCCGATTGCCGAACGCTCCGTTTCGGCGGAAACCGAAGAGTGCGAATGGGTCACGGTCATCGACGAGGACGGTCCTCGTCACCTGCACATTTCCGAGTTCCGGGAGCAGGCCGCTGCGGCCGAGCGACAGCGCTGGGGCGGAGATCCGATACCTGAACTGCGGGATTGTTCCGGCGCCGAGGAGCTGTCCGGGTACGACCGTGCCCTCGCCGAGGCGATCGCCGCGATGGGCGAGCAGGATCTGCGGCGTCTGGCGCGCTGGTCCGCGACCCAGGCATGCGAGAAGGCCTCGATTGCCGAAAGACCGTGGGTACAAGCGGCTTTGACCGCCCTGCAGGAAGGCCGACCGCTACCACCACCCTTCGACGACATGGAGGCCGCCTCCGCCCGACTGCACGACGAGGACTTCGGGCCGGTGGACGAGGGCGGAACCGAGCTTGTCGCATCCCTCGTCCGAGCCCATCCTCGCGAGTCGGCGCCGAATCCCTTCGACCTGGGTCCGATTCACCGGGCATCATTCGCTCTGCCCACGATCGTCGACGCCGCCGAACCCGAGGCCAGGGACGCCGCGATGACGACCCTGTATGCGACGGCGCTGGTCTTCGGCCCGGAGGTCGATGTTCTCCTGGCAGCGATACGAACCGAGTTCGGTCTCCCACCTCGGTGATCAATCGACTGGGCACTGGCCGAGTTCGGGGCGACGAGTGCGACATTCCGTGCATTCACGATCAGCGGCATCTACGGAGGTCCAAGCCGGCGCCGCCGGCCTGGCTGCTGCGAACTACAGGCTGAAAGCGATCGAGCGCAGGATCAGCGCAACGACGAAGACCACGGTGAACGCGAGATCGATCGACAGACCGCCTGCTCGCACCGGTCGCAGCACCCGCCGAACCGGCGCGATCACCGGCTCTGTGCAGGCATGAATGAACGGACGGGCCCGGTTCACCCACTGGGGAGGTGTCGCCAGCACCTCCACCCAATCCAGCACCAGCCGCGCGATCAGCAGCAATACGAACGCGGTCAAGAGGTACCCGAGTAGGGTTCCGATGAGGCTCACGACGAGCTCCTTCGTGATGGTCGCGCTGGACGTCTTACCAGTATCAACGCGAACGACCAGACCGAAAGTGTCGCCTTCGCGGGGTTCTCAGCCGACTATCAGGTCGGGCCGGTCCCGGGACCGAGGGCATGCCCGGAATCGCACAGAAGCTCAGCTGAGCGTGCGTGCCGCACCCCTGTTCCGTTGGAGCGGCCTCGGCAGATACCCTCCAGGGGGCGGCACGACCCGACGAGCCGACCGGGCCTATTGCGCGGCGATCTGCCGTTTCGGCAGCTTCCAACCCGGCCGCGGAAAGTGGCAGGTGTAGCCGTCGGGGTAGCGCTGCAGGTAGTCCTGGTGCTCCGGCTCGGCCTCCCAGAACTCGCTCGCCGGGGTCACCTCGGTGACCACCTTGCCAGGCCACAGGCCGGAGTCCTCGACGTCGACGATGGTGGCCAGCGCGACACGCTTCTGATCGTCATCGAGATAGAAGATCGCCGAACGATAGCTGGTACCGATGTCGTTGCCCTGACGGTCCTTCGTTGTCGGATCGTGGATCTGGAAGAAGAGTTCCAGCAGCGCCCGGTAGTCCGTCCCCGCTGGGTCATAGACGATCTCCACGGCCTCCGCATGGCCAAGGTGATTGCGATACGTGGGGTGGTCGTTGCGCCCGCCGGTGTAGCCGACCCGCGTCGACAGCACCCCCGGCTGCTTACGAATCAAGTCCTGCATGCCCCAGAAGCATCCGCCGGCCAGAATCGCCCTCTGCGTGTCGGTCACGCCTCCTCCTTCGTGAAGAGAGTCCTGTACTGCCCATAACCTTCCGCCTCGAGGTCATCGAGGCCGATGAACCGCAGCGCCGCCGAATTGATGCAGTACCGCAGGCCGCCCGCCGCACGGGGCCCGTCGGTGAACACATGCCCGAGATGACTGTCACCGTGCGCCGAACGCACCTCGGTGCGGACCATCAGATGACCGAGGTCCCGCTTCTCGACCACATTTCCAGCATCGATCGGCCTGGTGAAACTCGGCCACCCTGTGCCACTGTCGAATTTGTCGACCGAGGCGAACAACGGCTCACCGGACACCACATCCACATAGATACCCTGCTCGTGATTGTCCCAGTACTCGCCCGTGAACGGCCGCTCGGTCCCGTTCTCCTGGGTGACGTGGTACTGCTCAGGCGACAGTGCAGCGCACGCCGCGGGATTCCGGTTGTATTCCTGTGCCACATGACCTCCTCATACAGGCCCCCCGTACAACCCGCGCTCCGGCTCGAAAAGTCCCTACTCAGCCAGGCGTCATACTTCGGTCACCGATCACTCGGACCGGCCGCGTTATAGCGGCATAAGCGGATATTCGACGCCGCGAATCGGCGCGCGCTGTCCTCGTTGGAAATTTTGCCGCCGGTGCCACTAGCGTGAGGACGCGAATCTGGAGCCGATCGCTGGGAGTGAGCGTGTCGTTGTCGACGATCACGAAAGTGATAGTGCCGTCCTCGGCACGGACTGCGCCAGTGCCGCGCACTATTCCACCCGTCGCATTCTGGACGATCCTCGTGCTGGGCACGGCCGCCGGTGGGTACTACGTCAAGCAGGTCCTCGACCTGCCGCAGGTGATGATGCACCTCAAGGATCTCAGCGTGTATCAGATCGCCGGGAATCGTATGGCCGACGGCATTTCCATCTATGACACCCCGCTGCTGGGCAACACTCGCGGTGTCTGGGAATTCGTGTACACGCCGTTCGCCGCGCTGCTGTTCCTGCCACTGAGTGAACTCCAAGGCGACCTGTACACCTTTGTCGGCGCATTCGGCAACTTCGCGATGCTGACCGCCTCGGGCTGGGCGGCCTTGACGATCCTCGGCTACCGGCGGGATACGCGGCTGGCACTGGCGGGCCTGCCGATCGCCGGTCTGCTGCTGTGGTGCGAGCCGGTGCGGCAAACCATGGCTTTCGGGCAGATCAATATCTTCCTGCTGCTACTCGTACTGGCAGACATGACGCTGCCCGACTCTTCCCGGTGGAAGGGCGTGCTGACCGGGATCGCCGCCGGAATCAAACTGACCCCCGCCTTCTTCGTCATCTACCTTCTCGTCACCGGTCGGTACCGGGCCGCCGCCACGGCGATCGGTGCGTTCGCCGCGACCATACTTATCGGCTTCGCGGCCGCTCCCAAGGATTCACTGACATTCTGGAGCGGCGCGTTCGTGGACCCTACTCGCGTCGGCGTTCCGGAGAACCCGTCGAACGAGTCACTGCGTGGCATGTTCGCGCGGACCGTCGGGGTAGACGGCAGTCACCAATTGCTCTGGCTGGCAGGCGCGGTCGCCGTCGCTACGGCTTGCCTGTTCCTGGCGCGACGTCTTTCACTGACCGGACACGAACTACCCGCGGTGGTGCTGTGCGGACTCACCACCACCGCGGTGTCACCGTACAGTTGGGTGCATCATTGGGTCTGGCTCGCGCCACTACTGATCTACCTGACCGACCTGGCATTGCGCCGCCGCGGTTTCGTCCCCGCGATCGGACTGGCGGCGTCGGTCGTCGTCACATCGGGTGGCGTGCTGATCTTCTTCGGCTCCACGGTGGGCACCGTCCTCGACTACGACTCGCACAGCAACCTCGAGGTGTTCTACCGCAACGCCTATATCTGGCTGACGCTCGCGCTGTTCGGGGCCGCCGCCGTGCACCTGCGGCGCTCCCCGGAACGGACACGCGGCGTCCCCGCGCTCCCGAGCATCGACATAAGCGTGCGTAGGCTCTCAGCGGCCATTGCCGGACGCTGGGCCCAGCGCTCGAACCAACGTTCTCTCAACGGAACCTCGCCGCTGTCGACGAAGAATCCACGCTGAGGTCCGAACCGGTTCTGCCAGAGCAAATTGTCGGCCTGGATCCACAATTCCGTAGCGCCGGGGGTCGAAGCAGGCGCACTGAGCGACGAGATGTCATCCAGCGTGGGGATGGGGCCGCTCGATCGTGTTCCGAGCCCGTGCCCATACCTCCTCCTCCTCGAACTGGGGGGCCTGCCATGAGTCGGCGGCGACACCGACACGCCCGCGCCACGTCCGAATGATGTCGGTGTGCACCGGCCATCGCACGAAACGCCGCATATCCTGCTCGGTTTCCCACACCGAGATCGAGCCGCCGCGTGACTCGGAGGGTCGACCCCACAGCCACAGGCCGACGGCGCCGTGCATCACCGGCCAGGTCCGGCCCAGCTCCATCCCGATCTTGTAGATGAGCTGAACGTCCTCCTCGGAGGTGGCCAGGAAGTCCGTCACGCTGACGAACACCGATCCGGAGAGGCCTTGGCGGGGACCGGCTTTCCACGGCGTGAGCACAGTGCCCTCCGAAAACGGCTGGGCGCTCGTCATGCCTTCACTCGTCTGTTCGAAGGAATTCGGCCGAATGAAAATATCGTAAGCATAAGTAGATAGTATACATTTGCTTATTAGTTGTCGAGGCAGGCATCCATACCGTGGGCTCTCGTCGCAGAGCCCGGTACGCCGAGAGACGGCTGTCGAGGAAGAAGCGAGTTCGCGGCGGGATCCGACGTGCACCCGGTCGCCTGCCGACGACAGGCAGACGTTCCGCGATCCGAGACGGGCGCCTGGAAGGATTCGGTGCATGAGTGTCACTGGGGATGATGTCCGCGCCTATGCCTTGTCGTTGCCGGAGACATCTGAGGAGTTCACATGGGGAATGCCGACTTTCCGTGTCGCGCGCAGGCTGTTTCTCACGCTCCCGGAAGCCGAAACCTCGATGGCGGTCCGTTGTCCTATCGTCGACCGCGACGAACTGGTCGTCGCCGAGCCGAGCAAGTTCTGGGTCGCCGCCCATGAAGCCGGCAACGCGTGGGTCCGAGTGCGCCTCGCTGCTCTCGACGACCGAAACGAGCTGGAAGCCATCGTTCTGGACTCATGGCGGCAGGCCGCACCCCGCCAGCTACTCGACGACGCCGGGTGACAAGGCTGCCGGTTGGTAGCGGGCTCGGCTTCACATCCACGCCGCGGCACGCATCTGGGCATGTGCGCATATCGGAAACGATGTCAGGCCATGGAAAGTAACGCTGGTCTGAAACACTGTTACCCATGCGAACAACGGCGAAGGTCAATGACGGCCAACTAGTGAGCTATATCGACTACGGCGGCACCGGGCCCGCGGTGCTGCTCCTGCACAGCTTCCTGATGGACGCCGACATGTTCGCCCCACAGGTGGAGTCGCTCGGCGACACGTTCCGGCTGATCGCGATGGACGAGCGCGGCCACGGCGGCACTCCGGCCGACCGCCCGTTCACCTACTGGGATGTGGCCCGCGACGCGCTCGGCCTGCTCGACGCGCTCGAGGTGCCCCGGTGCGCCGTGGTGGGCACGAGCCAGGGCGGGTTCATCGCCATGCGGATGGCGCTACTGGCGCCCGACCGCGTGGCCGCGCTCGCGCTGCTCGGCACCTCGGCCACCGCGGAGAATCCGGAGGTGGCCGCCGGCTACCGGCAGCTGGCCGCCGCCTGGCGGGAGCATGGTCCGACCCAGGAACTGCTCGACCTCAACGCTACGATCTGCCTGGGCCAGTACGATTCGACCGAGTGGCAGGCCAAGTGGCGGAGGCTGTCCGGAGAACACTTCGACCGCGTACTCACCCCACTGGTCGAGCGGGACGGCGTGCTCGACCGCGCGCCGGAGATCCGCTGCCCTGCCCTGGTCCTGCACGGCTCGACCGACGCCGCCTACCCGGTCGACCGGGCCCGCGAGCTGGCCGAGGCGCTGCCGAACGCCGAGTCGCCGGTGATCGTCGACGGCGGCGCGCACTTCCTGAGCCTCACCGACGCCGGCGCCGTCAACCCACACCTGCGGGCATTTCTCGGCAGGTCGGGGCTCGCATAGCGTCGTGCACTAGCCGAAATCCATCCTCGCTATCCGTGTACACCGCCCCGCCCCAGCGGCGGGGCGAAACCGACACGAGTGGCGGTCGGTGTGAACGGACCCGCTGACGCCGCGAGCGGCGGGAGAATCGGCCCGCGAGCCGGCCGGGTCAGTACCCGCCGGGCAGCGCCGCGATCATGTCCCGTGTGACCGCGACGGCATTGTCGGAACTGCCCCCTTTGACCAACAGCGTCGCGAACGCGATGTCACCGCGGTAGCCGACGAACCACGAATGCGACCCACCCTCGACCTCGGCCTCACCGGTCTTGCCGTACACCTCGCCCTGATCCGCGATTCGCTCGGCCGTGCCACCGGTGACCACCAGGCGCATCATCGCGCGCAGCCCGTCGACCGCCTCAGGTGCGAGAGCAGGGCGGTCACCGTCGATCTCGGTGGGACGCCCCGCGATCAGGTAGGGCACCGGCGCGGAGCCGTGTGCGACGGTCGCCGCCATCAGCGCCATGCCGAATGGGCTGACCACCACCCGGCCTTGGCCGATGCCGTCCTCGGTCCGCTGGATCAGGCCGTCGGCAACTGGGACCGAGCCGGATACCGTAGGCAGTCCGACGACCGAATAGCGAGGCCCCACACCGAGTTTCGCGGCGGTATCGTGCAGCGCAGAGCCAGGGAGCTCGCTGGCGAGCTTGGCGAACGAGGTGTTGCAGGAGCGTTCGTAGGCTCTGGCCATCGGGACGTCACCGTCGGTGAACAGGTTGTAGTTGGGGATGGTCCGCTCGCCGATGATGATCCGGCTCGGGCACGGCAGCACCGTGGCCGGGGTGGCGAGGCCGTTCGATATCGCGGCGGCCGCGGTCACCGTCTTGAACACCGAACCGGGCGGGTATTGGCCGATCGTCGCGATCGGGCCTTCCCGGTCGGCGGCCTTGTTCTGCGCGACCGCCAGAATCGCGCCGGTGGACGGGCGCAGCACCACCATCATGGTCTGCTCGGTGTGCGGTTCCACGGCCCGCTGCGCGGCATTCTGCACGTTACGGTCGATGCTCAGCGAGAATGACGGCGCGGGTTGAGCGGGCACCTCGGTGAGCACGTCGGTGTCGACGCCGTTGGCGTTCATGGTGACCACGCTCCACCCTGCCTTGCCGTCCACCTCCGCGATTACCGTTTTCCGCACCTGGGCGAGCAGGTCGGGTGCGAAATCACGGTCGATGGCGACCAGGTCCCACTGCTGGGTCAGCGTGACACCGGGCAGCCCGATGAGATCCTTGCCCACCTGGTCGGATTCGTTCTCATTGAGCAGAGCGACGGTATAGGCGCCGGTGCCGGCCTTCGCCGCGGCGAGGATCGACCCGGGCGTCAGCGACTTGTCGAAGCGGTTCAGCGCGGCAGCCAAGGAAGTGGCCACCGCGGCGGCGTCGGTGGTCTCCGCCATGGTGAAGGCCACCCGGGACACTTTGCCGGGAACCAGTACGTCGCTGCCGGACTGCTCGTTGACCCTGGCACGGGGCGCCGGAGTGGACCGCAACGCCAAGGTTTGGGTGGCGCCGAGTTTGGGATGGATATCGGCGGAGGTCCAGCGGACCATCCAGCGTCCGTCGCTGCGGCCCATCTGCAACTGCCCGGAGTATTTCCAGGTCCGGTTCTTGGGCAGCCGCCACTCGTAGGTGTAGTCGACGGTGGCCGTGTCACCGCTCACGCGCGCCGGACCGGTGTGCGCGGTCAGCTGTTCGGCCTGAAGCTTCTCCCACGCGGAACGCAGTGCGCCGCTTGCCTTTTCCGGAAGATTGGTGAACTCGGCCGCGGCGTCCACATCACGCCCGGCGAAGGCCGCGACGAATGCGTCGGCAGCGGGGACGGGCCCTTGCGATTCGCTCGCGCAACCGACCGCGGCGACCGCAAGCGCGACGACGGTGAGCGAGACGAACATCCGAGTCGACATCGGCACCGATGGTAATCGCCATGGGCGGGCACATGTCTGCGGCGCTCTGGAATTCGGACGGGCGAACGTCACCGGGCTCAGTCGACCAGGATGGTGGCGAAGGTCGCGATCTGCCGGAAACCGACCCGGCTGTAGGCGCGGCGAGCGATCTCGTTGTAGTCGTTCACGTACAGACTCGCGGTGCGGCCGGAGGCGACCACCGCGTTCGCGATCGACGCGGTGCCCGTGGTGCCACAGCCCTTCCCGCGATGCTCCGGATGCACCCAGACCCCTTGGATCTGGCCGGTGCGCCGGGACAGCGAGCCGACTTCGGCCTTGAAGACGACTTCGCCGTCCTCGAAGCGCGCCCACGCTCGGCCGGATTCGATCAGGCTCTGAATCCGCCGCCGGTAGCCGCGGCCGCCGTCGCCCGCTCTGGGATCGACACCGACCTCCTCGATGAACATCGCGATCGCGGCCGAGAGGTAGCGGTCGAGTTCGTCGGGACGCACCCGGCGGACCTCCGAATCGGGCGTGACCAGCGGAGGCTGAGCGAGGGCGAGCAGCGGCTGTTCCCCGCGCAGCTCGCGTTCCGGACCCCAGCGGTCGGCCAGCATCTCCCACAGCGGCAGTGCCAGCTCCCTGCGTCCTACCACCGAGGAACATATCCGGGGCCAGCGGATCGCCCGGTCGGCGAACGCACGCAGCGCGTCACGGTCGCCGAGCAGCGGCACCAGGTTCGCACCCGAGAAGCACAGCGATTCCGAGGGACCTCCACGGCTCCACAGTTCGCCTTGGCCACAACGGGTGTCCAGGCCGAACTCCTGTAGCCGGGCGGCGACCATGCAGGAAGCCACCGGATCGGCATCCAGCACACGCAAGACCTGTGCCAGGTCTCGTTTCGCGAGCTGGCGCGCAGGGGCGTATTTGGCCCTACGCGTCGGCTCCAGCAGACTCCGCACGATGACAGCCTGCCACGATCCGCCGTGATGCGGTATGACTATGTCGTAGGCCCAGGTAGGCGGGGTTCAGCTGACGGTGACGACCGGTTCGCCAGTGGCCCCGTCCTCGCCCAACTCCTCGGCGATACGCATCGCTTCTTCGATGAGGGTCTCGACGATCTTCGCCTCCGGGACGGTCTTGATGACCTGCCCCTTGACGAAGATCTGGCCCTTGCCGTTGCCGGACGCCACGCCGAGGTCGGCCTCACGCGCCTCACCCGGTCCGTTCACGACGCAGCCCATGACGGCCACCCGCAGCGGCACCTCCATGCCCTCCAAGCCGGCGGTCACCTCGTTGGCCAGCGTGTACACGTCGACCTGCGCACGCCCACAGGACGGACACGACACAATCTCCAGCTTGCGCGGACGTAGATTCAGCGACTGCAGGATCTGCCCGCCGACCTTGACCTCCTCGGCAGGCGGCGCCGACAACGACACTCGGATCGTGTCGCCGATCCCCTCCGACAGCAGGGCGCCGAACGCTACCGCCGACTTGATCGTTCCTTGGAACGCCGGACCCGCTTCGGTGACGCCCAAGTGCAGCGGGTAGTCGGACTTGGCGGCCAGCTGCCGGTAGGCCTCGACCATGATCACCGGGTCGTTGTGCTTGACCGAGATCTTGATGTCGCCGAACCCGTGCTCTTCGAACAGGCTCGCCTCCCACAGCGCCGACTCCACCAGCGCCTCCGGCGTCGCCTTGCCGTACTTCTCCAGCATCCGCTTGTCCAGCGAACCGGCGTTCACACCGATGCGAATAGGAATCCCCGCCGCGCCCGCCGCCTTGGCGACCTCTTTGACCCGGCCGTCGAACTCCTTGATGTTGCCGGGGTTCACGCGCACCGCGGCACACCCGGCGTCGATCGCCGAGAAGATGTAGCGCGGCTGGAAATGAATGTCGGCGATTACCGGAATCTGGGACTTC
Source organism: Nocardia sp. NPDC023852 (assembly GCF_040639505.1). Lineage (NCBI taxonomy): Bacteria > Bacillati > Actinomycetota > Actinomycetes > Mycobacteriales > Nocardiaceae > Nocardia > Nocardia sp. NPDC023852. The sequence continues at coordinate 54,725 of NZ_JBFAAB010000020.1, forward strand.
CGCGCGATCGTCGCCAGCGCGTCCGCGTCCTCCTGACGCGGGCAGGCCACTCGCACGATGTCGCACCCCGACGCGGTCAACTCCGCGATCTGCTGCAGAGTCGCATTCACATCATGCGTCTTGGTCGTGGTCATCGACTGCACTGAGATCGGGTGATCGCTGCCCACTCCGACATTGCCTACCATCAGCTGGCGAGTCCTACGCCGGGGAGCGAGAACGGCCGCGGGTGCGGTCGGCATACCCAATCCGATTGTGCTGGTCACCTTCGGCTGCCTACTTTCGTACGTTCTATTCCGGGCCGTCCGTCTATCGAGCTTAGTCGTGCGACCGACGGCCACCTTGTGACGCCTGTGACAACGTGCTGTCCCCGACGCCCGCGACAGGCTACCTCCTGTGGGCCAACTCAGGGGAACAAGCGAATGGGATTGACGATGTCGGCCACCAAGGTGAGAACCATGTAGGCGCCGCCGATCACCACGGCGACGTAAGTCACCGGCAGTAACTTCAGGTAGTCCACCGGTGCGCCGGGCGCGAGTCCCTTCCAGCCGCGGATGATGTTGCGAATCTTCTCGTAGAGCACCACGGCGATGTGCCCGCCGTCGAGTGGAAGCAGCGGGAGAATGTTGAACGCACCGAGAAAAAAGTTCAAGCTGGCCAGCACCAGAATGAACACGCCCCACAGCCCACGCTCCGCGGTCTCGCCGCCTATTTTGCTGGCGCCGTACACGCTGACCGGGGTCTCGGGGTCGCGCTCGCCTCCGGTCACCGCCGTCCACAGCGCCGACACCTTCTCCGGCATCTGGGCCAGCGACTGGAACGTGCGGACGAACATCTCGCCGGTGAACCCGCTCGCCGCCGGAATCGCGGCGAAGAGGTTGTACTTGACCGGCTCGTAGTACTCCGAGCCGACGCCGACCGCGCCGACCTCGCGGCCCGCGCCGCCGCCCTCCGGGTAGCGCATGACCCGCTCCGGGGTGACCGGAATGGTGAGCGTCCGGCCGTCGCGTTCGACAAGGTAGGTGAAGGGACCGTTCTGCTTCTGGGTTTCGGCCTGGAACTCCTTCCAGGTGTCCACCTTGACGCCGTTGACTTCCTTGACGACGTCGCCACGCTGCAATCCGGCGCGCTGCGCCGGACCGGTGCCGGTACACGTCTGGGTCGAACCATCCGGATTCTGCTGCGGTACGCAGCTCATGGTGCCCAGTGCAGTGGCGGGCGGCTGTTGCAAGCTCGGCAGCCCCCAGCCGACCGCGAGCACGACCACCAGGAGGAAGCCGAGCACGAAATTCATCGCGATGCCGCCGGACATGACCACGAGCCGCTTCCACGTGGCTTGGCGGTACATGGCGCGGTCGAGTTCTTCGGGGCGCAGTTCGTCGAGGGCTGTCATGCCGACGATGTCGCAGAAGCCGCCGAGCGGAAGCGCCTTGAGTCCGTACTCGGTCTCTCCGCGCCGGAACGAGAACACCTTCGGCCCGAAGCCGATGAAGTACCTCCGCACCTTCATGCCCGTCGCCTGGGCGGTCCACATGTGCCCACATTCGTGCAGTGCGATCGATAGCGTGATGCCGAGCGCGAACAGCACGAATCCCAACGCGAACACCATTTGCTCTACAGCCCTCCTGCGTTTGCGCAGCTCGAATATCCCGCACGCACGCGTCCGCTCCTGGCCGCGAGCACCCTCAACACCCTAACCGGACAGCGGCCGACCCTGCGTGTCCAGTGTGCCAGGACGCGGTCGCCGCGCGAGTCCGATTCGTCTCCACTACCCCACCCGCGCCGACTCCGAGTGCTTCAGGCCCGTACGCGGGCGGCGGCGAATTCGCGCGCCCACGTGTCGGCGGCGATGACCTCGTCGAGCGAGTTCGGCTCGGGACGCCACTGCTCGGCCGCCTCGACCGCGGCCGCCACGGTTCGCACGATGTCGGGGAAGCGGATCGCTCCATCGAGGAACGCCTGCACTGCGACCTCGTTCGCGGCGTTGTACACCGCGGTCACGCTGCCGCCCGCCTGCCCGGCCCGGCGGGCCAGCTCCACAGCTGGGAAGACCTCGTTGTCGACCGGCTCGAAGGTCCAAGTGGCGGCGGTGCCGAAGTCGCACGCCGCCGCGGCGCCGGGCACCCGGTCCGGCCAGGCGAGGGCCAGCGCGATGGGCAGTTTCATGTCCGGCGGGCTGGCTTGGGCCAGCGTGGAGCCGTCGGTGAAGGTGACCATCGAGTGCACGATCGACTGCGGGTGCACGGTGACGTCGATGCGGTCATAGGCGATGCCGAACAGCAGGTGCGTCTCGATCAGCTCGAGTCCTTTGTTCACCAGCGAGGCGGAGTTCAGCGTGTTCATCAATCCCATCGACCAGGTCGGATGCGCTTTGGCCGCAGCGGGATCGACCGATTCCAGCATCTGCGTGGTCCAGCCGCGGAAAGGGCCGCCGGAGGCCGTGAGCACCAGCCGGTCGACCTCTTCGGCGCGACCGCCGCGCAGGCACTGCGCCAGCGCGGAATGCTCCGAGTCGACCGGAACGATCTGGCCGGGGGCCGCGGCGCGAGTGACCAGGGAACCGCCCGCGACCAGCGATTCCTTGTTGGCCAGCGCGAGTCGGGTGCCCGACTGCAGGGTGGCCAGGGTCGGCTCCAGACCAAGCGAGCCGACCAGGGCGTTGAGCACGACGTCGGCCTCGGTACGACGCACCAGCTCGGTCACCGCGCCAGGCCCGCCCAGAGGCAGGTCCAGACGCTGGGCGGCGGTCGGATCGGCGACGGCGACATTGCGGGTCCCGGTAGCGGCGATCTGGGCGGCGAGCAGCCCGGTGTTGCCGCCACGCGCGGCCAGGCCGACCACCTCGAAACGGTCAGGATTGGCGGCGATCACTTCGAGCGCTTGGGTACCGATGGAGCCGGTACTGCCCAGGACCAGAACTCTCACGATGTCGGACACGCCTTCATTCTGTCCTACCGCCCGGAACACGTTCCGCAGGCGCGGGCCGGCCGACAACGACACACCGTCGTATGCCACGATATGCGGCAGTAGCTCATCGAGTGTGTACCGGAACAGCGGTACCCGAACCAGCTAAGGAGCGATCGTGGCCGCCACGGAACTCGAACACGCCGACACCGAGCGCGGCATCGTCACTCACGTGGACACCGCCGAAGTACCCTCCGCCGCCTGGGGCTGGAGCGGCGAGTCGCGTCGCACCTTCCGCGTCGCGGGCTGGATCGTCGCGCTGATCCTGCTCGCCATGCTGGTCGGCAACCACAAGGGCAGGATCGAGGATGTGTTCCTCGTCGGCTTCGCCGTCCTGATCGCGGGAATCCTGATTCGCGACTCGCTGCTGCGGCGTAAGCCGCGCTAGTTCGGCGATACGAAAATTCTTCTCGCACAATTCCATTCGTCCTGTGCCGACGGCTACGTCGGGTACCGTGTCGTCCGAGGTCCGCGCCCAGCCTGGGCACGGACCTCGGTTTCTGTTCCCACGACACCGAGGACGCAATGACCAAGACCTTCTCCGCCACCCTGCTCGCCGCAAGCGCAATCGGCTCCCTGCTGCTCCTGCCCGCAGGCCCCGCGCATGCCCAGTCCGCAGCGTGCAGCGCGGCCACTGACGTTATCAACGCGGCTATCGCCGAGTCCGGGGGGAACCTGGACCCGGCCGTGCAGCAGTCCCTGACCGCCAAGCTCGCGGCCATCGACGCCACAGGCGCGGACAAGGACGCCATCGACGCTTACGCTCACGCGCTCACCGACGAAAACGTCACCGACATGGACGCGGCGACCGCCGAGTTCAACCGGACCTGCGGGAGCTGATCGCCGGTCGGCGCGAACCCGTCGGCCGGGTTCGCGCCCTCGCGGTCCAGCCCTGCCGCACGCGAAGGGGATTCACACGTTCTGAACCGAATCCGGCGACCGACGCTCCGTAGGCCCGGCTCGGTCGAGGCGTTTGACACATCCGGTCCTGTCGGCCAAAGGTAGTGGCGCAAACCGCGCGGCGACGCGCAATCGCGTCCGGCCAGGGGCGCGTGCAGAAATGAGCGCGACGCGGTGCGGAACTCCCTCAACGGTTCCGGCGTCGACCACCGGCCGGGCCGAGCGACTGACCGACTAACGCCCGCGTCGCCGGGCGGGCTTCTTTTGGGCGGGGCTTTGCCGGCCGCCGGTCCGCTTCGCCGGGGACTTCTTCAGCGGTTCGGTGTTCTTCGCACGAGCCGGAGCGCGCGAGCTGCGCTCGGATCGGCCGCGGACGACACCGACGAATTCCTCGACCAGGTCGGTCGTGCGGTCGGCGGGCCAGACCAGCGCGATCTCCGTGTCCGGGACACCGGTCATCGTCCGGTAGACGAGATCGCGGCGATGGTGCAGGCGGGCAAGCGAATGCGGCACGATGGCTGCCCCGCCCGCCGCGGCGACGAGTTCCAGCGCGCCGCCCACCACGTCGACGTCCGCGGTGTCCTGGAGGCGTTCATCCGCGAGGTCGGCCATGCTCACCTCGTCGAACACCGAGAGCGGATGGTCCTTCCGCACCACGACAACCGGCACCTCCCGGTAGAGCGGAATGGCGCTCATACCTGAGCGATCGATCGGCAGACGGACGAAGCATATGTCGACGCGGCCATCGCGCACTGCGGCCTCCTGGTCGGCCTGCGGAAGCGCGACAATCTCGAGCGGAACATCCGGAAACCGCTCACCCCAGATCCGGCTCCACTTGGACACGGTGACCCCGGGGACGAAGCCCACCCGCAGGGCAGCCTTGACCTGAGGCGTGTCGTCGCCCGCCGACTCGGCCCGCGCGATGATCTCCCGCGCTCGCTCCAGCAACTCCCGTCCGTCGTCGGTCAGCTGGGTCGGCTGCACGCCGGGCACGAAAAGCTTTGTCCCGAACTCGTTTTCCAAGTCGATCACCGTGTGACTCAGCTTCTGGCGCGAGATGTTCAGCGCCTTCGCCGCCCGCGCGAAGTGCAGTTCCTCCGCGACAGCGACGAACCAGCGCAGGCGCACGACATCGATCGACTCGAACCAGCTCATTCATGGAAGCGTATGCCACTACGTGGTCGGAACCGTTCGTGCGCCGGATCCGCGGCTGCCTCAAACCTTCGCTCGACCCAGCGCAGGGCTGCGGTCGGACTTCGCCCGGCGGCGCCCTTTAAGCTGTCCCAGTGAGCCCGGACAAGAAACCGCAGACGATGAAGCCGCTCACGGCGGCGAACAAGCTCGGCATCTACCTTCCGGCCGCGCCCGAGGAGTTCCGCAACGCGTCGATTTCCCGCGCCCGGCTCGACGAACTGCGCAACGACCCGCCTGAGTGGCTCACCGAACTGCGCCGCACCGGCCCGTTCCCCCGCGATGTCGTAGCCCGCAAGCTCGGCGTCTCTCACGCAGGCCTTTCCCGCGCCCAGGTCTCCGACGCGCTGACCGCCGACGAGATCGGTGCCCTCCTCGCCGACCCGCCGGAGTGGTTGATCCGCGAACGCGAGAACTACGCTGCCGTCCGCGCCGAGAACGAGCGCGTCAAGGCGAAAGAAGCCGAACGCCGCGCCGCCACCAATCGCCCGGCGAAGAACCGCGGATAGCGCATCTGCTCGCGGCGAGCGACGCGTGGGCTTCCCGCGCCGGATGCCGTGCGATGTCCGTCAAGGCAGGACCGCCGCGGACGATCGGCGAGGTGACTCGCGCTGAGCGCAAGCGGCAAGCCGTTCAGCGAGGGGCGAGGAAGGCACTGCGGACACAGTGTGAGCAATTGCTGGGCGTGGTGCGGTTACCCTTCGGCGGCCAATTGCCCGCAGGCGGCCGCGATCTCCTGGCCGCGAGTATCGCGAACCGTGCACGGAACGCCCTTGGCGTTCACACGGCGGACGAACTCCTGCTCGACCGGCTTGGGGCTGGCGTCCCACTTGCTGCCCGGGGTCGGATTCAGCGGAATGACGTTGACGTGCACCCTGGAACCAAGCGCCTTGTGCAGCTTCTCGCCGAGCATGTCCGCGCGCCACGGATGATCGTTGATGTCGCGGATAAGCGCGTACTCGACCGAGATGCGGCGCCCGGTCTTGTCGGCGTAGTAGCGGGCCGCGTCCAGAACCTCGCCGACCGGCCAGCGATTGTTCACCGGGACGAGAGTGTCGCGCAGTTCGTCGTCGGGGGTGTGCAGGGAGACCGCCAGAGTGACCGACAGCCCCTCATCGGCCAGCTTGCGGATGGCCGGAGCCAACCCGACGGTGGAGACCACCACGTTGCGTTGGGAGATGCCGAGACCGTCGGGAGCGGGGGAGGTAATCCGGCGCACCGCGGCGACCACACGCTTGTAGTTGGCCAGCGGTTCCCCCATACCCATGAAGACGATGTTGGAGAGTCGGCCGGGGCCGCCCGACACTTCCCCGTCCCGCAGGGCAGCCGCCGCGGCCCGCACCTGGTCGACGATCTCGGCGGTGGACAGGTTCCGGTTCAGCCCGCCCTGTCCGGTAGCGCAGAACGGGCAGGCCATGCCGCAACCCGCTTGGCTGGAGATGCACAGCGTCGCGCGGTCGGGATAGCGCATGAGCACGCTCTCCAGCAGCGTGCCATCACCCGCACGCCACAGCGTCTTCCGAGTCTCGCCGCCATCACACGCCACGTGCTTGACCACGCTCAGCAGCGGAGGGAACAGCGCCGCGCCGACCTTGTCCCGCACAGCGGCGGGAAGATCGGTCATCTGGTCCGGATCGGCCTGCAACCGCGCGAAGTACTGGCGGGCGATCTGATCGGCACGGAACTTCGGCAGGCCCAGCTCCTCGACGGCCGCGCGCCTGCCCTCTGCATCGAGGTCGGCGAGGTGCCTCGGCGGCATGCCACGGCGCGGAGCATCGAACACAAGGGGCAAGGAGACGGTCATAATCGGTCCATTCTCCCATCCGTGCGAACTGGCCGCGCACTCCCCCGCACTCGCCCTTGCCCCACGTGCCCGATTCGTTGGGAAAATGCGTGCGAGCATGATAGCGGTCAGCAATGATCGACATATGTCCACCCATGCCGAACACACACCGGACCCGGACCCGGACTTCTCGCACAACCGCCCCGTCGTGCCGCCGGTCGCTGCTGAATCCGCTCCCCGGGCCACGACGAAGTCGCTGTCCTCCCGCACCGGCCACACCTGGACCGGTCTGATCGCGGGCGCGCTGATCCTGGTAATTCTGCTGATCTTCATCCTGCAGAACCTCGAGACGGTCGAGGTGAGCCTGTTCTTCTGGCACTTCTCGCTCCCGCTCGGCGTCGCGGTGCTGCTGTCGGTGATCGGTGGAGCGCTGGTGATGGCGCTGGTCGGCGGCGCGCGCATCCTGCAGTTGCGGCGCGTCGCCAAGAAAGCCTGACGAGACTCAGAGCAGGGTGGAAAGCACCAGCCAGGAGACGAACGCCGAGGGCAGCATGGAATCGAGGCGGTCCATGATGCCGCCGTGGCCTGGCAGCAAGGTGCCCATGTCCTTGATGCCGAGTTCGCGCTTGATCTGCGATTCGATGAGATCGCCGCAGGTGGCCACGATGACCAGGCCGACACCAAGGACAACGCCGATCATGGAATTGGCTTCCAGCAGCAGCGTCACCGTAAGTAGGCCGCCGATCACGCTGAACACCAGCGAGCCGCAGAAACCCTCCCACGACTTCTTCGGGCTGATCGAGGGCACCATCGGGTGCCTGCCGAACAGCACACCGGCCACGTAGCCGCCGACGTCGGAGCAAACCACCAGAATCATGAAGGTCAGCACCCGCAGGTTACCGTTCGGCTCGAGCAGCAGCAGCGTGGCGAACGAGGCGAGCAGCGGAATCCAGGCCAGCGTGAAGACGGTAATAGCAGTGTCGCGCAAGAAGTTTCGCGGCGCGGTGTGCAGGCCGTGGTCGAACAGACGCCACACCATGCAGATCAGCGTGGTGGCGGCGAAGGCGCCCGCGACACCGCTCGCACCGTACGGCCAGCCGAGCCAGAACACCGCCTGGCCGCCGAGGATGAGCGGAATCCGCGGGACCAGCACGTCGGCCTCACGCAGCCGCTTGGCTACCTCCCAGGTCGCCACGCCGACACTGACCGCAGCAACGCCGATGAATACCTTCGGCACAAACAGCAGGATCACGATCAGCGAGAGCCCGAGGCCGAAACCGACGGCCAGCGCGGCGGGCAGATTACGGCCCGCGCGTGAACCGCTCGGCACCGGCTGGGCGGAGGACTGGGGAGCGGAGGCCGGGACGCCGGTATCGGGCACCGCGGCGTTGACCAGCGATTCGGACGCGCCGGCATTGCTCGCATGCTCCTGTCTGGCATCGGCTGTACCGTTCACCGACGTCGGCTCCTCAGCCGCACCGGTCGCGGCGGCGTTCTCGGCCACGATTGTCCCGTCGCTCAACTCGTCGTTCCGTTCATCCCCGCCTGGGCGGGCCCTCGGCTGTTTTCAACTGGCGGCATTCCCGGTGCCCTTCGTGGTTACGCAAGCTACCGCCTCCAGGCCCTGCGCTCACGCCGCCGTGTTCAATTGGCGGCATTCCCGGTGCCCTTCGTGGTTACGCAAGCTACCGCCTCCGGGCCCTGCGCTCACGCCGCCGCTAGCGTCAGACCTCGAGTAGTTCGGCTTCCTTGTGCTTGACCAGTTCATCGATCTGGCCGACATACTTCGCGGTGGTCTTGTCGAGTTCCTTTTCGGCACGTCCGACCTCGTCCTCGCCCGCTTCGCCATCTTTCTGGATGCGCGACAGTTCATCCATCGTCTTGCGGCGGACATTGCGGATGGCGACCTTGGCGTCCTCCCCCTTGCCCCTGGCCTGCTTGGCCAGCTCGCGGCGGCGCTCCTCGGTCAGCTGCGGCACCGAGATCCGAATGATGTCACCGTTGTTGGTGGGATTGACACCCAGATCCGAATTGCGGATCGCGGTCTCGATGGCGCCTAGCTGTGCCTGCTCGTACGGCTTGATCACGACCATGCGCGGCTCCGGCACCGTGATGCTGGACATCTGGGTGATCGGGGTAGGCGACCCGTAGTAGTCGATGACGACCCGGGAGAACATGCCCGGATTCGCCCGACCGGTGCGAATAATTCCGAGATCATCCTTCGCGACCGAGACGGCCTTCTCCATCTTCTCCTCGGCGTCGAAGAGCGCTTCTTCAATCACGACCGTTTCCTCCACAGCGTCGTCATCCGCGGTCAGCGGTGTCAGGACCGAACCAACGTGCCGATCTTCGCACCGGCGACCGCGCGGGCGATATTGCCCTTGGTCAACAAATTGAACACCAGAATCGGCATCTGGTTGTCCATACACAAGCTGAAGGCAGTGGCGTCCGCGACTTTGAGGTCGCGCTCGATGACCTCCTTATGGGTGATCTCGGAATACATCGTCGCGGTCTCGTCGACCCGCGGATCCGCGGTGAACACGCCATCGACCGCCTTGGCCATCAGGACCACATCCGCGCCGATCTCCAAGGCGCGCTGCGCGGCGGTGGTGTCGGTAGAGAAGTACGGCATCCCCATGCCCGCGCCGAAGATGACCACACGCCCCTTCTCCAGGTGCCGCTTGGCGCGCAGCGGGAGATAGGGCTCGGCGACCTGCCCCATGGTGATCGCGGTCTGTACTCGGGTGTCGATGCCCTGCTTCTGCAGAAAGTCTTGCAGCGCAAGGCTGTTCATCACGGTCCCGAGCATTCCCATGTAGTCCGAGCGAGCGCGCTCCATGCCGCGCTCCTCGAGCTCAGCGCCGCGGAAGAAGTTCCCGCCGCCGATCACCACGGCCACCTGGACACCGGTGGCGACCACCTCGGCGATCTGTTCGGCGACCGTCTGCACGACGTCCGGGTCGAGCCCGACCTTGCCGCCGCCGAACATCTCCCCACCCAGTTTGAGGAGCACCCGGCGATATCCTGGGCGATCGGTCCCCGGGTCCGTCATCGGTCAGAGTCTCCTTCGGCGGTGGATTGTCGTTCTTCCGGCGAGTTGTGCTCATGGCAGGCGTTCGTGGCCTAGGCAACGCAGAGCGGCACCCATCCTGCCTTATCCAGTTCGGGCGGCAGCAGAAGGCCCCCCGTCAACCGGTGTTCGTTCGGTCGACGGGGGGCCTGCCCGTTGTAGGTGTGGCGGAGTTAGTTCGCGCCGACCTCGAAGCGGGCGAAGCGGGTCACGGTGACACCGGCCTCATCCAGCAGCGCCTTGACCGTCTTCTTCGAATCGGTGACCGACGGCTGCTCCAGCAACACGACGTCCTTGAAGAAACCGTTGACGCGCCCCTCGGTGATCTTCGCCAGGGCGGCCTCTGGTTTACCTTCCTCGCGAGCGGTCTGCTCGGCAATGCGGCGCTCGTTCTCCACGATGTCGGCCGGAACCTCGTCGCGGGTCACGTACTTGGCCTTGAGCGCGGCGACCTGCATGGCGGCGGCGCGAGCGGCATCGGCCGCGGCATCGCCCTCACCGGTGTACTCGACCAGCACGCCGACGGCGGGCGGCAGATCCGAAGCACGCTTGTGCAGGTAGGTGGCGACCGGGCCGTCCAGCGAGATCACGCGGCGCAGCTCGAGCTTCTCGCCGATCTTCGCGGCGAGAGCTTGCACAGCCTCGTCAACGGTCTTGCCATCCAGGTCCAGCGCCTTCAGCGACTCCAGGTCGGCGGGCTTTGCGGACGCGGCCACCGCCACGACCTGCTCGGCCAGCTGCTGGAACTCCGCGTTCTTCGCGACGAAGTCGGTCTCGGAGTTGATCTCGACCATGACGCCGTCCTTGGCGACGACGAGGCCTTCGGCAGTGGTGCGCTCGGCACGCTTGCCGACATCCTTCGCGCCCTTGATACGCAGCAGCTCGACGGCCTTGTCGAAGTCACCGTCGGTCTCGGCCAGCGCGTTCTTGCAGTCCATCATGCCGGAGCCGGTCAGCTCCCGGAGCCGCTTCACATCGGCAGCGGTGTAGTTCGCCATTCTAGGCGAGCCTCCTTTGGAGAAGTGTGAGTACTGGGCAGCGGTGATCACGATGGCACTCGCTCGTGATCACCGCTGAAACAGCTGGTTACGAGTCTCAGGCCTCGGCCGGGGTCTCCGCGGGAGTCTCGGCCGGGGTCTCGGTGGGCGCCTCTGCCGGGGTCTCGGCGGGGACAGCATCGGGGGCCGGGGCGGCCTGCGCGAGCAGCTCCTGCTCCCATTCGGCCAGCGGCTCGCCCGCACCCGCTTCCGGCTTGGCGTCGCCCGACGACAGACCCGCACGCGCCTGCACGCCCTCGGCCACCGCGGAGGCGACGACCTTGGTCAGCAGGGCCGCGGAACGAATGGCGTCGTCGTTGCCCGGGATCGGGTAGTCGACCAGGTCGGGGTCGCAGTTGGTGTCCAGGATCGCGATGACCGGGATGTTCAACTTGCGGGCCTCGCCGACGGCGATGTGCTCCTTGTTCGTGTCGACGACCCAGATGGCCGAGGGCACCTTCTGCATGTCGCGGATACCGCCGAGGGTGCGGTCCAGCTTGTTCATCTCACGCGTCAGCATGAGGATTTCCTTCTTGGTGCGACCCTCGAAGCCACCGGTCTGCTCCATGGCCTCGAGCTCCTTGAGGCGCTGCAGGCGCTTGTGCACGGTGGAGAAGTTGGTGAGCATGCCACCCAGCCAGCGCTGGTTCACGTAGGGCATCCCGACGCGAGTCGCCTCGGCCGCGATCGACTCCTGGGCCTGCTTCTTGGTGCCGACGAAGAGAACGGTGCCACCGTGGGCGACGGTCTCCTTGACGAACTCGTAGGCCTTGTCGATGTAGGTCAGCGTCTGCTGCAGGTCGATGATGTAGATGCCATTGCGGTCGGTGAAGATGAACCGCTTCATCTTCGGGTTCCAACGCCGCGTCTGGTGTCCGAAGTGCGCGCCGCTATCGAGCAGCTGCTTCATAGTTACGACAGCCATAGCTCCCGTATCTCTCTTTCCTTGCCGGTTGACGCAGCGAATCGGCGATCCGCTGCCCTGGCGCCACCGAATCGTCGGACCCCACCGTGAGGGTGAGGACCAGCCGGCGATTCCCTGTTTTGAAGACGCTGCCGCGAATTCGAGAAATGTCGAGTTCGTTTCGAACAGCGCCGTGACAAGCACGGTGGCGCGCGAAGTCGGTCTGTGCAGGCACAAACCGCTCACCCAGTCTACGGCTTCTCGGCACCCAGACCTAAATCAGACCGGTAGGAAGCCTTTGACCAGCTGGAACGGCAGATTTCCACATGCGAGAAGGTTATCCACATTCAGTGCATCGGGGTGTCGGAGACGGGGTCGCCGAACGAAGGTGGAGGCATGACCTCCAAGTCCCTCTCCGCCGCGATGACACTGCTCATCCCACTGTTGTTCGTACTCGGCGTCGCCTCCGCGCCGCCGACCGCCGCCGACCCGCTTGTCTCGCAGTCAGAACCCGTGCTCGGGGTGTGCACGGGTTCCGTGTGCGTGCCGCCGCTCGCCGAGCTGCTGCACCGTGCGCCGATGCCGACGCGTCCGTCCGACCAGAGCATCGGTGATGTCGGCTGCTCGGAACTACGCACGCTGAATTCCACGGATCCCGGACCGTTCACAGCCATCTCCTCGACGGCATATATCCCGCCCAGGCTCGAATGACTCCCGCTACCGGGGTACGGACACGCGGACTCCTTTCCTCGATTCTGGGGCTGGGCCTCATCGCGGCTATTGCTACGGAACCGATCGCGGCGGCAGCCCCCGAGGGACGATTCGGCTGGCCACTGCAACCGCGCCCAACGGTAGTGCGACGTTTCGACAAACCTGCGCAGGACTGGCTGCCAGGGCATCGCGGGGTCGATCTCACAGGAGCCGAGGGACAGGCGGTGCTCGCCGCCGGTGACGGGATTGTCGTGTTCGCGGGAACGGTGGCCGACAAGCCGGTCGTTTCCATCGATCACGCCGGCGGGCTGCGCACAACTTACGAGCCGGTACGGGCCGAAGTGCCGGTGGGCAGGCGGGTCGCGCGCGGCACCCGAATCGGATCGCTGGAGGCCGGACATCCGGGATGCGCAACGACGTGCCTGCACTGGGGTGCACGCGCCGAGGGCGACGGGCGCCGCAGGCATGAATATCTGGATCCGCTGGGCCTATTGCACCTCACCCCTCTGCGGCTCAAGCCGGTTCGGCCGTAAGCGTTGTCCACAACGGCCGCGTTTCCGAACCGCCCATGCGCAGTTCGAGGTCGTTGAGGTGCCTTCAGGTAGGGGCGACCGTCGGAGAGTCCAGCCGGCCTGCCCGCCCGAGCCCGAATCGGGGCGCCGATCTTCGCGAGGCGTCGGCGAACGATTTCGCCGGGTCAATCGGAGACTTGGCGGGAATGTCCACTTCGAGGAACAGATCATGGGGATCGAGCGACGCTGCTGGCGTACGGCAGGGTTATCCGGTTCGCAGGGGCGGCGGTCGCTCTTCCCATGCGCGGCCGTCGCGGCGAAGATCGGCATATGGAGCATGTAGCCCGCAAGCCGCCGTTCACCTACCCGGAAGTCGGCGCGACAAGGGGTGCGCTGCCGGAGGGGTATCACCGGTTCCGGCTGCGCCGCCCGATCGGCCGCGGTCGCGGCCTGTTCGAGCGCGCGGGCGCGGAGATCCTTGCCTACCGAATGCAAAAGGGCACCAGGATCTTTCAACACGCCGACACCCCGACCGCCGAACCCGGCACCAACGTCACCGTGCGGCTGGGTGTCGGGCCGCTCGGGATCACCGCCCCTTGCCGGGTGGTGTACCTGCTCGACGAACCGAACCGGCGCGGGTTCGCGTACGGAACCTTGCCCGGGCATCCGGAGTCCGGCGAGGAACTGTTCGCCGTCGAATACGACCCCGCCGACGACACGGTGTACGGACTGGTCATCGCGTTTTCACGCGGCGCGACCTGGTACGCACGTCTAGGCGGACCTGTGGTCGAGCTCCTCCAACGTTTCGTCGCGGGCCGATACCTCGCGGCATTGGCGACGTCTGTCTGACCACGGAAGCCGAGCGATCTCGCTGGGATCACAATGATTCCGGCCCGACGCGACGAATGAAGTTCAGCATTGTCGACGGCGCCGAGTACCGAGCACAGCGCCATAACGGCCCGGGCGGTTACGGGATTTCGTTGCGGTGGACAACGCGGCGCGCATCCGCTCGCGCAATGCAGGCCCGTCGATCGACGCCTCGGTGGGCACGAGTATGCCGTGGGCAACGGCGCGTGACAGGTCGAGCGGATTTCCGCGGTGGCACTCCCCAGATGGTCGGCCGGTCCGGCCCACGGATGTTCGGGCCGGCACCGATCGCGAGGGCCAGGCATGCAATGGCCTGACTGGCGATGACCGGCCCCGCAAGGTGAGGCACCGAAGTCGAGCCGGGCGAGATCCGGCCCCACCGAGGACCGGCCTGGCCGTCACGGCGTGACGATGGCGAAATCGGGGTCCGGGGCGTCGAAGATGCCGACCAGTTCGACCAGCTTGGTGACATCCCCGTCGATGGTGATCTCGCCCGACGCGGCCGCGACGCCGAAATCTTCCCCGGCCACAAGGACTCGGATCAACGTGCCCTTGGTGAGCGTGAACACGGCATCGGGTTTCGGAAGCCTCATGTTCTCGGCGACATCGAAGTGGGTCAGGCGTCCGTTGCGCAGCTCGAGCCGGTGTGTGCGGTCCTCGTCGGTGAGGATCCAGTCCGCCACCACCCGCTGGTCCCACGCCTTGGGGCCATCGACGCGCAACGCCATGGCGTCGAAGATCTGCTCGACTGTCAGCGCTGCGAGCATGGTCGGCGAGTCGCCTCTCGTCGGCGTGCCGAACGAGCCGTAGCGCAGCTCGTAGGCGCCGCTGAGATAGAAGTTGCGCCAGGTCGCGTTCTCCGCGCCGTAGCCGAGCTGCTCGAAAGTGCTGGCCTGCAGTGCTTTCGCGGCATCGTTGCCGGGCTCGGCGAAAATCAGGTAGTTGAGCACCTGCGCGACCCACCGGTAGTCACCTGCGTCATAGGAGGTCCGTGCCTTGCGTAGCACCTCGGCCGCACCGCCCATGAATTCCACGTGCCGTAGGGCGGATTCGACCGGCGGATGCTCCCACAGGTGCGCCGGGTTTCCGTCGAACCAGCCCATGTAGCGCTGATAGACCGCCTTGACGTTATGACTGACCGAGCCGTAGTACCCGCGCGCGTGCCAAGTGTCCGCGATGGCCGGTGGGAGCGTGAGCATCTCGGCGATCTCGGCGCCGACGTAGCCCTGGTTCAACAGCCGCAGCGTCTGATCGTTCAGGTACCCATATAGGTCCCTTTGCAGCGCAAGGAATTCCACCAGGCGCGCGGTATCCCAGGTAGGCCAGTGATGGGAGGCGAACACCACGTCGGAGTCACGAGCGAACAGGTTGATCGCCTCGGTCAAGTACTTCGCCCACACATGCGGGTCGCGTACCAGCGCGCCGCGCAGCGTAATCAGGTTGTGCAGGGTATGGGTCGCGTTTTCCGCCATGCACAGCGCGCGGCGGTCAGGGAAGTATAAGTTCATCTCCGCAGGTGCTTCGGTACCAGGGGTGAGCTGAAAGACCATCCGTATACCGTCGATTGTCTCTTCCTGGCCGGTCGTGGTGATGTCGACGGTCGGGGCGATCAGCGTGATCGTCCCGACCGACGTCGTCGGACCCAGTCCGGCGCCCACCGCGCCGAGCGGGCCGCGCGGCAGCACCGCGCCGTACATGTAGCCCGCCCGTCGCGACATCGCGGTGCCCGCGTAGATGTTCTCGGCTACCGCGTGCTCCAGGAACCCGGCGGGCGCCAGAACCGGGCATCGGCCTGCTCTGACATCGTCGGTTGTGGTCACCCCTATCGCGCCACCGAAATGGTCGACATGTGAATGGGTGTAGATGAGGCCGGTCACCGGACGGTCTCCCCGGTGCGCACGGTAGAGCGCCAGACCCGCCGCCGCGGTTTCGGCGGAAATCAGCGGGTCGATGACGACGACACCGGTTTTCCCCTCGATCAAGGTCATGTTGGACAAGTCCAGGCCACGGATCTGGTAGATCCCCTCGGCGACTTGAAACAGTCCCTGCCGTATGACCAACCCGGACTGCCGCCAGAGGCTCGGATGGACCGACGCCGGGCAGGGCTCGGACAGGAAGGCATAGGAGTCGTTGTCCCATACGACGGTTCCGTCCTCTGATGTGACCACGCCGGGCTGCAGCGCGGCGATGAACCCACGTTCGGCATCGGCCAGATCGGCGTCGTCGGTGAAAGGCAGCGCGGCGGCCGCACGCTGCTGCGCCGTGACTATGAACTCACTCGGCTCGCTTGCTGTGCTCATTGTCGTCCTCCTGTCGTGTCGACCAACGGCGCTGTGCCCGTCAGGGCAGGGGATCCGTGAAACCGATCGCGGCCGCCACGACCGCGATGGCGACCACCGCCACAGCTGTCACGGCAACGATCCGGCTACTGCAGCTGTAGCGGCCCGCGCGCAAACCGCGGTTGCGTAGGTAGGACACTCCGGCCAGCACCGCACTCGCGATCGCCGCGCCGACGGGCGCGATCGCGGCCGGCCGCCATCCGCTGCTGACGGCAGCGTTGAGGAACAGTGCGCCGACGACCGTCACCGCCACCGCGGTCCGCCGCCACGCCAGCGCGGTGCGTTCGGCGGACAGACCAGGGCTGTTCATCGCAGCAGCACCGCCATACACGCCAACAACGACACGATCGCGATGCCCGCAGACAGGATCGGCACCAGAACCGTATCCGGCAACGGACCGCCACGCCGCATGGCCACACCGACCCGGCGCCAATGCACGTACGCGCCTATCGCGACGACCACCGCGAGCACCAGACTGCTCAACGCGATCGCACGCCGGATTCCGGCCATCCGGAAGGGCTGCACCAGCGTGTGCACCGCGACGCCGCCGGCGAGCAGACCCAGCGAGGTGCGCATCCAGGCCAGGAAGGTGCGCTCGTTCGCGAGGGTGAAGCGATAGTCGAGTTCCTCTTCGCCCTCTTCCGATTCGGCATCGGGATTCGGGAGCGTCACGCCGCCCCGGCGCCGATCACGAGATGCCGAGTGTTCGCACGGACTCGGCGACGACGCCTGGCCACGGGATTCGTCGATTCATACCGGGTGAAGCAGCGAATCGCGTGTCGGCCTAGGCCACAACACTGGTACACGGCGCGGAGCAGGTCGTCGAAGATCACGGGCACCTCTCCATCGCCGAGCTTGTTCCGCTACATGGCAAACGATCAGCTACGCCAGCTTAACCAGAGCAACGGGGGTCGTCCACGGCTCTCGCGCAACCGTGACCTGGTGGTGATGCGAGGTCGAGCGCGACGTTCAGACCACGGTCGCGTCCTCGAATGTCATCGCCAGCCGCGAGACGGCCGACGCCATCACCGCGCGGCGCGGCAAGCCGATCGCGCGCAATTCCTCCGCGATGACGTGATCGCCGAGAGTGAGGTCCGCACCGCCGAAGCGAGTTCGCAAGCCGGAGGGCCGCATCTGCCATCGGGTGCATCGGGTGACGCCATCGATGTGCGAGTAGGCGTCGAACGAGGACGCGGTGTTGCGCCTGCTCGGGGTCGGAAGTCCGGGCCGGACGGTCAGGTCCGCGATGAGCTGCCCGTTCTGGTGCAGTGTTCCGCTGCGGGTTCCTTCGCCGTGGTCGACAACGAAGTCGGCGAGTTCCTTGGGGAATCCCCAAATGCCACGGCCTGCGGCGAGAGTGAAGTCGCCGTCGACCGGGAGCCGATGGATGAGCACGCCCGCCTTCCCGTTCGCCAGTGCCGCGAGGTCACCGAGTCCGGTACCGCCTCCCGCCGTGTGGTGGCGGACCATGAACGAGACACCGAACTCGTTGTAAGGGCCGAGGTCGCCGTCGACATAGTCGACGAACACCAGCGTGCACATCGCCCGCCCGCCCGGCAGCCGCAGGAGGCGCAGACCGGAGTAGTCGACGAGCTGCTGCGCCGCCGCGGCAGGCACCGTATAGGTGGCCATGAATGCGTGGGCGAGCCGGATGCGCACGGGCATCCGCACTTCCCGGCCGAGGACGGTGTGCATGCTCACGTGGACGCCTTTCCGCGAACCGGCGCTACTGGACGCCGAGTTGACATGCGGAGCCGAGTCCGCCGAATCAATATAGAACACGTATCAGTAAATTGGTGGCAATACCCTTCTCCGCTGACTGATTACCCAAGGAGAACTCGTTACAATTCAGGACCGCGTGCTCAGACTGCTCGGCAGCCCCTTCGCACTATCGCCGCTGGGCGCGAACGGTGGGCGACCGCCTATCCGAATCCCTGCGCGTGGCGCAGACGCGCCTCGAGACCGTCCATGACGCAGAGCAGACCGAAGTCGAAGGCCATGGCTCGGCCGACTTCGGGGTCGATCGGCGCCGTCGCCCGATAGTCTTCGAGCATCTCGGGATAGTCGACCGCGAGTCCCTCCATAGCCCGCCTCATGCTATCGAGGTCGATGTCGGAGCCGCTGTACGCCTTCTCCCATGCGGTCTCGGGAATCACCTGACCGAGTACGAACGACATCACTGTTCCACTCGCAAGGTAGATATCCACGCCCTGAAAACCCGCCCGGACGAACGCGCGACGCAGCCGGTCGCTGAGCCGCAACGAGTTCGGCCCCATGCTAGGCAACTGCCCGACCAGCGACGCCATCCACGGGTGCGCCCTGATCGTCGCACGGAGGCTGTAGGCGAAGGTGGTCAGCAGCTCCCGCCAGGACGCCTGCTCCGGCTCCGGCGTCTGCACCATGCCCCAGAACTCGTCGAGCACCAGCTCCAGCAACTCCTCCTTGTTCGCGACGTACCAGTACAGGCTGGTCGCGCCCGCGCCGAGCTTCGCGCCGAGTTTGCGCATGCTCAGCGACTCCAGACCTTCGGCGTCGAGAATCTCGACCGCCGCGGCGATGATCTGCTCGCGACGCAGCCCGGAGGCTTTGGGCTGGCGAGGTTCCCTGGTCCATACCGAGGCGAACTGCTTGGTCACATGTCGATCTTATATTCACTCGCACATCGTTCGAGTTTCTCGTACGCTGTGCGAGTGGAATCGAACGTTGTACGAGACCCTCGCCGCTGGTGGATTCTGGGGGTCCTCTGTCTGTCCTTGCTGGTGCTGATGATCGACAGCACCGTGCTCAATCTCGCGATCCCCTCGCTGATTCGGGAACTGGACGCCACTCCGTCGGACATCCAGTGGATCCTGGACGCCAACGTACTGGTCTTCGCCGGACTCCTGCTCACCGCGGGCAGCCTGTCCGACCGCTTCGGCCGGCGACGGATGCTGATCACCGGCCTAGCCGTGTTCGGCGTGGCTTCCCTGGCAGCCGTGCTGGCGACCGAACCGTGGCAGATCGTCGCCGCCCGCGCCGCGATGGGTGTCGGCGGGTCGCTGCTGATGCCCTCGACCCTGTCGATCCTGATGACCACCTTCGCCGAGGACGAGCGGCGGACGGCGATGGCCGCGTGGTCCACCGTCTCGATGGTCGGCATCGTCGCCGGGCCCACGCTGGGTGGCTTTCTGCTACAGCACTATTGGTGGGGTTCGGTGTTCCTGCTCAACATCCCGGTCGCGGTGCTCGCCATCATCGCGGCCTCGGTGCTGATGCCGGAGACCACCGGTGAACAGCGGCCAGTAGACCCCGTCGGAGTCGGACTGTCCATCGTGGCGCTCGGTTCGACGGTCTACGTGATCATCGAGCGTGAATGGAACATCGGCATGATCGTGCTGGCGGCCGCGACGGCGATCGCGTTCCTCGGATGGGAGCGCCGGTCGGAGCATCCGATGCTGCCGCTGGCGGTGTTCCGCAGCCGCGACTTCACCGGAACCTGCTTCACTCTGCTGCTGATGGTGTTCGGCATGGGCGCGATCATGCTGATGCTCACTCAGTACCTGCAGTTCGTGCTCGGCTACGGTCCGATGAAGGCGGGTTTGGCGCTGCTGCCGTACGCCGTGGCCGCAGCCGTCTGCAACGGGCTCGGCGCAACACTCGGCAAGGCGCTCAGCAACAAGACACTCATCGTCTCGGGGCTGCTCGTCATGGGCGCGGCCTTCGCCATCCTCGCCATGGGCAGCGGGTACCTGTGGGTGCTGATCAGCATGCTGGTCATGGGTGTGGGCGGCGGCCTGGCGGGTCCGGCCGCGTACGCCGCGATCATGAGCGCCATCCCACTCGAACACGCGGGCGTCGGCTCCGCGATGAACGACACGCTGCAGCAAGTCGGCATGGCGATCAGCATCGCGATCCTCGGCAGTGTGCTCGCCGGCGTATTCACCTCCAACATGCCCGGGGACGCCCCCGACGCGGCGCGCGAATCCATCGGCGCCGCCTTCCAGCTCGGCTATGTCGAACCCGCCAAGGATGCCTTCACCGCCGCCATGTCCACCGGCGCGTGGATCAGCGCGGGCTTCAGCATCGCCGCGGCGCTGCTCGGTGCGGTACTGCTGCGCACCCGTCGGCCTTCGTCGACCGAGCAACCAGTAACGACCGCGATCGCGAACGGGTGAATCGAGGCGGCGGCGGGTCACGGTGAACGGATGCGCGTGACAATCCGACCACGATCCGCCGCTGCCTCTGAAGACACCACGCGTCACACTTCAGATCGCGTCGTGACTGTGGCAGTGTCGTCGGTACCGAAACAACCGCAACCGGGCTCCACGCCACTAGTCGCCTGGCCCTGTATCGCCGTCCTCACCGACGAGCCGGGTCGGGAACGCGCAAACCTTTCCGTGCCGCACAGACCAGTTGGAATTCAACCGATTGGATCGGACATGTTCAGGAAAATCGCGGAGGCGGCCGCCACACTGACAGCAGCCGCAGCGCTATTGGGGGCTCAAGTAGGTGCCGCGCACGCGTCTGGTCCCTCCGTATTGGGCGGCGGCTCCGGCATCATTGTCAACGACCAGGGCATATGCACGCTCACCACGATCGGGCACGACGCCGGAGGTCGGCTCGTCGGGCTCACCGCAGCTCATTGCGGTGAAGCGGGGGCCACGGTCGTTGCCGATGCCAATCGTGACACCGGCGTCGTCGGCACCTTGGCCTACACCAACAAGGACATGGACTACGCCATGATCGTGTTCGATCCGGACAAAGTCATGCCCGTGAACCGTGTAGGCGACACCATCATTACCGGGCTGGGCGCGCCTGCGCGGTTCCCGGACATCGCCTGCAAAGAAGGTCGGACCACAGGCCGGACCTGCGGGCTGGCCTACGGCGAATTGTTCCCGTCCGACACCTGGACCTGGACGCAGGCGTGTGTCCTTCCAGGGGATTCCGGCGGGCCGGTCGTGGTGGGAACAACGCTCGTCGGCATGGTCAATGCATACCTGACCGTGCCGTGCCTGGGACCGCAGGTCGGCGCGAACATAATGACCATCGTCAACGACGCCACCGCGCGTGGTGGTGTCGGAGCGGATTTCCACCCGATCTAGGTGTACTGACCACAGACGTTGGTGACGGCGTGTCGGGTTGACATGGCGAAGACCTCCGGGTGAAGTGCGAGCTGTCTAGGAACGCATTCACCAATCGGAGGTCTTCGTGTCCCACGTGCCGTTGGCTCGAGCTGGTTGAAGCACAGCTCCACGACGTTGCGCCCGCGGTCCTGCACTCGGATCACGGCGCGGTGGCGACACCGAACCATCGCGGCAGATTGCTTTGCAGATCGCGTTGGTCTTCGCCTGCCCAGGCCACGTAGCCGTCCGGTCGCAGCAGCACGGCGGGCACGTCCAGCTCGTCACTGACGTCGATGACGTGGTCGACCCGGTTCGCCCATCCCGCCACGGAGAACTCACCCGTCTGGTCGAGCAGCAGCCCGCGGCCTTCGCGTGTCAGCTCGTAGAGACGACCCCGCGACAGGCGGATGTCGCGAAGCCGCTTGCCGATCAGCTCGTGACCTTCACCGAAGTCGTAGCAGACCCCGATCCCGGTGACCTTCTCGATCAGGAACCGGCTCACGTCCTCGAAGTCCATCAGCTCGGTCAGCAGCCGGCGTATCGCCTGGGGGCCGGGTTCGGGGGAGATCAGTTCCGACTGGGCGCGGGTGGTGTTCAGCACGTCGTCGGCGACCGGGTGACGCTCGGTGTGGTAGCTGTCCAGCAACCCTTCCGGTGCCCAGCCGTTCACCTCGGCGGCGAGCTTCCAGCCGAGGTTGGACGCGTCCTGGATGCCGAGGTTGAGTCCTTGTCCCCCCAAGGGCGGGTGGACGTGCGCCGCGTCGCCGGCGAGGAACACCCGGCCAGTGCGGTATCGCTCGGCCAGCCGGGTCGCGTCGGTGAAACGGGACAGCCGGCGCGGTGAGTGGACGCCGAAGTCCGTGCCCGCGTAGGCCCGCAGCTGCGTCTGGAACTCCTCCAGAGTCGGCGGCGTGGTGCGGTCCTCGGCGACGGTCGCGGCGGGCACGACGGCACGGTGCAATCCGTTCCCGGCGGGGCCGATACCGAAACCCTTGTGAGTCTTGCGAACCTTGTCCACCACCGCGGCCAACTCGTCGGGCGGCGTCGTCACCTCCATCTCTCCGAGAAGCCATTCCGTCTGGGCGGGCTCGCCGGGAAATCTGACGCCCAGCAGCCTGCGAACCAGGCTACGGCCGCCGTCGCAGCCGACCAGCCAGCGCGAGCGCAGCCGTGCGCCGTCGGCCAGTTCGACCGTGACTCCGTCGTCGTCCTGCTCGGCGCCTATCACCTCGTGGCCGCGGCGGGTCTGAGCGCCGAGCTCGACGGCACGCTCGGCCAACAGGCGGTCGGTAACCGGCTGCGGAATGCCGAGTATGTAATCGTGCGCGGTGTCCAGGGTCGCCGACGACGGCTTGTCGATCCCGGCGAAGCGGCGGGCGCCAGCATACTGCTGCCCGTGCGCGAGAAACCGGTCCAGCAGACCGCGCTGATCCATGATCTCGATGCTGCGCGGATGCAAGCCCAGCGAGCGGACCAGCTGGCTGGGCTCCGCATCCTTCTCCAGCACCAGCACGTCCACGTCGTGGAGCCGCAGCTCGCTCGCCAGCATCATCCCGGTCGGACCGCCCCCGCTGATGATCACATCGAACATGAAACCTCCGATTCCAGAAACATGCATTCCGGCGGACGACCCCAGATCGCGCACAATAGTGCCGAATTCCGGCGGGATCGGGCCGCAGCTGACCAGTCTGCCGCCCATCACGGGTCTTGCGGCAAGCCCCCGGGTGAGCTATATCCTGAAGCTGGCAAGGAGGTGCGATTCTCCTTGCCTTTCGCATGTATGGCCCAACTCAAGCTTTCCCTCGGTGCGCCGGCCGCGGCCGATCGATAGGCGGAGTCTCGCTGCCACGCCGAGCACACACCGTGCGCACCGGTTGCATGCTGTCGTTCGAGGTCGTGTTGATGAAGGGGCTCGGGGTGGTTGTCGGCGAGCTTGATGGGTGACGCGTCGCGAGGTCTCTGACGAGGTGTGGGCTGTGCTGGAGCCACTGCTGCCTGAGGTGAAGACGGCTGGGCGGCCGTGGACTGAGCACCGGACCGCGGTCGAGGGGATGGTGTGGAAGTAGCACTGGCGCGGGATCGCCATGCGCACCGACAAATTCGCCCGCCACTACCACGCCGCGATCTGCCTTGCCACCACGCTGATCTGGCTACGCACCAGCTTGATCAACACGGCCGAGGTGGTCACCACGCAGGCCGAGGAGAGTTTTCCTGACGCCGCTGTGACGGGCCGAACGGAGTCCTACCGCTCGTGATCGGCAATGACGCCGCTTTGGAGGGCGCGTTCGACCAGAAACACGCGCTTTTGGTTCGGTGGCAAAGCTTCCACCTGGAATATTTGGAATAGTGCTCGCATATGCGTCTTGACGGTGGAGACGCTCAGGCACAGATCATGGGCAATCTGGCAGTTCGACGCGGGGTAGGAGTATGGCGTCCGAGCGTCGTACGGCCGACAAAGTGCCTCGAGAATCGAATACTGCGCGTCGGTCAGCGAATTCCGGGTAGGGAGGGGGGCCTGGCCGATCGTTATTTCATCCTCGGCCGGGTGGTCGTCCCGGAAAATGAACACCGATTGCCCGACCCGAATCGTATCGCCGGAGCGGAGTTTACGCCGCCCGCCGACGCGTTCGCCGTTGACGAAGGTCCCATTCTTCGACAGCCCGTCGTCGACAATGACCCAGCAGTCGCACACCCGCTCGACGATGGCGTGCACACGCGAAGCCGTCGCGTCGGCGGTCACGATGATGTCGGCTGCACCCGACCGCCCGATCGTCACACTGGGCACGTCGCGATCCAGTGGAATCTCGCGCCACGTTCCATGGCCGATCTGCTGGGCCAGCGTGGAACCAGCGGCTGACTGCTGCCACGCGGGCTGGCCTGCCAAGGAGTACAGTCCGCGATGCAGGGTCTGTGATCCGATTGACGTAGCCATCGCTTTTCTCTCCACATCGGAGTACGTCGTGAACTGCGGGAACTGATTCTTATCTCTCAGGGTGCGCCTTCCCGGCGATGATCACACGAGAAATCGACTACTTCGGTGCGCGAGCGGGTCTGCTCGTCGCCGGGACGCCGCTGCGGACCCGTCAGAACAACCGGAACACAGCGCGATCGTGAATGGTTAAATGAGCCGACAAACGGGCCACGATGAACGGATGAGGGTCACCATCCGACCACGAATCACCGCCGACCTCGACGGATGTGCCATGGTTTTGCGGAAGGTACACGAAGTCGACGGGTACCCGGCACAGTGGCCCGCGACCCCATGGCCTGGTTGGCCCCGTCGAAGCTCATCGCGGCCCGCGTCGCCGAGCAGAGCGGGGCGGTGGTCGGGCACATCGGAATCGGCGGTAGCGGGGAAATGCCGCCAGCCGTGCTGGACATGGCGGGCACAGCGGAAATCGCCTCGCCGCGAGGGAGTGGATCACGCCTGCTCTCGGCGGGCGTGCGGATGGCCGAAATGCGCGGGCAACGGGCTGCGCTCACGGTGGAATCCGAGGGTGCGGCGGCGATCGCTTTGGACGAACGACACGGGTGGCGGCGCGTGCACAGTGGGCCGAGCGGGTGGCGCACCGCCGGTGGACGAGAAGCGTGGGTGCACTACTACGTCAGCCCGTGAATGTTCCAGTTCGATAGCAGAATGACGAGCACCGATTCACCGGGGCCGTTTCGCTGCCTCGGTAAAACCCCATGCGAGTGGTACTGCCGCGTCAGGCGCGGGGGTGGGCTTGGTCGTGCACCTTCTTGAGGCGCTCGATGGAGACGTGGGTGTACAGCTGGGTGGTGGCCATGCTGGCGTGGCCGAGGAGTTCTTGGACTACGCGGAGGTCGGCGCCCCCTTCGAGCAGGTGGGTCGCGGCGGTGTGGCGCAGGCCGTGCGGGCCCATGTCGGGAGCGCCCGGGATGGCCGAGAGCACCTCGTGCACAACGGTTCTTGCCTGACGCTGATCAAGGCGCCTGCCGCGACGGCCGAGTAAGAGCGCGCGGCCGGACTCGGCGGTGACGAAGACGGGACGCCCGTGCTGAAGCCAGGTTCCGACAGCCTCGTCGGCAGGTAGGCCGAACGGCGCCGATCGCTCCTTGTTGCCTTTGCCGAGTACTCGGACCACGTGTCGCTCGCGGTCGACGTCATCGATATCCAGCCCGCACAACTCGCTGACCCGGATACCAGTCGCGTACAGCAGCTCGACGATCAAGCGGTCCCGCAGTGCCATCGGATCATGCTGGGCGGCACCGGATTCCGCGGCGTTCATGGCGCCGATGGCCTGCTGGCGACCGAGTACGGCGGGAAGAACGCGATGGGCTTTCGGCGAACCCAGTCGCAGGCCTGGATCGACGGACAATCGCCCGGTCCGGGTGAGCCAGGCGGTAAAGGTGCGCGCCGAGGAGGCCCGCCGCGCCATCGTCGTCCGCGCCGCACCCGCCGCAGCCTGCTGCGCCAACCACGAGCGCAGCAGCTGCAAATCGAGTTCGCGAATCGCTGAATCCGCCGACCGCAGATACAAGTGGCCCAGCAGCGACCGCGCATCCCCCAGATACGCCCGCGCCGTATGCTCCGAGCGATTCTGCCCGAGCCGCAGATGTCTGCCGTACTCCACCACGAGGGCTTCCAAATCGTCGGGCAGTTGCTCCATCTCTCCACCGTCCCGACGACCACCCCGATTTGGCAAGCCACCACGCCGAAAAGTCATCTCCGGTGCCCCGCTCGGCGCCAACCGCTTTCGTCGACGGTGACCAGGCCCGCCAGTTCGAGGGCGGGCAGGGCTGCACGGACCGCGGGAAGAGGCAACCCGCACTGCTGGGCCAGCTCGAGCGGCACCCGAGAGCCCACCCCGGGAAGTGCGGCGAAGACCAGGGCCTCATCCCCGGTGAGACCGTCCTCCGGGTTGTCGGTCGGCCCCGCAGCACCGGGGAGAGGTAGTCGGAGCGGACCCGCCTCGTCGACGACCTCCTCGGCGCAGGTGACCAGGAGGGCTTCACCATCGCGAATCATGCGGTGACAGCCCACGGAGGCGACGGAAGTGACCGGGCCGGGCACCGCCAAAGCCGGGCGGCTCAGTCGGCGTGCCCATTTGACGGTGTTGCGGGCGCCGCTGCGCAGGCCCGCCTCGACGACCAGCACGCCGTCGGCGAGGGCTGCGATCAGGCGGTTGCGAGCCAGGAATTGATGCTTGTGCGCGGTGACCCCGGGCGGATACTCGCTGACCACCAGGCCGGACTCCGCGATATCGGCCAGAAGCCGCTCGTGCTGGGCCGGGTAGGGACGGTCGATGCCGCACGCCAGCACCGCAATCGTCGAGCCCTCGACCGCGAGCGCCGCCCGATGTGCCATGCTGTCGATTCCGAAGGCCGCCCCCGACACGATGGTCCAGCCTTGCGCGGCGAGATCGCCGGCGATTTCCCCAGTGACCCGGTTGCCGTAGCCGGTGCTGCACCGCGCGCCCACCACCGCCAGAGCGTGTTCGCTCGACTCCAACAGCGAGCGTGGGCCCCGCGCCCACAGCACGAGCGGCACGGCCCCGTCACGATCCCGGCCCGGTTCGAGCTGCCCGAGACCGAGCATGCGCCACGCCGGCCACTCCGGGTCGTCCGGCGTGACCACTCGTCCACCGATACGCTCGATCGACTCCAGATCCCGCGCGGCGACATCGATCTCACGCCGCTGCGCCGTCGGCCCGCGCAACGACTCGGGCAACGCACACTCCCGCACGGCGCGTGCCGCCTCGACCACCCCGGCCGACTCGATCAACGCCGACAGCGGCGCAGACGGCCCTTGCACCACCCGCGACAGATACACCCACGCCAACCTCCGCGCATCCGCTTCGCCAGAGGCCGGGCGAGAACAGCCTCCCGATATTCGAATCCCTCCGGCCGTCGCGTCAACCGCAGTGCCCTTCCCATCCAACGGTGCCGCACTCATTGCGCACCCCGCTGTCGGAAGTTCAATGCAGCCAGCACATCCTGCGCCGACGGACGCTCACCGCCACGCAGGTCGCAGATGGTCCACGCGACACGGATCGCGCGGTCGGCGCCACGAGCCGACATCCGACCGAGACGCAAGGCACCCTCGACCGGAACGAGCGATTCCCGCGGCAGGCGGAATCGTTGACGCAGGATATGGCCCGGGACTTCGGCGTTCGTGAGCCATCCGTAATCGCGCCAGCGCTCGGCGGCGGCGCGGCGGGCGACCGCTACCCTGCCGCGGACCACCTCGCTGCTCTCGGCCTCCTCGGTGCTGAACGCGGCTCCGGACTGCCCGTGCATCTGCACCCAGATGTCGATCCGGTCCATCAGCGGGCCGGACAGCTTGCCGAGGTAGCGGCGGCGAGCGAGCGGCGCGCAGATGCAGTCGACCTCGCGGGCAGGGGCGCACGGGCACGGATTCGCGGCGAGGACGAGCTGGAATCGGGCCGGGTACCGCGCCACGCCGTCGCGCCGAGCGATCCGTACTTCCCCTTCCTCCAACGGTGTTCGCATGGCCTCGAGCACCTTTGTGCCGATCTCGGCGCATTCGTCGAGGAACAGCACACCTCGGTGGGCTCGGCTCACCGCGCCGGGACGGGCGGTCCCCGAACCACCGCCGATCATCGCGGTCACCGACGTCGAGTGGTGCGGAGCGACGAACGGTGGCGCCGTGACCAGCGGATGCTCGCCGGAGAGCATGCCCGCCATCGAATGGATCGCGGTCACCTCCAGCGCCTCGGTCTCCGTGAGCGGCGGCAACAGGCCGGGAAGGCGTTGTGCCAACATGGTTTTTCCGATTCCGGGCGGGCCGGTCAGCAACAGGTGGTGCCCGCCCGCCGCGGCCACCTCCAGCGCCCAGCGCGCCTCGTCTTGCCCCACCACCTCGCTGAGGTCGCCGCCATGACGAACGGTGTCGGGCGGGGCGCCGTTCGGTTCGGCGAGCATCGCTTCACCGCGCAGCCAGGCCACCACCGCGCGCAGGCTGCTCGCCCCGAAGACCTCGATGCCGGCGACCAGCCCGGCCTCGGCCATGGCCGGTTCCGGGACCACGACGGCCGACCAACCCGCCCGCCGCGCAGCGATCACGGCAGGGAGAATGCCACGCACTCGCCGCACCCGACCGTCCAGCGCGAGTTCGCCGAGTAGCACCGTCTTCGCGAGCCGCTCGGCGGGGACGGCGCCGGACGCGTCGAGCACCGCGACCGCCAGCGCCAAGTCGTACACGCTGCCGATCTTCGGCAAGGTGGCCGGTGAGAGGGCGAGGATCACCCTGCCGTCCGGCCACTTCTCTCCCGAGTTCGCCACCGCGGACCGCACTCGGTCGCGGGATTCTTGCAATGCGGTATCCGGCAGACCAACCAGGTGTACGGATGGCAGACCCTGCCCGATATCAGCCTCGATCTCGACCAGCAGGCCGTCGACGCCGGCGACCGCGACGGAATGCGCTCGACCGAGTGCCATTCAGAACACCGCCTCCAGGTGGTCGATCACCGGCTGGTGCCCGCGCGTCACCAGCACGGATACCACGTCGAACCGGATACGCCGCCAGGGACCGCCCTGCTCCGCCAGCCACAGCAAGGCGAGCCGTCGAATGCGCTGCCGCTTGGTGAAGGTGACCGACTCGGCCGGGGTACCGAAGCCGAGGCCGGAACGGGTCTTTACTTCCACGAACGCGGTCACGTCCCGGTCGCGTACGATCAGATCCAGCTCGCCGTACCGGCACCGCCAGTTCCTGGCGACGATCTCCATCCCCGCGGCGCGGAGAAACTCTGCCGCCAACTCTTCCCCATGCGCGCCGAGCATCTGTTTGTCTGTCACCCCGCCAGACTGCTCCGGGAAGAAATCAGGTCAGGGGCGCCGACCTGTGTAAACACAAAACCTGTTGATAACTGCCCGCCTGTGCGGAACTATCGATCGTCACTCCGGCAGCCGCAGGTCCGGCTTCTCCAGCTCCTCGATGTTGACGTCCTTGAAGGTGATCACCCGGACGTGCTTGACGAAGCGGGCCGGCCGATACATGTCCCACACCCACGCGTCGCTCATCCGCACCTCGAAATACACCTCGCCGTCCGCGTTCTGTGGCCGCAGCTCGACGGTATTGGCCAGGTAGAAGCGGCGCTCGGTCTCCACCACGTACGAAAACTGACCGACGATGTCTTTGTACTCGCGATACAGCGAGAGTTCCATCTCGGTTTCGTACTTCTCGAGGTCCTCGGCACTCATCGGGTGGGACGTCCTCCTTCTCGCCGCACTGCGTCGTGTGTTGACATCATCTCGCATGGGCGGCGTCGGTAGCCACTCGGCTACCCGTACGCCCGTTCTGGAACTCTTCGGACAGCGCCTCGTCGAGGCCACCCCCGAGCACCGCATCGGCGTCGACGGCGGCCGCCGCGACCGGCCGCAACCCCGCTGCCTCGCGTACGTTGCGCCAGGACCGGCGGTGCTCGCTGCACGGTCCGAGGCGGTTCAGCGCGGCGATATGCTCGGGCGTGTTGTACCCCTTGTGCACCGCGAACCCGTAGCCGGGCATCCGCTCGTCGAGATCGACCATCATGCGGTCCCTGGTGACCTTCGCCAGGATGCTGGCCGCTGCGATACAGGCCGCTGTCGCGTCGCCGCCGATCACCGGCAGCGAGGGCACTGGGAGGCCGGGCACCCGGAACCCGTCGGTGAGCACGTAGCCTGGGGGCCTGCCGAGCCCGGCGACGGCGCGGCGCATGCCCTCGATATTGGCGACGTGGATGCCGATCGAGTCGATCTCCCAGGCTGGGACGACAACGACCTCGTAGGCCAGCGCCAGCCGCGTGATCACCGGGTACAACTCCTCGCGGGTGGCCTCGGTGAGTTTCTTGGAGTCGTCGAGCCCGGCCAGCTTGTCATAAGCCTTCGGGGCGAGCAGGCACGCGGCCACCACCAGCGGTCCCGCGCAGGGTCCACGGCCCGCCTCGTCCACCCCTGCGACGGGCCCCAGACCGCTGCGAATCAATGCGGCCTCCAGCGTGCGCAAGCCACCTGCCCTGCGCATCACCACGCGCGGCGGCCACCCGTTCCCTATCGGCACTCGAACTTGCCCCACCGTCCAATTATGCTGCGCACGCAGGCGGATCAATTCGTCTGGGGATCCTGCGAGCGCACCGGTCCGATCCGGCCGGGCGGCCAGATCTTGAACACAGCCTTGCCCCGGACGTTGTCGACGGGGACGGTGCCCTGCAGTTCGTCGGTGATGTGGGCGCGGGAGTCGGCGGACTGGTTGCGGTTGTCGCCCATCACCCACAGATGCCCCTCGGGGACCTTCACGGTCTTGAACTCGCGCCCGCCGCCGGAGCTGTAGGGCTGGCCCGGCACGTACGGGTAGATGTAGCGGGCGTACGGCTCGTCCAGCGGTTTGCCGTCGACCATGACCCGCCCCTGTGCGTCACAGCACTGCACGGTCTGGCCTCCGACCGCGATCACACGCTTGACCAGATCGTTCTCGTCCGGCGGCACCAGGCCGAAGAAGGAGAAGAAGTTCTGCACGCCGCGGATGGCCGGGTTGTCCGAGCGGATCGACTTGTAAAGGTTGTTCCACGAGGACGGGCCGACGAACACGACCACGTCACCGGGCTTCGGGTCGCCCCAGTAGTAGCTCAGTTTCTGCACGTAGATGCGGTCACCGGTGCATCCGGCGCACCCGTGCAGGGTGGTTTCCATCGACTCCGACGGAATCACGTACGGCCTGCCGACGAAGGTGACCATCAGCGCGGCGATCACCGCGGCGATCACGACGAGGATCGGCAACTCCTGCCAGAACGGCCGCTGCTTCTTCTTCACTCGCCGCTTGGTGCGGCGTCCCCCCGCTTCGCCCGATTCGGACACCGATACCGACCCACTTTCGTCTGCCACGCCGAACAGATTAGCCCGGCATCCTGACAGAGGTCCGGTGCCGGGCTAAAGAAGATCTGTCGTGCCGAAAAGCTAGCTCAGCGCTTTTCTTTGATCTTGGCGGCCTTACCACGAAGGTCGCGCAGGTAGTACAGCTTGGCACGGCGGACGTCACCGCGGGTCACGACATCGATGTGGTCGATGTTCGGGCTGTGCACCGGGAAGGTGCGCTCCACGCCGACACCGAACGACACCTTACGGACCGTGAAGGTCTCGCGGATGCCACCACCCTGGCGGCGGATCACGACGCCCTTGAAGACCTGGATGCGCTCCTTCGAGCCTTCGATGACCTTCACGTGCACATTCAGCGTGTCGCCCGGTCGGAAGTCGGGGACGTCGCTGCGCAGCGACTTCTCGTCGACGAAGTCAAGGGTGTTCATTTCCATCCTTCTGGTTTCGCGCGAACAGAGGAACCTGGCGGCACTGGGTGTGCTCGGCCGGTTCATGCTCCGATTAAGGGGTGCGCCGGGACGAAAAACCCAGGGCAGCCTGCTCATTGTGCCAGATCGGCACGGGCACGGAAAAATCGGCCCACCGAGGTCGGGCTCACCTACGTCAGGCTACGCCCAGCGCTTCGCGTGCGGCGAGTCGTTCGCGCTCGGTCGCACCAGGCCCGGTCAGCGGTTCGGTTCACCGGACACCGCGTCCTGCGTGTGCGGTGCGGACGACGAGTCGAGCGTGCCGTGGTCGGCGTGCCAGAGCGAGTGGTGGTGATGATGTGGAGCCGGTGGCGCGGACACCACCGTCCGGGCGAGTTCCGCCTCCGCGGCCGTGCGGACGTGCTCTACGTCCGGTTTCCCCGCGATCATGTCCTGCACGAAGATCTTGGCGCGGATCACCGGACGGCGGTAGCGGCGTTCCCGGACGATGGACCGGTACATCAGGCGTCTGCGGTCGGTGTAGCGCCAGCGCGCCCACGGTGCGCCAGGGCGGCTCAGTCGCAGCGCGCCGACGAACAGCAGCGGCAGGAAGAACATGCCGAACAGGCCGGTCCAGATCTTGCCCTTGACGATGACGATGGCGGCCAGCGCCAAGTTCACCACCGCGAACACGACGACGAAGGTCCGAGCCTCGATGCCGGCATCGTGCCGGAAGTCGTTGATATCCAGCAGCCAGAGCGGGTGAAAACCCAGCAAGAGCAACCCTGTCACCGCGAGCGCGACGAACACCGCGTCCACTGAGGTGCGCCCCTGTTTCTCCCAGTACACGTCGCGCAGGTAGAAGATCAGCGCGAACTCGTCGAGGACCAGCGCGGCACCGACGCCGAAGGCGGCGGCCAGCAACCCGGCCGTCGCCGTGTTCGCACTCTGGTACACGGTGACCATGCCGATGCCGGACGCCAGCACCAGGATCACCCCGAACACCATGTGGTGGATGTGGGTGTCACCCGCCCGGAGGTTCCCCGGCCACCAGCGCACCCGCGCGCGGATCAGCCGCACGCTGAGGCGGATGACCAGGAAGCCGACGATGAACCCGAGGAGCAAGCACAGCAGGGGCAACCGGCCTTGGTCGATCACATCCTCATCGAGCCACCGTCGCATGGCCGCCTACTTCCTCCCGATCACCGACTACTGGCCGAAACCTGCCCTACGCAACGCGTCCGCCATCGCACCGCTGGGCGCGGGAGCGCTACGACGCTGATTGCCGCCGCGTCCCTGCCCCTGATTGCGATCTTGGCCTTGCTGCTTGTTCTGACCATTCTGCCGCTGCCGCGGCTCGCCGCCGGCGGGTCGGCCGCCCTGGCCGCGCTGACGGTTGTCGCCACCCTTCGCGGGCGCGCCGGGCTCGTCGTCCAAGCGCAGCGTCAGGCCGATTCGCTGCCGCGCGACATCGACCTCGAGCACCTTCACCTTGACCACGTCGCCGGACTTGACCACCTCGCGCGGGTCCTTCACGAAGTTGTGCGACATCGCGGAGACGTGCACGAGCCCGTCCTGGTGCACGCCGACGTCGACGAACGCGCCGAACGCGGCCACGTTCGTGACCACACCCTCGAGCACCATGCCCGGCTTCAGGTCGGCAACCTTCTCCACTCCGGCGGCGAACTCCGCGGTCTTGAATTCCGGACGCGGGTCGCGGCCCGGCTTCTCCAGCTCGGCGATGATATCGGTGACGGTGGGGACACCGAAGCGTTCGTCGGTGAAGTCGCCGGCGCGCAACGAGCGCAGCACGGTGGTGTTGCCGATGACCTCCGCGACACCGCGGCCGGTCGACTCGAGGATGCGCCGCACCACCGGATACGCCTCGGGGTGCACCGCGGAGGTGTCCAGCGGGTCGTCACCGCCGCGGATGCGCAGGAAGCCCGCGCACTGCTCGAACGCCTTGGGACCGAGGCGGGGCACGTCCAGCAGCGCGGTCCGGCTGTGGAAGGGTCCGTTCTGATCCCGGTGCGCCACAATGCTCTCCGCCACCGAACCGCCGATGCCGGACACCCGGGACAGCAGCGGCACCGAGGCTGTGTTCACGTCGACGCCGACCGCGTTCACCGCGTCCTCGACCACCGCACCCAGCGAGCGGGCCAGCAGGGTCTCGGACACGTCGTGCTGGTACTGGCCGACACCGATGGACTTCGGGTCGATCTTCACCAGCTCGGCCAGCGGGTCCTGCAGGCGCCGTGCGATCGACACCGCACCGCGCAGCGACACGTCCAGGTCGGGCAGCTCCTGTGAGGCGTAGGCCGAGGCGGAGTACACCGAGGCGCCCGCCTCGGACACCACGATCTTGGTCGGCTTGTTCTCCGGAATACGGGAGATCAGTTCGATGGCAAGGGCATCCGTTTCACGCGAGGCGGTGCCATTTCCGATGGCGATGAGCTCGACACCGAACCTGGCGACCAGCGCGCCGAGCACCGCGAGCGACTTCTCGGTCTGGCCCTGCGGCTTGTGCGGATAGATCACCTCGGTGGCAACCACCTTGCCGGTGGCGTCGACCACCGCGACCTTCACGCCCGTGCGGTAGCCGGGATCGAGGCCCATGGTCGTGCGGGTGCCCGCGGGTGCGGCGAGCAGCAAGTCGCGCAGGTTCGCGGCGAACACGTCGACCGCATCCTTCTCCGCCGCTTGCCGCAACCGCATCCTGGTGTCGATGCCAAGACTCACTTGGAGTTTCGTACGCCAGGCCCAGCGCACAGTGTCCAGCAGCCAGGAGTCGGCAGGGCGGCTCCTGTCGGCGATGCCGAAGCGAACCGCGATGCGGCCTTCATAGACGGTACGTTCACCCGGCTCGGGCTCCTCGGTCTCCGGCTCGAGGTGCAGGGTGAGCACCTCCTCTTTCTCACCGCGCAGCAGTGCGAGGATGCGGTGCGAGGGCAGCTTGGTGAACGGCTCGCTGAACTCGAAGTAGTCGGCGAACTTCGCACCCACCTCCTCCTTGCCCGGGCGCACGGTCGAGGTGACCTGGCCGCGGTTCCACATCAGCTCACGCAGCTCGCCGACCAGGTCGGCGTCCTCGGCGAAACGCTCGACCAGGATCGCGCGCGCGCCGTCCAGCTGCTCGGTGGTGTACTGCGCCGGATCGGTGGCCGGGTCGTTGATCAGAGCGTCGGCCACCGGCTCGTGCCCCGCCTCGCGCGCGATCTGAGCCTTGGTGCGACGCTTCGGCTTGTACGGCAGATAGATGTCCTCGAGCCGGGCCTTGGTCTCGGCCAGCATGATCTGCTGGTGCAGCGCGTCATCGAGTTTGCCTTGGCCGCGGATCGATTCGAGGATGGCGGCCCTGCGCTCGTCGAGTTCACGAAGATAATGCAGGCGCTCATCGAGCAGGCGCAGCTGCGCGTCGTCGAGACCGCCGGTGACCTCTTTCCGGTACCGCGCGATGAACGGCACGGTCGAGCCGCCGTCGAGCAGCTCGACGGCGGCACGCACCTGGGTCTCGCGTACCGCCAGCTCGTCGGCGATGCGATGGTTCACGCTGGCTGTGCTCGCGGTTTCGACGCGGAGCGTCGCGGGAGGAGGTGAGTCGGACGAGGGAGGGAGCAG
The DNA here is from genome assembly GCF_040639505.1 of Nocardia sp. NPDC023852. Classification (NCBI taxonomy): domain Bacteria; kingdom Bacillati; phylum Actinomycetota; class Actinomycetes; order Mycobacteriales; family Nocardiaceae; genus Nocardia; species Nocardia sp. NPDC023852. The sequence goes on from NZ_JBFAAB010000020.1 coordinate 89,961, forward strand.
GGCGGGGTTCGACACTGCACTGGCGGTCTCGGGCGCTGTCGTCACGCCCGAGACACTACCGCTCCTCCGCCTCTCCGCCTCTCTTGCCAGTCGTGGGTACAGCAAACATTCCGCTGCGGTCCGGCGGTGCCGTGACCGGCTGACTTCTGGGGCGCACCCGATGAGTTACCGATGTTGTGCGGGAAATCCGTTGTCGCTTGCCGAATGCGACGTGTGCTTGTCCGATGACGCGAGGATCGCTGACCGGGTTGATGTTGACCAGGATCGCGCCGATCTTCGCCGTCGCGTACTGCACGAGGAACATTCCGCGCAGTTCGGCGCCCAGATGCCGACCCGATCCGCCTTGCCGATGCCCTTCGCGACCAGGCCGCAAGGCCAGGGCGTCGATCGCGGCGCCGAGTTCACCATGGGCCCATCGGCGCCCAGCCGGACTGTCCACCAGCGCTTCTCGCTCCGGAACGCAGCGACCGCGCGATCGAGATCGCCGCCTATGGTGTCGGCGGGCGACTCAAACCGAAAGCGGACCCACCGCGACCATCGCTGAGCGCTGAGGACGCGGCAATACTGAGGTAAGGCCCGAGCACTTCCCGCTCCGAGTCTCTGACCGCCGTCTTACGGGAAGGCACTGTGACCCCCGAGCAGCACGCCAGATAGACGCCCTCAACCAGGCGCTGAGCAAGCTACCCGCCCACGAAGGGCCGCTGGTCCGGCACACCAACCTCACCGACGAACAGCTGGCCGCTATGTCGAGGGAAAGCCCACCACAGAACTCGGGTTCACCTCCGCGAGCACCAACCCGCGAGGCGCGAACGACTTCATTGTGGACAACTCGAAGGTCGAGTTCCGGATCGACAGCAAGACCGGCCGTGACTACAGCCAATATGGGACTCCGGACGAGGTCCTGTTTTCGTCGGGGACGAACTTCTATGTCCACAGCAAAACCCCCGATCCGGCGACGGGCCGAATCATCATCCGGATGTTCGAGATCTAGGAGGAACTCATGCCAGAAAAAGTCGGAGGCAAGCTCTTCTACACCGCCGAAGAAGCCGAACAGCTGGGTTGACGATCTCCCCGGAGGAGATCGCACGGCGGGCCGCGCGCCTCGATCAATTCGACGAAACCATCCGCAAGGCCGGACCAGCACCCGAAGGGACATCGCCTGGTTTCGGTGGCCGGTTCTCCGACGACCTGGAGGGCACCGAATTCGAGGGCTGGACCCGAGACCCGAAAACGGGCCACTGGTTCGACAAAGACGGTCAACCAGTCAGCGAAGGCAAGAACCCATGACCGCCCACCCGAGACAGCCGCGCAGTAGCGGCCATCGCTCGTAGCCGATATCCCGGTTTCGCTCGCGCTGTGACCTGGTCAGCCCCTCGAAGGCGTGACCAGGTATGGGCCGGGATGGTTGCTGGTTTCGGGCTTCTCGCTCATGTTCGGCAGCTTGCAGCTCCCGGTCTATGTCCTGCAGTCGGTCGTTGCGCTCGTCTTCCCAACGTTGCCGCGCGGCGGCGTGTTCGGTGACGTCGCGGTCGACCTTCGCGCGGTGGAGAGCGTTGCGGACTTTCGTGAGTGCTTCGTTGCGAAGGTTGATCAGGTCTCGTCGACGAGACCGCACTGGAGGATCCGCCGGCGGTCTGGACGATCGCGACTCGTGTCCTAGGCGAAGGGTCCATCCGCGCCACCAAGACCGGGCCCTGGGCCCAACGGCCGGTCACCGAAACCCGCGCCGAGACAGTCAGCGATCCGGTCGCGACTGCGGTTCGGTCGGTTCCCCGGTGGCGGCGGCTGCTGAAGCCGCGGACTCGCTGAACGGCTCCTGGGCCTCGATTCGTTGTCGGTAGGTCGTGTCACGCTTCTGACATACCTGCCCCGGCCGGAGGAGAAGGACATGGCCGAGACCGACGACCAGCCCGTGGTGAGACTTGTCGTGCATTGCCGCCGCTGTCGCGGCTGGCTGGTATCACCTACATCGGTCACCCAAGGCATCGGACCTACCTGCGCGATCCGCGAGCGCGCCGAACTGCGAGCCACCGCTTCACAACAGCCCCGAGAGCTGACCTTGTTCGACATCGCAGCATGAAACGACCGCGAATCCGCAGCAGTGGCCCGGCATCCGGTGAGGACTGATCTGGGATAGTCGACGGACCCGGAACTCGCCAGGGAGATTCCGGGGCCGTGGGGTTCGCTGGCGGGTGAGCTTCTGGACACGGCCGTAGTTTGGTCAGCCATGTCGGCGCCGGTGTGGGATGGTGCGGGCATGCTGATCGATTATGGGGTGTGGTTGTCGAGGCTGGTAGTTGCGGTTGTCTTCGGGCTGTCGGCGTGGGGGAAGTTGACGGATCGGTCCGGGACGCGGACGGCGCTGGGTGAGTTCGGTCTTCCGATCTGGTGGGTGCCGGTGATGGCGTGGGGTCTACCGGCGGTGGAGATGGTTGTGGCCGTGGCGGTGTTGCCGCCGTGGACCGCGGTTGCCGCCGCCGTGCTGGCGCTGGCATTGCTGGTGGTTTTCACACTGGCGATGATCCGGCTGCTCCGTCAAGGGAAACGGCCCGCCTGCTCTTGTTTCGGCGCGTCGAACTCGGCACCGATCGGGGTGCGGTCGATTGTGCGCAATGGAGTGATTGCGCTGATCGCGGTATTCGTCGGATGGGGTGGCCTCGCCCATCCGCAGGTGCCCGCTGACCTGCCCGCGGATCATGCGGTCGCGCTGTCGGTCGTGATGGTGTTGTCCGCGGCGCTGGGGTGGCTGGCCGGACAGCTGGGGGTACTGCGTCGGCGGTTGGACGAGCAGGCATTGTCGACACTCGGCGCTGAGGGGCTTCCGGTGGGCGCGGTGGCGCCAGAGTTCGAGCTTCCGGACATAGCGGGCGGCCGGACGAGTCTGGAGGCGCTGCTGGACTCCGGTCGCCAGCTCCTGATGGTGTTCGTACACCCCGGCTGTGAACTCTGTGCCGCGCTGGCGCGGGAACTGCCGCGTTGGCATGCCCGTACCGCCGAGGTACTGAGCATTGTGATGGTCGGGAACGGGGATGTCGTCGAACATGCCGCGTGGGGTCGGGAACAGGGGTTGGTTGATATTCCGGTCCTGGTACAGCAGGGCAATGAGGCGGCGTTGCGGTACCGGGTGCGAGGTACCCCGTCGGCGGTGTTGATCGATGCGGAGGGGAAGGTGGCGGCGCCCGTCGCACGGGGCGCGATGGCTGTCCGTGATCTGCTGATGGTCGCTAAAACCGCTGGTCGGCATCGAAACGGGCGCCGAAACGGGTCACCGGTCCTGGACCGTCGCTAGTCGCTCTCGCTGTGAGTCTTTTTCTCGTCAGAAAACCAGGGTGATGACTCAAATTCCTTTGTTGCACAAAGAATTTCGACACAGACGCAAATTGCGAGGCATACCATAGAGGAGCGAGCCACCCACATCCGGAATCTACCGAGAGGGGAGTACCGTGGCGGACTTCGCATTCACCGATTACTCCGGCAAGGAATTCGTCATCCGGCTCACGAACGAGCAGCGAATTGCGGAAGCTCGTCGGATCCTGTCCGGCGAGGAGCAGATGTCGGTCCACGTCATGGGCCGTCTCCGGAAACAGCAGGCCGATTACAACCCAGGCTGGAGTTTCCACCTCGACTCCGACACGATCACCTTCTTCACCATGGCGATCGAGGTCTGCGACGCCAGCATCTCCTACGTCGAGGATCATCTCGACGAGGCATGTGGTGCCTTCCTGCCCGGTTGCTTCTGGTGTCCGTGGTCGTCGCGGCTCACTCGCGAGGTCACCTAGCGGCACCAGCGAGCGACGATTTGAGATTCGGCCGGCCCGCGCGGTGCCGGCCGAATCCGTCAACCGGCTACCCGCCTAGTTGTGAGCTCGCGCATTCAACTATCGCGGGTTGTCGACGGTTCCAACCGTCGGGTGACCGGAATCGAGGTGTGGTGACCGGGGGCATTCGTAACCTCCATCGACACCCTGGCCGGATACCGCAGCAGCCACTGGCCGGTCCAGCCACGAGCAAAGCCTCGATCCACTGACGCCATTTTCACCGTTCACGAATGCGCCCGATCATCCCGGACCGACGTCGGAAATCACCGCACCACAAGCGCGCGGACCATCCAGAAACCAAATCGGTGGAATCAGGCTGAAATCAGAACCCGAACTTACTGACTCCAAGTAGAGTAAAGCCGACCGAATTAGAGATAGTCCCGGCCAGCATGATTACACTTGGCTAGGCTGCATTGCAGCAGGACCTCTCCATCTGCCGTGGCTACGGCGCGCTCGACCTCAACAACTGTTTCCCTACGCCAGCACGATGCTCGCGTAGGGTCCCCAGGGCGCGAATGCCCGGGTCGCCACCACGGACAGCTACATCGTTTCGCCACCTTGCCTGGACCAGCTGAGTCCTTCAAACGTCGTCTCATCTCGCTGTGTAGCACCTCACCCGTAGACAAGGAGCAGAGTCATGACCGAGATCAGTCAATCCCAGCTGCGCCGAGAGGCCGTGGAGATCACGCTGTGGCAGACGCCTTCCCACAAGCCGGACGCCGCCACGATGTCCGAGCTTTCGCAGTTCGACTCTGAGAGAGACGAACTGGCGGTGGGCCACATAGCGGTGGAAGACGGCAGCTCGCTGCCCGACCTGGGGCCTCTGAGGAAATTCAGCACGTGGGAGTCCGTCGCCGCCACCCTCATGCGCAAGGCCGCGAGCATCAGCGGCTTCAACCCGGAGAGCACGGCCTTCGACCCGGTCGCTTGGAACAACTACATCAATAAGTTTTCCACGATGCCGGCTTTCTCAGGCTACCGAAATGACACCCGCTCTACGTTCATCTCCCCGCTGTCCCTGGAGAAGGGCGTCGACGCGGTGGAGGACCTGGCCCAGAGCTTCATGACTCCGGAGAACTTCAACGCCGTCATGGAGACCATCAAGAAAATAGGCCAGCTGGCGCTCGAGAACCAAGGGGAGGCAGAGAAACAAAGCCACCAGCAGGTCGGGCTCCTGTCGCGCTATCGCGGCAATCTCTACCTCGGCGTCGTCCGGACTGAGGTGACGATGATGTACAAGGCAGGCAAAGGGTACGAGCAACTGCAGCAGGACCTCTCCATCTGCCGTTGCTACGGCGTGCTCGACTTCGACAATTGCATTCGCAACGCCAGCGTGCTGCTCCAGTGGGATCCCGTGGACATGACTGAGTGGGAGGGCGGGACGGCCAGCGCCTCGTACTCCCCCAACCAATGCCCCGCCTGGAACCAGTAGTCGGTTCAAGACCCTTTCTACAATCCACTGGACTCCCAGGACGAGCAGATGGTGTACGCCACCACCCGGGTAGCGTCGTCCGGATGCCGTTGCACGCTGTCGACGGTGCCGGTGTACGTCCCGTGCCTCGGGATCGACGGGGCGGCCGTCGATGTCGCTGCACCACTCGATGCGGTCACCCACCGCGATCTCCTCGCCCATGGCGGCGACTATCGCACGCGCCGCGGACTTTCCGGCCCGTGGGGTCCAAGTCCGTCAGATCTGGCGGTAAGCCCTACCGCACATAGTTTCCGGAGTCGTCACACCCCGGGAAGGGTCGTTTCCTCAGGTCGGCATAAGAGCAACCGCACATAGTCGGAACCTATGCGCGGTAACCGCTTAGCGCCGGTTTTCGCAGAAATGGGCTGGCCACCGGGAAACCTGCTGTTCAGGACGTTGCTGATCACGCTAGCGCCGAATCCGGCGGACTTGGACCCCACGGGCCGTTCAGGAAACTGGACACTCTAGCGGTGTTCGTGGAGCGGTTGTTACCAACGCCGGCGCCGACAACCGCCCAACCCGTCCGCCGGGCACCGCAGCTCAGTTCTTCGCGATCTGGCGGCGGAGGGCGAAGGCGTTGGGATAGGTGCACGTCTCGGACGGACGGCCGCCGGTGAACACGCGCCAGAAGATGCCGGAACGGTCCGGCGTGAACCAGTCCATGGCCTCCATGGCGTCGGCGGCGATTTCGAGCTGGTCGGCGATGATCAAGCCGTCCGCCGTGCACAACTCGTCTCCGTGCAGACGCCAGCCATGGAAGCCGGCGACAAACCGGGCCAGCTCGGTGAGGCTGCGGTGCGGGAGGGTGGTCGCACCGGACTACACCTTCTCCAGTGCGGATCTGGAGTAGCCGGGCACCCAATCGTCGTCATCATCGAGCGCGGCGATGTCGGCGAGGAAGGCGGTAATCGGCAACGCCGATGAGTCGTTCGGATACCGCTGTTGTTGGTCGGCGCAGCGACCGCACAGCCGAACCCGTTGCCGTAACCAGCGCCGGCCACTGCTCGCATCGTCGTCCAACTGCCCGCATCCAGCACACCGCGGCATGCTGTTCCAATACGTCGTCATAAACGTCAGACTCGAGATCGGCCAGCCGTGGCGCGCGGGTTCGCATCGGCGCGCCCAGGGTGGCCAGTAGCGCGGTGTAGAACCAGGTCACCGACGGCTCGGAAGGCATCTGCACCGTCAGCACCGGGATCTGTTCGCGATCCGGATGTGACACCGGCGGATGAGTGCGGCAGAACTTCTCGATGATCATCGACTTGCCGTTGTTCGTCGGGCCGACGATCAGCAGGTTCGGCATCCGCTGCTTGCGGGGCGTGTCCAGCAGCGTTTCCAGCCTGGTTAGGGCGTCGGTGGCACGGGTGTAGCCGATCCACCGGTCTCCGGGCACGTACCGCAACCGGTCCAGGCCCGGCAGCATCGCGATCTCCCGCGCTGACGGATGCAGATGCGACAGAGCCGGATCACCGCTCACCACTGCTCGATCACCTCGAACGGGGCCACCGGACCGGCCACCGAATCGTCGGGTGGCGGCGGCACAACCGGATCCGCGCCCCGCCGCGCGGGAGATATCGCGCGGGTCGCGGCGTAACACGAACTTGTCGAGAGGTTCCCGGCGCGCGATCAGCGGCTTCAGCGCGTCGCAATAGTATTGGACGTGGTCGAGCCGAAATCCACTGCGGGTCAGCGACCGCCGGATGACGGGCAGGAAATCGACCAGGAACGCGGTCTCGTTGGTCACCGTCGGTGGGGTTCCCTGCTCGGCGGCCTTGTCCGCCCACACCCCCGCCGGGGTGCGCCCACCAAGGCCGTCGTGCGGTTCGCCGTGATAGCAGGCCACCGCCAGGGCCATCCACTGCTGTAGTTCGGTCATCGTGAGAGCAGCTTTCGCGTCGCTGTCGTAGTCGCGGCGCTCACGCGGGTTGGAGAACGTGGTGCCCGGCAGCTCATGGGTCAGCCGCATCATGGTGCCGACCAGGCGTTCGATGATGCCGCCGTAGTGCGGGGCGCCCGGCGGCCGGTAGTCGATGCCGATGCCGTGCTGATCGCAGCCGCGGCGCAGGGCCTCACTCTTGAACTCGGTGGCATTGTCGACATACAACTGGACCGGTTTGCCGCTCATCGGCCACACCGCATCCAAGCCCAGGCGTTCGAGCCAGGCCCGCTTGTCGATCGCCATCTGCGCCAGGCACAAACCGACCGAGGTCGCCGACGGCGCCTCCAGGGTGATCACTAGTCCCGGAACACATTTCGATGCCTCATCGATCGCCGCGGTCACATACGGCCGGCCGATCGGCATCCGGTGCAGCTCATCGACCACGATCACATCCGCCGGGGTGTGATCTATCTGCACCCGTTCCAGCAGCCCTTCCACCCGCGGGGTGGAACCACCCGCCGCCCGCCGTGAGCGGGCCGCGTCGGAGCCTTCCCGCGCGGTGACCGCCTTCACCTGGTCCAGCCGGCCGATCCGCCGCACCACCGCCGACCGTGACGGCGGGCGCAGGCCCTTGGCCCGGCACTCGTGGGTGATCTCGCGACAGATCACCGCCACCGACCGACGCTGCCGCGTCAGATACCTCGCCCGCAGCACCTTCCGCACGACCGCTTCCACCTCATCGGCCGGCCGCTCACGACCACGACCGCCACTCGACATGCCCGGCAGCAGATCCGAGACCAGACCATCCCCAGCCCGCCACCGCTTCACCAGCGCAAACACCTGCCGACGCTTCAACCCCAGCTCCGCACCGGCCTCATCGGCAGCCGCGGCACTCACACGATCCTGGCGCGCGAGGCGACCGATCACCTCCGCCCGCCGCACCGCCGACTGCCAGTGCGACTCATCCGCGGTGACCACACCGCGGTCCACAGCCGTGGCCCTATTCTCGGACATACCGCAGCCCTCTTGTGCACACGAGTTCGAACGAAAAGCACGGTAGTGCAGCCGAGTCCGCGACACGCCGATGTTCGAAGTCAGCTGCACACAGAGCCGAATCCCCATGACAACAGTGCAGAGGAGTTCGAACATTCACAGTTCCCGCGCCGGAGCCCGTTTCGGGCGGAGTGTTCAAGAAACGATCAATTGACGAACACCAGTAAAGCGATCGCGATCGCGATAGCCGCCGGCGGTACAGGCGCTGGTGGGACGACGGTGCGGTGCGGGGCGGACTCCTTCCATCCGGGCGCGTTTCCGTCACTATGATGTTGAAGTGTCCGGTAGCGACAGAGAGCCGAGGCAAGTCGAACTCATCGGACCTGTTGCCCAGGTGTTCACCTACTCGATCGCGGCCGGTCTGATGTTGTCGGGGCCTGTTCTCGCGTTGACCAGTGATTCACTGTGGAATGGGTTGTGCCCGGCGATCATCACTTTCCCGATCGGCGTCGCCATTGCGGTGACCACCTACGGGCAGAGATGGGACGCGAAGCGGTTCCGGGCCGCCGGGGTTATTTCGACGGCGGAGATCGTCGCGGTCCGAATACGTAAGGGGGGCGAGAATCCGGACGTTGCCGAACTTCGGGTCCGTATCAGTGGGCCGGGTTTCGATGCGTTCAAGGCGGACTGCGAGGTACCGGCCGTTCTCCCGCTTCCGCGGATCGGTGACCGGCTCCAGGTGGTAGTCGATCCCTCCGACTACGCCTTCGCAATCGGCTACGACCACTTGTTCGAGCAGGACTGACCGGCTCAGCTCAAAGATCGGAACCGGCTCACACGACACATTCTGTCAGCGGCCTGCTGTGAAACAGATCGGTCCTCAGATCTCGCAGCGCCGCGGAAGGACGGCGAGACACCGGTCTGCCGAGCGCCACTGCGCATTCATCAGCGTCACCCTCGGCGTCGCCGCAACCCGACCGGACTGCCACGCCCGGCCACCGCACGACCCCGGCACAGATGTTCACAAAAAGGTGTTTTGCAAACAACGCTTCGCGGTAACCATCGTTGACCAGCAATGATTATTGGCTCTTCTGTTCAAAAACGCATCGTTTGTTGGGCAGAGGTCAGGCCACCCCACAGAAGCTCGAGAGAATTCTGTGGGGCGAGTCCGGCGGGTGTGCCGAGGCGGCGGTGGATCGTGGTCAGATCGCTGCGGTCTCGCGGACAGCGTCGGCGACCGCGGGGGAATCCTTGCGCAGGATCTTGGAGTGGTTACTGGCGACCTTGGCGCTGATCGTGACGTTCGGGTTGTGCGCGATGATCGGGTCGAGCACGGCCCGGCACTTTTCCATCTCGTCCTTCTCACTGCCGAGGCTTTCTCCGGTGGCCAGAACGAACCGCACCGGGCGGGTCGCACGCTCGAGGACCGGGACGCTGGCTGCGGCGATCTCGTTGAGTTCGATATTGGACTCGGCATGCTGGGCGGCGCTCATCCGCGCGGCCATACCGAAGGGGCGCGCCAGCGGCAGCAGGAACCGCATCTTGTGGAACAGCTTGCGGATCCGCTCGGCGCCTTCCTCGCCGGTCAGGCCGTACGGGAAGGCATCCACGGTCACCACCCCCAGGACGCGGTCCGGATTCCGGTCGGCCCAGTGCCAGCTCAGCACCCCGCCGTAGGACCAGCCCACCAGGACAATCGGCCCCTCCACTCCTCTGGCGGCGAGCACGGCGTCGATGTCTCGCAGGCATGCTTCGAAGGAGTAGTCCGCCGATTGCTGGGATTTGCCGCGGGCCCGCTCGTCGAAGGTGATGTGCCGGTAGCCGGGGCCGAGGTCGGCGATCACTTTCTTCCAGTGCGACCGGTCGGCGTAGGCGCCGTTGAGGTAGACCACCGGCCGGCCGGAGCCGCCGGTGTCGCTCACTGCCAGTGCGGTGTCCTCGACCGGCACCATGCCGCTCCAAGCCGAGGTGGTCGAGGTGGTGGTAGTTGCTGCGTTGCTCATGGGAATACCTTCGCCGGCACGGCTGATATCGGTCTGACACCGACCTGACACACCACCTGACACAGGGTGTGACGCGCTCGCAGCGACCTATACCCGGTGGACCCGAACTGGGCCACGGCGCATACAGCGGCGGGCATGCCGGGCAGCGTCTCGAAACCTTGGTAATGAGACGGGTTCCCGGGTTGTCGGTCGCCCACGAAGTTGGTCGGATCGAAAACGCTTGGGCGACAAGAACTCCGATTCGAACGCCGATGTCGGTGGTGTGCTCGATACTCGGCACATGATGACGCTGTTCGTGCTCGGGATGGTGCTCTGGTTCTCCAGCTTCGCCGCATTCCTGGTGGGCGCCCGATTCTCGACGGTGGGGCGGTCACGACGGTCGGCTGCGGTGTTCCTCTTCGCCTTCCCTTTCTCCGGCTTGGGTGCCGTGATGATGATTCCTGCCGTGCCGGGGATCGATGAGGGCTCAGTCGCCCAGAACGTGCTGCTGATCGCCCTGCTGGTCATGTGGGCGGTGTTCAGCCTGCTCGGCACTAGTTTCTACTTGCACTTGTTCCTGCTCGTCGCCGACAAGCCGGACGCTCGACCGTTCTTCAGCCAGCGCCGTCAGGCAAGCTCGTGACCACCGGGTGCTCGCTACAGCGAAGTACCGCATGACCTGAGAAGGGCAGAGTCCGGTTTCGCGCACGAAAATGAGGCCTGCGCGTGGGGTGGCGGTCGAGTCTCGAGGTGCTGCCGCGCTCTCCGTCAGCGGGGGAGAGCTTGCCTCCGGTCCGGACGCACCGATTGGGGGTGTCCCTCACTTAGTCGTGCTAAGTCCATAACTTGCCCCGTAAAGGCAGTTGGTTCACTGTGGCTGAAGGTTGTTCACGGGGAACCCAAGGTATTTCGGCCTTCCAGCTGTGAAACCTCGTCCGGTTCCGGCGCAACCGGCATCGTGACGAAGGCTGGAGAGGCGCAAGGCGGAGCGGCCGGTGGTTTTGTCCGCCATCTCTGACGGCAGTTGTTCACGAATCTCGACGGCACCGTCAGTCGGCAGAAGGCAGTATTCACGAACAACGACATCGCCTGGCGGGCTGCGGCGAACGCCCGCCCAGCGGTGCGGGCTCAGGCGGTCAACGCAACACCTCTTCGAGTGCTTCTGATGGTGTGCGGAATCCGAGAGTTTGTCGAGGGCGCCCGTTGAGTTCGTCGG
>NZ_JBFAAB010000021.1:0-100683 GCF_040639505.1 Nocardia sp. NPDC023852
TGCGCCTTCGGTGAGCAGTCGGTGGGCGGTGGCCAGTCCCATGCCGCTCGAGCCGCCGGTGATGAGCGCGACCTTGCCGTCGAATCGAGAAATGCTGTGCGTCATAAGGCCAGGGTGCCGATAGGGCCGCGATCCGAACAGTGCGTAGTTGACATAGGTGTGGCACCACCAGGTTCCGCGGATGGATCAAGCCGGGGCGGTGAGGCGGCTCCGCGACAGTCGGTCGACCCGATCTGCGGTCTCGGTACCAGGTTGCGGGTTGTAAAGCACCAGAAACCAATCCGGGCGATCGGCCACCGCCAGGGTCGTCGTGTCGAAAAACAGCTCGCCCGCCTCGGGATGGCGCACCGCCTTCACCGCCTGGACAGCGGCGCCCACCTCGTGGCGGGCCCACAGTTCCGCGAACTCGGGGCTGGCGGTGCTCAGATCGTCGACCACTCTGCCGAACTCCGGATCGCCGGGGAAGTGGGCCGCGTCGGCGCGGAAGGCGGCGACGACAGCGGGTGCGACCGAGTTCCAGTGCATGTGCATGCCGCGGTACCTGGCGTTCGTGAAGAACGAGATCAGGCAGTTGTGGTCGGCATCGCCGAACCCGAATACCGTCTGCGCCGTCTCGTTGATCGCGAGTAGATTCCAGTACCGGTCCCGCAGCACAGCAGGCCCCGGCCGCCACGCGTCGAGGAGGTGCCGCAGCTCCGCCGGGACGTCTGTGTCACGCGCCCCGTCCGGCGGCGGCGGATTGAGACCGGCCAAAAGATACAGATGCGACCGCTCGGGTTCGGTCAGGCGCAGCGCCGCACCGATCGCGTCGAGTACCTCTGTCGAGACATTGATGTTCCGCCCCTGCTCGAGCCAGGTGTACCAGGAGACGCCGACCCCGGCGAGCGTGGCGACCTCCTCACGCCGCAGGCCCGGCGTGCGGCGCCTACCCACCGCCGCTATACCGACGTCGCTGGGCGTCAGCCGCGCCCGACGGGTACGGAGGAAGTCGCGGAGCTGCTCACGGCGACTTCGTGTCACCGCGGGGGATTCGATGGTCATACGTCACGGTAACAACGGGCGGCTGCACCGAATTCGCCGGAAGCGATCGCGGTTGCGCGCCCGCCATGGTGACACGCCGAGGAGCTGGCGAGTGCGCGCGAACGCGACGGCACGCGCCACCACAACATTTTCGCCCGCAGGGGAATCGCTGGGTCGATGCGGTCCGCGGTCTCTAGCGTTATGGCGATGAGAATCCTCGAAGTCCACCCCCAGTTGCATGTGCTCCAGTTCCCCGAGGTGAACGATCTGAACGTCTTCGTGTGGAACGACGAGTCTCAGGTGACGCTGGTCGACAGCGGAATGCCGGGTTCGGCCGCGGAGATCGGCCGCGGACTCGTGGAGATCGGCTTCCGGCGTGCCGATGTTCGGCGATTGATCATCACGCACGCGCATCCCGACCACATCGGTGCTGCCCGCGAGATCGGCGACTGGGGCGCCGACGTGCTGGTGCACCATGCGGATGCGGATGTGGTCCGCGGCCGACACGCGCCGCCGGAGCCGAAGCTGCGGGAATGGGAACTCGCCATCGCCGAGGCGCTGCCACCGATCCCGACGCCGGAGGCGGCACGGGTTGACCACGAACTCGACGATGCCGACCGGATAGCCTTCGGCGGGGGCGCCGATGTGATCGCCGTTCCGGGGCATACCGCGGGCAGTATAGCCCTGCATCTGCCGGAGCACCGGATGCTGTTCACGGGCGACACACTGGCTAACGTTCGCGGTGCCACCATGCCGGGAGTCTTCAACGTCGACAGCGCCGCCGTAGAGCGCGCTGTGCTCCGGTTTGCCGCGCTGGATGTCGAGACGATCTGCGTCGGCCACGGTGATGTTCTCCGTGGCCCCGCCGTCGCGGCCTGGCGGTCTCAGCACGGTGCGCGCGCCTGACCGCGGGGTTGTTCGGACGTCGGTGCCCGTCCTGGGGCCGGAGGAGGCCCGACGGGCTGTTCGATCAGAGTTGAGCGGTGTGTTCGCACGGAGGTAGACCGTCGGCGCGGCGTAGGACGTCGGCGACAGACTCCAAGTAGAGCAGGGTACGCATCGAGGTTCCCGACACGGCTTGGCCGAGGCGCCGCAGGGACGAGTTGTCCAGGTGCGCAATCACTTCTGCGTCGTCAGCCTGGTCGAGGCCGGGGTCACAGCCGAAATAGCCGGGATCGAGGCCGAATACGTGGGCGAGTCCCGTGCGGGTTCGCTCCGGTATCGCGGTGGCCTGCCCGCGGCGGAGGCGCGCCAGGTAGCCGGGGGATATGTCGTAGCCGGCGGCGGTCATCCATCCCGCGACCGTCTCGTCGGCCAGCGGGCGCCCGTGCGCGCGCTCCCACATCTCGAATGCGAGATTCAATCGGGTGGTGACATCGATGTCCACGAGCGCCTCACCTTCTGGCGGTATCGCCTGTTGACGGGTCGAACATTGACTCGACCGTAGCGTGGGAGACTTCGGTCGCCGTGATTTCATGGCAAATGTCCGGTTAACTTGGGAGCGTAACGTACTCGCGTCCCGGTTCTGTCGGGATTGCGGCAGTCGAAATCATGGGCTGCGTCAGATGTTCGGGGACACGGCGGCGACGAGACGGCGGCGTCGCGGTCGGCATACCGTCGCGCAACGGCGTGTCGGCACGCAGATCAGGGGCATTCTGATTGCCTGGTTCGGATGCTGAACCCACTGGCGTGGGAGACGTCACCCGTGTCGGGAGTTCCAGGTCAGTCGGAGTTCGAGCGTCGACCTGGTGGCCGGCGGGCCGACCCAGCGAATTCGAGGAGGGCGAGTGCGACTGAGCTCCGACGAGGCGCGCGGGCGGTTCGCGCGTAGTCCCGTCGCGCGGCTGGCAACAGTCTCGGCCTCGGTGCGCCCGCATGTGGTCCCGATCGTGTTCGTCGTGGTCGGAGACGTCATCTACACCAGCATCGACGCCAAGCCGAAGACGACGATGATGCTGCGACGGCTCGCGAATATCGAGGCCAACCCGGCGGTCACCGCGCTCGTGGACTTCTACAGCGACGACTGGACCCAACTGTGGTGGGCCCGCGCCGATGGCGACGCACGCATCGCGGACCCGGCCGAGGCGGAGGTGGCGAAACGGCGATTGGCCGCACGCTATCCGGACTACACCGCCCAGCCACCGCCAGGACCGGTGATCGCCATCGATGTCGCGCGATGGTCTGGATGGCGGGCGCACTGAACATTCGGTGCCGGCCCCAGACAAGGTGCTATCCGGTACAGTCCGACTCGCCGCGGTGCGTTCCCTGGGGCGCCGAGCCACTTGCTGACTGGATTGTGAGGATCCCATGCCCTCGAATTTCGCCCTCAAGGCGATGAATGCGGCGCATCGTGCCCTGCTGAAGGCGAGTTTCGGAAAGCTGGGGAACGAGGTCGGGGGTATGCCGTCTCTCGAGCTCACGACCACGGGTCGTAAATCGGGTCGGCCGCACGCGGTCATGCTCACCGCGCCGGTCGTCGATGGCGACACCTACGTCGTCGTCGCGTCGCGTGGCGGCGATCCTGTGCACCCGGCATGGTTTCTGAACTTGCGCGACAACTCGGACGTCGTGGTCTCCGTGCAGAGCGGCCCGCAGGTGCCGATGACGGCCCAGGTGGCGACAGCCGAGAAACGAGCGTCGTTGTGGCCCAGGGTTGTCGAGGCGCAGCCGGTGTATGCCGACTATCAGACGAAGACCACGCGAGAAATCCCGCTTGTCCTCCTGACGCCGAAGAACTGACGCGACGCGTGTAGTCGCGAACATCATGGCGGGCGACGTCCCGCCACCGTGTCGAGACGGCCGTGCCGCGGCGCGCGGTGGTGGTGGCAGCTGGTGGACGCCGGACAGATGCCCAGCCGGCGCGTGGTCGAAGCCGTCCGGGTCGGCCGCTTCGATCGGGTCCGCGAACCGCGTGCTGTGTGATGTCTCAGCGATGTCGACCCGATCGCGGCATAGTGCGCCGCTGTTCATCCGCTGCCAGCGTTCGCCCAGCGAATCGTAGTAGCCGGGCTGGTTGCCCTGATCGACCCTCGTCAGCTCGTTTGCGCGACGGCTGCCGAAGATGTTGCGGACAGCGGAGACAAAAGTGGGTATAGGCCGAGTATTTGAATACTTTGAAACTTGCGTATCGAATTATTTTCATTGGACTAGCCGAAATGATGCAGAATATTCATACTTCTGACGAGCGGTGATTCCATTCGTGCGGATCATCGGCAGCGTCCATCGACGATCAGGAGTGCAGGTGAAAATCGGAATTCCCGCCGAGGTCAAGAATCACGAGTATCGCGTGGCGTGCACGCCGGCCGGCGTGCACGAGCTGGTGTCGCGCGGGCACGAGGTGTACCTGGAGGCGGGCGCCGGGCGCGGCTCGACCTTCGAGGACGAGTCGTACACCGTCGCGGGCGCGCGGGTGCTGGACACCGCCGACGAAGTCTGGGGAACCGCTGATCTGGTCCTCAAGGTGAAGGAACCAGTGACCGAGGAGTATGGGCGGCTGCGCGAGAACCAGGTGCTGTTCACCTACCTGCACCTGGCCGCGTCCAAGGAGTGCACCGACGCTCTGCTGACCTCCGGCAGCACCGCGATCGCCTACGAAACCGTGACCGGACGCGATGGCTCCCTGCCGCTGCTCGCGCCGATGAGCGAGGTCGCGGGCCGGTTGGCCGCACAGGCCGGCGCCTACCACCTGATGCGCAGCGGCGGCGGGCGCGGCGTGCTGATGGGCGGCGTGCCCGGCACCAGGCCCGCGAAGGTCGCCGTGCTCGGCGCGGGCGTCGCGGGCGGGAACGCGATCGCCGTAGCGCACGGCATGCGCGCCGATGTCACCGTGCTGGATCTGAACATCACGCGCCTGCGCGAGATCGACGCGCAGTACCGCGGTCAGGTGCGGACCATCATGTCGAACAAGCTCGAGGTCGATACCGCGGTTCGCGAGGCGGACCTGGTGATCGGCGCGGTGCTGGTGCCGGGAGCCAAAGCGCCCACCCTGGTGTCCCACGACCTCGTCCTGCAAATGAAGCCCGGCTCGGTGCTGGTCGATATCGCGATCGACCAGGGCGGGTGCTTCGCGGACTCGCGGCCGACCACGCACGCGGAACCGACATACTCGGTGCACGAGTCGGTGTTCTACTGTGTCGCCAATATGCCCGGCGCGGTGCCCAACACCTCGACCGTCGCGCTCACCAATGCCACGCTGCCGTATGTGGTCTCGCTCGCCGAACGCGGGTGGCGTGATGCGGTGGCGGCCGACCCAGGCCTCGCCGCAGGGCTGAGCACCCATCGCGGAGCGCTGTTGTCGGAGTCGGTGGCGCAGGCGCACGGTTACGTGACGGAAAGCCTGGCCGCGTAACGGTTCGCCGGCGGTGCGCCCGTCACGAAGATCCCGACCGCGGGCGCATGTGCTCGAAGATGAGGATCGTTTCGGTCGAGGCGACCGCCGGATGGGCGCTGAGGTGATTCAGGACGAACACCCGCAGCTCGTCGGTGTTGGCGGTGGCGACATGAATGAGGTAGTCGTCGGCGCCCGCGATGAAATACACGTTGAGCACCTCATCGAGCGCCGACATGCGCTGCCCGAACTCGGCGAGCTGCCTGCGCGCGCTCGCGTGCAGCCGCACCGCGACCATGGCTTGCAGGTTGCGGCCGAGCGCTGCCGGGTCGATGTCGGCGTGGAATCCGCGAATGACGCCGCGCTCCACCAGCGCTCGCACCCGCCCGAGGCAGGTGGAGGGTGCGATGCCGGCGGCCGCGGCGAGCGCGTTGTTCGTCATGCGCCCGTCCCGCGCCAGCTGGTCGAGCAGAATCCGGTCGATGTCGTCGATCGGGGCGCCCGACGGCGGGTGGCCGGGCGCGACCGGGCTGCGTGCTGAGTCGGTCTTGCGCATGACCCGACGGTACCGAATAGGGTTCGCCGCGCATCGGGTCTCGATGGAGGTTCTTCGGCTACGAACGGCGATCGGGTTGCTCGTGCCTCGGGAAGCGTGTCGCGCTGCCTGAACGCGGATGCGGACGCGCCTGCTCCACCTGCGCCGCAACCGTGAGGATGGTCGTCTCGCCGTTCGGGGGTCCGACGAGTTGGACCGACAGGGGAAGCCCGTCGTCACCGACGCCGGCGGGCAGGGCGGCCGCAGGATTGCCGGTGACGTTCCACAGGGCGGTGTAGGCGACCATCGGGAGGGAGGCGAGCTGGGCGCCTATCGTGTTCGCTCCATCGAGGACGCCGAGCGGGGGTGGGCGGATCGCGATGGTCGGGGTGAGCAGCAAATCGCACTCGGTGAAGATCCGATCGACCTTTCGCCCCAAGGATTCTCCTTGCCGAATCGCCCATTCGACGACGGGTCGCCGCGCCCATGCGCCGAGCGCGACCGTTTGCTTGGTCCGGCGTTCGAGCCGTCCCGGATGATCCACTTCGGCTGCCTCGGCACGGACGCCGCCGAAGAACTGGGGGAAGAAGGCGCTCGTCGAATTCGGGTAATCAGGGTCGATCTCGACCACCATATGCCCCAGTCCCGCAAGGAGCTTCGCGGTGTCGCGAACCGCGCGGACATTGAGCGGATCCGTTTTCACCAGCGGCGGCGTGGGAGGTTTCATGCTGTAGCCGATCCGCAGCGGTTGCGCCGCCTTGCGGGCCGCCGCCTCGAACGACATCACCGGTTCGGAGGCCTGGAATCGATCGCTCGGCGCATTGCCGCGAAGAACGTCGTAGACGATCGCGGCATCGAGCACGCTGCGAGTCAGCGGTCCCGCGACACCCAATGCCCACCACAGGTGCTCGTTCGGTGCGTTCGGCACCCGCCCACGTTGCGGTTTCAGGCCGAACAACCCGCAGCACGCGGCCGGGATGCGGATCGAGCCGCCGCCGTCGCCGCCGAGCGCCACGGGAACGAGGCCGGCCGCCACCGCTGCGGCGGACCCGCCGCTGGACCCGCCGGTGGAGCGCGTCGTATCCCACGGATTGCGGGTCACACCGAAGGTGCTGGACTCGGTGAACGGCCATTGCCCGAACTCCGGCATCGCGGTCTTGCCGACGATCACCGCCCCCGCCGCGCGCAACCTGCGCACCACCTCCGCGTCCGCCGCGGCAGGGTTCGAGTTCGCTCTGGTGCCGAACGTGGTGACCACGCCGGCCACGTCGAACTCGTCCTTGATCGCGATCGGGATTCCATGCAGCGGGCCCACCGCGCCGCCTGCCGCGCGTTCCCGGTCACGCTCGATCGCCTCGGCTCTGGCTTCGTCGCGGAGCACGCGGGTGAAGGCGCCGAGATCCGCGGCGGCATCGATCTCGTTCAGCGTCGCCTCGACGAGCAGCTGTGCCGAGAGGACCCCCTGCTCCAACAGCTCACGCTGTTCGAGTACGCCCGATGCGACGACGTCCCGGAGATCCATTTGCTACCACTCCTCTCGGCCCGATTACGAGCCGCCGTGGCAGAGGCGTCGTCTGCCGATGCCCACACTTCGACCCTATGTAGTCGAGCGATCGTTTTGCAATGACTACTCCGTGAACGCCGAGTTGGTTCAATCCTCGAGTAACCCGAGACCGATCTGGTCGCGGAGCCGTCGTCAGGGCAGCTCGGGGTGCGGCAGACCTGCCGTCGCGGCGGAGTCGGTACCTGCGAGCTTGGAGTGAGTGCGCGAGTAGGTGAAGTAGACGATCAAGCCGACGACCAGCCAGACCACAAAGCGCGCCCACGTCTGCCACGGCAACGACCAGATCAGATACACCGAGAAGCCGATGCCTACCAGCGGGACGACCGGCATGAACGGCAGCCGGAACTCTCGCGGCTCGTCGGGCCGGGTGCGCCGCAGGACGATCACCGCGACGGACACGACGATGAAGGCCATCAAAATGCCGATGTTGGTCAACTCCGCGACGACCGTGATGTCCAGCAACCCGGCCATCAGCGCCGCTCCGATGCCGACGATCCAGGTCACGCGGGTGGGCACCTTCCGGACCGGATGGGTCTTGGCGAACCATTCCGGCAGCAGCCCGTCGCGGCTCATGGCGAACCAGACGCGGGTGACGCCGAGCATGAAGGTGAGCACCACGGTGACGATGCCGACGATCGCGCCGATCGCGATGATGTTCGCGACGCCGGGCTGACCGACCGACTCGAACGCGGTGGAGAAACCGCTGGTCGGGCTGATCTCGGTGTACTTCTGCATGCCGGTCAGTACCAGGGTGGCCAGCACGTAGAGCACCATGGCGATGGCCAGCGAGTAGATGATCGCCTTGGGCAGGTGCTTCTTGCCGTCGGTGGATTCCTCGGCGGCGGTGCTCATCGCGTCATAGCCGAAAACGGCGAAGAAGACGGTGGCCGCACCGGTCCACACCGCGCCCGCGCCGAACGGGAAGTACGGCGTGTAGTTGGAGCTGTCGATGTGAAAGACGCCCATCACGATGATGAGCACGACCAACGCGACCTTGATGCCGACCGCGACGGTCTCGAACCGGCCGACGCTCCTGATGCCACGCGACAGCAGCCAAGCCGTGCCGAGACAGAACAGCATGGCGAATACGTCGACCACGTGGCCCTCGCCTGTGCCGGATGCCCCCATCATCCAGTCCGGCAGGGCGATGTCGACCTGCCCGAGCAGGAACCGGAAGTATCCGGACACACCGATGGCGACCACCGCGGCGACCGCGATGTATTCCAGCAGCAGATCCCAGCCGATGAACCAGCCCGCGAGCTCTCCGAGCGACACGTAGCCGTAGGTGTAAGCGGACCCGGCCTTGGGGACCATCCCGGCGAACTCGGCGTAACACAGTGCGGCCGCAGCGCTGGCGACGCCGGCGATGAGGAACGAGATGAGCACCGAGGGTCCAGTCACGGAGTGCGCGACCGAACCGGCCAGCGTGAAGATGCCCGCGCCGATGATCCCGCCGACGCCGATCGCGGTGAGCTGCCACAAGCCGAGCGATCGGGACAGCTGTTCGTCGGCAGGGGCGGATTCGTCCTCGACCTCGCCGAGGGGTTTGCGACGCAACATTTGGCTGCGCAACTCCGCGATGGACATGTGTATCCTTTCGTCCTCTGCGGTACCCGGCGGTGCCGTAACGCAGACCACATTTCGAGCTGTGACTAGTTGAATACGATCACACGACGCTGTGATCGGTCAGTTGGACAAATAATTTTCAACGGCCTCGGCCAACCGGACGGCGCGGCTCGGATGTGCCCGGCTCAGCGGTCGCGGCCGAACGAGCGCAGGAAGAACGCGACATTTGCCGGACGCTCGGCCAGCCTGCGCATGAAGTAGCCGTACCACTGGTCGCCGTAGGGGACGTAGACGCGCAACAGGTGTCCCGCACCGACCAGGCGCCGCTGTTCGGCGTCCCGGATGCCGTGCAACATCTGAAACTCGAAATCGTCATGCGCGCGCCCGGTTTCGTGGACGCGGCGCAGCGCCGCATCGATCAGCGCCGGGTCGTGCGTGGCGACCATCGGGTAGCCGTCACCGTCCATCAGAATGCGCAAGCAGCGCAGATACGCGTCGTCGACGGCGGAACGACCCTGATAGGCCACCGCCGCGGGTTCGCGATAGGCCCCCTTGCACAACCGGATTCGCGAGCCGGGGCCGGCGAACTCCCGACAGTCGTCCTCGGTGCGTTTCAAGTAGGCCTGCAATACTGCGCCCAACCACGGGAAATCCGTGCGCAGCTCGCGCACGATCGAGAGCGTCGAGTCGGTGGTGGTGTGGTCCTCCGCGTCGATGGTGACCCAGACCCCCGCGACTGTCGCGGCGGTGCAGATCTGATGAGCGTGCTCACGAGCTATAGCGTGTCCATCGTGGGGGAGCGCCTGGCCCAGCGCGGACAGTTTGAGTGACACCTCCAGCGGTAGCGCGGTCCCCGCCGCCGCGGCGGGGAGTTCGGTCAACGCCGACAAGAGACGAAGGTAGTGCGCGACGGTGATACGGGCTTGGTCGAGGTCGGTGGTGTCCTCGCCGAGATAGTCGATGGTCACGCGGCGGTCGGATTCGAGGAGAGCGGCGGTCGTGGCCACCGCCTGCTCCTCGGTCTCGCCCGCGACGAAACGGTCCACCAGCTTCTTGGTGGACGGCATGCGGCTGATCGTGCGCTCCATGCGTGGGGAGCGTGCGGCCGCCAGCACGGCGGGACGGAGCAGCCCGGAGAATGCCATCAGAGCTCCTGGTGCGGGTAGCGGTGGTCGGTCGCTGGGACGAACGATTCTTTGATCGTGCGAGCGGAGGTCCAGCGCAGCAGGTTCTGCGCCGACCCTGCCTTGTCGTTGGTGCCGGACGCGCGCGACCCGCCGAAGGGCTGTTGTCCGACGACCGCGCCGGTGGGCTTGTCGTTGACGTAGAAATTGCCCGCCGCGAACCGCAGCCGTTCGGTGGCGGTGGCGATGGCCGTGCGGTCGTCGGCGACGACCGCCCCGGTCAGGCCGTAGCGCGAACCCTTGTCGATCAGGTCGAGCGTGGACTCGAACGATCCGGCGGCGGAGTCGTCGTAGACGTGCACGGCCAGGATCGGGCCGAAGTACTCGGTGCGGAACGCCTCGTCGGCAGGATCGTCACCGAGCAGGATGGTGGGCTCGACAAAGTAGCCGACGCTGTCGTCGGCGTGGCCGCCCACGGCGATCGTCAGGCTCGGAGTCGCCTTGGCGCGTGCCACGGCGTCGGCGTTCTTGTCGAAGGCGCGCTTGTCGATGAGCGCGCCGCCGAAGTGGGTGAAGTCGGTGACATCGCCGTAGCTGAGGGCGGCGACCTTGTCGACGAACTCGCGGCCCATCCTGGCCCACACCGACCTCGGGATGAACGCGCGGGAGGCGGCTGAGCACTTCTGGCCCTGGTAGTCGAAGGCGCCGCGGATCAGTGCCGTGGTCAGGACGTCGGGATCGGCGGAGCTGTGTGCCACGACGAAGTCCTTGCCGCCGGTCTCGCCGACCAGGCGTGGATAGCTGTCGTAATCGGCGATATTCGTCGCGACCGTGCGCCACAGGTGCTGAAACGTCGCGGTCGATCCGGTGAAGTGGATGCCGGCCAGGCGGCGATCGGTGAGCGCCACGTCAGACACCGTGGGACCGGCGCCGTGCACCATGTTGATCACGCCGGGCGGCAGCCCCGCCGCCTCCAGCAGCTTCATCGTCCAGTACGCCGCGACCGACTGGGTCACGGCGGGCTTCCACACGACGGTATTGCCCATCAGCGCGGGCGCGGTAGGGAGATTGCCCGCGATCGCGGAGAAGTTGAACGGGGTGATCGCGTAGACGAAACCCTCGAGCGGACGGTATTCCACCTTGTTCCACACGCCTGGTGTCGAGATCGGCTGGTCCTGCAGGATTCGGCGGGCGAAGTGGACGTTGAAGCGCCAGAAGTCGACCAGCTCGCACGGGGTGTCTATCTCGGCCTGGTACGCGGTCTTGGATTGGCCCAACATCGTTGCGGCGGCGATTGTTTCCCGCCACGGTCCGGCCAGCAAGTCCGCGGCGCGGAGGAAGACAGCGGCACGGTCCTCGAAGGCAAGCGCCCGCCAGCCCGGCGCCGCGGCGGTGGCGGCCGTGATGGCGTCCGCCACGTCGCGCGGTTCGGCGGTGGTGAGCGTGCCGAGCACGGTGGCGTGCCGGTGCGGCTGCACCACCCGGACCTGCTCGCCGGAACCGCGCCGGTGTTCGCCGCCGATGACATGATGGACCTCGGTCGGCGTCGCGCCGAGCTCGGTGAGCTTCGCCTGCAACCGTTCGCGTTCCGCACTGCCCGGGGCGAATGTGCCGACCGGCTCGTTGACCGGCTGGGGTGTGGACACGATGGCGTCCATGGTTCCTCCTGCTGGGTAGGCGATTTTGCGGTAAGCCGAAGTCAACACCGGAAAACTGCCTGGAGAATGAGCCAGTCGGACAAAGATGGGATGAGTGCGTTGTCGAGTTGGCCGAAGGACGGGAACGTGGCCGGGGAGAGCGAGTCGGCCGCCGCGGACATGGATCTGTTCGGCTTGGCGCAGATGGTCGCCCACAACGCGGGCGGGATGGTGTCCATCGAGGACCCGCACTCCCACGTGCTGGCGTACTCGGCGTCCGACCAGACCGCCGACCAGTTGCGCGTGCTGTCCATCCTGGGCCGGGAAGGCCCGCGAGACTACCTGACCGTGCTGCGGAAGTGGGGTGTATTCGATCGCTTGCGCAACACCGACGAGGTCATCGACGTGCCCGCGCACGAAGAACTGAACATCAAGCGCAGGCTGGTGGTCGGTATCCGGCATCCCGCGGACGCGACCGCGCGGGCGCCGCGGGTACTCGGTGCGATCTGGCTACAGCAGGGTGATCAGCCGTTCAAATCGGACGCGGCGGAGATCCTGCGTGGTGCCTCGGCCATCGCAGGCCGTCTGATCTCCCGTAGTCTCGACGCACCGTCTACCGAGGCGCTGCTGATCCAGCGGTTGTTCGGCGCGGGAGGGACCGCGGTAGAGATAGAAACGGTGGCGACCGCGCTCAACCTATCGCAGGCCGGTCCCGCCGCGGTGGTGGCGTTCGCGCTCACCGCCACCGGGGAGGCCACTGCCACCGAGCCCGCGGCACTCGGCAGCATCCTGCGATTGCGCGCCAGCTCCTTTCGGGTCGACTCGGTGACCACGACGCTCGGCGACCGCGTCTACGTGCTGTTGCCGGGCTACCGGTCCGCGCACGCGGTGACGTCGTGGACGCGGCAACTGGTCGAACAGCTCGAGGCGACACGGTCGCTGGCGTTGCGGGCCGCGATCGCCTGTCCCGTCGCCGATCTCGGCGCGGTGGGTGCCGCGCGGGCCGAGGTCGATCGCGTACTGGACAGCACCGTCGCCACCTACCCGAAGGGGCGGGTGACCACGCTGTCCGAATCCCGCACCGCCGTGCTGCTCGGCGAGCTGCTCGATCTCGTCGGTTCGCGCGCCGAACTGCACGATCCTCGGCTACGCGCTCTGTTCGACTACGACCGCAAGCATTCGGCGAGCCTGCGCGACAGCGTGGAGACCTATCTGCGCGAGCACGGCGACGTGCGCAACGCCGCGGCCGCGCTGCAAGTACATCCGAACACGCTTCGCTACCGCATCCGCCGCGTCGAGGACATTCTCGGCATGGATCTCGGCGACCACGCAGATCGCCTGTTGCTCGAGATCCAGCTCGCGCTGCAGCGCCGACCGCACACCCGCCCGCCGGGCCCATCTGCCTGACCCGATCTGCTCGAGAAGCGACGTTTGTCGGGCGCGGCGGCGGGTAGGGCCCCGACATGGTGCGGAGTGTCTTCAGGAATCGACGTGAGGCGGGCCGCGTGCTCGCGAGGCTGCTCGAGCACTACCAGGATTCCGCCGACACCGTCGTTTTGGCGTTGCCGCGCGGCGGGGTACCGGTCGGCTATGAGGTTGCGGCGGTGCTCGGCGCGCCGTTGGACGTGCTCGTGGTCCGCAAGCTCGGTGCGCCTGAACAACCGGAGCTGGCCGTTGGAGCCATTGCCAGCGGCGGCGTCCTGGTCACCAATGACGATGTGCTTCGTGCCCAAGCCGTCGCGCCCGAGGCGCTGGAGCAGATCATCCTCACCGAAGGACAGGAACTCGCTCGTCGCGAACGTGTCTACCGCGGTGACCGTGCGATGCTCGACGTCACCGGGCGGACGGTGATCGTGGTCGACGACGGGCTGGCCACCGGTGCGACGATGAACGCCGCGATCGAGGCGCTGCACAGGCTGCATCCGGCACGAGTGGTTGTCGCCGTGCCCGCCGCACCGGAGTCGACCTGCGTCGAACTACGCGAACTCGTCGACGAGGTGATCTGTGCCTCGACGCCGGCGCCGTTCATCGCGGTCGGCAACTCGTACTGGGACTTCGAACAGACCACCGACGCCGAAGTCCGCGACCTGCTCGCGCGAGCGCCCGCGGAGACGGACACCGAGCCCGACGATGGGGACCTGCTTCGGCGCGCGCGTATTCCGGCTCCGGGCGGGACGCCACCAGACGACATCTTGTTCGACCTGGTCGGCGACGCACGTCTGGTGCTCATCGGTGAGGCGTCACACGGCACCGACGAGTTCTATACCGCGCGTGCCGCCATGACGCGACGACTGGTCGAGGAGAAGGGATTTCGCGGTGTCGCGGTCGAGGCGGACTGGCCCGATGCCTACCGCGTCAACCGGTACGTCCGCGGGCAGGGCACCGACCGGACCGCCGAGCAGGCGTTGCGTGGGTTCCGGCGATTCCCGGCGTGGATGTGGCGCAACACGGTGGTGCGCGACTTCGCCGAATGGCTGCGCGGGCACAATTCCCGATGCGCCGCCGAGGACCAGGTCGGCTTCTACGGTTTGGATCTGTACAGCATGCACCGTTCGGCGGAGGAGGTGATCGCCTACCTCGACCGTATCGACCCAGCCGCCGCCCAGCGGGCCAGGGAACGCTACAGCTGTCTCGAACACCACGCCGACGAGTACGGCTTCGCGGCGGCGTTCGGCGCCGGGCAGTCGTGTCACGACCAGGTGGTCGCGCAATTGACCGAACTGCAGCGGCGGATTGCCGATGAGGTACGGCTCGACGGCGTGACCGATCGCGACGAACTGTTCTACGCCGAACAGAACGCCTGCTCGGTGCTGGCGGCCGAAGAGTACTACCGCTCCATGTTCGGGGGCCGGGTAACATCCTGGAATCTTCGCGATCGGCACATGTTCAGCACGCTGATCGCGTTGCGCGAGCACCTCGGAGCACAGTCGAAAATTATTGTGTGGGCACATAATTCACACCTCGGCGACGCACGGGCGACGGAAATGAGCGACTCCGGTGAACTGAATCTCGGGCAACTGGTGCGTGCGGACAGCCCCGATTCCGCCCGGCTGCTCGGCTTCACCACCTACACCGGATCGGTCACCGCGGCCGAGGATTGGGGCGGACCGGCGCGTCGGATGCGGGTGAATCCGGCGTTGTACGGCAGCGTGGAGCACATGTTGCATCAAGTCGGCGCCGAGTCTTTCCTGGTGCGCTTGGACTCCGAGTCGCCGGTGGCGGACCGGCTCCGGAGCCCGCTACTCGAGCGGGCTATCGGGGTGGTCTATCGTCCGCAGACCGAGCGTCGCAGTCACTATTTCTTTGCGCGTCCGGCCGACCAGTTCGACGCCCTGATCCATATCGAGCAGACCACCGCACTGCGTCCGCTGGATCGGGCCGTGCCCTGGGATCGGGATGACGTCGAGACCTACCCGTACGCGGTCTGACGACACGAGGCCGCCTCCGGGGTCGCCCGCGGGACCGACTCGGCCTCCTGATGTGGCGGGCAATGGCGGGTAGTCCTCGACGGTCATGGAGTTGAAGAGGCGTGCGCTCTTGGTGGTGAGGCGGACGAGGGCGCGGCTGGGCCTCGCGGGCAGGGCGGAGAGGGGTCGTAACTGGGCTGGCAACCATTTTCGCGCGGCCGCGGTAGTTGCGTTGCCGACAGAACACTGACCACCATGCCTCGGACCAGGGCCCCTGTCGGCGGAGGGGCTATCCGTGCTATCGAGGACGGATGAAGCCGACACGGTCGTTCTACGATGTCGTGATCGTCGGCGGCGGCCATAACGGGTTGGTGGCCGCCGCGTACCTGGCGCGGGCCGGGCGGTCGGTGCTGCTGCTCGAGCGTCTGCCGCACACCGGTGGCGCCGCAGTGTCGGAGCGGGTGTTCGCGGGCGTCGACGCGCGGCTGTCGCGGTACTCGTATCTGGTGAGCCTGCTGCCGCGACAGATCGTGGACGAGCTGGGGCTGCGGTTCACGACACGGCGCAGACATATCTCGTCGTATACGCCGGTCGGCGACGGTGGGCTGCTCGTTTCCGGGTCGCCGGAGCGGACCAGGGCGAGTTTCAGGCTGCTCACCGGGTCGGATCGGGATTTCCTTGCGTGGCGGCGTTTCTACGGCACCACGGGGCGGCTGGCGCAACGCATATTCCCGACGTTGACGCAGCCGCTGCCGTCCAGGGCCGCGCTGCGGGCTGCCGTGGACGACGCTGCGACTTGGGAGGCGCTGTTCGAGCGTCCGCTGGGGGAGGCGATCGAGTCGACGTTCCGCGACGATATCGTGCGCGGCGTGGTGCTTACCGACGCGTTGATCGGTACGTTCACCCATGCGCAGGATCCGTCGCTGCGGCAGAACCGCTGCTTCCTTTACCACGTGATCGGCGGCGGCACCGGCGACTGGGACGTGCCCGTCGGGGGTATGGGCGCGCTCACCGACGCGCTGGCCGAGGCGGCGTGCTCGGCGGGCGCCGAGATCGTCACCGAATGCGAGGTGACCGACCTCGAAACTGATGGCAGCACAGCCGAAGTCAGCTATCTGGACGGAACGGTCGGCGCGCGTCACGTGCTCGTCAACGCCGCACCGTACACGCTCGCGGAGTTGCTCGGTACGCCACTACCGCCGAAACCACAAGGCGCGCAGCTCAAGATGAACATGCTGTTGCGCCGGTTGCCACGATTGCGTGACACCGAAACCGATTCGCGCGAGGCGTTTGCGGGAACTTTTCACATCGGCGAGTCGTACGCGCGACTCGACCAGGCATACGGCGAGGCGGCGATCGGCCGCATACCGTCTGCGCCGCCCGCGGAGATCTACTGTCACACATTGACCGACCCGTCGGTCCTTTCCGCGGATCTGACCGCGCAAGGCATGCACACCCTCACGTTGTTCGGTCTGCACACACCGGCGAGACTGTTCGCCGCCGATCCGGAGGGGGCAAAGGCGAAGGTGGTGAAAGCTACGCTTGCGCAATTGGATTCGGTGCTGGCCGAACCGATCGCCGACTGCTTGGCGACGGACCGGGACGGCGAGCCGTGTCTGGAGGCGAAGACCCCGCTCGAGCTGGAGCGTGAGGTCGGCCTGCCTGGTGGTCACATCTTCCACCGGGATCTGGCCTTCCCTTACCTACCGGAGGAGGCCGATCCGGCTGACCCCGCCGCCCGGTGGGGTGTGTCGACCAGCCATCGCAACGTCTTCCTCTGCGGTGCTGGGGCTATCCGCGGCGGCGGGGTCAGCGGCATTCCGGGGCATAACGCCGCGATGGCCGTGCTCGACGTCGATCAGGCCCGCTGAGCCGACAACGCGATCTTGGCAGTGCGCCCCGGCGTTTCGGTGGCGACCGCGGCGTCGGCCGCGGACTCCAGCGGGTAGGCGGTCTCGATGTTCAACCGCAGCTCACCGCGGGCCGCGAGGTCGATCAGCTCGCCGATCAGCCGCCCTCGATGCTCGGCGCCGATCTGCTCGATCCGCTTGGCACCCCAAAAGCCTTTGACCACAGCCTGTTTGAAGATGAGGCTGCCGGAATCGAGCGACAGCGGCTTGCCCGACAGCGCGCCGAAGGAGATCAGGTGCCCGTTCGGCGCGAGTAGCGCCAGCTCGTCGGCGCCGGCGCGACCGCCTACCTGGTCGACGGCACGCGCGATGGGCGCGCCCGAGGTGACGGTCTCGACCTGCGCGCGCCAGTCCGCGCTTTCGGTGTCGAGCACCGGCTCGTAGTCGAGCTCACGCAGCGCCGCGACCGAAGCCGGGCCCCGCACCAGGTTGAGCACGTGCAGACCGCGTTGCCGGCCGAAGACGTTGACCAGCCTGCCGACCGCGCCGTTGGCGGCGTTGATCACCAGCCATTCGCCCGGCTGCAGTGCGAGGTCTTCCACCAGCATCAGCGCGCTCAGCGGCATGGCGAGCAGCTGGGCCGCGGTTTCGTCGGACACTGCGTCCGGCACCGGAACCACCTGTCCGGCCGGGACAACGAAGCACTCCGCCCACACGTTCTGTGCCCCGGACACCGTGACGCGTTGTCCGACGACGAGACCGGTGACGTCCGGCCCCACCGCGTCGACGCGCCCGACGGCCTCGGTGCCCGGAATCGCGGGCAGCGGCGGCCGGTAGCCGTACACGCCGCGCACAATGGCCAGGTCGTGATTGTGGATCGGCGCGAGGATCAGCTGGAGACGGACTTCGCCGGGACCCGGTTCGGGCACCGGCCGCTCTTCGGTGGTGAGTACGTCCTTCGGTTCGCCGAATCGTTCGATGACTACGGCACGCATGGTCGCTCCCTTCCCGGTCAGTCCTCGGCGACGAGGACTTCGACGTCGATGTTGCCGCGGGTCGCATTCGAGTACGGGCACACCTGGTGCGCCTTGTTCGCGAGTGCCTGTGCGTCCTGCCTGGACAAATGGGGGAGCGAGACCTCGAGGGTGACCGTGAGCCCGAACCCGCCCGCATCGTTGGGGCCGATGCCGACCTTGGCGCCGACCGCGGAGTCGTCGATATTCGCCTCGGCCTGTTTGCCGACCAGGCGCAGCGCCGAATGGAAACAGGCCGCGTAGCCGGCTGCGAACAGCTGCTCGGGGTTGGTGCCTTCGCCGTTGCCGCCCAGCTCCTTAGGGGCAGACAGGTCTACGTCGACCTTGCCGTCTGTGGTGCGGGCGTGCCCGTTGCGGCCGTCGCCGGTCGCCAAGGCCTCGGCGGTGTACAGGATCTGCATGTCTACTCTCTTTCGTTCAGCTGGGACATCAGCGAATGCGTCAGTCGTCGCAATGTTTCGCGCAGCGCGAGGAACTCGTCCGGGGACAAGCCCACGGCCTCGGCCATCTGGGTCGGGATGTCGCCCGCCTCGGCCCGCAGCGCGCGCCCGCGTTCGGTGAGCTGGATATCCACGCGACGTTCGTCGGCCGCCGACCGGTGCCGCTCGACCAGTCCTGCTCCCTCCAGCCGCTTGAGCAGCGGGGAGAGCGTGCCGGAATCCAGGGCGAGTGCATGGCAGACCTCGCCGACACTGCGTCCGTCGCGTTCCCACAGTGCCAGCATCACAAGGTACTGCGGGTACGTGAGCCCGAGCCGTTCCAGCTTCGGGCGGTAGACCGCGGTCATCGCCCGGGACGCCGCGTAGAGCGGGAAGCAAAGCTGCTCGTCGAGGGTGAGGTGATCGGCCATGTCGATAAACGTAGTGGACAACTATATTGTGCACAATAGATAAATCTGTGGCGCTGGCCACATGGCGCGCACCGTCAGCGTCAATTCCCGTCCGGCAACCCGCCGATGCGGTGCGTGAGGGTGGTCGCGGTGGCCCGGACCTGGGTGGCGAGCGGCGTCCAGTCGGCGGAGCACGGCCTGGATGCGCAGTGGTGGCGGAAGGTGACGCTGATCGCGGCGATCGGGCGGTGATTGTGGTCGAAAACGGGATGGGCGACGGACGCGAAGCCGGGGGTGACGTGGCCATCTTCGCAGGCCCAGCCGCGGCGGCGGTCGGTGGCGAGCGTCGTCCGCAATGCGGCGAGGGTGATCGGACCGCGGTCGGTCCGGTGCACGAACGCCGCCGCGGACGGGAACAGAGCGCGGACCTGGGCGGCAGGCAAATGGGCCAGGATTGCGCGGCCGGAGGCGGTCAGGTGCGCGGGCAGCCGGACGCCGACACCGGTGACCAGTGTCTCCGGACGTCCGGGCTGCTCCTTCATCAGATACAGCAACTCGTTGCCGTGCAGAACGCCTAGGTGGGCGGTGTGGCCGACACGCTCCACCAGACTGCGTAGCAGTGGGTGGGCAAGGCGCTCCAACGGATCGTGGCGCAGATAGGCGGAACCGAGCTCGAAGGCGGCGATGCCGAGGCCGTAACGGCGCTCGGTGGGCAGCCGGGTGACGAACCGGGCCGTTTCCAACTCAGCGAGCAGGTGGTAGGTGGTGGAGCGTGGGAGGCCGAGTTCGCGGGCGATGGCCGTGGCGGAAATCGGCCCGGCTCGGCTCGCCAGTAGCTGCAGCACGGCGAGTCCGCGGCGCAACGCCGGGACGTCGCTGCTCGTTCCCACACTCTCTCCTCGGTATGTCTGGGATCTCAGACGAAATCGGCCGCAGCCTCATTCTGCACCGACTGTCGCGGCGGTGGAATGGACTCATGCCGGACACTGCGCAACAACCGATCGTGGACCTCGACGGGCCGCTCACCCGGGATGGAGTCGTCGCGGTCGCGCGGCACGGTGCGAAGGTGCGTCTGAGCCCGGCGGCGCTGCGGCGGCTGGCCGCCGCGCGCGACCATGTCGATGCGCTCGCGGCGGGCTCCCTCCCGACCTACGGGGTCTCCACCGGATTCGGTGCGTTGGCGATTCGCTACATCCCGCCGCAGCGGCGCACCGCGTTGCAGCGGTCGCTGATCCGCTCGCACGCGGCCGGGGCGGGCGCGGCCGTGGAGCGCGAGGTGGTGCGCGCGCTGATGGTGCTGCGCCTGCGTACGCTCGCCACCGGCCACACCGGTGCGCGGCCCGCGACGGCGGAGGCGCTGGCCGCCTTGCTCAACGCGGGCCTCACGCCGGTGGTGCACGAGTACGGCTCGCTCGGATGCTCCGGCGATCTCGCGCCGCTGGCCGCGGTAGCGCTGACGCTCATGGGCGAGGGCACCGTGACCGACGACACCGGCGTGCTAGTGGATGCTGGTAATGCGTTGCGGACCAACGGAATCGGGCCGGTCACCCTGGCCGAGAAGGAGGGCCTGGCGCTGACCAACGGCACCGACGGCATGCTCGGCATGCTGGTGCTCGCCCTGGACGACCTGCGCACTCTGCTGGACGTCGCGGACATTACCGCCGCGATGAGCGTCGAAGCCCTGCTCGGCACCGATCGCGTGTTCGCCGCGGACCTGCAGGCGCTGCGCCCACATCCCGGCCAGGCGCACTCGGCGGCACGGATGCGCGCCGCCCTGGCCGGATCGGAGATCGTCGCGAGCCATCGTGGCCCCGAATGCCACCGGGTGCAGGACGCCTATTCGCTGCGCTGCGCCCCACAGGTGCACGGCGCCGCGCGCGACACGGTGGCCCACGCCGAAACGGTCGCCGATCGTGAACTCGCCTCGGCCATCGACAATCCGGTGGTGCTCGGCGGCGGACGGCTGGAGTCCAACGGCAACTTCCACGGTGCACCCCTGGCCTATGTGCTCGATTTCCTCGCGATCCCGGTCGCCGACGTGGCGAGCATGGCCGAGCGCCGCACCGACCGCATGCTGGATGTCGCGCGCTCGCACGGCCTCCCTGCCTTCCTCGCCGCCGATCCTGGCGTCGACTCCGGCCACATGATCGCCCAGTACACCCAGGCGGCCGTGGTTTCCGAGCTCAAACGCCTCGCTGTGCCCGCGTCCGTGGACTCGATCCCGAGCAGTGCGATGCAGGAGGACCACGTTTCGATGGGGTGGTCGGCGGCCCGCAAGCTACGCACGGCGATCGATGGGCTGACCACGGTGCTAGCGATCGAATACCTCACCGCGGCGCGGGCCCTGGACTGCCGTGCTCCGCTGCGGCCGGCTCCTGTCACCGCCGCGGCCGTGGCCCTGCTGCGCACTCGAGTCGACGGCCTCGGCCCCGACCGTCATCTCGCTCCCGAAATCGCCGCCGCCGAATTCCTCTTGCGCACCGGAGCTTTCACCCGAACCGTCACGCCCGACCTCACCTGATGCGGAGGACCACCATGACCACGCCGCCCCGGACACCGCCGAGCGACACATCTTCGCGCGACAGATCGTCGATTGGGCCCCCGTCGCGGTCGGCACCCAGGGTGGTGCGGGCGGCTCGGGGCACTGGACGCACGGCCAGGAACTGGCAGACCGAGGCCGCACTGCGCATGTTGCACAACAATCTCGATCCCGATGTCGCGGAACGTCCGCAGGATCTGGTCGTGTACGGCGGAACCGGGAAGGCCGCGCGGGATTGGGCCAGTTTCGATGCGATCACGCGCTGTCTCACGACTCTGGCGGATGACGAAACGCTGCTGGTGCAGTCGGGTAAGCCGGTCGGCGTGTTCCGCACGCACGAGTGGGCGCCGCGCGTGCTGATCGCCAACTCGAATCTCGTCGGGGACTGGGCCAACTGGCCGGAGTTCCGCAGACTCGAGGCGCTCGGGCTGACCATGTACGGCCAGATGACGGCGGGCTCATGGATCTACATCGGTACCCAGGGCATCCTGCAGGGCACCTACGAGACATTCGCCGCTATCGCCGACAAGCGCTTCGGCGGGAGCCTCGCGGGAACGCTGACCCTGACCGCGGGACTCGGCGGCATGGGCGGCGCGCAACCGCTGGCGGTCACCATGAACGGCGGTGTGGCGCTGGTTGTCGACTGCGACCCGGTGCGCGCGGGACGACGCCTGCGGGACCGCTACCTGGACGAGATCGCTACCGACATCGATGATGCGGTGGCCAGGGTTCGCGCCGCCCGCGGCCGACGAAAGGCGTTGTCCGTCGGTCTGATCGGCAATGCCGCCGACGTTTTGCCGGAGCTGCTCAGCCGTGGGTTCGACCCGGACATCGTCACCGACCAGACCTCGGCGCACGACCCGCTGTCCTATCTGCCGCGTGGTGTCGCGGTCGAGGACTGGTCGGACTACGCGGCGAACAAGTCCGACGAATTCACCGACCGCGCACGGGAGTCCATGGCCGACCACGTCGGCGCCATGCTCGGCTTCCTCGACGCGGGCGCGGAGGTGTTCGACTACGGCAACTCACTGCGTGGCGAGGCCGCGCTCGGCGGGTGCGACCGGGCGTTCGACTATCCGGGGTTCGTTCCCGCCTACATCCGTCCGCTGTTCTGCGCGGGCAAGGGACCGTTCCGCTGGGTTGCGTTGTCCGGAGACCCGGCCGACATCGCGGCCACCGACCGTGCTGTCCTGGAACTGTTCCCCCAGAACGAATCTCTGCGCCGCTGGATCGAGATGGCCGGTGCGTGCGTGGCCTTCCAAGGGCTGCCCGCGCGAATCTGCTGGCTCGGCTACGGCGAGCGGCACCTGGCCGGACTGCGCTTCAACGAGATGGTGGCCTCGGGCGAACTCCGGGCGCCGGTCGTGATCGGGCGGGACCACCTGGACTCCGGGAGCGTCGCCTCGCCCTACCGAGAGACCGAGTCGATGGCCGACGGCTCGGATCCGATCGCCGACTGGCCCCTGTTGAACGCGCTGCTCAACACGGCTTCCGGGGCGAGCTGGGTGTCCATCCACCACGGCGGCGGCGTCGGGATGGGTCGCTCGCTGCACGCGGGACAGGTGTGTGTGGCCGACGGAACGCCACTGGCGGCGCAGAAGCTCGAGCGGGTGCTGACCAACGATCCAGGCACCGGAGTAATCCGTCACGTGGACGCCGGCTACGTGAGTGCCAGCGACATCGCCGTACAGCGTGGCGTGCGAATTCCGATGCGGGAGAACGCGTGACCGGCAAGGACGCGGGCGGTGCGGATCGCGTGCCCGCGGGCAGCGCGACGAACGTGTACTGGGCCCAGTACGCCTGGCTCCCGGACGGGCTCGCCGCGGATGTCACCATCGAGGTCGATGGACCGACGATCCGTTCGGTGGCCAGTGGTGCGGACCGGCGCGGAAAAGTCCTGCACGGATTGACGATTCCCGGGTTCGCCAACGCGCACTCGCACGCCTTCCACCGTGCACTGCGCGGTCGCACGCAGCACGAGCGCGGCTCCTTCTGGACTTGGCGGGACCGGATGTATGTCGTCGCCGCATCGCTGGATCCCGACTCCTGCTACCGGCTCGCCCGTGCGGTGTACGCCGAGATGGTGCTGGCCGGGTATACCAGCGTCGGCGAATTCCATTATCTGCACCACGCACCCGGAGGCAGACGCTACACGGACCCGAACGTGATGAGCGCGGCCCTCGTCGCAGCCGCAGACGATGCCGGCATTCGGCTCACTGTGCTCGACACATGTTATCTGACTGGGGAATTCGGGATGCCGCTCGGTGAACATCAGCTTCGGTTCGGTGACGGCGACGTGGGCGCCTGGGCCGAGCGGGCCGCCGCATTCACGCCTGAACCGGGCTTGGTGCGGACCGGCGTAGCCGCGCATTCGGTGCGCACCGTGCCGCGCGCCGCACTCGGCGTGGTCGCGGAGCAGGCAGCCGGGCGCCCGGTCCACGTGCACCTATCCGAACAGCCTGCCGAAAACCGCTATTGTCTGGCCTTTTACGGTCGCACCCCGACAGAGTTGCTGGCCGCGGCGGGCGTGCTCGGTGCGCGTGCGGTCGCCGTGCACGCCACCCACCTCTCCGCCACCGACATTCGTGTGCTCGCAGAAACCGGTGCGCGTGTGTGCTTCTGCCCGACCACCGAGCGCGACCTGGGTGACGGCATCGGGCCCGCCCGGGCCCTGTTCGACGCGGGTGTGGGACTGTGCCTGGGCAGTGACAGTCACGCCACCGTGGACGCGTTCGAGGAGTGGCGGGCGCTCGAGCTTCACGAGCGGCTGGTGAGCCACACGCGCGGCCGCTTCACCGCTGCGCAATTATATTGCGCGGCAACGGATCACGCTGCGATCGGCTGGCCCGAGTGCGGCCGGATCGCACCGGGTGCCGCCGCCGACCTTGTCACCGTCGACCTCGACTCGATTCGCACCGCAGGAACCGCCCCCGCCGCCGCGCTCTTCGCCGCCACCGCCGGCGACGTGCGTGAGGTGCTGGTCGCCGGACGTCCCGTCGTCTCCGACCACCACCACCTGCTGTTGCCTCGCCCGGAAAATTTGCTGTGCGAGGAAATCGAGGCGCTATGGCGATGTTGATCACCGGCATCAGCGAGCTCACGACCAACGCCGAGGACGGCCCGGTGCGCAACGCCGCGGTCGTGCTCGAGGGGGGCCGTTTCGCCTTTGTCGGGTCGGCCGCCGCGGCCCCCGCCGCTGACGAGAAGGTCGACGTCGGCGGCCGCGCCGCGCTGCCCGGCTGGGTGGACAGCCACAGCCACCTGGTCTTCGCCGGAGACCGGACCGACGAATTCGAAGCCAGGATGGCCGGGCGCCCCTACCGGGCCGGTGGCATCGCCACCACCGTCGCCGCGACCCGCGAGGCCACCGACGACGATCTGGTCGCCAACCTCGCTCGCCATCTCGCCGAGGCAAGGCGCCAGGGCACCACCTGCCTGGAAACCAAGACCGGCTACGGCCTCCGTGTCGAGGACGAACTGCGCTCCGCCCGCATCGCCGCGGCTTCCGCCGACGAGGTGACCTATCTCGGCGCGCATCTGGTACCGACAGGCACGGACCCGGAGTCGTACGTGGACCTGGTGTGCGGTCCGATGCTCGACGCGGTGGCGCCGTATGTGCGCTGGGCCGATGTATTTTGTGAGACAGGCGCTTTCGACGAGCATCAGGCCGAACGGGTGCTCCGCGCCGCCGCTGCTCGCGGGCTCGGCTTGCGGGTACACGGCAATCAGCTCGGCCACGGCCCCGGCGTTCAACTAGCGGTGCGTCTGGGCGCGGCGAGTGTGGACCATTGCACCTATCTCGCCACCGACGACATCGAGGCGTTGGCCGCGTCGAACACCGTCGCTACCCTCCTGCCCGCCTGCGACCTGTCCACCCGGCAGCCCCTTGCGCCCGCTCGCACCCTGCTGGACGCCGGCGCCACAGTCGCCTTGGCCACCAACGCCAATCCCGGCAGCTCCTACACCACCTCGATGGCCTTCTGCGTGGCGACCGCTGTTCTGCAGATGGGTCTGTCGGTGGCGGAGGCGGTGTACGCCGCGACCGCGGGCGGGGCAGCAGCGCTGCGTAGGGACGATGTCGGCTCGATCCGGGTCGGCGCCCGTGCGGATCTGCAGGTGCTGGACGCTCCGTCCGTCGCCCATCTGGCCTACCGCCCAGGAGTGCCGCTGACTCCGGCTGTGTGGCGTTTCGGCAGGCGAGTGCCGCCGCAGCCGACTTTCGGCTGACCAGATCGGCGATCGTGGCCGACACGCACGGTTACGGCGGACGGCAACGACCCGAGTCCGCTCAGCGGGCCGGGAACCGGAGGACGCGGTCGTCGCCACTGCCGACTTCGCCCCGGCCATCGGTGTTGGAGGTGGTAAGCCACAGCGCACCGTCCGGCGCCACGGCCACGGTGCGCAATCGACCGTAGCGATCGCGCAATTCCGCCCGTGGCTCGCCAAGGCCGCCGTCCTGGAGCGGCACCGTCCAGAGCCGCCGGCCGCGCAGCGCGGCGACGTAGAGGGTGTCTCCGGCGATCGCGATGCCCGAGGGGGAGGCTTCCGCGGTGGCCCAGGTGACGAGCGGATCGGTGTAGCCGCGGTCTACGCCGGCCGCGCCCTCGACGGCGGGCCAGCCGTAGTTGCGTCCCGGTTCGATCAGGTTGATCTCGTCGAACCGATCCTGGCCGAACTCGGACGTGAACAACCGGCCCGAGCGATCCCACGCGAGCCCCTGTACATTGCGGTGGCCGCGACTGTATACCGGCGAACCAGGCGTCGGGTTGCCCGGCGCGGCGCGGCCTTCAGGGGTCATGCGCAGGATCTTGCCGTTGAGGCTTGCCGGGTCCTGCGACCGGGCGCGCTGCCCGGCGTCACCGGTTCCGGCGTAGAGCATGCCGTCCGGCCCGAACGCGATCCGCCCGCCATCGTGGTTGCCTGCTTTCGCAATACCGGTGACGAGCACCTCCGGCGGCCCGTCGAGCCGGAATCGCACGATCCGGTTGTCCGTGTCGGCGGTGAAATAGGCGTAGACATAACGCTTTTCGGCATAGTCCGGTGGGACGGCGAGCCCGAGCAGCCCGCCCTCGCCGCGTGCGGCGACGCCGGGTAGCTGGTACACCTGTTCCGGCGCCAGGCCGGGTGCCAGCCGCAGGATCCGTCCGGTGTTTCGCTCGGCCACCAGCGCGCTGCCCCCGGGGAGAAACGCCAGGCCCCACGGGACGTCGACGTAGCCTGCCACCTCCTCGGCAGCGTCGAGATCGGGTCGACCCGCTGGGGTGCTCGCCGCGGTAGTGCCGACGCCTGCCGAGCTGGGAAGATGGGTCGGTGCGGGTGTGGTGTCGCCGGCGCACGCCGCGACCGCGCCCACGACAACAAGTGCGGCGATCGCCGCGCACGGGCCTCGATCGCGGGCGTTCACCTGTCTCATGCGTGTCCACCTTCGATGGTCTGTGGACGTCGAATCGTCCGTTGTCATCGACCATGGCCGATCCGCCGCGGCTTCGGCCTGGGCCGGTCCTGTTCGCGCGAACGCGGCTTCATTTCGAGGACCCAGTTCACTGTGACGCACCTCCGCCCGTTCGCGCTATTGCCGACCGCGCAGCCGTGCCGCGGCGCTTGTGACCCCTGCACAGTGGGCGGAAGCGGGTCAGCCGAGGTAGGTGCCGTACCAGTCCAGTACGCGGCGCCAGGCTTCGGTGGCCGCCGTGGCGTTGTAGCGCGGGCCGGTGTCGTTGAAGAATGCGTGGTCGGCGTCCGGGGCGATGAAGATCTCGTGCGGATCGCCCGCACGAGCCAGCGCCGCCTCGGCGGCCGGGCGGGAGGCGTTCACCCGGGTGTCGGCCGCCGCGTAGATGGCAAGCACGGCGGCCTTGGACGCGGACAGATCACCGTTGTCCGGGAACGGTCCGTAGAAGGGCGTCGCGGCGGAAAGCGGCGACGGCCCGGAGGCCAGCAGCAACCACGCCAGGCCGCCGCCGAAGCAGAAGCCGGTCGTGCCGAGTTTCTTTCCCTCGACCCGCCGCTGCAGTTCGTCGAGCCCGGACCGCAGGTCGGCCACGAACTGTTCCTGCGGAATGCGGCTCAGTTCGGCGGTCGCCGCGGCCGGATCAGTGAACGCGGCGGTGCCGCCCTGTGCGGAAAGCAGGTCGACCGCGAGCGCGGAGTATCCGGCACCCGCGAATCGCCCGGTCACCGAGCGGATGTGGTCGGTGAGGCCCTTGTTCTCGTGGATGACCAGCACCCCGCCGCGCGGCTGCGGTGCCGCCGCCCACGCGGCTTGTAGCTGCTTCCCGTCGGATCCGCCGAACGTGATGGCAGTCGTGGTGGCCGCGGTGGCTGAGCCCGGCGG
Organism: Nocardia sp. NPDC023852; assembly: GCF_040639505.1. Taxonomy (NCBI): domain Bacteria; kingdom Bacillati; phylum Actinomycetota; class Actinomycetes; order Mycobacteriales; family Nocardiaceae; genus Nocardia; species Nocardia sp. NPDC023852. Next base: position 27,767 of record NZ_JBFAAB010000021.1, read on the forward strand.
AGCCGACGGGGATGTGGGCGGCGGCGAGGGTGTCGCAGGCGAAGGCGCCGAATCGGTGATTCCGTTGTCACCGCCGGTACAGGCGGCGAGCAGCGCACCCGCGGCGGTGACCCCGAAGCCGAGCAGAGCCAACCGGCGCAACGCTTCCCGCCGGGTGAGGATGCCGTCGGCGTGGTCGGTGGCGATCTCTTCTGCGATATAGCGCTGCAGCGGCGTCATGTGCCCAACCCTATGCCGGGTCGGTGCCCCGCGGCGTCCTTCGAGTCAACGACAGGGCTCACCCCAGAGTGAGCACTTTCGTCTGCCCGGATATGACGACATCGTCCTGACCGGTCAAGGCAACTCGCACCTGCACAACCTTGCCCGACTGCAGTGGCGCCTCGCCGTTGGCTCCCGCCAAGGGGACGGTGGCGACGTGTTGGGCGCCGTCACAGATGAGGTCGTTCTGGTTGCCGGCGGCTGCAGGCTGTTCCGCGGTGGGTTCCCCCGCCATCGCCTGCAGGCGTGTCACCCCGGCGGAGGCATCACAGCTGTAGTTGACTCCGACGTTGCTCGGTTCGACACCAGCGATGTCGACAACGTTGTCGGCGAGAGCGGGAGCAGCGGCCAACACCAGGGCGGCACCCATCGTTACGAAGACAGCCGCAGTGCGGGCAGAGCGCTGACAGTTCCGAGTAGTCATCATGGATCTTTTCCTCCTGAGTGGCGGATACGGATCGCTGAACACAACAGAAAAGAACGCGGCCCCCATCTGACTGCACGATCTATGGTCCAGCCTCCGGCCGCCTCGCGTGGGAGAACCGCACTAAATGGTGCGTCACGGAGGCCGATAGCCACAGGCTGATCGCTGCGCCTTCGGCAATCGCCGCGGCCTGGACCACCCCGAGCAACTCGAGTCGGCGCCGTCAAAGCCTGATTCGACATGTCCGGAGAAGTGACGAGGCGGAAGCCGCGCTCGTCATCCGAGCCCGAGACCCTGCCTCGCGGGTTCCGGATCAGCCTGGGCAGCGCCGATGCCAGGACGGTGGGCCTTATGGCGCCCACGTCGGGCAGGACGCGGCGACCGGCGCCGCGATTCGATCGTCTTGCGCGAGGCACAATGGAACCGCGCGATGGTTCGAGCGAGTTCGACCGGCATGGTGCCCCGACATCGGGGACATCGTGCCCGAGAACGGCGCGCCGAGCCGCGGGTGGGGCGCACGCCGTCGGTGGGGGGTGCGCTGCGTCGGTTGCCCAGATCTCCGCCGATAGTGTCGGTGTCCGATATGCCGGGCCGATCACTGGATCGGTCTGGTTCGAGACGCCAGCGGAGGAGTTCGACATGCCGGCACGGGAAGGCGCACCGGTGATCGTGGTGATGGGAGTGTCGGGGTCCGGGAAGTCGACGGTCGGCGCCCGGCTGGCCGACGTGCTGGGCGTCGAGTACGCCGAAGGGGACGACTTCCATCCGGCGGCGAACGTCGCGAAGATGGCGGCCGGGACGCCGCTGGACGACGCGGACCGGGCGCCCTGGCTGGACGCGGTGGCCGCTTGGCTGGCTGAGCACACCGAGCAGGGCGGCGTGGTCAGCTGCTCGGCGCTCAAACGCGGCTACCGCGACCAGTTGCGGGCGGGGGTTTTCGAGGCGTTCTTCGTGCATCTGGCCGCGCCGCGAACTGAACTCGCGCGCCGCATGACCGGGCGCCGCGGGCACTTCATGCCGCCGAGCCTGCTCGATTCGCAGCTGGCGGCGTTGGAGCCGTTGGCCGCCGACGAGAACGGCGTCACGATCGACGCAACCCGCACACCAGAGGATCTGGTCACGGATGCGGTAGCAGCGCTGGGATAGCGGCACTTACAGACCATACGGTCGCCATGGAAGCATTAGGCAGCTGGCGAGCAGTGTCACGGCGGCGAATCCGATCATGACCCGGAGGCTGGTCGCGGTGGCTATGACGCCACCGAGCGGGATGAAGGCGGTAGCCGCGTCGGTCAGCGCGTGGGGCAGGCGCCGGAGGACAACTGCGGAAGGCAGAGTTCGGCGATGTCGGAGACGAGCAGCCCCGCCCCGAGCAGCAGCGCTCCCACCGCGATCGCGACGAACACCACCACCCACAGCAGGCCGGGCAGATGGGTGAGCCGGGCGAGCTGGTCGGCGTCGGAGTCGACGTCGTGGTGCCGGGATCGCTGCTGCCGGGAGCGCCCGCGCTGGAGTTCGACCACCGGTCGCGCCCCGGCGAACAGCAGGAACCAGGCGCCCAGATAGGCGAAACCGGCTTGCAGCGTGTCGGTTCCGAACCACGACACGACGAAGACGACCGCTCCGAGACCGAGCACGGTAATGCCGCCATAGATGTTCCTGATCTTGATCAGCAGCGCGGCGAGCAGCGCTATGGCGGTCCAGAGCATCAACGTGATCCGGCTCGCGCCGAGTAGCGCCGCGAACCCTAAACCGAGCAGCGGCGGTGCCGGATAGCCCGCCATCGTGGTAAGGATCATCCCGAGGCCGTACGGTTTTCCGCTCGACACCGTGAGACCCGAAGTGTCCGAATGCAATCTGATGCTGTTGAGCCTGCGGCCGGTCAGCAGCGCGACCAGGGCGTGACCACCTTCGTGCGCGAGGGTGACGATATTGCGAGTCAACCGCCAGATCGGGGTGTACCCCACCAGCACGAGCGCGGCCACCGCGGCGGCGGCGACCAGCCACCACGGCGGCTGTGCTTGGGTTGTCGTCAGACGGTCGGCGATGGAGGCACCGCGCTCGACAAATTCGGCTCTATCCACCGCCGCACCTTAACCGCCATCGGACAGCCGCGCTCACGGCGTGCCTTCCGGGCGGCGACCACCAGCCACGACGGCGTCGTCGGCACGAAACGGCCTGAGTAGGCCGCCTCGGGTGGATTGAGTCGTCCCAGCTCCCCTCCTCATGCCAGCGACGGCACGCTCCATGAGGGGGAGGCAAGCCCGGTCTCCAGCGTGCATGCGCCCCGGCTCTGGTTCTCACTCGCGCTGGAGCATCGCGTGTGGCGCTACCCGCCTGCGTACGAGGTTCTCGGGGATGGGCGCCGGCGCACTAACCCTTGCGCAGCACGCCTTCGATGTTGCCGATGAAGCCGGAGGTGCTGTAAGACACCGAACCGTCCGGCAGCAGCTTGACGGTGGAGGCGGACCCGTTATCCAGGCAGTCGGCCGCGCCGCCGGAAAGCCGCGCGACCAAGGCGATCTCGGTCTTGGTTGCGCTGGTCAGGGTTTCGGCGCGTTCACAGCGGCTACCGGACACCTTGCCGGTGTTCGACGACGCCGCGACTTCTTCGCCGACTTTTCCGTCCCGGATGGTCAGCACGATGTCGAACGACGCGAAGTTGTCGCGGGCAACCCCTCTCCATTCGCCGACTAAGGCTTTTGGCACCTTCGAGGAGGGAGAACCGCTGACCGTCCGGGTGCCCGCGGAATCCGCTACGGCCGACGGGGAGCGGCCATCGGTCATCGCGTCGGAGCCGTTCGAGTCCTTGTTCCGCAGCTGGGCGCCGACCACGAACGAGGCAGCCGCGACCGCGATGCCGACTACGAGCGCCCCCGCGATCAACACGGCGCGGGCGGGGCGGCGTGGTGTGGCAGACCCTCCGCGCCATCCCTGCGTCGGCGCCGACCGTCCGGAGTCGCTACCCCGCGGATACTGCTGCTGGTGCGGTGGTGGCGTCGAGCGGACCACGGTATCGGCGGTTCGCGCGGGATCCGGCGGCCCGGGTTTCGGGGGCTTCGACCGGTCGACAGGGCCGGAGTCCAGGTCGAGCAGCTCTACCGCGCGCCTGCTGACCTCCTCGAGCGCAGGGGCCGGGAGCCAGCCGCCCCGATCGGGAATTCCTAGTGCCGTCAGCTCGGCGAGCAGCTGGTCCAGGGTCGGGCGTGCCGTGACATCCTTGGTCAGGCAAGCTGCCAGCAGCGGCCGCAGCCGTTCCGGTACGTCGTCGAGCTGCGGCTTCTCGTACACCACCCGCCAGAGCAGCTGCACGGTTTCGCCGACGCCGAACGGCCCGTGGCCCGTCGCGGCGAACACCAACACCCCGCCAAGCGCGAAGATGTCTGCCGGCGGGCCCACCGGATCGCCGGTCACCTGCTCCGGACACATGAATCCCGGTGAGCCGATGACCTTTCCGGTGGTGGTGAGCGCGCTGTCATCGACAGCGCGGGCGATGCCGAAATCGATCACCTGGGGACCGTCGAGGGCGAGGAGAACATTCGAGGGTTTGAGGTCGCGGTGCACCACGCCTGCCCCATGCACCGCCACCAGTGCCTCGACCAGCCCGTGCGCCAGCACGAGTATCGAGGTCTCGGTGAACGGACCGTATTTGTCGACCGCGTCGGCCAGCGAGAACCCGGCCACATAACCCGTGGCCAGCCACGGCGGATCGGCGTCCACGTCGGCATCGAGCACCGGCGCGGTGAACCGTCCGCCGACCCGGCGTGCCGCGGTGACCTCGCGTCGGAAGCGCTCGCGGAATTCGGCATCGATCATGTCCGGGCGGATGACCTTGACCGCGACCGTGCGCCCGCCCGCGTTCCGCCCCAGATAGACCCGGCCCATGCCGCCCGCGCCGAGCAGGCCGAGCAGCCGGTAGTCCCCGATCCACGTCGGATCGTTCGCACCGAGCGGTTGCATCGCGCAGCTGGCTCCCTTCGAATGGGGTCGAACTTCCGAAAGGCTACTCACCGGGCCGGTTCGTGTCCGAATCGCCCGTAGTCGCCGCTGACCTGCGGCTAGCCCGCCTCGCTCGGCACCGGCGTGGGCAGGCGCCGGCGCGCCCGCCTGGCCAGCAGATATGCCGCGATGGCCGCGGGGATGTTCATCAGCACGCCGTACACCGCTCCCGGCACGGCCATGGTGTCGTTGCCGAGTACCGATGCGGCGACGGCGATCGCGATCGCCCCGTTGTGGACGCCGATCTCCATCGCCGAGGCGATCGCCTGGTCGGCATCCACCTCGAACAACCGGGGTGTGAAGTAGCCGATGGTCAGACTCGCGACCGCGAACAGCAAACAGATCGAGGCCAGCGTGCCGATGTTCTCGGTGAGCGTGTCGAAGTTCTTGCCCACCGCGGCGGCAACCACCAGCGCGAGCACCACGATGGACAAAATCTTCACGGTGCCGCGCATCCGCTCCGACCACGACGTGAACCGCCGGTGCACCCACATCCCGATCGCGACCGGCACCAGCACGATGGCGAAGACCTGGGCGAACTTGTCCGGTCGCAGCCCGAGTGATCCCTCGTCGTCCAGGAACAACGTGTAGGACAGGGCGACGACCAGCGGCATGGTGAGCACCGCGAGCACCGAATTGATCGCGGTGAGCGTGATGTTCAGCGCCACATTGCCCCCGGCGATATGGCTGAACAGGTTGGCCGATGGTCCGCCCGGCGACGCGGCGAGCAGCATCATGCCGACCGCCAGCGCGCCGTCCAGGCCGAACAGGTAGATCAAGCCGAGGCAGATCGCGGGCAACACGACCATCTGGCACACCAGCGCGATCACCGCGGCCTTCGGAAACCGCAGCACCCGCGCGAAATCATCCGGTGTCAGCGTCAATCCGAGCCCGAACATCACCAAGGCGAGGGCCAGCGGTAGAAGTACCGCGAAAATCGTTGAACCCATTCGGATGTCCTCTCCACCGAGTGGTCGACGCGATGCCGTCGACACCAGGTGCCGACGTTATCGAGTAGCAGTGGAGGTGACCAGATCAGGCGGTCACGGTCACACCCGTGTCCGCCGATTCCCGCGCCTTGGCCAGCAGACGCAGCGTGGTGACGGCGTCGCGCGGGTCGACCGGTACGGGCGCGCCGTCGAGCAGCGCCGCGGCCATCGCGGAGTAGAACGCGAGGTAGTCGCCCGGAGCGGTCGGTATCGGCACGGTGTCCGGTTCGGCGCCCAGCAGCCCCCAGTGCTCGGGTTCGACTGTGCCCCATGGGGCGCCGTCGCCGGGACGGCGGCCGGACCGCAGTGCCTCCTCCTGCGGGTCGAGTCCATAGCTTACGAACCCGGACTCGGAGCCCAGAACTCGGAAACGCGGACCGAGTTGGGGCGCCACGGCGCTCATCCACAGGTGCGAGCGCACGCCGGAAGTATGGGTGAGCGCGACGAAGGCATCGTCGTCGCTGCGCACGCCCTCGCGCCGCTGGTCCAGTTCGCAGTACACCGAGAGCACCGGTCCGAACAGCGTCACGGCTTGGTCGACCAGATGACTGCCGAGATCGAGGAGGATACCCGCGCCGTCCTCGTCGGAGCCGATCTCCCGCCAGCCGCCCTTCGGCACCGGCCGCCAGCGTTCGAACCGCGACTCGAACCGTCGTACCCGGCCGAGCTTTCCGGTCTCGACGAGTTCGCGCACGGTCTGGAAGTCACCATCCCAGCGCCGGTTCTGGAAGACCGACAGCGCGAGGCCGGACTGCTCGGCTTGCGCGACCACGGACTCCGCGTCGGTCACCGAGACTGCGAACGGCTTGTCGACCACCACCGGCAGTCCCGCGTCGAGCGCCTGCGCGGCCAACGGCGCGTGCGAGCGGTTGGGCGTGGCGACCACGACGAGGTCGAGCCCCGCTGGTTCGGTGAACAGATCGTCGGCGTGCGACACGACACGCACGCCCGGGTGTTCGCGCCGCGCCTGTGCGGCACGCTCCGCCGACGACGTGACCACAGCAGCCACCCGCATCCGAGGCTCGGCGGCGATGAATGGGGCATGGAAAATCGACCCGGCCAAGCCATACCCGATAATGGCGACTTCGAGGCTGCGCATGCGCTGACGCTACCGCGCCAGGATCCGCCGCGCCCGTCGAGATATGGCGGCTTCTTCGCCCTGACAACACCGGTTCGGCAGCGCAGACCGCTCGGGCGCAGACTGTTCGAAATGCGGCTCCGGCGACGAGGACGCGGTGGGCCGCCGATCCGGGGCGGGTTCGCCGGAAACTTCGATCCGTGCGCCACGCTGTCGGCCGTCATCATCAGTATCGAAGGGGCAAGTGTCGCGGGGCCCCCGTGTCAATGGTCCAGCGCTGCACCCGCACCTATATCGGCTGATCAGCGACGTGGTGAGCGCGGTGCACACCCCGGACGAGCCGTGCGCACGGCGGTTCCCGTCGGTCGTCGATCGCTGGTGAACGGTGCGTGGTGACTCACCGCTGGGGCGCGGCGGAGTACTCCTGTTCGGGGCGGCCGGTGCTGCCGTAGCGCAGGCCCATGCGCACCGCGCCGCTGGTGACGAGGGTGGCCAGATAGCGCTGCGCGGTGGCGCGCGAGATGCCGATGGCGGTGGCGACCTCGCCCGCGGACAAGGGTGCACCCGCCTCGACAATCGATTGCAGGACGAGGTCTTTGGTGGGGGAGCCGACCACGGCGGGGGTACTGGCGGCTGCCGCAGGCCGCAGGGCATGGAGCGCGGCCGACACCCGAGCGTTGTCGACCTGCGGTACGGCAAGGATGCGGCGGTAGCGGGCGTACGCGGCCAGCCGGGCGGCCAGCTCGGTATGCGGGAACGGCTTCACGAGGTAGGCCAGCGCGCCCGAGGCGATGGCCGCCCGCACGGTGTCGCTCTCGGCGGACGCGGTGAGAATCATGGCGTCGCACAAGATCTCGCGGACGAAGTCGATGCCGGAACCGTCCGGGAGGTAGACGTCGACCAGCGCGAGATCGATCGGCTCTGCTGCGACGCGTTCCCGCGCGGTCGCGAGGGTGTTGGCGGTACCCGCTATGGTGAAACCGGCGATGGAGTCGACTATTCCGGCATGCAGATTCGCGACCCGGAAGTCATCGTCGACGACGAGAACATTCAGATCTGCTGCGGCCATGGCACCTCGCTGTCGACAAGCACTCCGGGCATGCGGGCGATGAATTCGGCGCCGGTGAGCGGTGGTTCGCCGCCACCAGCGCTGGACAGACGCACGTCGCCGCCGTGGGCACGCGCGATCTGGCGGATCAGGGCCAGGCCGACCCCCCGTCCGCCAGGGACGCCGTGGTCCTCCCTGGTCGAAGTCCCCTCGGTGAAGAGTGAATCGACCAGCTCGGGCGCGACACCGTCACCGCTGTCGGCGACGGTGATGTGCAATGTCGAATCCTCTTGCACCAATTCGACTTCCACCTGCGGCAGTGAACGGCCGGAGGCGCGGACTGCCTCTATCGCGTTGTCGAGTAGGTTGCCCAGGACCGTCGTCACGTCCACGGGGTCGGCGAGGCTGCCCTCCACCCAGGTGTTCGGACCGAGCACGAGTTCGACGCCGCTCTCCCTGGCGTGCGCGGCCTTGGCGGCCAGGAACGCCTGGAGGTAGGCGTCGTGAATGGCGTCGATTCCCGGTGTCGCGGCGCCGAGCGGTCCCGCGCCGATCAACTCGTCGATCGATCGCGACGCCTCCTCGACGCGTCCGCTGTGCAGCAGGCCGCTGATCAAATGCATCTTGTTGGAGAATTCGTGCCGCTGCGCGCGCAGCACCGTGCTCATCGACTGCACAGCGTCGAGTTGCCTGGTCAGCGACTCCACGTCGGTGCGGTCGCGCACGGTGAGCACCGCGCCGAGATCGCGCCCGTCGCGGCTGACCCGCCGCGCGGAGACGATGACTATATGCGAACCGACCGTCGCGGAGGCGGGTTGTTCGTCCAGGCCGTGAAACACTTCCAAGACGCGAGGGGTCAAGCCGACCTCGTCCACCGGTCGCCCGATGTCCGGTCCGATGCCGAGCAGCCTGCGCGCCTCGTCGTTGACGAACGTCGTACGCCAGGACGAATCCACGGCGAGCACCCCGCGGCCGATGCCGTGCAGCACCGCGGCTTGACCGCGCACGAGTTCGGCGAGTTCGCCGGGCTCGAGCCCGAGCGTCAGCCCGCGCCAGCGCCGGGCGAGCAGGATCGAACCGGCGATGCCGACCAGCAGCGCGGCACCGACCAGCATGCCCGCGGTGCGCAGATCGTCCAGCAGCTGATCGTGCACCGCGTCGGTAGCGATGCCGACACTCACCGCGCCCACGACACGCAACGAATCTGGTTCCAGCACAGGAACTTTCGCCCGCACCGAGTCGCCGAGCGTGCCGCGTTCCTCGTCGATCACCTCCCGGCCCGCGAGCGCTTCGGACGGGTCGGTGCTGACGTGCTCGGTGAGCCGGTTCTGGTCCGGATGCGCGAGGCGGATGCCCGCATCGTCGGTGATCACCACGAACAGTGCCTCGTTCCGCTGCGTCGCGTCGACCGCGATCCGCTCCAGCGGCCCCGCGGCGAGCTCCCTGTGCAGTTCCGGGTCGGCGGTAACCACACCAGGCGCGTACCCGCTCACCTCGCCGCGCACCACCGGGTCGGCCGCGACGGTGCGGGCGATGGCCAGCGCACGCTGCCCGTATGCGTCGCGCAGCCGCTGCTCGGTGAGGTAGCCGAACACCGCGAACGCGACCCCGAGCGTCAGCGTGACGACCACGATCTGCAAAAGCAGAACCTGGGTTCGCAACCGCACGGCCCGTACGCGCTCAGTGGCCATGGCCGCAGCATAGGCGGCTGTCTCGCCTCCGCTCGACCCGGCGCGGTCTGAGGGCGGACTTCGTCCGGCTGCGCCTGTTATGCGGCTGTCTCGCCTCCGCTCGACCCGGCGCGGTCTGAGGGCGGACTTCGTCCGGCTGCGCCTGTTATGCGGCTGTCTCGGCTCCGCTCGACCCGGCGCGGTCTGAGGGCGGGCGAAGTTGTCAGACCACTCCCCGCACCGTGAGCAGAATGCGCAAAACCTGCGAATCCCGTGTTTGTGGCGGTTGTGCGCACAAGCTCCGAGGTGTGACTCGGGACACGTACGTTCGCCCTATCCCGATCTCGCAGGAGTAGGAAGCAATGATTGAACCACTGATCGAGCTGCGGAGCGCGACGAAGCGCTTCCCCGGCAGCGGCGGCGGCATCCACACCGCTGTGCGTAACCTGAACCTGAAGGTGCGCCCCGGCGAATTCGTCGCCGTCGTCGGCCCCACCGGGTGCGGCAAGTCCACCACGCTCTCCCTGGTGTCCGGCCTGGAACCGGCCTCGGCCGGACAGACACTGGTGCATGGCAAGGTCGTGCACGGCATCCCCGACGGCATCGGCTACATGTTCCAGCAGGACGCGGTGCTGCCGTGGAAGAGCGTGTTGGACAACGTAGCGCTCGGCCCGCGCCTGTGTGGCGCGTCGAAATCCGAGGCGCGGGCGAAGGCGTCGGCGTGGGTGCGCAAGGTGGGCTTGGCGGGGTTCGAGGGCTACTACCCGCACCAGCTGTCCGGCGGCATGCGTAAGCGCGTCGCGCTGGCGCAGACACTGGTCAACGGACCGGAAATCCTGCTGATGGACGAGCCGTTCAGCGCGCTGGATGTGCAGACCCGCCAGCTCATGCAGGACGAACTTCTGCGGGTCTGGGCGGGCGCCGGCGTGAGCGACGGGCCCGAAGGCGGCAGCCTGCGTAACCACGGAGGGGCCCGCGAACGCCGCAATGGACACCGCGCCGCGGTTATCTTCGTCACCCACGACCTGGAGGAGGCGATCGTGCTCGCCGACCGGGTTGTCGTCATGACCGCGAGCCCGGCCACCATCTGCGGCGACTTCACCGTGGGGCTCGAGCGGCCGCGCAGTGTCGAGGACGTGCGGCTCACCACCGAGTTCCGCGACATCTACAAAGAAATCTGGGAAACGCTGCGCGACCAGGTCGAGGCGGCTCGAGCGAAGGGAGCCTCCCGTGTCGCATGACGTGCTGGACAAGAACGGCGCCGCCACGCCGGTGGTGGAGAACGAGACCGAGGAGCAGATCCTCGCCAGGGTGCGCACCAGTGCCCGGCGTGCCCGCGTCCGGACCTGGGGCCTACGCGCTGTGCTGGTGGCGCTGTGGCTCGGGGCGTGGGAGCTCACCGCGTCGGTATGGATCGATCCGTTCTTCTACTCCAAGCCCTCGCTGATCTGGGCGCGTCTGGTCGAATGGTTTACTGACGGAACCCAGTTCGGCTCGGTCTGGCTGCAGATCTACACCACCGTGCAGGAGGCGGTGCTCGGCTTCGCGATCGGCACGGTGGCGGGCATCGTGCTCGGTGTGCTACTAGGCCGCAGCCGGTACTGGGCCGACGTACTCGCGCCGTTCATCAAGGCGCTCAATGCGGTTCCGCGCATCGTGCTCGCGTCGCTGTTCATCATCTGGTTCGGTCTCGGGTTGAGCTCGAAGGTCGCGACCGTCGTGGTGCTGGTGTTCTTCGCGGTGTTCTTCAACGCGTTCACCGGTGCACGCGAGGTGGACGGCAATGTCATCAACAACGCCCGCATCCTCGGTGCGAGCCGTCGGCAGGTGCTGGTGTCCATCGTATTGCCGAGTGCCACCACCTGGATTCTGTCCAGCCTGCACACCGCCTTCGGCTTCGCCCTGATCGGCGCGGTCGTGGGCGAATACGCGGGAGCCAGCAAGGGTTTGGGCCTGCTGATCAGCAACGCCCAGGGCACCTTCGACTCGGCGGGCATCTACGCAGGCATGATCATCATCACGGTGATCGCGCTGATCGCCGAGTGGGCGATCGGCATGGCGGAGAATCGGCTGCTGAAATGGCGTCCGTCGCAGGCGACCTCGAACCACGGGATCTGACCATGAGCCACCGCAAGCATCTGACGTTTGTCGTCGTCGCGGTCGCGGCACTGCTGCTGGCCACGGGATGCCGGGATTCCCGAAGTATTCCGATGTCCGACGGCCGACCGCAGATCTCCATCATGGTCGGCGGGCTGGAGAAGGTGATCTATCTGCCCGCCATGCTCACCCAGCAGCTCGGCTTTTTCGAACGCAACGACATCGACGTGAAGCTGCTCGGCGAGCAGTCCGGCGCCACCGCGGAAACCGCGCTGCTCACCGGCGACGTGCAGGCCGTGGTCGGGTTCTACGACCACACCATCGATCTGCAGGCCAAGGATCAGTGCATCCGCTCGGTGGTGCAGTTGTCCGACGTACCGGGTGAGGTCGAGTTGGTGTCGGCGGCGGACGCGGCGTCCATCACCTCGCCTGCCGATCTGCGCGGCAAGAATCTGGGCGTGACATCGCTCGGTTCCTCGACCGACTTCCTCACCCAGGCGCTGACAGGTCAGGAGGGCATGTCCACCGCCGACTACACGCGGGTGAAAGTCGGCGCCGGCCAGACCTTCATCGCAGGCATGAATCACGACGGCATCGACGCGGGCATGACCACCGACCCGACCGTCGCACAGATGGTGAACTCCGGCGAGGCGCGAGTCCTGGTCGACATGCGCACCGAAGCAGGCACCAGGGCGGCGCTCGGCGGGTTGTATCCGGCGTCCTCGCTGTACATGAACTGCGCGACGATCGATGCCCATCCGGACATCGTGCGAAAGCTCGCCGCGGCGTTCGTGCAGACATTGCAGTGGATCAAGGCGCACACGCCGGAGGAGATCGCGGCGAAGATGCCGTCGCAGTATGCCAGCGCGGGCAAGGACCTCTACGTCCAGTCGATCCGCGACTCGATCGGCATGTTCAACGGCGATGGGCTGATGAAACGCGAAGGCGCGCAAAACGTTTTGGATATTCTCGGCAAGTACTCGAAGAACGTGCAGCCCGTGCGCGATCGCATCGACCTGTCCGAGACGTACACCACGAAGTTCGTGGAGGACGCGTTGCGCGTGCCCCAGCAGTAGCACTAGTTCGTCTCGGATATCCGGCGAGCCGCCGGAGGGCCACTACTGCCCTCCGGTGGCTCGCCGCCGCGAGGCCCTGATCATCGCCGCCGAGGGCGAGCCGGCATCCGGCCTGTCCGGATCTGTGGGAGACGTGTCCTTGCCGACCTGCCGGGTGGGCCCGAGACCGGGCTCATGGAGGCGAGCGATGACGTTCGACTACGACGAGGAGCCCAGGTATCTCATCTGCGCACTGCACGACATCGGCCTGGCCGACATCGCGCGCGGCGACCAGAGATTCGAGTTCGACGGCGCCGACTTCGTCGCACAGTTCGTGGAGGACAACGGTGTCACCGACAGGAGGTGGACATGATCTGGGACGCGATCGCCGCCCACACCTCGGGTTTTCACCGACTCGCCGGTATACCGCAGGCGCCGACCGCCGGAGACCTGGACCGCCGTGGACGGTATCGGCATCGAGGTCGCTGGCACGCCGACCGACCTGCCGCCCGGGTACGGCGAGCTGGTGCACGGTGCCTTCCACGACTCGGTGGCAGCCGTGCCCTGGCCGACGTCATCGAAGCTCAGGCGCTGGCTGATCGGCGCAAGGCGTCACCCGGGAGCTTGGCCGGTGAGCTCGTGCGTCAACGCCACCCCGAACTACCCTCGCTCACCTGGGATGCCATCCTTGCGTCGAGCGGCTGGAAGGATTGATCGTTGAATAACCTTGGGCAGCAATGCCTTCAGGTGGATACCACCCCCGGCGCCGCGGGTCGCGCAGCTCAGCTGTTGGCCGAGGCGGCCACCGCGGCCTCTGTCGTGTCGAGTTCGGCCTTCCACTGCCGGAAGCCCTCCTCGGTGCGACCGAGGCGCCAATAGCCGGAGATCGACGCGGCCCATTCGGCGGGCACGCCGCGTTCTCGGCGCACGTAGCGGCGCAGCTCGTGCATGACGGTCTGCGCCTCGCCGTGGATGAAGACCTGGACCTGCCCCGGCGCCCACGGCGCCTGGCGGACGGTCTGTGCGAGCAGTTCGCCCGGCGGGCGGACGCCGCGGTGCAGCCAGGTGAGCTCGACGCCGTCCGGCTTCTTCAGCGGCAGCTCGTCGTCGGGGCCCGCGACCTCGACGAACGCGAGCCCGGTCGCGTCGGTGTCCATCGCCTCCAGCGCGGTCGCGATGGCGGGCAGCGCTGCCTCGTCGCCGGCCAACAGGTGCCAGTCGGCGTCCGAGCGCGGGGTGTAGGCGCCGCCGGGGCCGTAGAGGTCGATGGTCTCGCCCGGCTGTACCGAGGCCGCCCACGGTCCCGCGATTCCCTCCGCGCCGTGGAAGACGAAGTCCGCGGCGATCTCCCCGGCGGTCTGATCCACTGAGCGGACGGTGTAAGTGCGCACCACCTCGCTCCCGTCACGCGGGAAGATGAACTTCACGTAGGAGTCGGTGAACTCGCTGGGCCGGAACGTGGCGAAACCAGGCCCGCCGAGGTGGACGCGGATCAGGTGCGGGGTCAGCCATTCGGTGCGTTGCACCGTGAGGGTGGTGCGGGGTCGTGCCATAGGGAACCTCCAATTGTCGGCGTTATTAGGATTACCTTACTCAGGCTACCTGCGTTTCGGCTCAGGCTGCGGACGGCGAGCCGAGCGCCGCGGGAGGATGACGACTACGACGCAGACCGCGCTGACCCCGACGCGAGCCGTGCAGCAGCGCTACCGCGACTCAGAACTGGTCGAACCCGCCCAAGGGAACCCGGCCTTGCGGGTGCTGCACGAGCCTCGCTCGGTGCGCCGCTATCCGACTGAGGTGAGGTGGTCAGGCCGCGACCTTCTCCTTGATCAATTCGAAAGAGCGGACGCGGTCGTCGATGTCGTAGACCAGCGTGTTGATCATCAACTCGTCTGCCTCGGTGCGCCGCAGCAGGTCTTCCAGCTGAGCGCGCACGGTCTCCGGCGATCCGAGCAATTGTCCGGCCCTGCGCTGCTCGATGAATGCGCGCTCGCGCTCGGAAGGCCGGAACGCGGCCGCCTGCTCCGGGTTCGCCAGCGCCTGCGGCCTGCCGCTCACCAGGTTCAGGAAGGCGAGGTCGCGGGGCACGGCGAGGGTTTCGGCGCGCTCGTCGGTGTCGGCGCAGATCGCGGCCACCGCGACCATCGCGTACGGGCGTTCCAGGTGTGCCGACGGCCGGAAGTACTCGCGGTAGAGCGCCAGCGCGGACTCGGTGTTGGCCGGGCTGATGTGGTGGGCGAAGGCGAACGGCAGGCCGAGCACCGCGGCGACCTGGGCGCTGTAGCCGCTGGAGCCGAGCAGCCAGACCTCCGGCTCCTCGCCACGGCCCGGCGTCGCGGCGATGCCACCGGGATCGGAGCCGCGGAAGTAGCCGAGTAACGCCGCCAGTTCCTGGGGGAACGACTCCACCGACAATCCGTCCTCGGTCCGGCGCAGCGCACGGGCGGTCGCCTGGTCGGTGCCCGGCGCCCGCCCGATGCCCAGGTCGACCCGTCCGGGATGCAGCGCGTGTAGGGTGCCGAACTGTTCGGCGACCACCAGCGGCGCGTGGTTGGGCAGCATCACCCCGCCGGAACCCATCCGGATGGTCGAGGTGGCGGCCGCCAGGTGGGCGAGCAGTACGCTCGGCGCCGAGCTGGCGATGCCCGGCATGTTGTGGTGTTCGGCGACCCAGAAGCGGTGATAGCCCAACCCCTCGGTGCGGCGCGCCAATTCGGTGGTCGCATCGAGTCCCTCGCCGACGGTGCGGCCGGATTGCACCGGCGCGAGATCCAGTACGGACAGCGGGACGTCGATCATGGGTCTCCTCCAAGGTGCGATCGCCAGTCCCAACGCTCGCCGAGCCCGGCGTATTTCGGGTGCCGCCTCAGCGCCGTGCGATCGCACGGAACACGTCGACAGTCTCCTGCTCGTCCTGGGTGGTCCCGTGATCACTGAGTTTCACGATGACCGTGCCGCTCGGCGGGTCTATGTAGATGTACTGCCCATACACCCCGACTGCTGAGATTTCCTGGTCGTTTCCGCCTGTGGGGTGCCACCACTGCGCCCCGTAGCGCCAGTCGCCGACCTGGTGCGGCGCCGGAATGCGGATGCGGTCGAGCCATGCGGGCGGCACGATCTGCGCGTCGCCGGCCCGCCCCCCGTCCAGCACCAACCTGCCGATCTTGGCGAAATCGCGGGCGGTGGCGTTGAGGCAGCAGAACGCCTTCTCCTGTCCGCCGGCGTGGTCGAGGTTCCACAGCGCGTCGTCCTGCGCGCCGATCGGACCCCAGATGTCGCGCTGCAACAATTCGCCCAGCGGTAGCCTCTCGACCTTGGCCAGCGCCATGCCCAGCAGTTGGGTGTCCACACTGCGATACTCGCCCGCGCTCCCCGGGATGAACCGGAGGCCGCGGTGTGAGTGGACGAAGCCGGCCAGATCTTCGGTGAGATACATCCGGGCGGTCCCGGTCAGTGGCATGTACTTGTTGTAGTTCTCCGCGACGTCGACGCCGGAAGTCATGTCCAACAGGTCTCGGATGGTGACGGTGTCGTATTCGCCGCCGGTAGCCAGCTCGGGCAGGATGTCCACCAGCCGGTCGTCCTCGCGCAGTTTCCCCGCGTCGATGGCCCGGCCGGTCAGCAGTGACACGACCGACTTCGCCACCGACCATGAGGAATGGCGTGTAGTCGCCTCGATGCCGTCGCGGTACCACTCGTGGGTCAGCGCACCGCCGCGCAGAACCAGGAACGAGTTGGTGTGCGTGGTGTCGAGGAATTGTGCGACCGAAATTCGCGATCCGCGCCACGGAACCGTGGCCGGCAGCGGCGCGGTCGCGACGGGCAGGGGGCGCGGGGTGGGGGAGGCGGCCACGGTCCGGCTCGGGAACAGTTCGCCCTGGCTCGAAGGTGGCGTCGTCATCAGCCGCAGCAGTGTCGGTGGCGAGGGGATGTGCAGCACCGTCGTCGCCGCGAACGCCGCGCCGATCAGGACGGCGACTACCGCGACGAACGTGACAGCCGTACGGAGGGCGTAGCGGCGTAGTCGCGGCCACCTGGTGGGCTGTTCGGTCATCGACGGCGCTCGAGTCGCATGGTTCACGCCAGTGTGCCGGTCATTCGCTGTAGCCCGTCCTCGCCGCCATCATCAGTGCTGACACCGATGATGGCATGTCGGGCGGTTGGGCGGAAAGGCTTCGAAGGGGCGAGCGGTCGGTCCGGAGCGGCGGGCGCGAGGCGCCGCGGGCCGGTAGCGTGACGAGCTGATCGATGCCGAACAGGCGATGATCCGACGCTATGCGGTCGGCGCAGCGAGCGACGATCCCGGTGCCGCTGTGACTAGAGGGGAAGGACCGCACTATGACAGCCTCCGACCGTCAGGCCCAGGAGGCGGGGCCGCTGAGCCCGGCGGACACCGGCGACTCGGAAGGCTACGCCCGCGGGCTGAGCCCGCGCACCATCCAGATGATCGCCATCGGTGGCGCGATCGGCACCGGCCTGTTCTACGGTGCGGGAGGCGCGATCGAGCAGGCCGGACCCGGCCTGATCTTGGCCTATCTGGCCGCGGGCGTCGCCATCTTCGTGATCATGCGGGCGCTCGGAGAGCTGCTGACCTATCGCCCCGTCTCGGGCAGCTTCGCCGAGTACGCGCACGAATTCCTCGGCCGCTTCGCCGGATTCGTGACCGGCTGGTCGTATTGGGCCGTGTGGGTCGCCACCTGCATGGCCGAGATCACCGTCGCGGGCAAGTATGTGCAGTATTGGTTCGATATCGAACCGTGGATCACCGCGCTGGTCGTGCTCGCGGTGATGTTCGGCGCGAACCTGATCTCGGTGCGGCTGTTCGGTGAGGGCGAATTCTGGTTTTCCACCATCAAGGTCACCGCGATCGTCGGCATGATCTTGCTCGGCATCGGCGTGCTGCTGTTCGGTTTCGGCCATGCCGCCGACCCGACCGTCACCAATCTGTGGGCCGAGGGCGGCGTGTTCCCCAACGGCATCGGACAGTCGCTGCTGGTGCTGCAGATCGTGCTGTTCGCCTATGTCGGTGTCGAGTTGGTCGGCGTGACGGCGGGGGAGGCCCGGGAACCGCGCAAGACCTTGCGCAAGGCGATCAACACGCTGCCGATGCGCATCGGCTTGTTCTACGTCGGTGCGCTCGTGGTGATCATGTCGGTGTCCAGCTGGCGCACCTTCCACGCGGGCAAGAGTCCGTTCGTGGAGGTGTTCGAGCAGATCGGCATTCCCGGTGCGGCGGGCATCATCAACTTCGTCCTGCTCACCGCGGCGCTGTCGTCCTGCAACTCGGGGATCTACTCGACCGGCCGCATGCTGCGCACTCTGTCGCTGCACGGCGAGGCGCCCGCCCGGCTGAACAAGCTGAGCGTGAACGCGGTGCCTTACGCCGGGATCACCGCGTCGGCGGCTGCGATGGTGATCGGCGTGATCGTCAACATCATCTCCCCGGACAAGGCGTTCGCCTACATCACCTCGGTGTCGACCATCGGCATCATCTTCGTCTGGGGCATCATCCTGGTTTGCCACCTGCTCTACCGCGCAAAGGTCGCTCGCGGTGAGCTCCCCGCGAGCGACTACCGACTTCCCGCCGCGCCCTACACCACCGTGCTGGCGCTGGCCTTCCTCGGTCTGGTGGTCGTGCTGCTGTTCTTCACCGAGAGCGGGCGCACGGCGATCGTGGTCGGCGTGGTGTGGGCGGTGCTGGTGTCGGCTGGCTACCTTGCGTTGAATAGGCTCGCAAAGTTCAGCGCGGCAGCCGATTCCGTGTCCCACTAGCCGGAGGGCGGTCCGGTCGCCGAGAGCGTGATCGGACCATGCCTTGGCTGGGCTCGTGTGATCTCGATGTTGTGCGGCTACAAGTGCTAGGTCTACGGAAGGGGCAGGTACGGTACGAGGCCGACGGCCTTCTCGTCGCGAGCGGGCATGCCGCCTCCACCGCTACGCCGTGAGGAACAGCGCGGTGGCCGCTATCGCCTCCACCGCGCAATAGAACCAATTGGGGTAGAAGGCCGTTTGTTCGTCGAGTGCCGCGGACAGCAGCCGCCCCACCGCCATGCCCGCGAGCGCAGCGCCGACGGCGACCATGATCCCGGCGCGCAGTGATCCCACATCGAGTGCCGCTACGGCGAGCACGGCCGCCATCGCGAGGCCGAAGCCGCCGTAGACGGCGCGCACCTCATAGCGTGCGCTCGGTGCGGTGAGCTGAATGCCGAACGGCCGGATCAGCGCGGTCGGCGCGATCAGCGCATAGGCGCCCATCGCCAGAAAGAACGCCCCGATGATCGCGCACATGCCGAGAGCCACTGTTTCCTCCAAGTCCAGGTTCGATCAGGAGGCCCCAGCATGCGCCGGATCCCGGTGTCGCCACTTCCGAAAACCAGCTATCTGTGCCACTGCCGTGGGGTGAAGAGTGTGCTGCTCACCGCGGCGGCATTCGGGGGCAGCCTTTTCGATGCACCGCCGCTGCCGTATTCGGGCGCTGGACATCTGCCAAGCCACCAGCCTGAACGACCGAGCGGGCTGGACGAACACTCGCCCGGGCTGGTCGCCTGGTTCGCCCTCGTCTCCCAACAGGCCGACGACGTCAGGCGAGTTTCTGTTCCTGGTTGGTGATGAAGTCGGCCGGCATGTCGGGGCTCCACACGGCGGCCGGGCAGTCCCAGTCGTTCGGCGTCCAGTTCTCTGTGATGCGGTCCATGTCGCCGGAATACTCGATCCAGCTGCCCCAGGGGTCCTGGATGTAGTGGAAGAGGTTCGAGCCGAGGGTGTGGCGGCCCAGGCCCCAGCCCTTGGAGTAGCCCGCGGCGGCCATGTTCCGCGCACCTATGGCGATCTGGTCGATATCGGCCACCATCCAGCTGGAGTGGTGCAGGCCAGGGTGCGTTCCAGGGACGAAGCCGAAGACGTGGTGGTCACCAGGCCCGGAGTTCATGAAGGTCGCGATCCCGCGGATGCGGTCGGACAGGCGTAGCCCGAGGGTGCGGGCGTAGAAGGCTTCGGAGGCGTCCAGATCGGTGCTGAAGATCAGCATGTGGCCGAGGCGCTGGGGGTGGGGTATCTCGTTCGCGTTCCGCCAGCGCGCCTGGTCGACACGGCGAATACGGTCGCCGAGGTTGGCATCCTGTGCGTCCGTGGTGCCGAAGTCCCGCCAAGGGGCGATCCCCTCGTCACGGAGGTTGAGCAGGTTGCCCTCGTGATCGCGCAGCCACAGCCCGCCGGGAATGTCGGCGGGCGAGTCGAGCAGCTTCAGGCCGAGGCTTTCCAGGTGGCGCTGCCACTCGGGCAGGGAGCCGGGCTCGACGGCGAAGGCCACGTGGTGCAGCCGCTTGACCGGCCCCTCCATCAGAACCGTCTGGTCCTGCTCCCGGCCGTCGCAACGGATCACCACCGCGCTACCACGCTCCGCCGTCTCCAGCCCGAACGCGCTGTAGAAGCTCTCACCCGCATCCAGCGACGGCACTTGGAGTCCGTAGTGCAGAAGACCTTTGACACGCAACATGTGCACTCCTCATGGTTCTGGGGGCTCCGCGTCGTAGACAGCGGACTCCGCCTTCCTAAGTGTGTACACCTTTGCTGGTTGGACGTCCAGCCTTCAGGGGGGGCCATTTCCGGCCTTTTCGGGTTCGGGACCGCAGATCATGTCCATCGCCTCCTGGACATCGCGTGCTTCCTGCCCTGGGGCTATGTCCTCGATCACCGAGTGCGCAGTACGGGCCAGGTGCCGCGCGATGAGCCGGGTGGCCCGGTGCGGCTCGCCGGCCACTACGGCGGCGAACAGGTCGTAGTGCTCCTGGCGGCGCTGCGCGGATTCATCCTGGTGCCGCTCCTGCGCCGTCCGGACATAGCGCTCACTTCGCTCGGCGTAGGAGGCGATGGTGCGCAGGACGGCGGGCGTGCACCGCGCGACCAGGAGCAGGTGGAAAGCGCGGTGAGCCTCGTGCCAGGCCGCGAGATCCGCGCCCCGCTCCGCGCGGTCCATGTCGTGCAGCTGAGCGGACGCCTCCTGCACTTCCTGGCGGGTCAGGCGCCCGGCAGTCACGCGCACCCCCATCCCTTCCAGGCAGATCCGCGCGGCGTAGAGACAGTCGAGGTCGGCGGCATCCAGGGAGGTCACCCGGCCGCGGTGATTGATGTCGGCGTCGATCAGCCCCTCTTCCTGGAGCATCCGGAACGCCTCGCGCAGTGGGGTGCGGCTGACGTCGAAGGCGCGGGCCAGTTCGGCCTGTTTCAGCTCCGTGCCCGGCGGCAGCAGACCCTCCAGGATGAGCCGACGCAGATGATCATGGATCTCGACGCTCGTGCGCCTGGGATTCGAGATGATGGGTCGCGGCATGCCGTCGACCGTGTCGTCCACAGAAGGCCCCGTCACTCCTGCGGTCCTGTCCGAGTCATTGGTCTCCGCCTCCGGTCGTCGATCGATACACCCGTCGCAGCCTACCCTTGCCACCGAAAAGTGTATGCACTATGGTTCAGCTGCCTCAGAGAGCCGCTCATTGGAGGAGCCATGAAATCGCCTGAATGGTCGCTGGTGCAGTACCGGGTCGACGACTCGGAGAAGGTCACCGTCGGCATAAGCGTCAACGGCACCGTGCTTCAAGGACCGCTGGAGACCGCCGATCTCACGCTGATGGGCGCGCTGGGCCACTGGGACTCACTCGCGCCACTGCTGCGCGACTGGACCCCGGCAGTGTCGGAAGCCGTCGTCGGTGCCCGGATCGCTCCCCCGCTCACGTATCCGGGCAAGGTGCTCTGCGCGGGCGCCAACTACTGGGACCACATCGCCGAGATGGGCATCGAGCGCCCTGACGCGCTGGGCGAGCCGTTCTTCTTCCTCAAACCGCCGACGACGACCGTGACGGGACCGGGAGACCCGGTAGCGCTGCCCCGCTACGCAGGCGCCCGTGTCGACTGGGAGGCCGAACTCGCCGTCGTCATCGGCCGTGCCGGTCGCGACATCGCACCCGCGCAGGCACTCGACCACGTAGCCGGCTACCTGGCGGCGAACGACATCTCCGCTCGCGACCGCCTCACCTCGGCGATGCCGGTAGCAGAACCGTTCGCTTACGATTGGCTCGGCCACAAGGGACAGGACGGCTTCTGCCCGCTCGGCCCCGGACTCGTGCCGGCCTGGCAGATCCCCGACCCGCAGAATCTGCGCATCCGACTCAGCGTCAACGGCGTGCTGAAACAGGACTCCTCGACAGCACAGATGATGGTGCCGATACCCGAAGTGATCGCTGCGGCCAGCCGCCTCACCCGGCTTGAACCAGGGGATGTCATCCTCACCGGAACACCGGCCGGCTGCGGTGTGCCGCGGGGGGAGTTCCTCGCCGCCGGGGACGAGGTCGTCGTCGAGATCGAGCGGATCGGCCGCCTGGAGAACAAGGTGGTCGCGTCATGAACGGCACTGCGCCCGCTTCGACGAATAGCTGGCCCGAGCCGATGCCCGTGCCGGCCTCCATGCGCGCCATGGTGTTCCGCCGCTTCGGACCGCCCGACGTCCTGGAAGAGGCTACGATCGACACTCCTCGCCCCGGCCACGGCGAAGTCCTGGTGCAGATCGCGGCAGTCGGCATCGGTCGGTTGCTGGACCTCACGGCGCGTGCGGGCCACCACCCCTACGCCCACTTCCAGCTGCCTCATGTCCTCGGCGCAGACCACTCCGGCGTCGTTGCCGCCTTGGGAGACGGGGTGGAGTCCGTCCGGGTCGGAGACCGAGTGGCTGTGTATCCCGCGGTCGCGTGCGGCAGCTGTGCCCACTGCGCGGAGGGCCGCGAAGAAGCCTGCGCCGGTCTCTCCCTGATAGGCACGCACCGTCCCGGCGCCTACGCGCAGTTCTGCGCGGCGCCCGCCCGCAACGTCCATCGGATCCCCGGCGACATTCCACCCGCCATGGCGGCCTCCCTGGCCCTCGTCGGACCGGTGGCCGCCAACCAGCTGGCTCAGGCGGGGCTCCACCGCGGGCACTGGGTGCTCGTCCAAGGCGCGGCCTCCGCGCTCGGCTCCACCACGGCCGCGCTCGCCCAGTACCTCGGTGCGAGGATCATCGCTACCTCCCGCTCACCGGAGAAGCGCAAGGCGCTGGCCGTGGCGGGCGCCGACGTCGTACTCGACACCACCGCCCCTGACTTCGTCGAGCGGGTGCGCGAGGCCACCGACGGCCATGGCGTCGACATCGCCGTCGACAACCTCGGCGACCCCACCGTGTGGGACGCCACCCTCACCTCCCTCGCCCGCGGCGGCACCGTGGTCACCTCCGGTGCATTCCTGGGAGGCAAGGTCCAGGTCGATCTGCTTCGCCTGTACTCGAGCTGCCACCGCATCATCGGCGTACGCACCGGGAACCCGGCCTCGGTCGCAACCCTGTGGACCCAGGTGGAGCACGGGTTCCGTGCCGTCGTCGACCGCACGTTTCCCGTCGCCCGTGCCGCCGACGCCCACCGCTACATGGAGGACGACAACAACGTGGGGCGCGTGGCATTGACTGTGGGACCGCAGGACTGGGACGCCTGACGCCGCGAAGGGCGTCTTTCGACCGAACTTCGGGTGGCCGTGCGGATATAGCCTGTTCGCACGTCGAATGCTGCATCCGTGATGGCTGGGGGACCGTCGTCAGGACCCCTGCCCCGGTCCCATCAGGGATCCGAGCGAGCAGGAGGGCCGCCAGGCAGGATCGAATCGTCGGCGCAGGTCGGCCACCACCTCCAAGCCGGGCAGGGCCACCTCGGGTGAGGTTGACAGACCGGCGGGCCCTAGGAGGCCGGGGACGGCGGCCCTGGCGATGGCCGGGGGCCAACCGTGCCGGGCCAGGGCCGCTTCGATGCCCCGGGCGCCAGAGGCCAGGAGTTCCGAGGTGCTGAGGCGGCAGACCTCGATCAGCTTCACCTCCAGGCCCGCCTGGTCGAAGTACCCGGAGTCGAGGGCGTGGTACAGGTGCACCGAGCCGGCCCCGGCGAACACGGCCACAGTCAGCTGTCCGGGCTGGTCGGACGGGCGGAGCGTGGTCAGCCCGCTGGATTGATCAGGTTTTGCGGGGATGTGTGACATGTGAACTCCTGGGGATACGGGCCGCGTGACCTCTGTTCCGATTGCGCGGGACGAAGCGCCGGGCGGCTGCGACGAGGCGCTGTGGAGGCGCCGAGCGGACACGGAAGGGTGCACGGCCGGTGGGGCGGTGCGGTGGGGGCTGTGCGACGCCCGGCGAGCCAGGGCAATGGGGCGACATTCAGCGTCAGGGGAGTTCGGGGGCAGCTTCACGGACCTCTCTGGCGGCCCGGGATGGGTTCTTCCGCCAGAGGATCCGAGATGGCGATAGTGTGCACACATTCTGGAGGGGACGTCAATACCTCGCAAGGCGACAAGTTTCGCGAAGCTGCTCCCGGGAGGTCGTGGCAACGTCGATGAAGAGTGAACTGCCTAACTGCAGGACAGAACACCTTGGCCAGCCCTAGCGCGCCACAAACTCATCGAACACGATAAGTGAATACACATAGTGCGGTGGGCCGCGTCCCCGGCCTCCTGGCCCCGCCGGATCGGTTCGGTGGCTCTGGCGGGGAAGCTCACAGGGCGACGGCTGTCGGCACGTGACTGACACGCTGGGGCGGCGCACGACGCTGATCGGCTGCCTTATCCAGACTCGGACATCCGCGCATCGAGCACCGTCCACGCCACCGGGTCGCGACGACCACAATGCTTCCGCGTCACATCGTCATTGACATGCAGCACCGGCCGCGCACGCGCGATACTCGCCGATCTGCCGCCAACCCGGTTCGACGCACTCGCTCTGCTCTACCGGCAGCCTCGCGACCGCGACTCACGACGTTCGTCATCCTGATAGCGAATCAGCGCGGATCGGCCACAGAACCAGCCTTTCCCGAAGCAATCGTTCTGCGAATTCGACGGAAAACGTTGGTGCGTCGCCAGTGATGTCGCGTGCGAATTCCGTCTGCACTTCGACGGACTCATCCAATGAGTTAATCGAATAGCGGATGGTGTGCTGTTTATCCGGCATGTCAGCCTATTCGATGCGTACCTCAATGAAAACTACTGGAAGGTATTCCGCGAGGTAGTGTTCGACGACATGTGCTGTGTCGAAGCTGGAAGTCTGTATCGCGGTGCGCCGCACTGAGGCCTTGGCGCCACGGCGATCGATTTCCTCGTGTGCTCCTTGTGCACATCACAATTCGAGGCTGCCGGCGTGGTGCGGATTCCCGGCCGACGCTCGCCCCCGTCCGTGAAGGCAGGCCATCGGCGTTCAGGCCACGATGCGGGCGTGGCAGGTGCTGTACCGGGACATGTGCCCAGGGTCGGGGTCTCCACCGGATTCCTCGTGAGCGCGCAGGTTTCGATATCTGTGCGACCGGGCATAACCATGGGAGAAGCGGGTGAAACCCGACGAAACGACCCAAATCTTCGGGGCATGCTCGCCGTGACGTGGTTGGGTAGGTTGAGCGTCGGCAAAACCGCTGCACGGCAACAGATGTGATATCGAATACACAGCTCGATCAACGATGAGGCTTGGGTGCGCAATTCGCGGTCGCTGGAGGTTCCGCGGATGGGCCCAGCGCTTTACGTCTTGGTGGGGAGCGCCCTTGTCGCGCTGATGCTGGTCTTCACCACGGTCGATCCGTGGCTCGACAAGGCGGGCATTCTGGTCGGCGGTCTCGACGCACACGTCTACCGCGACGGCGCATGGCGCGTCCTACACGGGTATCCGCTCTACACCGAACCCAGCGTGTTCGGGTTGCTCTACACCTACACGCCGTTCTCCACCCTCGTCTTCATCCCCATAGATCTGCTGCCGTGGGGGTGGGTCACCAACACGTGGCTGGCGGTAAATCTGGTCGTCTTGTTCGGCTGTATCCGGCTGAGCTGGCGCATCCTCGGGTATCGGCTCGATGTGCGGTCGACCTTCGCCTGCGCGTTGCTGGCGATCACCTGTGCGTTCATCGAGCCGGTCCGCACCACGCTGTACTACGGGCAGATCAACTTGGTCCTCATGCTGCTGGTGCTGTGGGACTGCGCGCGCGGCGATCGCGGCGGGCTGCGCGGGCTCGGTGTCGGCGTGGCCGCGGGTATCAAGCTCGTTCCGCTGTATTTCGTCGCGCATTTCATCGCGTTGCGGCAGTGGCGCGCGGCGCTGACGGCGTCGGCGACCTTCGTGGCGTCGGTAGGCCTCGCGTGGGCCATCCTGCCCGCCGACTCATGGCAATACTGGAGTTCGACGTTCCTCCAGTCCGATCGCATCGCGCTGGACACCCACCCCGCCAATCAATCCCTCCGCGGCGCCATCGCGCATCTGACCGGTCATCCCGCGCCGATGTGGCTGTGGCTGCCGGTGGCGGGCGCTGTGGCCGCAACCAGCCTGGTGGTGGCGGCGCGGCTGCACGCACGCGGGGAACGGCTGCTCGCGATCGTGCTCGCCGGCCTCACCGCCTGCGCGATCTCGCCGTTCTCCTGGGGGCATCACTGGGTGTGGTTCGTGCCCTTGCTGGTCCACCTCGTACATAAGGCGCTGACCCGTCCTGGGTGGTGGATCGGTGCGGCCACCCTGTACGTCTCGATCGGTGCGTGGACCTATCAGTGGAGCGAGACCTACGTGAGTGTCGGGCTGTTCTTGTATCCGCCGTGGTGGCCGATCGCGCCGATCCTGATGAACGGTTACGTCGTCGCCTATGCGGCGGTGCTGGTAGGGGCGGGAGTGGTGCTCGTCGGTCGGCGGAGGGAGCTGGATCCCGACGAGGATCGTTCTGGGCCGGGAATACATGCGATCAGGGTTGTCCTGCGCGGCACGCGCGGAGTGTCGCGACCGGTCCCGCGGCCGGATTCACCGATGCGGCCCGCGCGCGAGCCTGTCGGCGTTGCCGAAAACTGATTTCCTTGGGCGCCAGGGATTTCCGGCTCCGCTGTGCTGGTTGTCTGGACCGGCGTGCGCGGAGCCGGAAATCACCTGTCGCCTGAGCTGTGCGTCGTCGTGGTCAGAACGCGCTTCCGGTGCCGGGCAGGAAGAACCCGAGGCCCGGCCAGATGCCGAACGGGCTGCCCCAGTAGCCGAAGGGGTTGCCCCAGGCGCCGTAACCGCCCCAGCCCCCGTAGCCGCCCCAGCCCCCGCGATCCCAGCCGCCGTGGCGGTGCCGCCCGCCGTGGCCCCAGCCGCCGTGGATCTCCTCACCCTGGTTCGTCTGCTCGACCGCGACCGTGGGCCCCTGCGCCAGCGCGGGTGCCGCCGTGACCGCGACGGGCGTCAGCGCGATCGCGGAAGCCAGCGCCACTCGGGCGATCACTCGCCGGGCACGTCCGGCGTCGACGTCTTGGATCATCGGTACTTCCTCACTTCGGTACGTACTGTCCAGTCGGTGACCAACTGGCTGGTCTGGTCGACATCAATTCCCTCAGGAGGCAAGAGAACCAACCTCGCCAGTTTATATCGTACCGTTAAATAACGGCTCGTTCAATATGGCGCAATCGTACGGGAATTCGATGCTCGGACCGTCGATTCGAATCGCGCCGAAGGGAATCGAGTCCCGCGTTGGCTGAATGTTCCGGCGCGTCGGCGTGTGGGTGGGTACGGTCGACGGCACCAGACATCGATGTAGGAGCCGACAACGATGACGAGTGCCGATGTGCTGACCGATGCTTTCGAACGGATTCGGGAGGTGGTGCACGAAGCGGTGGACGGGCTCGGCGAAGACGAGCTGGCGCACCGGATCGACAAGGGCGCCAACTCGATCGCGTGGCTCATCTGGCATCTGACCCGGGTGCAAGACGACCACATCTCCGAAGTCGCCGACGTCGAGCAGGTGTGGACGGCGCGGCGCTGGTACGACCGGTTCGCTCTGTCTATCGATGCGAGGGCGACCGGATACGGTGACCGTTCCGCCGACGTCGCTGTCATTCGCGCCCCGGCCGAGCTGCTCGTCGGCTACTACGACGCGGTGCACGAGCAGACGCTGCGCTTCGTCCGGAAGTTGGGCGACAGTGACCTCGAACGGATCGTGGACATCCGATGGGATCCGCCGGTGACGCTCGGCGTACGGCTGGTCAGTGTGATCTCCGACGATCTGCAGCACGCGGGTCAGGCCGCCTTCGTGCGTGGCGTCATCGAGCGGACGACATGAGCCGGGAGTGAACCGGACGCGGCACGCACTGTCGATGCGGTGACGTAAGTTGGTGCCGCGGAACCGGATTGTTTGACAGAGAGTGCAGCCGTGGTCGTTGTGATCGTTCTGGTCGGGATCGTCGTCCTGGCGTTGTGCCTCGTCGTCCTGGCGTTGTTCGGCGTGCTGCACTGGTATGTGTGGCGGCGTCTCGTGCGGGATACGACCACCGCCGGATCCCGCGCGCGGCGCGTCGGCACCGCCGTCGTGGTGGCGTGCCCGCTGCTGCTGGTCGGCACGGTGGTGGCCGAATTGGTCTCGGCGCCATTGCCGTTCGTTCGCATCATCGCCTGGCCCGGTTACCTGTGGGGCGCGCTGTTCGTCTACCTACTGTTCGCGCTGTTCGTCGGCGAGCTGGTGCGGCTCGTACTGCGGCGGTTCGGCGAGAAATCGGTGCCCGAACCGGTCGCCGCCGTCGTGTTCGCGGACTCCACATCCGAGCCGCATGCGTTGACCGACAATGCTGTTCAGTCGCAACCTGAGGCCCCGGTCGATCGGGTGCCGCGCCGGGTCTTCGTCTCTCGCGTCGTGGGCGGGGCGGCCGTGGCCGTCGCGGCGACGACAGTCGGCTCAGGGACCTACAGCGTTCTCAACGGACCGAGCGTCAAGCACGTGGCCGTGCCTCTGGCGAAACTGCCGCGCCGAGCGGACGGGTTCCGCATCGCGGTGGTCAGCGATCTCCATCTCGGCCCGATCCTTGGCCGCGGCTTCGCCGAGCGGGTGGTCCACACCGTCAACGACACTCAGCCGGACCTCATCGCCGTCGTCGGTGATCTGGTGGACGGCAGTGTCGAGCACCTGCGGTCCGCCGTCGAGCCGCTGGCCGACTTGCACGCGCGCCACGGTACGTTCTTCGTCACCGGCAACCATGAGTACTTCTCCGGTGCCGAACAGTGGATCGACCACGTTCAGGAGCTCGGGATGCACCTGCTTGCGAACGCCCGCACGGAGTTGCCCGGATTCGATCTGGCGGGCGTGAACGACCTGCAAGGCGAACGTACCGGGCATGGCCCCGACTTCGGCAAGGCACTCGGCGACCGGGACCGCTCGCGGACCGCCGTCTTGCTGGCACACCAGCCCGTGCTCATCGATGACGCGGTAGCGCACGGTGTCGATCTGCAGCTGTCCGGCCATACTCACGGGGGTCAGATCTGGCCGGGCAATTACCTTGCAGGGCTTGTGAATCCCACGGTCGCCGGTCTGGAGCGGTACGGCGATACCCAGTTGTACGTCACCCGGGGAGCTGGGGCGTGGGGTCCGCCGGTGCGTATAGGCGCACCGTCGGACATCACCGTCGTGGAACTCGTGTCACCGCAGGCGTGACCGCGAACGCTCGCGCTATCCGAACAGTCCGCCGAGGACGCCGCCGCTCTGGCCCGCCTCCTGGCCGCCGCCGGTGCCGCCGATGAAGCCGCCGGGTGGCAGCTCCGAGGGCTGCACGATGACGAAACCGCGGCCGGAGAACGAGAGCGTCATGCCCTCGCCGGTGCTGCGACCCATGAGCCGGCCGAGGCCGAAGGAATCGTTTCGTTTGATCCCGGTCTGCAGGCTCGACGACCAAGCCACTGCCGCCTGCGGGTCGGCATAGGTCGGCTGGTCGACGTTGAGCACGACCGGCGTGCCGTGTGTGGTGATCGCGATGCGGCCCCGGCCGGTGAAGACACAGTTGAACAACCCCGCGTTGCTGGCGAACCCAGCGGCGCCCTGCACCATGCGGACGTTGTATGTCAGCGTGGAATCGAACGCGAGCACGTTGGCGCCGTTGATGGTGAGGCCGTCGGTGCCGTCGAGATCGATGGTGTGCACATCGGCGGCGCCGTTGGCGACGAACAGGTCGCCGCGGCCGGACACCTTCATCAGCGGAACACCCTCTCCGGTGAGCCGCTGCTGGATCGCTCGTCCGATGCCGCCCGAGCCGAGCGCCTGGAACTGCAGGTCGCCCTGGTAGGCGACCATCGACCCGGCGCGCGCCATGACCTCGCCGTTGACGGCGACCTTGATCATCTTGCCGCCCTGCTTCTGGATGCCGGCGCCGGTGACTTCGGCATGGCTCGGGGCGAACAGTTCGCTCTGCATCGGCAGCGCTCCTTGCTGGGGTGAGGGCATCGGTGGTGGCGGCACCGGGGCGGGCGACGAGGGATAGGCCGGTGGCGGTGAAAAGGTCGGTGACGCGGGGTGATACGGCTGTGCCACCGGATTGGTCGGTGGGTACATGGGTGGGGGAGGCGCGGCGGGTGGCGGAGTCGGAGGTGCGGGCTCGTCGTCGATGTTCACGCCGAACGCGGTCGCGATCCCGGCCAGGCCGTTGTCGTAGCCTTGGCCGACCGCGCGGACCTTCCAGCTGCCGCCGCGGCGGTAGATCTCCACGCACACCACGGCGGTCTCGGTGCTGAGTCCGCTCATCGGGAAGGCCAGCCCGCCTGCATCGGCCGCGATGGTGGCGCGCAGCGAGCCGACGCTCGCGAAGGTGGCGGGCCCGCTGCCGTCCAGGCTGGCGGTGACGACTACGCGGTCGACGTCGGCGGGTAAGGCGGAGGTCTGTATCTCCACCACGTCACCGGAACCGCGGCCGTGCCGGTAGGTGACGCCGGGGGCCACCGGCTGGTTGAAGAACACGAAGTCGGCGTCGGACCGTACTCGCCCTTCGGGGTTCAGCAGTAACGCCGAAACATCCACGGGGGCTGAACACGTAACGGTGACCGTCAGCCGATCGCCGGGAGCGGGGCGGTTCTCACCGCGGGCGAGATCGGTCACGGCGGGCCCTCCAGTGCGCAGGCGCGCCGTCCGAATGACATGCGATTCACGGCCTCCAGTGTGTCGTGCCTCCGGAGTGTTCGCTACCGAGCCGGGTCTGAGCCGCTCATGCTCGACCGCGGCTCGGGCCGTAGGACCCGCGTGCCATCGCCCGAACAGGTGTCCAGGGCCGACGTCGCCAGGGACACCGCGGGCGAGCGTGCCCGATGTCGGGAAGGTGAATTGCCTGCGCGCCCCTGCAGGGCGGGGCCCGGTCCGCAAAGGTCGGCGGCGAGGGTCCGGCCGTATCGGTCGGGCCCTCGCCGTGGCGGGTGCTGGTCAGAGGAGTTCGGCGTACATGGTGCCGTCGAGGATGCCGAATTCGACCTGTCCGGGGAACAGTGGCACCGCGCCACTGGCGTGCTGGGCGTAATTGAGCGCGATGATGTCGGTCGCCCAGCGGTGCAGTGGCCGGGGTAGACGCAGAACTCGGTGGTCGGTGCAGCGGATGTACGGGTAGGTCGTTTCGCCGGGCACGGCGAGGGGGTTGTGGATGTCGAGGTCGGCGATGTCCAGGACCAGTCCGGTCTGCTTCGCGGAGGCGACGGTCGGAGGCTGCAGTTCGATGTCGTCCATGACCGAAGACGGTAGCCCGGAGGATGCCGGATGCACGTTATTCCGAGCGAATGTCCGCAGGATTTGCTGCAGGATAGGCGTGACGGTGAGGTTCATCGAACCGTCGAACCTCACCGCTACCACCAGCGATCGCGGTCGGCTTGGGCGTACCGGTCCCGCGCTGCATGTCCCGGGGCCACCGGGACAGGGATGAGCGTAGGCGACGCTAAGGGTTCGCGGTGGCGTTTCCGCGAATCGGTGCGCATGCGCCTTCGATGCGAATCTCTCCCGACGCCCGGGCGTGATGGGTCCTGCGCATGCCATGCGGAGGATCGCGGTCTACTATGCGTGCGGCATGAAAAAGGCTGTGCGCGTTGAGTATTCGCAATAGCCCGCGCCATCGATTCGGAATCTCAGGAGGGTGGAAGACGTGCTGTACGCAATCGTAGCGGCCATTGTCGTTACGTTGTTGGTCGGTTCGGCCGCGGCCATGGTGTGGGATCCGCGCCGCCGGGACGACAGTTTAGACGAGTTCGAGCGAGATCTGATCGAGAGTGAAGCTATGGCACAGGATTACGCCCGAGCTCGCCGTGAGTGGCCACGTAAGGAAATGATCTGAATGATGGCGGTGTCGGCACCGTCCCACGGCGACAGGTAGTTCGGCGTCACGGATCGTGATGCCCGGTGACGTCGAACACCTACTCCTGGTCGGACGACCGGGGTTGGTATCGCTCGACGGCGGTGAGATCGCACGACGTGATCCCGTGGTGGACATCCGCCCGCCCGGAGAGCATGGCGCCGGCGCCCAGTCGTACTCGGCTGGGCGCCAACTCCGCCGAGGCCATCGTGGTCGTCGACCAAAGCCACCACAGGTCTGGGCGCCCAAGGCAAGCGCAGGCCCCCGGTCAGCGGGGTGTGCTCAGTCCACGGTGAATTTTCGCCAGAGACCATGCAGACCCTGTCCGCGCAGCGAGGTGCTTTGCCCGTCACGGATCGGGTGCAGGGTGATGATGCCGAATCCGATCTGAACCTTCTCCGGCAGGTTCAGCACGTGAGCGGTGTAGACGGGGGTGGCATCGACCGACCAGCCGACGGTGCCGGCATCGCGGTCGATGGTGACCGCGTAATGGTGGAATTCGGCGGGTTTGATGTCGATGCCCGCCAGCGGAGCGTGCACGATATGCGTGAACGCTTGTTCCTTGGGTACGACGCCAGGCACGAGCAACCGTTCGTGAATCGCGTAGGCGTGCTTGCTGGTCGCGATCAGGTCGAACACTTGGGCGCTGCCCATGTCGAGGACATTGAAGGCGGCGAACCCATCCCGGTAGTCCTCGCCGGTGGAGCCGATGTTCTCGGCTGCCATCTCCACCGCGAAGGTCCGAGGTCCGCCGTTGAGGTCGAACTCCTGTACCGACACCAGCAGATGCTTCGGGTTGTCGAGGATCTGGACGTCCGAGTGCGACCGGGTGAAGGCGTCGATACGGACCGACACGGTGCCATCGTCGATGTCGGTCCGGGCCGAGGGGTCGGCGTAGCTCCAGGCTTGGCCTTCCCCTAGTGGAACCTCCAGAAAACGCCACCGGTCGTTCCGGAGTTCTGGTCCGTTCAGTTCGTCATAGGTCATTGTCGCATTACCTTTCCGCCGAGCCGCCGCTGGCGGAACCAGGTCGATAGTTTTTGCTTGCCGCCCTGCGATGCAGGGAGGTCACGACGGTGTCCAGTGATCCGGATTTGTAGCCCAGTCCGCCCAGCAGCAGCCGCTCCTCGGTCAGCCGCGGGCGCACCGGTGGGCCCATCGGCCACCAGTCGTCGAGTTCGACCAGGCCGGGCTCGATCAACTCCAGATCACCGAAGTACGAGGCGATTTCCTCGTGAGTCCGGTACCAGCCGGAGCCCAAACCCATTTCGGTGAAACGCCGTTGCAGCTCGATGGCCATGTCGTGGGCCTCGGAGCCGTCGGCGGGGTCGTAGAAATGCGTAATCCCGACGTACGAACCGGCGGGGAGAGCGTCGATGTACTCGCGCATGATTCCGGCAGGATCCAGCGCATCGTCGACGTGGTGCAGGATTCCGCACAGGATCAGCGCCAACGGGCGGGTGAGGTCGAGATGCGGGGTGACCTCCGAGTGCGTAAGCAGGGTTTTCGGCTCGGTCAGATCGGCAGGCACGAAGTGGGTGAATTCGTTGCGTTCCAGCAATACTCGGCCGTGGATATTGCAGACCGGATCGTTGTCGACGTACACGACGCGCGCTTCGGGGTTCTGCTGCTGGGCGATCTCATGTGTGTTGCCCACAGTGGGCAGACCCGCCCCGATGTCGAGGAATTGGTCGATGCCCACGGTCCCGGACAGATACCTGACCACGCGGTGCAGCCAGCGGCGGTTCATCCGGGCCACGTCGCCCTGGTGTGGCGCGACCTCGGCAACCTTGTCGCGGACGTAGCGGTCGACCTCGTAATTGTCTTTGCCACCGAGTGTGGCGTCGTAGACGCGGGCGATGCTCGCCCGCGTCGTGTCCACGCCGACCGGCGCACGGACACCGGTCTGGGGAGTGGGATCGGACATGAAGACCTCTCTATGCATTGCCGCAGCCTGGCTCGCCAGCCTAGAGTCCACCGATTATCACGGCAATAACATCGGATACGTTCGGGCAGTGATGATTTCATCTCGCCGAAGGGCGATCGTTTCGACCACGACCGAGCGGTGGATACTGTACGGTACCGCCGGGTAGAACTGCGGTGGAAGCTCGCGACCCAGTCCGAGCACCAGTTGACACCGTCCTGGAAGTCGCAAGGTCGATGCTGGTGAAGCTGAGGACATCGGCCGGCTTCGCCCGGACGTCCCGGTCGGTGATCCGCGGAACGTTCGATGTCAGGCCGGGCTCGGTGGTCGTGGAACAGGTCAGCCACCGCCGTAGGCAACTCTACGTACTGGGGCGGCTCGGCTGCCAGGGATTGCCTTCAACTTATTGCCTTGTCGCTCTTGTGGATCCATGCCTCCACACTGCGGATTCAACCTGTGCTCGCGTCGTTGTTCGGCTTCGTGCGCGCCGAGTAGGATCGGCAGCCGACATCAGATGATCTGTAATGGTGGAGGCAGTGCGCCCCGCGGTCTACCCCCTATCGGCCGGAGGCATCTATGACGAATGACGAAGACAACAGTGCAGACGCGGAATCTCTCGCGGCAGAACGTGGTCCGACGGTACTGCGGATCGCGCTCGGCAGTCGGCTGCGTCAGCTGCGCGAAGGCTGCGGGATCAGCAGGGAGGCCGCGGGCGATTCCATCCGCGGATCGCACGCCAAGATCAGTCGTCTGGAGTTGGGGCGGACCGGGTTCAAGGAGCGCGACCTCAGGGATTTGCTGACCCTGTACGGTGTTGTCGACCCCGCTGAACGCGAGACATACCTGGAATTGGCTCGCCGGGCCAATGACCCGGGCTGGTGGCAGCACTACAGCGACCTGCTCCCTGCCTGGTTCGAGACCTACATCGGCCTCGAACAAGCCGCGACCACGATCCGCACCTACGAGGCGCAATTCGTACCTGGTCTGCTGCAGACCGCCGACTATGCCCGTGCGGTGATCCAGCTCGGCAACACGGACGAAACCGAGCGGCGGGTTGCCATCCGAGTGCGTCGCCAGCACATTCTCTTTCGGGTCGTCGCCCCGACCCTGTGGGCGGTCATCGATGAGAACGCGCTACGCAGACCGGTAGGCGGGATGCAGGTGCTCCTGGAGCAGATCGAGCACCTGGTCGAGATGGCCGAGCGCCCCAACATCAGGATTCAGGTGCTGCCGTATTCGGCCGGAGGGCATTCTGCCGCGGGTGGACCGTTCAGTATCCTGCGCTTTCCCGAGGCCGAACTACTCGACATCGTCTACACCGAGCAACTCACCAGTTCGCTCTACCTGGACAAACGGCGCGACGTCGAACTGTACATGTCGGTCATGAACCGGCTCAGCGTGGAAGCGTTGTCGCCACCGGACAGCCTGCAATTCCTCAAAGACCTGCTTTCGGAGATGCGCTCGGGCGAGGGTATTGCCTGAGGTGTGGTCTGCCGCGTGGCACTGACTGGTGCCCTTCTCGGCGCGATGCCGAACAACCTCGATTCGGTGGTAGCGGCTCCACGGATGAGACACGTCCTCATGGAGGAGAGTTCGCCGACGCGACGCGGTGGGATCGATGTGGCAGTATTTCTTTCGAGGTCGGGGTCTGAGGATAGACTCGGGCACTGGCTGGTTCGCCCACGGCGGCCCCGATACGAATTGGGGCCACCGGCGGGACCGAAGGGTGCGACCAGCGAATCCTGCGGTATGAGGACGATCCGGATCGGGTTGCCTTCCTTGTTTCCGCGGTGCGGAAAATAGTTCCCGTCCGACCAGTCTGTGATTCCGAATCACCTTGCGGTGCTGCCGTGCCCACGGTCGCGCCTTCTCGGATACGGCGTCGCCGGGCCTGGGTGTCCGCCCTTCTGGTCCGGTGGCGTCCGCGCGTGCGTGGTCGGGCAGGGGTCAGCGTAACGCGTCGGCCGCCGCGTCGGCGATGGTGGCGGCGACAGCGCTGAGGGCGGGGGAGTGTACGCGCCACTGCTGCCAGTACAAGGGGACATCGATGACGACGCCGGGGTCGATCGGTACCAACCGACCGGCAGCAAGATCATCCTCGGTTTGCAGGTCGGGCAGCATGCCCCAACCGAGCCCGAGGCGGACGGCCGCCGCGAATCCCGTGGACGACGGGACGTAGTGGCGCGGCGGATCGAGTGGCTTGCGGCTGCGGCGACGGAGGAGCCGATCCTGCAGGTCGTCTTTGCGGTCGAAGAGCACCACCGGGGCCGCCGCATAGGCTCCCGCGGTGGTGGCGCCGTCACCGAACCAGGTCCTGGCGAACTCTGGACTGGCCACCGGTCGGTAGCGCATCGCACCGAGTCGCTCGACCTTGCACCCCTGCACCGGTCGTGCGGTGGCCGTGATCGCGGCCATCACGGTACCGTCGCGGAGCAGCCCTGTGGTGTGCTCCTCGTCCTCGCGATGGATCTCGAAGCACACCCCGGAAGGCCCACGCCCCAGCGCGGACATCACCCAGGTCTCCAGCGAATCGGCGTTCACCGCGATCGGTACCCGGGTCGGACCCTTGGACAGCTCGTCTCCGAGTTCGCGCGCGGTGTCCCCGGCGAGCAACTCGATCTGCCTGGCCAGCCGGAGCACCGCGAGCCCGGACTCGGTGGCCCGCACCGGTTTCGTTCGCCGCACGAGAATGCGCCCCGCCGCGTCCTCCAGCGTCTTGATCCGCTGACTGATCGCCGACGGCGTCACGCTCAGTCTGCGCGCCGCCGCGTCGAACGTCCCCTCGGTGATTGCGGCGTCTAGTGCGCGAAGCTGGTCGAGCTGGAGATCCATATTAAGAGATCTTAATGATAGGTAAGAATCTTTAGCTTGTCGCGCTATGGTGCCGGGTTTAGCGTCGACAGACGTGAGCGTTTCTTCCGCGGCGGTGGCGGCCGTATCCGGTTTGGGCTTCGGCCTCTCCTTGATCGTGGCGATCGGCGCGCAGAATGCCTTCGTGCTGCGTCAGGGGATCAGCGGCAGACATGTGGCGGCTGTGGTCACCGTGTGCACGGTGTCGGACATCGTGCTGATCGCGGCCGGTGTGGGCGGGTTCGGCGTGATCGTCGAATCTGCACCGGGGGCGCTGGTGGTGGCGCGCTACGCGGGCGCGGTGTTCCTGATCGGGTATGCCGTGCCGACCGCCCGGCGGGCGCTGTCGCCGGACGCGCTGAGGGCCGAAGCTGCCAGGACAACTGCCGCCTTCGGCGCCACGGTAGCAACCTGCCTGGCTCTGACCTGGCTCAACCCGCACGTCTACCTGGACACCGTGCTGCTGCTCGGCTCCTTCGCGAGCACCTACGCGAGCCCGGACCGCTGGTTCCTCGGCGCGGGCGCGATGCTGGCCAGCCTGCTCTGGTTCACCGCACTGGGATTCGGCGCGCGACTGCTCGGACCGCTGTTTGCCCGCCCGCTGGCCTGGCGGGTGCTGGATTCGGTGATCGCGGTGGTGCTGCTCGTACTCGGACTGGGGCTACTGTGCAGCGGGTGAACAGCAAATTCACAACTGCGCCTTGATCTTTGCCACGAACTCGTAGTCGTCACGCCACTCCGGACCGGAGAGGGCGAGGACGACCCGTTCGGTGCCCGCATCGGCGTAGGCGGTCAATTGTTCGGCCGCTCGGCCGGGATCGGTGGACAGGTGGGGTGCGACGACGGTGACGGCTGGAGGCCGTCGGCCGTATTCGTCGGCAAGCGCACCCAATTCGTTCACGCTCGCGCTCACCTGGCGTGGCTCGAGTCCGATGGCGACCCAGCCGTCACCGTAGGCGGCGGCGCGGCGGCGTGCCCGCGGCGCGTCGCCTGCCACGAGGACCGGCGGCATGAGTGCGCCCGGCGACAGCGTGACCTCGGTGCCGTCGGGTAGCGTCGTCGGCCGCCCGGCGACCAGGTCGGGCAGCACTCGCAGCGCCTCGTCGGTGCGCCGTCCGCGGTCGGCGAACGTTGCCCCGGCGGCGCGCCATGCGACATCGCCGTGCACCGGGTTGCCGGTGCCGACGCCGAGGACCAGGCGATTACCGGAGACGTGCTGCAGTGTGGCGATCTGCTTGGCCGCCCAGGCCACTGGTCGCAACGCCAGCAGCATCACGCCGTAGCCGACGCGGATGCGCTCGGTTGCCGCGGCGGCGGTGGCCAGTACGACGGTGCTGTCCAGTATCGGTGCGCTGGCCACCAGATGATCGGTGGCCCAGACCGAGTCGAGCCCGATCTGCTCGGCGAATCGGGCGCTTGCCCGTACGTCCCCGAGGATGGGATTCGCGGGATCGGGCGTCGAGGTGGGCAGGATGGTGCCGATTTCCAAGGTCATATTCTCGACGCTACGAACCTCTGGCGGCCATGCCAATGCCTCGGCGACTCATCTCGATGTCTTGAACGCTCACGCCGACCCGCTGGTGTCCGAGGCGATGCGGTGTCGGGCTGCGCTCGGGTCGATCCGCACCGGAGTGTGGCTGGCGTCGACCGGGTCCTGGGTGAATGACGCGTTGCGTCCCAAAGGCTCACAGGGAGCGGACGGACGGGGGAGGAGCGCCTCGACCAGAGATTTGGACGCGGCAGCGGGCCCCGTCGCTCCGAACGCCTGGGTCGTCGCGTAGACGCCCTCCATCACGAGCATCAGCTGATCGGCCAGCGCCGACGGGTCGTGGATCGTCGTGGTTGCCGCAAGTTCATCGACCAGTGTGCTGAACTGTTCACGCACCCAGCTCTTCATCCCGACGGCGTGCTGGTGGCTCGACAGGTCGCGGTCCGGGAACTCGCCGAGGGCGATGAGGAACGGGCAGCCACGACATGATTCGGGACCGACCTGGTCGGCCAGCGCGTCGAACAGGGCAAGGATGCGCTCGCGCGGGTCGTCGCCCTCGGTGGCGGCGCTGAACCAGTCCCGGTAATGGCGGTCCTCGCGTTCGAGGTAGGCGGCGACGAGGTCGTCCTTGGAGGCGAACAGTCGATACAAGGTTGGCGGAGCCACGCCTGCCGCGGCGGCGACGCGGTCCACGCCGGTCGCGCGAATCCCCTGCTGATAGAACAGCTCCCGCGCGACGAGCAGGATGTGTTCCCTGGTCTCCGCGGCAGCTCGACGTTTCGGCTCCACAGGTCTAGAGTAGCTCGTGTCAGCAATGTTAGGGAACGTTCCCTATTATCGCGCAGGAGCGAAATATGTCCCATCCGACTGGAAAGACCGCCCTGGTCACCGGTGCCTCACGCGGGATAGGGCGCGCCATCGCCGAGCGGCTGGCTGCCGACGGCGCCGAGGTGGCTGTGCACTACGGGACCAATAAGGAGGCGGCCGACGAGACGGTGTCCGCGATTCGGCGGGTAGGCGGGCGGGCGTTCCCGGTATGCGCGGAACTGGGCGTGGAGGGCGATATCGACCGGCTGTTCGGCGAGCTCATGGCCGGGCTGGACGGCAGGCCATTGGACATCTTGGTGAACAACGCAGCGGTCATCACCTACGAGGCCACTATCGAGCAGGCCACACCAGAGCAGTTCGACCGTCTGGTCGCGATCAACGTGCGCGCGCCGTTCTTCATCATCCAGCGGGCGTTGCCGATACTGCGCGACGGCGGGCGCATCATCAACATCTCCTCCGGCGTCACCTGGTTCGCCACGCCGGAAGTTGTCTACGGGATGACCAAGGGTGCGCTGAACGTCCTCGGCCGCTCGCTCGCAAATACCCTTGGCCCGCAGGGGATTACGGTGAACACGGTCTCGCCCGGCATCACCGATACCGAGATGAATTCCTGGCTGCACACCAACGACGGCGCGATTTCCGGCGTAGCGAGCATGACCGCGCTGGAGCGGGTCGGACGGGGTGCGGACATCGCCGACGCCGTGGCCTTCTTCGCCTCCGGTGACGGCCGCTGGGTCACCGGTCAGACGCTGGAGGTCAACGGCGGCTTGTTCTTGGGGCCCAAGACACCGTCCTGGTGAACGCCCTACGCCCGAGCGGGTGCGGGTGCGGGCGCGGGAAGCGCCCGCGCCATCCGACTAGGATGAGCGGCATGGTCGAGTCGACGAGAATCGTGCTTGCTTCCCGGCCGGTGGACACACCTACCCCGGAGAACTTCCGTATCGAGACCGCTGAACTCCCGGCGCCTGCCGAGGGGGAGGTGCTGTTGCGCACACGGTACCTGTCCCTCGATCCGTACATGCGCGGCCGGATGAATTCCGCAAAGTCCTACGCCGAACCGGTCGAAGTCGGCCAGGTGATGGTTGGCGCTACGGTGGCCGAAGTGCTCGAGTCCCGCGACCCTTCGGTTGCGAAAGGCGAAGTGGTGCTGGCTTATTCGGGGTGGCAGACGCATGACATCGCGCGCGCCCGCGATGTCCGCAAACTCGAACCCGCGAAGGCTCCGGTCTCGACGGCGCTGGGTGTGCTCGGCATGCCGGGATTCACCGCGTACGCGGGTCTTCGCAAGATCGGCAAACCGCAGCCGGGTGAGACGCTCGTGGTCGCCGCCGCTACCGGCCCGGTGGGCTCGGCCGTCGGGCAGATCGCCAAGATCAAGGGCGCACGCGCCGTCGGCATCGCGGGCGGCCCACGCAAGGTCGCCTACCTGAACGAGCTCGGCTTCGACGCCGCACTCGATCATCGCGCCCCCGACTTCGCGGAACAGTTGAAGGCGGCCGTACCCGACGGCATCGACATCTACTTCGAGAATGTCGGTGGCGCGGTGGCCGACGCGGTCTATCCGCTGCTGAATACGTATGCGCGCGTACCGGTCTGTGGCCTGATCGCTCACTACAACGCGACCGAGGCACCGGCCGGGTTGGACCGGCTGCCCGCCTTCTATGGCCGGATTCTGTCCAAAAGCCTCACCGTTCGCGGGTTCATCCAGACCGAGTTCGTCCGCGAACTCTATTCGGACTTCCTGCGCGAGATGGGCGAATGGGTCTCCGACGGCCGCGTCCGCTATCTGGAGGACGTCGTGGACGGCTTGGCCGCCGCCCCCGATGCGTTCATCGGCATGCTCACGGGTCGCAATTTCGGCAAGCTCGTTGTGAAAGTCGCCGAGTGACCGCGTCGTTCGCGGCCCGGGTTCAGGCGGTGAGCGAACCGCCGCCGATCCCGAGATAGACAACCATCAGGGTGAACAGAAACCAGCCCGCGCCCTGCCAGATCGGCCAGGTCTGGCCGCGGCGCCACTGCACATAGGTTTCGACGAAGGCGCCGATGCCGCCGATCAGTAGGACGGACGACGGTCCGATCAGCATGGCGGCCTGGGCCGGCGTATCGCATAACAGCGTGTCGGCTTCCGAACAGTTCTGCCGTTCCGCGGTCCAGAGCAGGGCCAGCACGAAGACCAGCGCGGCCGTGGCGAGGACAGAGCAGACATAGGTCGCGGCGCGGCGGAATGTGCGCGGGTCGCGCCAGCGTTTCTCGACGTCGTTGACCATTTCACCACCTCGTCGCACCCAGCGTTCGGGTCCATTCGAGGTGATTGCCGAACGAACGGGGCTCAAACGTCACCTGGTCGACACCGGGATCAGGGTTTGCGGCCGATGCCCGCCCAATACCAGGCGGACTCCGGATCGACGGCGACGCCGGGGTCCGGTCGCCACCCGGCCACCGGCACGACACCAGGATCGATGATTTCCGTTCCGGTGAAAAGAGATTCGGTCTCGACGCGGCTGCGCGGATGGAAGATGAGGCCCGCGTGCTCGGCGGCCGACGCCACCCGCGCGACTGCGCGCTCGTCGAAGTCGGCGGTGGGATGGGTGATCACCAGATAGCTACCCGAGGGCACCGCGTCCAAGAGCCGACCGATGATGCCGTGCGGATCGTCGCGGTCCCGGAAGTACATCAGGATCGCCACCAGCATGATTGCGATCGGCCGGTCGAGATCGAGCGCGCTCAGGGCGGGGTCGTCCAGGATGGAGTGCGGATCGTGCAGGTCGGCATGGGCGAACGCGGTCCGGCCCTGCGGTGTGCTCGCCATCAGCGCGCGCGCGTGCGCGAGCACGACGGGGTCGTTGTCGACGTAGACGACGCGGGCCGCCGGATCGAGCTGCTGGGCCACCTCGTGGGTGTTGCCCGCGCTCGGCATGCCGGTTCCGATGTCGAGGAACTGATCGATACCCTCCGCACCCACCAGATGGCGCACCGCGCGGCCGAGAAACGCGCGATTGGCGCGCGCCATGCTGCGAATGGCGGGAACGTGCGTGGCGATCGTGTCGCCGAGCGCGCGATCAGACGGGTAGTTGTCCTTTCCGCCGAGCCAGTAATCGTAGACGCGCGCATCGTGCGGGACGCTCGTATCGAATTTGGCCGGCAACCGGGTAGTCACCTGCGCATCGCTGTGGGGCATGGCGGTTCCCTCCTGAGGTGGTGCCGCGTGTCGGGCGCCTGCGCGGCACCGAAGCCGTCCTTCGAGCGACGACTTTGTGCTATGAATTTCCTTGTTAATGATAGGCCAGCGAACGCCTGGCACGGCGCGGATCGCTGGATACCAACTGGAGTCCGAACACTGTTCGGACGTGCCGATTCTGTCCGGAATTTCCGGCGCGGTACCGCTCACGGGCCGCGCAATCGCCCCCTCAGCGCAGCGAAGGATTCGGGCGGCCGCCGTGTCGTTCGGTGGAGCGCAACTCGAACCAATATGCCGCGATAACGGTGGCGTAGCCTGCCACGACGGCCCCCGCCGTGACGACCGGCAATGCGATCAGCAGTGGAATCAGAAAAGCGGTGTTCATTGTGCCCTCCCCGCGGTCACAGTGATGTCAGCGGAAGGTTCGGCGCGGCACTGCACCGAATGATCTCACCCCCCGCACGGGTCAAATCCTCAAGGCAACAGCCCGCGGTAGGCACGGCCCGCGGCTGTGAGTCGAGTCATGCGTCGACCGGTGTGTCGGCCGGATCACCCCATCTCGATCGGGTTCAATCGATCTTGTCGCGAGTCTTCCCAGCAACCACGTGGAAAACAGGAGACAGCCATGACACGGGACGCCCGACTCGGCGGCTGTACGTAGCTGTCGCAGTG
Organism: Nocardia sp. NPDC023852; assembly: GCF_040639505.1. Taxonomy (NCBI): domain Bacteria; kingdom Bacillati; phylum Actinomycetota; class Actinomycetes; order Mycobacteriales; family Nocardiaceae; genus Nocardia; species Nocardia sp. NPDC023852. The sequence goes on from NZ_JBFAAB010000021.1 coordinate 70,460, forward strand.
CCCGTGGCGCGCCGAATTCCACGGGAGCGCAGATCTTCTCTCGAATCTACCTCCGGCATCACCTCGGCATGCGAAAAAGGAGCACGAACGTGAGCATGATTCTCGCCGCGCTATACGACACCGTTCTTGCGGAGATTGACAATCCGACCCCGGAAGCGCCGCCGCTGGCGGACAAATTGATGCAGATGGGCCAGTACTTCACCTGGCTGGTCCAGCTCTCCGGCGTCACCGCGATCACCTACGGCGGTGGCAGGTTCGCGTGGGAGAAGTGGAATGGCGGCACCCTGCAATCGCCCAAGATGGTCGCCAGCGCCATGACCGGCGGCGTGGTGGCGACCAGCGCGGGCACGATCATGAACGCCGTCCTGGGCTGACGCGCGGCGGAGACTCGTGGCGACCGGCTCGGCGGAGTTATCTCTGCCGGGCCGCTCCTAGGTGACGAGGATTGCGGTGCCGATCCCGGCGGCCGCTCCACCGAGTGGTGGTAGGTGGCCGAGCACCGCGAACATCGTCACCGAGAGGTGGTAGTCGCCTGTGGCGATGCCGGCCTCCATTCCGGAGACCAGGGCGAGGCGCTGCTGCTCGGTGATCACATCGTCGGCGAGGGCGCGTTCGGTCATCCGCGCAAACAGGGAATGTACGGTGTCCGGATCCCAAATCACCGCCTCGGATCCGATGTCGTCGATCGAGAACCCGGCGGCCGTGAGCAGACCGCGCAGGCGGCGGCCCGATGTGGGGTTCGGGGTAGCCGCGAGCATCGTCGTCGTCAGCCGGGTGATCACGTCGGCGTCGCCAGGATGGGCGATCGCGGTGTGCCAGTCGCTGTCGACGAGCAGCACCCGCCCGCCGGGCCGCAGTACCCGCGCGATCTCGGCGGTGGCAGCGGCCGGGTCATCGAGATGCTGGTAGACGCGCTCGCAACGCACCGCGTCGAAGGAATCGTCCGGGAAGGGCAAGTGGTAGGCGGTGCCCTCGACGAATCGAGCCCGCGAACCCGCGGCCTCGGCTCGCGCCCGGGCAGTGGCGAGCATCGCGGGATTCGGATCGACGCCGACCGCGTCGCCGTCGCGGCCGACGCGGTGCGCGAATTCCAGCACCTCGGTTCCTGTTCCGGCGCCTATGTCGAGCGCGCATTCTCCCGGCCCGACGGCCAAGGCGTCGTGTCCCCAGCGGCGCATCCGTTGAATACCCGGTATTGCTGCCTGAAGATCGAGGATGCCGATCAGTGCGGTCATCGGGTCGTCGGTAGCCGCGTCGTCTCGCACGCTGTCGGTGCGATCGGAGGGAATCGCGTCCAAATGGAAGGACAGTGAAGGGCGGGGTGTCGCCTGCTCGCTGGGCATGCTCCGACAGTAATCCCACACCGCCCGCCGGTGGCGTCCGCGTACTCGCCGCGACAATGTCGGTGGCGAGTAACTGCTCGTTCGACCGCCACGCCTATTCCGTTCCTGCGCAAAAGTTTTGGCGAGTCCGGAGCACGGGATCGTCGGCGCGAAGCAAGGGTCTTGTCGTCGATGTCGCGCTGTCGAGGCAGCGCCAGGGCTGACCACCGTCTGGGCGAGCCCGCTGCCCTGGTCACCGCGTCTCGCTCGGGTTGCGGCCGTCTCGATGAACTGCTGCGCCGTCGATGGAGGGATGGCAGTCAGGTGACCGGCGCTCGGTGTGCATGGGCCGACTGCGTTATCGGCCCAGCCGGCAGTTCGATCCGATCCATGACCACGTGGATATCGAAGTGGGCGACATGTCCGGAAGCATCGAATTCGATGTTGCCCGCGACGCCGTGGCCGCTGAACTCGAGCCACCGGTAGTCATCGAGAAATTCGGTGAGCAGGCCCCGCCTGGTCAGGTAGCTGTGGAGGGCGCGTCGATGATCCGTCAGCGGCAGCGCACCGACGCCGTAGGCCAGCACGCGCGCAAGGCCGGACGCGGTGGGTGGCGGCAGCACGAACGCCGGATGTTCGACGAGAAACGCCACGCACGTGCCGTCGGTGACACCGCAGTAGGAACTCCAGCGCCCACAGACGACCTTCGCGGCGTCGGCCAGCAGCCCGGCCACTTGGTGCGGCTCGGGTGCCGCACCCGCGAGGGTGACGGGCAGTTCTGCTGCGCATAGTTCGGCTACGCCGTACCGAAAGCCGAATTCGCGCACCGTCTGCGACGCCTTGATCAGCGCAGGCGGGTAGCCCCAGGGATTTGCCCACCCCCACAACCACGACTCGGCGTCGGCCGTGCCGAGCAGGTGGACGTTGGTGCACACGAATGAGCGCTCTGCACCGACGAATTCGAGTCGGCGTCCATCCAGATCGGCTTGCCACACATGTGCGCCCAGCACTTCTTCGAGGTGGAGTCGGTGCTCGAGCGACAGCAACCCCGCGTCATCGAGCAGCCTCGTCAGTGGCACAGGTTCGGACACGCTAAGCAGCGTAGTCAACCCTGATTCCCCGTCTCCGCTGGTGCGGCACCGATCCCAACGGCCCATCGAGATTCGGTCGGTCGGCAGACAGTGCAGTTTGTGCGAATCTATTACGCTGCAACATGTCTCGATTCCTCCGTACTGAAAGACTCTTGCGTCGACATCGATCCGCAGGGCGGCGGCTACGCGGACGAGCGCAGCGACAAATATCGACATGGCGGGGTCAGCGCGCTCGCCGCGGTGTGGGCGGCCCCGGATCCATTGCTGGCGAGTTGAACTCACGAGCGTCGATAGCGGGCCCACGTGGAACTGGCGGGCACATCCGAGGGCTGCCCACCCGAGTCCACTCGCATAGCCCAGCTCGTCCCTCGACACATACTGCCGCCGCGCCCTCGGATACATCGCACTCGCGATCGCCGCCCTGCTTGCTGTGGTCGCGATAATCCTGCCGAGCTACGTAGCCGATGCACTGATCAAGAACGTCGACCTGGCTCACCTGCTGCCGATGAGAGGCCGGATCACACTTCCCGCACAAGCGGTCGGACGAACTGGCGACGACGAGATGATCGCGCTGTCGTTGCATTACTCCGCCGCTCGAGACACAGCGGGCCATCAGCGCCCGGAATTCGGCATGCACGGCGGCGGGTCGGTGGGTCATCCTTGGTCCGCAACACCTGCCGCCCGCTGCCGCTAGCTCGACTTTCAACGTCCGAGGTGCCCGTGTTGATCATGGGTGAAATGCTCGGTTGAGCATTTCTATTGCTACCGAAGGAATTTCGCACCATATCTACGATGATCAGTGTCCACTGCGCCGGACCGGTGGGACGCGTCGGCCGAGCACCTGCTCGACGAGCAGGAACGTGCCGATGACAATCATCGCGGCACACCGGATAGTCGGCTCACCCCCGCGCGGCGGTAGGTCGTGAGGTATCCACTGTGACGCCGCCGACGAAATGTATGGGCTGTGACTTGCTGCTTGCCGCAGCGGCGGTGCCCGGTCTGACGTCTGGGCGTATCCGATTCGTTCGGGCGGTGCTGCATGTGCGCTCCGCGCAAACTTTCATTCGCGGAGAGCGTAGTCCGCCCACGGCTCGGTTCATAGCCTGATTCATATGCGCAGTTATAGCGAGTGCCCAAGGAGGAGTCGTGGAGTGTCCGACGCCGCGAAATACGCGTTCGACCTCGATCCTCGTCGGCGCACTCACCGAAACGTCACCGGAGGCTGTGCGGCGGCGTCCGTCGCGTCCGGGCGTAATCGGCACATTTCAAGGAAAGACTGATGAATTGGAGCTCGATCGGTGTCTTCGCGATTGATGGCCACGAGGAGTTCTGTCCGGTGCTCGACGAGGCGCGAGCGGGATGCGGACAGCCAGATATCTCCGTATCCCGAGGAATCGGATGTGCACCTTGCAGTGCAACTCGGTAGTGTGCGCTTCGATTTCACGGCTTGCGCTACCGCGGCATTGTTGTTCATACAAGATTGCCGCGCCCGCCGCTATCCGAAGCATGTCGCGGTGATCCCTGGTGACGCCCATGGATACCCACGCCTACCCAACGAACGCCTGTATCTGGAGCCCTGAACCGTCAATGAGCCCAATAACTCGAACCGACCTGATCGTCGCGGCTCGCGCTCCATGCCTTGGGATCGCAGCTTCCGCGGCAAGTCGTCGGACTACCTGACCGTAGATCGGGTGACAGCGTTGTCACCGGAGCCCGGATGGATTCGTCTCCAGGTGAGGGTGTGCGACACCCTCGCTACCCCTACAACGGCGTTGGCGGCGGTTCACAATGGTGTGGACCTGGAGACGGTTCCGGTGAGGTGCGTTCACCTTTTCGCATCAAGCTGTGCAGCAGGTGGTTGGGCATTGGCCGATGGCACCCGAGTTCGCCGGGCGAACTCGCGACCAGCAACGATCTGAGAGGCAGTGACCCCGGCGACGGACTACTCTGGCCTACACCGACTCGTCGGATGCCTGGCGTGCTCCGGTGTGTGAACCGATCACGGAGTAGGGAAGTGGTGACGGTGAACGAGAAAGCCGTCTTTGTCCAAAACGCCACGACACGCGTCGTCGCCCCGCATGAGCGCGCAGACTACTGGTCCGAGCTGATCAACTCGTATCACCGGCGTCTGGGCTATGCCTTCCCACATGGAGGAAGTGGCTTCGAGGGTCGTACGACCTTGCGACGCACCCGCGACTACCAGCTCATCGGCTGGGAATCCGACGCGGTGACCTACTACCGTAGCGCCGGACATGTGCGCGGCGACTCCGACGACGATTTTCGACTGCTGCTACCCACCGCCGGGCAGGTGGACCTCTGGCAGGCCGGCCAGCACGCGCGCCTGCCATCGGGTGTCGGTTGCCTGGTGACTATCGACCGACCGTTCGCATTCTCGCTGGGTGATGGCAGCAGGGGACTGCTGATGACCATTCCCCGACGCGAGGTCGACCATCGCCTGGGCCGCACGCCGGAGCTACCCGCTACTCCCGCCGACCTCACGTCGGGACTCGGTAGGGTAGTCGCCGACCTCGCCGCCGGGCTGTTCGCCGAAGGCGGCGACCTGACTCGACATCAATTCGACACCATCTCTTCCCACCTGGTGGAACTGCTGTGCATGCACATGATCGGCGACCAGCCCACCAGCCCCGGCCATCTCGCCGACGTGGAAGCCGCTGTTCGACACTACGTCCGCACCCACGCCGCAGACCACGACCTCACAGGCGCGACGATCGCGCGCGCTCTCGGTTGGTCGCTGCGACAAATCCAGCTCGCGTTGCAGCATGCCGGCACCACACCCAGCGAACTGATCAAGGAAGAACGTCTGCAACTTGCCTATTCGCGCCTGCGCAGTCCCGTCTACCGTGACGGGAGCATCACAGACCTTGCCATGGGACTCGGCTTCAGCTCGGCCAGCGCCTTCAGCACGGCTTTCCGTCGCCGGTTCGGCGCCAGCCCGCGCGATGTCCGCCATGGTTGACAGGCGTGCTGTCGTGAACCAGGGGACGCCTCAGCCGGACCGTATCGCGATGTCCCGAACGCGCGCGGCCGCGATGTCGAGCAGGCTTCGGCCAAAAGTAAGGATCGTGTGCCGCAGCCGGTGGCCCTGACACGAAGGGTCGCAGCGCCGGGGAGGTGGGTTCTGCAACGAGCGAACATGTGGCCGGTGCGACGACGTCCGGCCGACCATCCGTCGGCCCGTCAGCCGAGAGCCAGCAGGGCGATGGCGGTTGTCGCGCCGGCCAGGCCGAGGGTCTGTTGCCAGACCAGGCGTTCTCCGAGCACGGTTATGCCCAGCAGTACGGGGATCGCAGGGTACAGGGAGGACAGCACGACGGCGATCACGACCAACTGCTCCCGGATGGCGAGCAGGTAGCTGATCAGGGCGAGGACACCAGTCATGAGTGACAAGGCGATGGTGAGTGGGCTCGGACGGCCGGTTGGGGTTGCGGCGTGCAGGAGCGGTACAAGGGTCACAATCGCGGCTAGGCGTCCGCTGACGACAGGCCAGGTACCGGCCGCTGCATCAGCCTGGGCGAGTGCGAGGTATTGGACTGCGATGCCGGTGCCGGCGATCAGCGCGTCGACCGTTCCGGAGGTTGATCTGCTAACGGCGTCGCGGTCGTGCGAGACCAGCCAGAGCGCGGGAACTGCCGCGACGATCCCGACCCAGGCCAGCGGCGAGGGTCGTTCGGCGAGCCAGAGCACGCCGACCAGCACGGGCAGCGCGACGCCGCCGACAGCGCTGACCGGGACGACCACACTCATTGCACCCGTGCTGAGTCCGCGGAAGAGGAACAGCATGCCGAAGGCGGTGCCGACGCCTGAAACAGCGCCCCACACAAGGCTTTCCGTGTCGAGTGCGGCGGGAAACAGGGGCGCGGTGGCCAGTGCGGCTACCAGTCCGCCTATTTGCCCGAACAAGGCGACGGTGCGGAAATGGATACGCCGTGCAAGCAGCCCACCGGCGAAGTCGGAGACACCATAGGCCGCAGCGGACGCGAGCGCCAGCGCTGCGCCCGTCATCCGTTCCGCTCCCGCTCGGCCTGCCCGACCGGGCAGATGGCATCCGTGGTACAAGAGGCGCGATCGCACAGGCGGCACAGTAGATCGGCGTTGCCGATTTCGGCGTACAGCCCGGTCAGCACCTTATCCAGTAGCCCGGACAGGATGGCGCGTTCCGCTGGGTCGAGCACGGCCAAGGCTTGCGCCAACCGGCCACTGCGCGCAGCGAGGATGTCCGCTGCAGTACGGCGGCCGCGCCGGGTGAGCCGGATAGCGATCTCGCGGCCCTGACCGGGACGTCGTTCGGCGAGCTGCCGACTTACGAGGGCATCTACCATGCGGGCCGACGCGGGCTGGCTCAACCCCACACGTCTACCGAGTTCGGTACCGTTGAGTCCCGGAGACACGGTCAATACTACGAGTGCCGAAGCAGCACTCGGACCGACCCCAGACAACTCGGTTACGCCTTCGAGCATCAGATCGGTAACCGCCAGCGCGGCCGCGCCGAGCAGATTACCGGTTCGCGGATCATGCATGACTCATGCATACCACCGATGGCCGGACGCAATCGGTTGTCGCAACCTCTCAGTAGTGCGGAGTTGCGATGGGTGTGCCGCAAAAGCGAGCTTTGGACCGAGGGCGGCGGCCGTCGATGCGGTTCACCGGGGCGGTCGAACCCCTGCCGCAACGTCTCGCCGGTCGTCCCCATCCGGCCGCGATTGTGGTGATCGCCGCCCACTCCGAGGCGTAATCGTCATCGTCGCGGTGCTCGCGAAGGGATGTGATGGTTGGGCATGGCAGTCGGCGCGCCCGGCCCGGAATAGCTTCGCGCTGGTCGCCTCCGCTTCAGCGAGAGCAGCAACTTCATCGTTGTCGTCCGCCGCAGGAAGACGCCCATTACGGTGGATCGGTGCGCATCTTCCTGGCCGGTGCGACCGGCGTTATCGGAGTCCGCCTGCTCCCGCTGCTGATCGAGGCGGGGCACGAGGTCGCGGGCATGACCCGGTCGGCCGCGAAGGCGGATCAGGTGCGTGCAGTCGGGGGCGTGCCGGTCGTCTGCGATGTGTACGACGCGGACGCACTGACCGCGGCCGTTGTCGCGTTCCGGCCCGAGATGGTGATGCATCAGCTCACCGATCTGCCCGACGACGCCGCCTTGCTGCCGGCACGAGCAGGTGCGAACGCGCGGATCCGCACCGAAGGCACCCACAACCTGATCGCCGCGGCGCGGGCCGCCGGAGCGAAACAATTTCTCGCCCAGAGCATTGCCTGGGAGCCGCCCGCGGGGCGGAGTGAGGTGATCCAGGCGCACGAAGCAGCCGTGCTCGATATCGACGGCGTGGTGGTGAAGTATGGCCAATTCTACGGTCCGGGAACCTATTACGAGACAGAGCCGCCCGTTCACCCACGTGTGCACGTCGACACCGCCGCCGAGCGGACGATCCCTGTGCTCGACGCGTCCAGTGGCGTCGTGATCATCGCCGACGCGTCCTGAAAACACCGACGCGCGCCGACTACGCGGCGCAAGGACCGGTGTCGACGGGTCGATCGGAGCGCAGGCCGTCGCTCAAGCGATCGAGCACCTCCGGCAGATTGGTGGCGAATCCGACGTTGTCGTCGTTTTCGTCGACGCCGAAGATGATCCCGAGCACTCGGCCGCGGGTATCGATGAGCGGACCGCCGGAGTTGCCGTGCTGGATCGAGCCGTTCACGGTGTAGATCCGGCGCTCACCGAGCCCGGTGCGGTAGATGTCGCGAACTCGGCGTATGGCTGTGCTGTGCACCCGGGTCGCGGCCGCGGTGTATGGCCCGCCTTTCGGGTAGCCGAGGGCGATCGCGTCGGCACCGGGTTCGGCGGGTTCGGGCGCGACGGTGACGGTGGGCGCGGTGAGACCGGGGACGGCCAGCACGGCGATGTCCATCGTCGGATCGAACTGCACGACGGTCGCCGTGAGCGGCCCCGCCGTGGTGTCGATGGAGACCTTGGTGGAGCCCGCCACGACGTGGGCGTTGGTCAGGACCCGTTCCGGCGCTATCACGAATCCGGAACCGGATTGGCGCAGCCCGCAGGTGGGCGCGAGATCGCTGATGCGAAATACGCTCCGGCGCAGCTCGGCCGGAGCCGGTCCGTCGAGAATGTTCGGATCGGGCGGCGGGAGCGGCCGGGTGAGGCCCGCGTCGACGATGGGCGTGGTGAGCGCGGTGGACAGGCCGGTCAGCCAGAACGGCGCGACGTCGTCCACTGCCCGCACGATCGTCGAGTCACGCACGGCCGCCACTGAACCCAATGGTGCGGCGAACAGCCACACCACCAGCGGCACCGCGACCACATGGGCGACGATCCCACCGACGGCGTCGGCGCGCCGGGCAGCGGAGCCGGAAACGGCCGTCCGGGCGGCGCGTCCGACCCGGTGTCCGGCGGTCGCGCCGACCGCGACCAACCCGATGAGCACAACCAGCACGAACAGCAGCCGTACGGAGCCGGGGGCGAGGTGTGTGAGCGCCGTTCCCCCGATTGTCGCACCGAGGCCAGCGCCCGCCATGACACCCGCGAAACCGAGCAGCCCCACGATCGCGCCGCGGCGCCACCCGAACGACGCGGCGGCCACCATAGCGACAAACACGGCGAGATCCAGCCAGTTCGGCAAGGTCAACGCCACACTCCCGTCGCTGATCATCGAGACACCGACAGTCGTCGTCGGTGATCTCCGTCGCCCGCGGCACCGGTGGGCTATGGTCCAGCTAGCGTGCAGCGACGGTTAATCCGTCAATCTAACCAGGGATTCGGGCGTCGGCAACCAGGCAGCGCTAGGCGGTGACCTTAGCCAGCGCCCGCCGGGCATACGCGCGAACGTCGGCATCGGAGTCCTCGATCGCGCCGCGCAGCGCCTCCTGCGCGGCGGGGTCCGGACGGGCCGCCAGCGACAGCACCACCGCTTTGCGCACGTCGAGATGCGGGTCGCCCAGGGCCTCGACCAGGATCGGCACCGCGAGCTCCGGGTCCGTACCGCCAACCCCCGCGCCGCACCCACCCGGACCTGGGTTCCGCCGCCACCGCATCCTACCTTTCTATCGCTGACCTGCACGGATATCGACGATAGTGCGGCAGGGACGGTACTCGTCTCGGCGCCGAGCGGCCGAAAAGTCAGCGGATGTTATTGCGCCGGCGATCCTCGGCTCCACCTGGTGGTTTGCGCTGCGGACATGGCAATACGCCACCCTGTGCGCGGATGGAGGGATTTCGATCACGCCGTTCGAATGTGGACCTCCGGTGACTGCGGCGGGCTGATCTACTAGGGGAATTCGTAGGTGGTATGAACTGGTACCGGCTCTAGCGGCCGGGTCGCGGGGCGATGGCCTCGGGGATGCCGAGCAGTGCCGCCTGCACTTCGTGCAGTCGGTCGATGTCGCCGCGAATGCCGGCGACGTTGTCGTTGTAGAGGAACGCCTCGCCGAGCCGGACCAGCGCATAGGCCAACAGTGCCGGTTCTATGGGCGGACGGTAGCCGTCCTCTCGCTCGGCGCGGGCGATCAGCGCCCGGACGGTGGTGACGACCAGCGGCTGCACCGGTCCGTCGCTAGCGGTCAGGATGCGCAAACCCGACAGCGGCTCGTTTTCGAAGTAGCGGCGAAATGGTTCGTTGTCGGCCATCCAGCGGTTGACCCGGTATAGCACGTCCAGGATGCGCCGGGCGCCGGTGGAGCGGCGGCGCGCGTCCGCGCGGGTGAGCAGCGCCTCGAATTCACCGGCGAGGACCGTTCCGAGCACGCCGTCGCGGGAGCCGAACCAACGGTAGATCGAGGCGCGGCTGAGCCCGAGTTGCCCTGCGATCGCCTGGATATCCACGCGTTCGCCGGACAGGAATGCCTGCCGGGCGAGCTCGATGACCTGTTCCCTGGTCGCCGAGGCCGGTCGGCCGGGAGGACGGGTGGTCGGCTGGCTGGAATCGGTCACCGGGGAATGGTACATCTTACGAATTCTGTATCGAACTGGTGCTCAGAACCATTCATCCCGCATCCGCAGGGTAGTCGTGTCCAGGCGGGCGAGCAGGTCCAGTGCCGGTGCGGTCTTGGGCAATTCGAAGCCGTAGAAGAAACGCGCCGCGTGTCGCTTCCCCTCGTAGAAATCGCCGGAACGGTCGGCGGCGGCGAGGAACTGCTCGAGCCAGATCCAGGCCAGCGCAATGTGTCCGAACGCCTCCAGGTACACCGAACTGTTGGCCAGTGCGGCCTCGATGTCACCGGAGGCGAACAGTCTCGTGGTCACCTCGACCAGCCGCTGCCACGTCGAATCCAGCTGGGCGGCAAGCTCGGCCGCCTCGCCGCCCGCGGCGCCGGCGGCTTCGATAGTGGCGCCGACTCGCCCGCCGAGTGCGAGCAAGCTGGCGCCGCCTTGCTGGGTTACCTTGCGCCCCAGTAGATCCAGGCCCTGGATACCGTGTGTGCCCTCATGGATCGGGTTGAGCCGGTTGTCCCGGTAGTGCTGCTCGACGTTGTACTCGCGGGTGTAGCCGTAGCCGCCGAGCACCTGGATGGCGAGGTTGTTTGCCTCCAGGCACCACTGCGAGGGCCAGCTCTTGGCGATCGGCGTGAGGATGTCCAGCAGGAGGGTAACCGCGCGGCGGTCCTCCTCGGTGTGCGCGGTGTGCTGTTCGTCGACCAGTCGCGCACAGTAGAGCACCAGCGCCAGGGCGCCTTCCGTGTACGCCTTCTGTGCCAAGAGCATTCGCTTCACATCGGTGTGCTCGATGATCGGCCGCTGCGGCGCGGCGGGATCGGCGGGCAGTTTGGCCCGTCCCTGCGTGCGGGTTCGCGCGTAGTCGAGCGACTCGAGGTAGCCGGTGTAGCCGAGCGCGGTGGCGACCAATCCGACGCCGATCCGCGCCTCGTTCATCATGTGGAACATGTAGCTCAGTCCGCGATGCGGCTCGCCGATCAGGTAACCGATCGCGCCTGGCGCGTCGCCGGGTGTCCAGCGGCCCTCGCCGAAGTTCAGCACGGTGTTCACCGTGCCGCGGAAGCCCATCTTGTGGTTGATCCCGGCCAGGGCGACGTCGTTGCGCTCGCCGATCGCGCCATCGTCGCCGACCAGGAATCTGGGTACCACGAACAGCGAGATGCCCTTGGTGCCCGCGGGCCCGCCGGGGATCTTCGCGAGTACCAGGTGCACGATGTTCTCGCCGAGTTCGTGATCACCGCCGGAGATCCACATCTTGGTGCCGAACAGCCGATAGGTGCCATCGTCCTGCGGCTCGGCACGGGTGACGATGTCGGCGAGCGACGAACCCGCCTGCGGCTCCGACAGGCACATCGTGCCGAAGAACCGTCCGGCCAACATGGGCCGGACGAACTTCTCGATATACTCCGGACCGCCATGGGCGACAAGCAGATTCGCGTTGGCTGCGGTAAGGAACGGGTAGCCTGCGGTGCCCGGGTTGGCCGCCTGGAACCAGGCGTAGCCCGCCTGTGCGACGGTCGCCGGCAGTTGCGCGCCGCCGAGATCGCAATCCATTGTGGCCGAAAGCATTCCAGATTTGGCGAACGCGGCGAGCGCCTGGCCCACCTCGGGGATGATGGTGACGCGTTCGCCGTCGAAGGTCGGCTCGTTGGCGTCGTTGAGTTTGTTGTGCGGCGCGAAGTACTTGGTGGCCAGCTGTTCGCTGAGGTCGAGCACGGCGTCGAAGGTCTCCCGCGAGTGCTCGGTGTACCGCTCGCGTTTGGTGAGCTCCTCGACGTCCAGCCACTCGTAGAGCAGGAAATCGAGATCACGCCGGGACAGCAAGGTCGACCGCATCAGCCCGTCCTTTCGAGACATCTTCTACTCACTGTATCTTAGGGTGGCGCGACCGGAGCGCCGGCCATGGCATCACCCCGTTCGAGCCGGCAGGCCGTGGGTCCGTGCGGTCGCGGCGGCTTCGGTGCGGGTGGCCGCGCTCGGCTCGGCGGAGGATGCGCGAGATGCCGGAGGTTTCGCCAGGAGACACCGACCACCGTCCAGTCGGCAGGGCGACCCCTGCGGGCGCCCCGGACACCGCCCGGTGGGCGATGTCGGCGAGCACCTCACCGCGCAGCACGGTCACCCGGTCCGTGGACACCGGCGCCGGCGCCGCGAGCGGATCGTGCTCGCCGCGGCTATTGGTCTGGCTGCGCAGTTCGGCCCGGGTGGTGCAGCCGCGCGGCTGGCGGCGGCTCTCGCACGACGCCGACCGCGGCGAGCGCCTCGGAACCGAAAGGCAGTTGTCGCCGCCTGCCTTTCGCCGTGTGCGAGCTCGATCCGATCTGGTCAGCGGCGCGATGACGGTCGCGATCACCGCTGCGGTGTGTCGCCCAATGGTCGGACCCATCGGCGCAGTGCGTCGATGGTTGTTTCGGGCGAGGTGTTGAAGCAGAGTTGGATACCGGGTGCGGCAGCGCCGAGTACGTTGATGATTCGTTCGAACAGCAGGGTGTATTCCGGCAGAGTGCGTATGCCCGCGCCGACCATGGCCAGCGCGAACGAGTCGGCCGCCAGCTGGCCGCGGATTGTCGATTCGGCCTCGTCCGGCGACGTGCCGATCAGACAAGACACCGCGTCGAATCCCGCTTCGTCGATGGCCCGGTTTCCGGCTTCGATCCGTTGTGTGAAGGTCGCTTCGTCGAGACCCGGGAAGCGGCTGTAGTCCACGGTGGCCGGGTGCAGCCCGATCATGAGGATGCGATTTTTCGTTGTCGCCGAGTTGGCCATCTCTGCTCTCCCCACATCGATCGTTACCACGCGACGGCGCCGTTGTCGTCTACGAAAGTGCCTGTAGGACCGTCGGTGTCGAGGGTCGCCAAACGCACGGCGATCTCGGCGCCTTGCTCGACGGTGCGGACGCCGCTGTGCTGGTTGAGGTCGGTCGCGACGTAGCCGGGACAGACAGCGTTGACTTTGATCCTGTCCGCGCGCAGGTGATTGGCGTACAGGAGCGTGACCGCGTTCAGCGCGGTCTTGGACGAGGAATAGGCCAGGTGCGACAGGTCCAGCCCGGGGCTGTTCGGGCCGGCGTGCAACGCCAGGGAGCCCATGGTGCTGGACATATTGACGATCCGAGCAGTCGGTGCGCGCCGCAGCAACGGCAGCAGCGCGTTGGTCACCGTGACCACCCCGAAGACGTTGGTCTCGTAGAGGCGGCGCATTTCCTCGGCTGTGTGCCCGGCTCCCGCAGCGACACCGGCGTTGTTGACCAGCACATCGAGTCGGCCGTACTCCGCGCTGATTCGGCGCGCCACAGCGGCGGCGGAGGCCGTATCGGTGACGTCCAGCGCGGCGAACCGCACCTCGGCTCCACCAGCTGCCAGTTCGGCGACAGCCGTTCTGCCGCGCGGTTCGTCGCGTGCCGTCGCCAGCACCGTCATCCCCATCGCGGCCAGCCTGCGCGCGATCTCCCGTCCCAACCCCTTGTTGGCGCCCGTGACCAGTGCGATCTCTTTTTCTCTCATCGCAGGTCCACGCGAACGTCGCCGGGCAGCAGGGTGATGCGCGGGCCGACCCATTCGGTGTTGCGCTGGTAGCCGACAGAAGCCGGATCGCGCTCAGCCTGGGATCTCGGGGCTTTCCAACCGGACATAGAACGATAACCTCCACCACTCAATTGCATTTGTAAGCAAACATAGTTTGAAGACAAATGTATGTCAACGGAAGGTGGTCGGCACTCGACGAAGGGTCCGCACATGCTAGGCCCGAACCGCGCGCGGATAGTCGCGCCAAAGCCATCGCGCCAGGGCAGCTCGCGATCTGGACGCGTCCCAATGTCGGCCCAAACGTGCTGTGCGCGGAGCGATCAGTGTCGGATTGCGACGATGTCTCGGCTCGCGGCAGTGGTCAGTTGCTGGTGACGGCTGAGGTTGTGCTGACGATGATGGCGATGGTAACGGCTTGGACTTGCTGAACGGCCTTGCGTACTGCCGGTCCGCCCCATTCGCTGTCGCTGATCTGTTTGCCGCGTCGTTTGACGGTTCGCTTGTCGATGTCGGGGAGGAGCTTGGGCAATAGATCGATGGCGTGCAGGATCGAGATCAGCGCCGCAGTACGGTCGTCGATCTCGCGGTCGTCGACGATGGCGCCACGGACTCGTTGGAGGATCTCGGCTTCGAAGGCTGGGGTCGCTTGCCTCCACACAGTGGTCGGGAAGACGCCCAGTACTTTGCTTTTGGCCTCGATGAGATAGCCGGCGGCGGCGAGATCTTTCAGCAGCGCTTCTTGGAGATTTCTTGCGCGACTGTGCCAACCGCCGAATCCGGCAACCTTGCCGATGGCGTCCTTGGGTTTGCGACTGTCTGCGAGGGCAACGAGCTTCGCCAGCCGCTGGTCGGGCGGCTGCCTGTCGGTGGCGACCAGCCTGCCCGGTTTGTGATCGGGGTCGCCCTGTTCGGTCAGTCGAAGGGCGCCCTCGAGGGTGAGCTCCACAATGGCGGCGCCGGCTACCGCGGCGTCCATCCTGGTGCTGTCCACCGACTTTCTTCCGGTGTCGTCATCCAGGGCGAGCAGCAGAAATTCTTCGGCCAACGTCAGCATCGGGCCCTCCTTCTCCGGGTTCCGGTCGTTTCCAGTCTCTTCTGAGAACCCGGGCTGTCGCCATGGACTCCGAGATTCGAGTGAACTCCTCGTAGCGCAGCGATTGCTGAAATCGTGGCTGCGCCAGGAGTTCCTGTGTCATCATCGCTTATCGCCGAATGCCCGTGGTGTCCGACCCGTAACGGCGCGGCCGGGTCACCGGGTAGGGATACGCGTCGTCGACGACCGCCCGACCGGGTGGTAGCGGTTGTCCCCTCTGGACTGCAAAACCGCGAACAGTTCTGGCGACACCTACGGCTGGTACACCGTCTGCCCCGTTCGACGTGCGTGGGTTCAGTCCAGCCGGGCCAGCCTTGCGAGGATCGTCGTGGCCATCGCCGCAGGATCGCCGTGGTCGGGCCGCAGGACGAGTTCGGCATCCGTCGGCGCTTCATAGGGATCGTCGATGCCGGTGAAGCCACGGATCTCGCCCGCACGGGCCTTGGCGTACATGCCCTTGGGGTCGCGGGCTTCGCATACCTCGAGCGGGGTGTCGACGAATACCTCGATGAACGGAATTCCTGCCGCCTGATGCGCCGCCCGGGCGCGGTCGCGATCGACCTGATACGGGCTGATCAGAGAAACGACCGCCACCACACCGGCTTCGGCGAACAGTCTGGCGACTTCGCCGACGCGCCGGACGTTTTCCCTCCGATCGGCCGCGCTGAACCCGAGGTCCGAGTTGAGTCCGTGCCGCAGGTTGTCGCCGTCGAGAAGGAACGCCGGACGGCCCGCCGCCACCAATTTGCGCTCCAACTCCACTGCGACCGTGGACTTTCCGGAGCCGGACAGACCCGTCAGCCAGACCGTCAGGCCCCGCGTGGCGCGCTCGTCGCGTTCGACCGCCGTGGAGTGCCAGACCACCCGGGAGGACGGCAGGCTCGGACCGGTGATCATGCCCGCTGCGACGGTGTTGTTGGTGGCGTCGTCTACCAGGATGAAGCTGCCGGTGGCGCGGTTGCGGCGATACGGGTCGAACAGCAGCGTTTGGCGCGTCCGCAGCTGGACACGCCCGATCTCGTTGAGTGACAACGACGCCGCGTCCTCGTCGCGATGCAGCGTGTTCACATCGAGTCGGTAGTCCAGGGTACGGATCTCGGCGGTGGCCGTGCGGGTGGTGTGCCGGATCGTGTAGGTCGCGCCGGGAGTGAGCTGCGCGTCATCGGCGAACCAGCACACCATGGCGTCGAGGTCGCGGCCGGCGTGCGGCCGGTTGTTCGGGCGGCAGATCAGGTCACCGCGGGAGATGTCGAGCTCGTCGGCGAGCTGGATGGTGACCGCCTGCGGTGGAAAGGCTTCCGTGACCGGGACGCCGCCCGGCCCCCAGATCGCCTCGACGGTGGTGGTGAATCCTGAAGGTAGCACAGCGACTTCGTCGCCCGGCTTGAATACCCCGCCGGCCACGGTTCCGGCGTAACCGCGGAAATCCTGGGCGTGCCTGCGCGTCACGTACTGCACCGGGAATCGGGCGTCGATGAGGTTGCGGTCCGAGGCGATGTGCACCTCTTCGAGATGGTGCAGCAGGGGAGTGCCCTCGTACCACGGCATGCTCGCGCCGCGGTGCACGATGTTGTCGCCGTGCAACGCCGACACCGGGACGAAAGTCAGGTCCGAAACGTCGAGTTTGGAGGCGAACCGCGCGAATTCCGCACGGATCTCCTCGTACCGCTCTTGCGACCAGCCGACCAGGTCCATCTTGTTCACGCACAGCACCAGGTGTGGGATCCCGAGCAGGCTTGCGAGAAACGCGTGGCGGCGGGTCTGTTCCACCACGCCCTTGCGGGCATCCACCAGGATCAACGCGAGATCCGCTGTGGACGCGCCGGTCACCATGTTGCGGGTGTACTGGATGTGCCCCGGGGTGTCGGCAATGATGAATTTCCGTCTCGGCGTGGCGAAATAGCGATGCGCGACATCGATGGTGATGCCCTGTTCGCGTTCGGCGCGCAGGCCGTCGGTGAGCAGGGCAAGGTCGGGGTAGTCGTCGCCGCGGTCGCGGCTGGTGCGTTCCACCGCGGCGAGCTGGTCGGTGAAGATGGTCTTGGAGTCGAAGAGTAGACGACCGATCAGGGTCGACTTGCCGTCGTCGACGCTGCCCGCGGTAGCCAGGCGCAATAGTGTGGTCGTCATCAGAAGTAGCCTTCTCGCTTGCGGTCTTCCATGCCTGCTTCGGAAATGCGGTCGTCGGCGCGGGTGGCGCCGCGTTCGGTGACGCGTGCCGCGGCGACCTCGGTCACCACCTCCGCCGGGGTCGCCGCGGTGGATTCGACGCAGCCGGTGCAGGTCGCGTCGCCGACGGTGCGGAATCGAACAGTGGCGTCGTAGGGCTGCTCGCCTTCGAGGAGTTCGAGAAAACGGGTGTGCGCCAACAGCATTCCGTCGCGTTGCACCACCGTCCTGCGGTGCGCGTAGTAGAGCGGAGGGAGTTCGATACCCTCGGCGGCGATGTAGCTCCAGATGTCCAGCTCGGTCCAGTTCGACAGCGGAAACACCCGGATGTGCTCGCCCGTCCGGTGCCTGCCGTTGTACAGGTTCCACAGCTCGGGGCGCTGGCTGCGTGGTTCCCATTGGCCGTATTCGTCGCGGAAGCTGAACACCCGCTCCTTGGCGCGGGCCTTCTCCTCGTCGCGGCGCGCACCGCCGAACACCGCGTCGAACGATCCCTCCTGGATCGAACGCAGCAGTGTCGTGGTCTGCAGCCGATTGCGGGAGGTGCGCGGGCCGGTCTCCTCGATCACCCGTCCTGCGTCGATGTCGTCCTGCACTCGCCCGACCGTCAGACGCAGTCCCAGCCGCGCCACCGTCTCGTCGCGGTAGGCGATCACCTCGTCGAAGTTGTGGCCGGTGTCGATATGCAGCACCGGGAACGGCAGCGGCGCAGGCCAGAAGGCTTTGGCCGCCAGATGCAGCATCACCACCGAATCCTTGCCGCCGGAGAACAGCAACACCGGACGTTCGAACGTCGCTGCGACTTCACGGAATATATGCGCCGACTCGGCCTCGAGCGCGTCCAGATGGGGCAGCTCGTAGGTGCTCGCCGTCGACTTCGCGTACTGGCTCACACCGCAAAACTAGAACACGTTTCGGTCATCGGTCAATGGCTTGTATCCCCCGAAATCCCCCCGAAATCCCCCCGAACTCGCCGTCACGGCGTCGGCGGCGGCCACCAGTGCCGCGCCCCGTCTCGCGATCTCGGCGCCGGTGATCGCCGCGCCGACGTACATGGTGAGCACCATGTTCTGTCTGCCGTCACCGCTGTAGGTCGGCGCGGCGAGCAGGCTCACCGCGTGCTCCTTGCGTGGACGCAGATCCGATCCCAGGTAGACCCGTTCGCCGAGACTGGTGACCAGCTCGCCGACCAGTTCGCGCAGGCCGTCGGGTAGATCACGGTCGGCGACGCCGGCCAGCAGCGAGTACAGCCTGCGACCGGCGGTGGTCATACTCTCCACCAGGAAACCGCGTTCGCGGCACTCGGCGACGACCTGGCGCAATCGGGCCTCGTCCTGCCGCAATGGCACCGCCGGCGGCTTGGCCAGCCACGCGTCGAAGGCGGCGTCGGTGTCCCAGAGTACGTACATCAGGCCGACCGGCGGTGCGAAGTGGTAGGCAGCGCCGACCTTGACCAGGCCGGGGCCGGTGCTTTCCAGCACCATGATCTGCTCGCCGACCACGGCCGACGCGGTGCAGGTCGTGCGATAGCGCGCGGTGAGTTTCTCCAGCTCGACGCGGGCGAGCGCCGAAATCGCGAAGCTGTCCTGCGCCACCCGCCCCGCCGCGATCAGCGCGGGCCCGAGGCCGTAGGTGAGCGAGTCGGCATCGCGCACCAGGTACCCAGCCGCGGTGAGCTCGGTCAAGATGCCGAGGCAGGTCGGCTTGGCCAGGTCGAGTGCGCGGGCGATCTCGGAGAGCCCGAAGCGTTTGCCGCGCTGCTCGACGAAGAAATCCAGTACCTGAACCACCCGCACGGTGGGTGCGGACCGACGGCCGACCATTGACCACTCCTAGAACGCGTTCTAATCTTTCTCTTGTCGAAATGTACCAGAGTGATACGTATTTGGAACACCGGAGAGCCTTTTGCTGACACAGCCGTTCGCGGACGCCATCGCCGCAGCCGAGCAGATCATCACCGCAGCCGCGCACATCCGCACCGAACAGGACCTCGTCGAGGGGTACGACTATCTGGCGGGCAGCATCCGAGCCTCGCTGCAGATGGCGTGGGCCTACGAGCGGGACTTCCCGTTCTTCGTGCAGTCCACCGGGCCGTACACGAAGATGGGCCTGGACAACCCCGACACCCTCTATTTCCACTCCTACCTGCGGTCCGACGCGGAATATGTGGTGAGCGGCAAGCGCGGGACCACGCGCGACCTGAGCTTCCAGGTGCTCAACGGCAATTACTCGCCGGTGGACGTCCCCGACAGCCTCACCGCCTTCGACGACCGCGAGCTGGAAATCGGCCCGGACGGGAGCTTCGAGATCCGTTTCGGTCCCGGTGCGGCGCGCCCCGGGTACGTGCATCTGAGTCCCGACTCGGAGATGCTGGTCGTGCGTGAGGTGCACAGCGACTGGGCCATCGAGAAAGCGGGCACCTTGCGCGTCCAGCGGGTCGACCGGATCGGCGCCGCTCCGCCGCCGCTCACCAAGGACGTGCTCACCAAGAGATACGGCGTCGCAGGCAAGATGCTGGTGTCGCGGCTGAAAACCTTCCTGGCCTTCCCGGAATGGTTCTATCTGAACCTGCCGGTGAACACGATGACCGAGCCGAGGTCCACCCCGGGCGGGCTCACCACGCAGTTCTCCTCGGTGGGCCACTACGAGCTGGACGACGACCAGGCGATGATCATCACGGTGCCGAAATCCGACGCGCCCTACCAAGGCTTCCAGCTCGGCAGCATGTGGTATCTGTCGCTGGACTACATCAACCACCAGACCAGCCTCACCGCCGACCAGGCACACCTGGACCCGGACGGGATGATCCGCCTCGTGGTCGCCGAGCATGACCCAGGTCTGGCCAACTGGATCGAACGCACCGGGCACGCGCGGGGGTACCTGCAGTTCCGCTGGCAGCGGTTGTCCAGGGACATGAAGCCCGACGACGGCCCGACCGTGGAGGTGGTACCGGTCGCCGGTCTGCCGGAGAGATTGCCGTTCTACGACCAGGCGCGCGTCACGCCTGAAGAATGGCGCGCACGGATCGCGGCACGGCAGGCGGCCGTCGCGGAAAGGATGCTCGGCTGATGTTGTTGCAGGACAAGATTGTCGTGGTCTCCGGTGTCGGGCCCGGTCTGGGCCGCGCCATAGCGGTCCAGAGTGCGAAGGCGGGCGCCGATGTGGTGCTCGCCTCGCGGACGGAGTCGCGGCTGACCGAGGTGGCCAAGGAGATCACCGAACTGGGCAGACGTGCTGTGGTCGTGCCGACCGACATCAACGACGAGGCCGCGGCCGCGAACCTGGTCGAGGTCGCACTGAGTGCGTTCGGCAAGGTCGACACGCTGGTGAACAACGCATTCGCGATCCCGCCCATCGTCGATCTCGCCGATGTCGACCTGGCTCAGGTGCGCGCCGGGTTCGAAACCAACGTGCTGGCCGCGCTACGGCTGACCCGACTGTTCGTGCCCGCGCTCACCGAGACCAAAGGCTCGGTGGTGATGATCAATTCGGCGGTGCTGCGGCACTCGCGGCGCACCTTCGGCCCCTACAAAATGGCCAAGGCGAGCCTTCTGGCGCTGGCGCAGAGCCTGGCCACCGAGCTCGGCCCCAAGGGAATCCGGGTCAATTCGGTTGCGCCCGGATACATTTGGGCCGACAACCTCAAGTGGTACTTCAACTACCTGGCCGAGCAGCGCGGCATCACCTCCGAAGAGGTCTACGCCGAGACCGCGAAGACCGTCGACCTGCGCAAGCTGCCCGAGCCCGACGAGATCGCCGACGCGGTCGTGTTCTTCGCGTCCGCCATGGCGCGCGCCATCACTGGAGCGTGTCTGGATGTCAACGCCGGCGAATACCACCACTGAGGAGGGGCATCGTGAGCCGCCAACGCGCAGTGCTCGCGATCTTGACCGGGTGCGGGTGTCCCGCATGAACACTGAGGAGATGAACGTGATCGGCAGGGACGACGTCGGGACCATCGACGATCTGCACGCCTCGGCGACCAAGGTCGTCGGACTGGACGATTTCGGTACCGACGACTACCGCGAGGGACTCGAGGTTCTGCTCGAGTCGTATGCCGAAGACGCGGAACTCACGCCGATCGGCAACAAGGTGAATCGCGCCTTCCTGCGCGGCGCGCTGATCGCTCGGCTGCTCAGCGAGGCGGCTTGGCAGCGCTTTCCGGAACATGCCGACGTGGCGATCGAGCGGCCGATCTTCGTGACCGGTCTGCCGCGCTCGGGCACGACGGCGGTTCATCGGCTGCTGAACGCCGACCCGGCGCACCAGGGGCTCGAGATGTGGCTCACCGAGATGCCGCAGCCGCGCCCGCCGCGCGACACCTGGGCGAGCAACCCGATGTATCAGCGCCTCGAGGCTGCCTACGAGAAGCACCACGTGGAGCACCCGGAATTCATGGGAGTCCACCACATCTCGGCCGATCAAGTGGAGGAGTGCTGGCAGTTGCTGCGGCAGTCGGCCATGTCGGTGTCCTACGAGTGCCTGTCCTACCTACCCGGCTACTCCGAATGGCTGCGCGAGCGGAATTGGACGCCCGCGTACCGCAGACATCGGCGCAACCTGCAGTTGATCGGCCTGCCGGACGCCGGGAAGCGGTGGGTGCTGAAGAATCCGAGCCATCTGTTCGCGCTGGACGCCCTCTTCGAGGTCTATCCGGACGCGCTGGTCATCCAGATGCACCGTGACCCGCGGACCATCATCGCCTCGGTGTGCAGCCTGAACGAACAGGCGTCGGCGGGCTGGTCGGAGAAGTTCCGCGGACCGGTGGTCGGCGCGGCGCAGCTGGATCTGTGGGGGCGTGGCGCTGAACGATTCCTCGCGGACCGCACGCGGCACGACGCGGCCCAGTTCTGCGATGTCGATTACGACGATTTCGTCGCCGATCCGATCGGCACGGTCGAGTCGATCTACCGGCACTTCGGGCTGCCGCTGACCGACGAGGCGACCTCGGCGATGGCGTCGTTGCACGCGGAGAGTACGTCGGGCGCGGCGCGTCCGGCGCATCGATACACCCTCGCTGATTTCGGGCTCACCGCCGATCAAGTAGACGCCCGGTTCAGCGCGTATCGGGAGGCGCATTTCCCGGGGCGGTGATGGCTCGGTGCTAGCCGGTCATGCGACTCGACCGGCTAACGTCTGAATACGTGGACCGTCATGGCGTCTGGCGCATATCCGCGTCGCGCGCAGGTTTCGGGTTGCAGGTCCGGGCATCGACTCTCGACGTGCACTTCTTCGAGCCTTCCTGAACTGCTTGCCGCGCAACACGACCTCCTTGCGGGCCGACTGTCGCCGCGCCGGACTACGCTCCGACAGGTCAGGGCTGCCCGGGCTGGAGCACGATGAACAATCCGCGGGCTTCCGCGCACAGGCGCTCGCCGTCGTGCAGAGTGGCGCGGACGTAGACTTTGCGACCCTCTCGCCGTTCGGTCCAGGCGCGCACCCTCAGTTCGGTGTTCAACGGGGTGATCGCACGGTAGTCGACGGTGAGCGAGGCGGTTCTGGTCACCGCGCCCGTGTGCACTGCGGCGGTCATCCCGAGCAGGTCGTCGAAGCCGATCGCCACGTGACCGCCGTGAGCGGCGTTGTTGCCGCCGAGGTGGAAGGTGCGGAAGGTGATGCGGGCGTCGACGCCATCGTGGTCGGCGTGGTCGATGAAGAACGGTGGCAGCGTGATATTGCCGCGTGCGGGTAGGTCGAAGCGGGTCCAGGTGGGGGTCGACCACTCGTCCACCACTGCGGCGTCGAGCTTGTCGTTCAGCTCCTTCAGGACGCCGATCGCCTCCACCGCCAGTTCGTCGGACGGACAGGCCAGGCGGGCGCGGTCCATCAGACCGCGGATCTGCTCGATGAATTCAGCGTAGTGCGGGCCGCCGCGGGTGATGTCCTGGGCGGCCTCGTGCGCGGCGATCAGCTCCGTCATCGGCCGGAACCCGCCCTCGTGATGCTCCTCGTTCGGTAGCGAGCCGGCCTGCTGTTCGTTCATGAGAACACGTTATAGGTTGTCCGCCGGATGTTCGCCGGGCGGGTGCTGGGGTCACGCCGATCCGAGTTGTTTCCCCTAGGCTGGGGCGCGATCGGCAAACTCGCCTTCCGGGTGTGGCACCGGAGGGCCGTGGGCGGAGTGGGAGGTCGACCCACCCCGACATCTGACCGGATCGGCTGGCGAAAGGCTATGGGCGCATGAGTATCACGGCGGTCGTCTTCGACATGGACGGTGTACTGATCGACTCCGAGCCGGTGTGGGAGAAGATTCGCCGCGCCTACGTCGTGGAGAAGGGCGGCCATTGGCTGCCCGATACCCAGCAGCGCCTGATGGGTATGAGCACCCAGGAATGGTCGGAGTATCTCAGCGGCACACTCGGGGTCCGCGAGCCGCCGGAGACGGTCGCGCGTGACGTCGTCGCTCGGATGTCCGAGCACTACGACAATGCCGTTCCGCTGCTGCCCGGAGCGGTCGAGGCGGTGCAGCGGATCAGCGAACGATGGCCGCTCGGTTTGGCCAGCTCGTCGCCGCGCGCCCTGATCGATGCCGTGCTCGGGCAGACGGGTCTCATCGAGTTCTTCACCGTCACCTTCTCCACCGAGGAGGTCGACCGTGGCAAGCCCGCGCCCGATGTCTACCAGGCGGTCGCGGCCTTCCTGCGCCGGCAGCCCACCGACTGCGCTGCCGTGGAGGATTCGAGCAACGGCCTGCGCTCGGCTCATGCCGCGGGCATGCGCGTCATCGCTGCCCCCCGACCGGAGTATCCACCCGCTCCGGACGCGCTGGCCCTGGCCGCCCACGTGGTCTCCGACCTCGATGAATTGACCCCCGCGCTGGTCGGTGGTTGATCCGGCGCCGCTGGGTCGTCAGAGACGGTAAGAGGTCAGGAGGGTTCGGACGGCGGTGGCTAGGTCGTCGTCGAGCCAGTCGGGCAGGGACTCGGCGTGGGCGTGGCGGCGCAGCGCGGCGTAGGGAAGGTCCACGATGGCGCGGCTGACCGCGTCGATTTCGCGGTCGCCGTCGCGGCCGAAGAGTGCGCCCGCGATGCGGCGCAGCTGATGGATCAGTGGTGCATTCATCCGCGCCAGAGTGCCGCGAAACTCCTCGTCGGGGCCGGCGTCGACCAAGTCACCGGGACGCAGGTTGAGCAGAAGCTTTGCGTCGTCGGGTAATTCGCGTCCGAACCGCAGGGCGGCGAGCGTCATCGCGACGCCGGCCTCGACCGGATCCGGGTCCTCGGCGGCCGCCAGGGTGCGGTCCTGGAAGCGCCGCAGCGCACGCAGCCAGGCCGCGGTCAGCACGCCGTCGCGATTGCCGAAGCGGTGATAGAGGGTGCCGACCGGTGCGCCGCTGGCTTCGGCGATGGCCGCGACGCTGGCTGCGCGCGGGCCGTCGGCGAGTACCAGAGTGCGTGCTGCGTCGAGGATCACATCGGTGTGGTGCTTGCGGGGTGGTGCCATGGACTAGTACGTTCCTTCTATATGGAGCGTTTACCCTATATAGACGAGCATGCCAGATCGGTGGACGCGAACCGCGATCGGGCGTGGAAGGCATTGCTGAAAGTTGTTTGCAAGGACCCGGCTGATCCCTCGTCGGCGCCGAGCGGGTTTGCCCTGGATTCCGCTGAGGAGCCGCACCGGTTGGCGTTGCGAGGCAGTCACTGGTTTTCGAAGTACGCGCTGATCTTCGAGCTGGACGAGGAGGGGCCGAGCCAGACCCGCGTCCGAGCGCGGTCCTTCGCCGACTTCCCCGGGCTGCACGGCAGGATCTATCGGGCGCTGGTCATCGGGTCGGGTGGCCACCGAATAGTGGTGCGGCGACTCCTGCACCGGATCGCGGCCGCGGCATGATCCCCGGGACCGTGTGGGGCGCCACCGAGGCCGAGCGTGAGGCGCCACTGCCGTGCGACGGCCTGCGGCCCGGTGGGTTGCAGGCCGATCGGGCGATCAGCATCGACGCCCCGCCCGCGCTCGTCTACGCCTGGTTGTGCCAATTGCGCGTCGCTCCCTACAGCTACGACCTGCTGGACAACTTCGGACGCCGCAGCCCACATCGGCGCGACCCGATGCTCACCGAACTCGAAGCGGGACAACGGTTCATGTCCCAATTCCAGCTGGTCTCCTTCCTCCTCGGCCGCCACATCACGCTGGTCGCGGGCAAGATCTGCGTCACCTATGCGGTGCGGCCCGAAGCGAAGGGGACCAGGCTGGTGGTACGCATGCGCTGTGGCGCACCGAAACCGATCGCCGTGGCGCTGGCCCTCGGCGACGTGCTCATGATGCGCAAGCAACTGCGGACGCTGAAGGACCTCGCCGAGGCCGAGCATCGCAGCGGCCCGCCGAGGGACTGAATGCCACGTCACACGCCGGTTGCCTGAGGCCCGATGTCCTGCGAGCTGATAGCCGGGGACACGATCGAGGTCCACTCCACCGCTTCCTCCTTCGACTTGGCCTGCAGGATGCAGTACCCGCCCACAACCTCTTTGGACTCGGTGAACGGCCCGTCCAGCACGGTCTGCGCGCCGCCGGACTGGATGATCTTGGTGGCTTCGGTGATCGGGCGTAGGCCGTTGGTGTCCAGCGGCACCCCCGCCTTGGTCATCTCCTCGATCACCTTGCCCACCTGTTCGAACAGTGTGTCGTCCGGCTCCGGCGCGGTGGTCGGGTCCACGTGAATGAGCATCATGTATCGCATCTCGGCATCCTTGGTTGGTTGTCGTCAGGATCGTCCGACCCTCACACCACTGCATCTAACGACCACCGCCCGAAGCGACATGCTGCACGAAAGTTTTCCGAAGATTTCGTGCCGCCGCAGCCGAGTTCCCGAAAACGCCAGGTCACCAGTTCGGCTCAGTCCCTGTTGCGGAATGTCCACGCGGTCTGCTTGCGCGCGGCGCGAGCGGTCCAGCGCCCGTCGTCGTAGCGGACCTCGACCGGATGTGTGAAGGCGGTGGTGACGTTCTGGGTGGTGACCGTCTCCAGTGCCGGACCTGTCGCGACAGTGTTGCCATCGGCAATCAACAGCGCGTGGGTGGTTGTGCTCGGCAGTTCCTCCAGATGGTGGGTGACCAGAACGGACGCGACATCGGGGTGGGTCCGATCGAGCGAATCGATGGTCTCCAGCAGTTGTTCCCGGGCGGCGACATCCAGACCGGTGGAGGGCTCGTCGAGCAGCAGCAGCTCGGGATCGGCGATCAGCGCACGGGCGATCAGCGTGCGCCCGCGCTCCCCCTGGGACAGCGTGGGCCAGATTTCGTGCGCCTTGCCCGTCAGGCCGACGGTATCGATGATGGCGTCGGCGCGGGCGAACTCTTCCAGTGTCGGTGTCCAGCGCATCGGGGTGTCGATTGTCGCGGTGATGCCGGTCAGCACGACCTCCCGGATTGTGAGCGGAGAACGCAGCGGGTGGCGCGGGTTCACATGTCCGATGCTGCGGCGAAGGCGCTGCAGTTCGACGTGGCCGAGCTGTCCGCCGAGCACGCGCACGGTGCCTGAACTCGGGAACGTGACCGCGCCGCAGAAGCCGAGCAGGGTGCTCTTGCCCGCACCGTTGGGGCCGAGCAGCGCCCAGTGTTCGCCCGCGCGCACGGTGAGCGAGATGCCGTTGATGATCTTCTTGCCTTCGCGGCGGAACGTCACGTCCATCAGTTCGAGCACCGGGACATCGGTCACGTGAATGCCTCCTTCAGGAAGGTAAGGTGCGAGCGGCTGTATTCCGCTGCGGCGATGGGGTTTCGGGCGGCGATCGCGTCGGCGAGTCGTTCGTGCGCGGCGTGGTCCGCAAGTTCGGACGGCGCTGGGCGGATCTTCAGCATGTCGATCATCGCCAGGCGCAGCCGGGGCAGGAAGCTGTCGAACAACTGGGTCAGCACGTCGTTGTGTGCGGCGATGATGACCGCCCGGTGGAACGCCATGTCCGCGTCGACGTGCGCGGCAACCGGCTCGCCGTGCGCCTCGCGGGCGGCCAGTGCACGGCGGATCGCCCGCAGGTCGGCCGGGGTGCGACGGTGGGCGGCGAGAGCGGCGGCCTCGGCTTCGATGGCGATGCGCGCCTCGATCACCGAGGCGATGGTGGCGCGGCGCAGCACCACGTCCCAATCCTCGGTGGCATCGAGCGCCATGACGAATACGCCCGCGCCTTGACGGCTGTCGAGCACACCCTTACCCGCGAGTTCGCGGATCGCCTCGCGCAGCGTGGAGCGCCCGACGCCGAGCTGCGCGGCGAGTGTCGTTTCGCCGGGCAGGCGGTGACCGAGCGGCCATTCGCCCGCCCGTATGCGCGCCAGCAGTAGCTCGGCCGTCTGCGTCGCCAGTGGATGGCGCCGTACCTGCGAAATCATCACGACCTCTCTACTTGTCTGAGGAGTTAGGTATAGTCTAACCATCATGCGCGCCATACTTCTGCTCAGCCGCCACGGCGAGGCCTGACCGACCTGCCGCCTTGCCGTGGGGCTCTGCCCTGGCCGGTCACATCTCGTCGCACGGCCAGAAAGCAGACCCATGACCTACACCGTTTTCCCCACCATCGATACGCCCGCGGGTGCCGTTCCCGACGTGGCTCCGGCATGGAACCGACAGCGGCATTCGCAGATGCCGTCGCGCCGTTACCGCGACGTCTACGACCGCGTGGAACTGCCACTGACCCAACGGCATTGGCCGGACGCTAGGCTCGCCCGAGCGCCACTGTGGGTTCCGGTCGACCTGCGCGACGGCAACCAGGCGCTGGCCGAGCCGATGGACCCGGCGCGCAAGCGGCGCTTCTTCGAACTGATGATCGCTATGGGCTACAAGGAGATCGAGGTCGGATACCCGTCCGCGTCGCACACCGACTTCGACTTCGTGCGCCTCATCGCCGACACCGATCTCGCACCCGAGGACATCGCGATCGTCGTCTTCACCCCTGCGCGGCGCGACCTCATCGAGCGCACCGTCGAATCGGTCCGCGGCATCCGCAACGACGTGGTGATCCATATGTACACCGCCACCGCCCCTACCTGGCGCGACACTGTGCTCGGCAAGGAACGCGACGCACTGCGCGAGCTGATTCTCGCCGGCGGCCGCGACGTGCTGGCGTGCACGGACGACCTGCCGAACGTGCGCTTCGAGTTCTCGCCCGAGGTGTTCAACCTGACCGAACCCGACTTCGTTCTCGATCTGTGTGACCGCATGACCACGCTGTGGGACGCCACCGCGCAGCGGCCGGTGATCCTCAACCTGCCCGCAACGGTCGAGGTCGCCACCCCGAACGTGTACGCCGACCAGATCGAGTACATGCACCGCAATCTGGCCCGCCGCGACAGCGTCATTCTGTCGGTGCACCCGCACAACGACCGCGGCACCGGTATCGCCTGTGCCGAGTTGGCGGTGCTCGCGGGCGCGCAGCGAGTCGAGGGCTGTGTTTTCGGCAACGGCGAACGCACCGGCAACGTCGACATCGCCACCCTGGCGCTGAATCTGCATGCGCAGGGCGTGGATCCGATGATCGACTTCTCCGATATCGACGAGATCCGGCGCACCGTGGAGTACTGCACGCGGCTGCCGATCCACGAACGTCATCCCTATGTAGGCGATCTGGTGCACACCGCGTTCTCCGGCACGCATCAGGACGCGATCAAGAAAGGCATGGCAGAGCATCGCGCCCGCGCCGCGGCGAACGGCGTCGCGGAGCGCGAGCTCGAGTGGCGGGTGCCGTATCTGCCGATCGATCCGGCGGACATCGGCCGCACTTATGACGCGGTGATCCGGGTCAATTCACAGTCCGGTAAGGGCGGCATCGCCTACCTGCTGCAGGCCGAGTACGGGATCGACCTGCCGCGCCGCCTGCAGATCGATTTCGCCAAGCATGTGCAGGCCCGCGCCGACGACACAGGTGTGGAGATCACCGCCGCCGAACTTTATGATCTGTTCGAGGCGACCTACTTCGACGACACGCCCCGGATCGATCTGAAGGACTGGCGCGCCAGCGGCGACGGCCCCGCGGCGGCCACCGAGATCACTTTGACCGTCGACGGAATCACCCGCCGCACCGAGCATCGCGGCGTCGGCCCGGTCGCAGCGCTCACCGAGGCGCTGGCCGAAGCCGGCTATGCGATCGAAGTGCTCGGCCTGACCCAGCAGTCGATCGGGTCGGGCAACGACGGCGTCGCCCTCACGTATGTGGAGTATCGCAGCGACAATGGGACCGGATGGGCCTGCGGGCGCAGCGATTCTGTGCTTGCGGCGTCGTTGGCGGCGGTGGTGCGCGCGGCGGGCAACTCGACGGGATGTTGATCACGTGATGGTTTGGTCGGGCTGTGTGGCGCCGCGCTGCCGTCCGGCCGGCGGATCGCAGGCGTCGAGTGGTCGGCCGTGTGATCTGCTGTGCCAGGCTTCACTGGGAGGCCCGGGTGGTGCGCCGCGTGAGCAGGCACCCGGCCTCATCGTCGGGCGCCGGTGAGGCCGTCGATCCGCGCGCGTAACAGATCCGCGTGTCCGTCGTGCCGGCTGCGCTCCTGATCATGTGCACATCCACCCAGTGCAGTAGCTACACCATCCGCTCGGGGATGGCGGCGATCAGGCCGCCATCGACCAGGAGATCCTGTCCGTTGATGTAGGACGCTTCGTCGGAAGCCAGAAAAGCGACCGCGTCGGCGACGTTCTCGGAGGTGCCGAGGCGACCGGCAGCCACCGCGGCGACGGCCGCGGCTTGTGCTTCGGCAGAGACGTTGTCGCGGTACGACGGAGTCTCGATGTAGCCGGGACTTACGGAGTTGACTCGAATTCCCTTGGGCGCCAGTTCGGCCGCGAGAGTCTGCGCGAGGTTGTGCACGGCTGCTTTGGTGGCCGAGTAGAGGGAGGCGCCGGGCACGCCGCGGTGCAGCGCCCACGATGCGTTGATGACGATCGCGGCGTGGTCGGTCAGTAGGGGGAGGGTTTTTTGGATGGTGAAGAAGACGCCTTTGAAGTTGGTGTCGACGACATGGTCGAATTCGGCTTCGGTGATGTCGAGGGTTGGTTGGAATGCGGCGATGCCGGCGTTGGCGAAGAGCACGTCGAGGTGTCCGTGCCGGTTGTGGATCGCGGCGGTCAGCGCGTCGAGATCCG
>NZ_JBFAAB010000022.1:0-100334 GCF_040639505.1 Nocardia sp. NPDC023852
GTGCCCGGGCTGCTCGGGGTTCCGGTGCTGGTCGGCACGGTCTTGGTGGGGTCCGTTGTGTTGGCCGGAGTCGTCGCTGTGGGGTCCAGGCCGGTAGGCGTAGTGGGTGTCGTCGCGGCGGGTAGTTGCTCATGCGTCAGCTGGTCGCCGGGTTGTTCTTCGGTGCTCGACTCGTCGGGCTTGCCGTTGCCCTCTTTGTCACCTGGGGCGCCGGAATCGGTGGTGTCGGGGCCGTTGCTCGGAGTGGATGAGGTCGGCGCGCCGCCGTTGTCGTCGCCCTGGTAGCCGCCCGGCGGAGGCGGCGGAATGTCCACGGACGCAGTGGGACCCACCGGTGTAGGCAGCACGGGGATCTTGCCGTCCATCTCGCTGAAGGGCTTCACATAGAAGTCTCGCATCGCGGCCCGCGCCGTCTGCTCGGCCTCGGACTGGTCGCGTTGCAGGTCCCAGCGGTGCGGGGGCCACGCCCATGAGGTCCAGGTGACGAAGACGGGGTCGGGGAGCGCTTTTTTCGTATTGGCGATCGCCGTGGCGGCGTCGCGGACCCGGCAGTACAGCTCTTCCAGGGAGTTGGTCAGATTCTGTGCGTCGCTGGTGTATTTGGCGATCGTATTCTTGGATTGCTCCGCTGCTGGACCGGACCAGGCTTGGGCGATCGAATTCTGAATCGAGCGGGCGAAGGTCTCGACGCCCTGTTCCCACTGGTTGCGGGCGCTCCAGTATTTGCTGGCCTGATTTACCGCATCGAGGGTGTCGAGCGGATTGAACGCGTTGTTGATACGTGGGTGCTCCCAGCTGTCGGGCTGCTCGCCGCCGTTCGGGATGCGCGTGTTCTCGTATCCGCTCATCTGCCTGTCCCGTCCGGGAGCAGGGCCGGTCCCACTGGCAGCTGGGCGGGTGGGCGATCGGGAAGTGTGGTGTTCAAGCGGTTGTACTCGGCAGCAAAATCGCTGTCCGCCTGAGTCATTCG
Source organism: Nocardia sp. NPDC023852 (assembly GCF_040639505.1). Taxonomy (NCBI): domain Bacteria; kingdom Bacillati; phylum Actinomycetota; class Actinomycetes; order Mycobacteriales; family Nocardiaceae; genus Nocardia; species Nocardia sp. NPDC023852. The sequence continues at coordinate 971 of NZ_JBFAAB010000022.1, forward strand.
ATCCCGGACGATCTTATAAGTCTCTTGGATGTCTTCGACGATGCGGTAGTGGTCTTCCATGACGGCGTAAACGCTGTTGTTGTCTCCAGCACCCTTCGCCTTGTTCCTGAACCGGTCGACCAATGTGTACGCAGACACCATGTCGGAATTGTTCTCTCCGAGTCCCCAGTGTGGCTGTCGCGCCACCTCGTCCATCGTTGTCTGGATTCGCCGGATCGTACGTTTGAAGTATTCGCAGTCGCGGTCGATGTAGACGAAGTCCTCTGGAGTCATATGGACCGTCACATTGCCTTCACGTGCTGCTGTGACCAGATTAGCCATTGGCCGAGCTGGTTTGTCGTCACCCATGATTCACCCCTCCCGGTGAGTCCAATTGAGATCAGTTGGTTACGCGTTCGCAGGTATTGTCGGCACGACCTTCTCTGCCAACGTGCGTGCAAGGTCGCAAGTATTGAGGGAGCCGGTATTGCGGTTCGACGCCGGATTGGAGAGGTTGATCTCGAGGCTGCCGCCTTTCATCTCGGCGTTCACAGTGCAAGCCGCCTCCGGATGATCGTCGACCTGCCGTGTCGAGATCGACTGACGGCCACTGATCGTGAACTCGTGGGCATCGCGGAAGCTTTTCTTCCGAACCATGTCCACGCTGATGTTCGTAGACTGGATAGTGGCCGCGTACCCGTCGGTCTGAACCCACATACATCCACGCCATTTCACTCCACCAGCGGCGTCGGAGTCATCGGGTGTCTTGTCGAGCAGTTTTTCGGAGTCCAGCACACTCTTGGGGACGTCGTCACACGGACGGTAGCCGGAAGGCACGTCTGGGGGGAGGCTCCCTGTTGAGGATGCACCGTTCGGCCCGGTCGGTTGGTCGCCGCCGGCGTCGGAACTTGAACACCCAGCCAGCGCCAATGCTGCACTGATAGCGAGAAATACCAGTTGGCGCATATGGGATCTGCTTGTCATGGGATTCCCCCGCCCGTTCCTGTAGTCGACCTCGCCAGGGACCGGACCGGCTCTTCCGCCCCCTGTTTAGCGAATGTCGACGCTACCGGTGGGTTTCCTCGGGTGCAAGCGACCTGACATGCAGGTCAACCGTCACGAAGCCGCCGGGCTGAGTGAGCACCCCGGAACCTCCAGCGAAGGCGGGTCCGGGGGCTGCGGCGGAGGGCTTGGTCAGGACTACGGCAGGTCGAGTTCGCCCCTGGTTAGGCGAGTTGTGAACGAGTCCCACTCGTTCGGGGTGAATACGAGGGCCGGGCCGGTGGGGTTTTTCGAGTCCCGAACACCCACGAAGCCGCTGTCCAGGAACGCGACCTCGACACACTCCTTTTCCGAGCTGCTGTAGCTGCTCTTGAACCATGTGGCATTGGATAGTTTGAGGTTCATTCGGCGTGCTCCTTTGCGATCTTGTGGAGGAGAGCTCGGCTGCGGGCCTCATCAAGTGCCGATCGTTGGATGTCGGCGTACGCCTGCCGATACGCCTGAACCTCCTCGACATTCTCAAGATACAGGTCTCCAGTGAAGCCCTGCATGTATACGATCGGCGGCTCGGTGAGATGTGCGGTTGGGTGTGTGGGGAACTCGAGCATCACGAACGGCCCGACACGCAGGCCCGGGTATGCCTCCGACTCGAGCGGAATCACTCGCACCGAAATATTCGGTCGCTCAACCACTTTCGCAATATGATCAAGCTGATGCGCCATGACTGATGGGCCACCGATCGGTCTGCGAAGAGCCGACTCATCGAGGACCGCATCGAGATGCAGTCGATCCGAGCCGCTGTCCAAGCGGGCCTTTCGGCGAGTGAACACTTCGATACGTCGTTCGACCTCATGCCCTGGCATGGTGGGGTAGTCGACCCAAATCAGTGCTCGCCGGTATTCGTTGGTCTGCAATAGCCCGGGCAGAAGCGTTGTTTGGTAGGAGGAGACGCGACGGGCGGCCGCTTCCAATCCCACAAAGTAGCTGAACCCTTTGGGGATAGCGTCGTCGAAGGAGTACCACCACCCCGTGTGCTTGGTCTCCTCGGTCAGTCTGAGCAGCACGGCGGTCCGTTCCTCCGACGCGCCATACACCTTGCACAACCGCTCGATGAACAGCGGATTCAGCCGGACCGGCTGCCCGGTCTCCATCCGCCACAGGGTCTGTTTTCCCACACCGATCGCCTCGCGGGCGACCTCGGCGCTGACGCCCGAGTTGACCCGCAGCTCGCGCAGCTGTCGGCCCAGCATGCGGCGGGGGAGGGTGGATCCGGTTGGAGTCACGACGAATTCCCTTTCGTAGCCAAACTATTGGCCAGGTATCAAACTGGAACGTTTTGGCGGGGTGCCTTGGAACCTGGGCGATTTTCGCCGGATTCCACAACTGAGAATGTCCCGCCCAGCAATACCCGGTGCTCTACTGAACGCGCCCCGGTCCGAATCGAAGAAGTCCTGAAACCTTAACCGCGACAACGGTTCCAGGTCCAGCGCCGGGCGTTGTCGCTTACCGGACGATGTGAATCGAGGATGGCGAATGGATCATGCGGCATTCGCGGATACGCCTGCCTCCCGCTGCGCCTATTACCGGCGCACCTGTGGGCTACCGGCCGGAATAGACCCGGAGGTCGGCCGGATCGTTGTAAAAGCGGGAGTGGTCGGCGGGATCACGATGCCCGGCGGGTTGGGGCAGCGGGTGCGTGATGACCTGGTCTTCCGTGGGCATCCGCAGGGTCCGGTGGTCGCCCATATCCGTTCTCGGAGATGGACTTTCCTATGCAGACCCGATGTACCCAACGATATGCGGTTGTTCTCGGCCTTGTTCCGGCTCGACGTCTCCATCGTGCCTTTCGGTGGCGAGATCGCGCTGCCTTCGCCCGCCGAAGCGAGCGGCGGGTTCAGGCAGTGGGTGGTGGCGCCGCGCGACACGTTCCGTCCATCCGGCGCGGTGATCGTGGATTGCGTGTTGACCTGCGCAGGCCGGAGGGGCGCGCGGTGAACGATGGTCTGCCGACGAGAAGCCAATTGCTGCACGCCTGCCGAGACGGGAACCCGCTGCCGGATCATCCGGTGCTGCGCCGGGCGCGCGCACTCGCCGCCCTGCACGCACGCAGTCTCGGCGCGGTCCCCGCGGTTGTCGCCGACCTCGAGGAGCAGCGCGCTCACCTGGTCCGGGACATCGACCGTTGGGCCGAGGCGCGGCTGCCACCCGCACACGGTGGCGCCTACCTGCACACCGAATCTCTGGGCGCGGTGATCGACCGCCTCGCCCGGCTCAGCGCCCGCGCGTACGCGGCCTTGGCCGACGACGCGGAATGGGACCTGTGGTTCGCATGGGAGCGCCTGGCGGAGTCGGCCGTCGCCTATGAGGATCTGGTCACCGAACTCGCGACGGGGCGTCGTCGGCTGCCGAACGCGCTCTGAACTTGCCGTTCAACCCGTGGATATTGTGACCGGGTGTGTAGTCGAGATCTGTTGGAGCTCTGGCAACGACGGTGGCCGCTGTGTCCCCCGTTGGCTGATGAGTTGAAGCATGCCTATCCGGATCGGTGGGTGCGGTTCCATAGCCTGCCTGGCTCGAAGCGCTATCCAGGAACTGCTGACGAGTACGGCATCGTCCTCGACCGGTACAACACGGTCCTGGACGAGTTGTTCATCGGACAGGAGGTCTACCTCATCACCTGCGACTGGTCCGACCATGCTGAGCCAGGCGCGCGGCCGGATGACCACGCACGGTGGCATCCCGGTGCCCGCTACTGGACGTCTGTCTGCGAGAACCCCACCGAGACCGACGCTGAGTTGATCTCCTGCACCCACCTGTTCGTCAGCCAGATCCCCTGGCGGCGCGGCGCTGTAGACGAACTTCTGCGTGCCGTCGCCGACGACGCCACCGCAGGAGTCATGATCGCTGGTCTGGGTTTGGAGCGGATTCACCACCCCTACGACGGTGGCGCGGATGTTTTGCTGCCCACTACCGCTGAACGTGACACGCTCGAGCACCGGCACGCGCCTTGGCTTTCCGATCATCCCCGAGGTCTCTGAGCATCGAGAGGTCAAAAACGAGTTGCACCAATAATTTTCGCGCGGGGTGGTCGAATTCCTTTGATTACGGTTGTGGATGACCGATGTACCCAGTCAGGAGCGTGCGCGTGCCCAGTGAAATCGATTCTGCCGTTTTCCCGTATTTGGAGACGGACTTGGACCGCGTCCGCGATGTTATCGGGCCTGTCCGGTTCCGGGGCAGGCCGGAGTTGACCCCGCTCACCGACCAGGGCACGGATACGTCGCGGCGTCTTGTCCGGCCCACGTTGACGTTGCTGTCGTATTACCTGCTCACTGATCCTTCGGTGCCGGCCGACGACCGGGTGGTGCAGGCCGCCGCCGCGGTGGAATTGCTGCATCTGGGTTCGCTCTATCACGATGATGTCATCGATCACGCGTATGAGCGTCGGGGCCGTCCCAGCGCGAATGCCGTGTGGGGTTCGCACATGGCTGTGCTGGGTGGGGACTCGGTGACCATGGAGGGCACACATCTGCTGGTCGAACTCGGCCAGCGCGAAGCTCTGGCGTCGATTGTCGCAAGCAAGCAGATGTGTGCCGGCGTGGTGATGGAGGCTGCCGACCTCTACGAGGTGTCCCGCAGCGAGCAGGCTTATCTGGACTCGATCGACGGTAAGACCGCGGCACTGCTGTCGCTGGCATGCCGGCTCGGCGCCATGCAGGCCGGGCGATCCGAGGATCACGAGGAGGCGTTGGCGCGGTTCGGCCGGCACTTCGGGTTGGCCTACCAGCTCTATGACGACATCCTCGATCTGACCTCGACCGCCGAAGAAATGGGCAAACCCGTCAACGCCGATCTGCCTGAGGGGATCTACACGCTGCCCGTGATCCGCGCGGCCGCCCGCGACCGCGGTCTTGCCCGCTTGCTGCGCAGAGCGATGACGGCCGAGGAAGCCGCCCGTGCCCGTGAGCTCGTCATCGCCTCCGGCGCCGTGCAGGAAGCGCAAAAGGTGGCCGATGAATTCATAGACCAGGCGGTCGGTCAGCTCGCCGGGTTGGCTGTCGACCCGCGCGCGAATCACGCGATAACGGCCTACGCCCAGTCCATACTCGATCGGCGAGTTGCCCGCCCCGCGGTCTCTCCGCAGCGGGCGCAGCCACCCCAAGTCCCCGATGCGCTCCCACCGCATGTCAGGGGATGGTTGAGGAGCTGGATGCTCGACACCGGCCTTGCCACCTCCGCCGCCGAGGCCGACTACCACCGGTGGGCAGGAGTGCTCCATGTCGCGACGCAGGGTTCGCTGCCCCCGGCGGACGCGACGCGTGAACAGACCTTCCACGGTATGGCCGTGCTGGCTTTCATGTGGGATGACCTTTTCGACGATCCGCGGCTGACCGACCCGCAAGCCGTCACCGCTCTGCGGCGGGGCCTGGTGGCCACACTGCGCCAAGATCCAGAGAAACCGTGGAGGAACGGCGCCATCCCGACGGCGTGGGCATCGTTGTGGCCGCGCGTGCGTGCGGGCCGCAGCAACGACTGGCAGGAGCGGTTCCTCGACAGCGTCGAAGAATGGTTCGAAGCCGCTGAACGCGAAGCCCACCATCGCATCAACGGCTACATTCCCTCGGTGGCGGACTACCGGCCGCTGCGGCTGTCGACCGGGGGTCTGGACATCGCTGTCGCCGTGGGCGAGATGTACTTGGATCGAGAACTGCCGCCGAAACTGCGGCGCCACCCCGTGGTCCGCCGTCTCGAGGAAATCGCCTTCATGGTGAACCTCGTGGAGAACGACCTGATGTCACTGGATCAGGACGACGCTGACAACGCCCCCTACAACTTGGTCAGGATGATCCTTCACGAGACCGGGTGCACCCGCCGCGAAGCCATCGAGCAGGTCGAGTGCCAAGTGGTCGAGCAACGCGCCCAGCTCGCCGCGGTGCTCCGCTACCTCCCTGGACTCTTGCGCGTGCTTCCCGGCCTGTCGGGTCAGGGAAAGAAGTACGCGTCGATGTACGAGAGCCTGGCGCACGGGTCGCTGCGAGGGCGGGAGAGCTCTCGGTACAAGCAACCTTTCGCGTCCGCGGCGCCGGACTTGGAACGGTTGCGGCAGGAGATCTACCACCCGGCCGCCGACCCGGCGCATACCGGGGTGTAAGTCCCGCTTTGCCGGCAAAGCGGGTTGTCCCGCGCGATTCACCAATGGGTGGTCGTGCGGGACACCGGTCAACGTCGACAGCCGGAACAGATGAACAACCCGCTGTAGCCACCGCTGCTCGGCTGCGCGGCCGAATCAATCCCGGTGCAGGGTGGCGGCGAGATGATGCTGGAGCGGTTCACCCACTGCCGCCATGCGTAGTGTGTAGTCGATCGTGCCGCCGGACAGGCGGATCGTCCGGCCGAGTGCGGTCACCAATTTCGCGGTGCTGCTGCGGCCGATATTGGTGGAGTCCAATTCCATCTGCACACGGTCGCCATCGATGGTGAGCGAGCCCTCGCAGATTTCGGTGATTCCGGTGGGGTGGGCGAGGATCAATTCGACGCGGTCGGGCCGCGGCCGGCGTAGATAGCCGGTTTCGGCGTGCATCGGGCGCCCGTCGTCGCCGGCGCGGGTCTTCTGCCGGTAGGTGAGAAACGGACGGCCCAGATGACCGAATCGGATTTCCTCGACATAGCCGAATGGCTCAATGGTCGGGTATTCACCCTGTCCTTTGCCGCGCCACGTACCGAGCAGTGGTGCGAGCATGGCGATATCGGGATGCAAAGCTATCGGTGATTGGGTTTCGACCACGGCGAACAGCCTAAACCCGTACCTCACGGGGCGCTCTGTTAGTCCCGAAATTACTTCACGCTAAGGTTAGCGTCGCCTAATCGCCAAGAGTGGTGCGTGGTCGGAAAGGAACAGAAAAGTTGAACGGACGCTGGAATGAGTTGCGCCGCGGGGGTGCACCGCGGTCGCGGGCCAGAAACGGTCTGCTGCGGGTGTCGGTACTGAGCGTGGCGCTGGTCGCCGCCGCTTGCTCGACCTCGAACGCCGACGAAGTGCCCGGCCTCGACGGCAACAAGTACGTCCAAACCAATCTGGCCGCCAACGAAGCCGAGTACAACGCGGAGTTCACCTTCCCCGACATGGTGAACGCCTGGGGTCTGGCCGACCGGCCGAAGGGTGCGGGCGGGCACTTCTGGGTCGGGGCGGGCGGCAAGTCGTTCCAGTTCGTCGGTGACGTCACAAAGTCCTCGGACCCGCATGTGCAGAAGCTTTTCCAGGACCCGCTGAAGATCGTCACGATCCCCGGCGCGGATGCCGACACTTCGGACGCCAGTGCGGGCAAGACCACCGGCGTGGTGTTCAACCCGGCGCCGATCACCTCCGATCTGTTCGTCGTGCACGACCAGCCGGTCGACGTGGACGGCGCACCGCAGCTGCTGAACGGCTCGGCGCGGTTCATCTTCGCCACCGATTCCGGCAAGATCTCGGCGTGGACCGAGCAGGGCCTCGAAGGCCAGATCGTGCGGCGGGACGGCCCGGCCAACCTGGTCTTCGACGGCCAGCCGCAAGGCATGCAGTTCTTCGGCATCGCGCTCGCCCCGTCCGGTGACACGCTGCTCGCGGCCGATTTCGGCGCTGATCCGCAGGTCCGGACGTTCGACAGGAACTGGCAGCTGATCCCGACCGTCGGTTTCGCCAACCCGTTCGCCACCGGCGACGCGATCGACGCGGCCGCGCCGGAGAAGGGTAAGAAGGCCAAGCCAGGCGACCCCGCGCCGTTCAACGTCTCCACCGTCGGCAATCGCGTGTTCGTCTCCTATGCCGCCACCAAGCCCGACGAGAAGGACGCGACCAAGTTCGACGCGGGCGAGGAGGACTCGCTGGACAAGGACCAGGAGAAGGACGCGAACGGCAAACCCGACAAGGGCAAGGTCGCCGAGTTCGACGCCACCGGCAAGCTGGTCCGCATCCTGGACGACGGCAAGCACCTGAACGCGCCGTGGGCGGTGACCCTCGCGCCCCAGGACTTCGGTCCACTCGGCGGCAAACTGCTGGTCGGCAACTTCGGCGGCGCGGGTCACGTGGTGGCCTACGACGACGCCACCGGCAAGTTCGTCGACTACCTGCGTGACGGTGACGGCAAGCCGGTCGCGGTGGAAGGACTGTGGGCGCTGATGTTCGGCAACGGTGAAGGCCTCGGCGACGCCGACTCGCTCTACTTCACCGCGGGCCCGGAGGACGAGAAGGACGGCTTGTTCGGCAAGTTCCGTTCGAAGTAAGCCTGTTCCACATATCGGCCCGCACCCAACGGTGCGGGCCGCTGTGCGTTATCGGCCTCCCGTAGGCGCCGACGGCCGAGGTTCGGTGCGCCGCTCGCGGATTGCCGACGCGACCTCCTCGACGGCGGTGCGGATGGTCGCGCCGTAGCCGTCGTCGCCGAGTGTGTGCAGGCGGGCGCGGGCGGCGTCGATCTCGCGTTGCGCCGCGGTGAAGGAGCTGAGCCTGCGGTAGTCGTCGGCGAGGTTGAGATGCAGCGAGGGGTAGAAGGCGGCGACATGCAGCGATCCGTCGTAGCGGCGGGCGCGGTCGTCGGACAGCTCCGCTGCGGCGTCCAGCGCCCGTACATCCCAGGTGAGCGCCTCGGCCGCGTCGTCGTACAGGTCGGCCAGGTAGTGGGCCAGGGTGCAGCGGTGCAGGGGGTCGCCTTGGGGGCCGAGCGAAGTCCAGAGAGTGAGCAGGGCCTCGCGCGCGTCGTGCGGGCGGCCCTCGTGGCCGAGCGCGACCGCGCGGGTGATGGCGGCCATGGTGTCGTCGGTCTGAGTGGTCACGTGTTCTCCTCTGGAGCGGTGGCGGGCCGGGTGGGCATGGCCAGGGTGGTGAGGTCGCCGTCGGTGGCGGAGCGCAGGACTACCGGCCGGTCGGTGGCGGCGATGTCGAGCATCAGGTCGGGGCCGAGTGCGGTGTGGACAGCGGCAAGTAGCGTGGGGGGGGTCGAACGAGAGGGTGATGGGGGAGCCGGTGACAGAGGCGGGCAGGTGGCTGCTGTCCGACACTGTGATGCCGGTCTGGTCGATCACCAATTGCACTGTCGCTTCGGCCTTTTCGAGCAGTTCCAGCAGCGATTGGCGGGCGACGACTACTCTGGTGCGCACCGGCCCGAGTGCCGACAGCACGGCGCGGTGGTCGGGGAATGGTTCAGCTATGACGGCGGAACGATGTTCGGCGCCGTCCCCAGCCAAAATCAGGGCATGCTCCGTCGGAGTCGCGACGATCTCGTCCGCGTCGCGCAGCCAGGCGGTGACCGCAGCGAGTCCTTTCGGGTCGAGCACGAGTGACCATGTGCCGCCGTGCTGCCGGTGCGGCACCAAGGTGCGGGTCGAGAGCCGGTAGCGGTCGGTCGCGGTGAGCGTCAGCGCGTTGGCGCCTGCCTCGACCAGAACGCCTGCCAGCACCGGGATCTCCCGCGTTCGGGCCGCGGCGGCGCGGACCTGCTCCAGAGCCTCGGCGAGCGCGGTCGCGGAAATCGCCACGTGCGGGTTCATTTCGAGCGACTCTTTGACTGCCTCGACGATCCGCGCGGCCTCGCGTGCACGTTGTGCCAGGTCGTCCACATGGTGGTCGAGTAATTGCCGCGCCACGGCCGGGGCGCCGGACAGAATCCGCGCGATCGTTTCCAGCGGTAGGTCGATCGCGCGCAACTGCCGGATGAGTGCCGCCCGTTCACGCTGGGCCTCGCGGTAGTAGCGGTACCCGGTGATCGGATCGACCCGGGCCGGGATCAGCAGACCGCAGTCGTCGTAGAACCGCAGCGCGCTCGTGGTGAGCCCACTGGCCCGTGCGAGCACGCCGATCGTGATCAACCCTTCGAACTCCGAACTCGTCACCTGGCCATCATGGAGTCTCAACCAGGTCGGAGGTCAACCCGGCGGTGTGGTGTCGCTGGTGAATTCCGACGTCGGCACCAGCCCCTTGATCAATCGTGATCAGGTCCGCGTATTCGTTCAGAGCTGGCTGCGGGGCCGATCGGCCCGTTGGCAGCTCGTAAACTGCGGTGTCCCATCCCGTCCCTTAAAGGACTGTGTAGTCGAGGTTGTGCGCAGCAGCGCCCATTCTTGTGCCCTTGCGAGCGGGCGCGACTCGGGGACGATGGCCACGAGCCCAGCTTCGAGGTCGAGTACTCCGGTGGTGAGGGCGGCCTCCAGCGTGGCTTGCTGGATCTGTAACCGCTCGTCAACAGCGTGTGTGGGATCGGTCATTGTTCTTCACTCGCCTTCAGACGGATTGCGAGATTCCGCCGGGCTCGTCGGAGGCTGGAACGGACAGCCTCCGGGGTTAAGGGGGGCAGGATCGAGGCGATCTCTGTAGGCGTGTAATCGGCGAGGGTCCACGCCATAACTTGCCGTTGCCGGGGCGGCAGCTCTCTGAGGACTCGCAGGATGTCGTGGCGTTGCTCCCACGCTGCTATCTCGAGGTCGTCCCGTATCAAGGCCGAGCGCTCAGCGATGCCAAGATCTGGAGTTTTTTCGATACTCGCAATTCGCCGGACGAGGGCGCGGCCGGCGACCTTGCGCACCCATGCCTGGGGATGCTGGATGTCGGACCAGTTCCGCCATGCCTCGACCATCGCGATCTGCGCAACATCGCTGGCTTCGGGTAATGATGCGCCCTGATACATCAGAAACGCGACGAGTTTACGAGTTTAGGTGTGAAACCGAGGTAGAAGCTCCTGAAGCTCAAATGAGCGCGCAAGGCGAGGGCAGTTAGCCGAGCGGAAGGACGTGACTCAGCTCTGCTGAGGCTGAAGGCAGCGGCGTAGGAAGGTGGTCTGGTCGGTGAGGGCGTGCTCGCGTGTGGCCGGGTCGGTGTAGAAGGTGAAATGCGTGCCGGGGTAGCTGCGTAGCTCCCCGCGCGGGGCCTGCTCCGCCAGCGCCCGGGTCGTCTCGATGGGCGTCTCGTGGTCGTCGGCCGCGACACAGACCAGCAGCGGCATAGTCAGGCGGGCGGCGGCCCGGTCGGGGTGGTAGCGCATCATGCTCAACAACGCCCGTGGAGCGACGCTGTTGCGCCACAAGGAAGTCGCCTCTCCGCCGGTGAGTGTCTGGATGTGCTGCTCGGCCTCGACCGTGGCCGCGACCGCGAGCTCACCCGGTCGGCCGACCATGGGTATGTAGTACGGCCGCAGGCCGAGCTTGCCGCGCAGCGCGTCCCAGCCGATGGCCCCCAGCAGCCGTAACGTCTGCCACGTCGAGCGTCCCTCCACGCGCTTGGGGAACCCGTTGAACGGGATCTGTGCCACCACCGCGACGATGTCCGGGTCGCCGGCGGCGACGGAGATGACGTGGGCCCCGCCGAGCGAGTTGCCCCACAGCATCACGGCGCCGGGGTCGACGTGCTCGTTGTTGCGGGCGAACGCGATGGCGGCCCGCAGGTCCTCCTGCTGGCCGTCGATGCCGGCGAGCTGGCGCGGTTCGCCGGCGCTCTCCCCGAAGCCGCGATAGTCGAACACGAGGGCCGCCATGCCCTCGGCGGCGAACCGCTCGGCGTGCGGGAACAGCCGGTCCATCGTCCCGCTGAACCCATGGCACAGCACGACACAGGGCAACTGCCCGTCCGGCGCGGGTGGCAGGTAGAGGTATCCCGCGCAGGTGGTGCCACCTGACTCGAAGGCTACCTTGATCCGCTCGTTCACGGCTCTCCCATCCTCTAGACTTACCGATGGTAAGCAGGCTAGACGAAAACTAGACCGGCGTTAAGTGGGCGTGCCGACGCATCGAGGAGTCATATGAGCGCAACCCCGCAGCGGATCCTGGCGGCCTCACGCGCACTGTTCGCCGCACGCGGTTACCGCGCCACGTCCATGCAGGCCATCGCGGATCAGGTCGGCATCACCAAAGCGGCGCTCTACTACCACTTCGCGTCCAAGGACGAACTCCTCCGCCATCTCACCCTGCCGCTGCTGGACGAACTGGAGAGCGCACTCGCCGAAGCCGAGGCGGCCAGCGACCCGGAAGCCGTGCGCTGGCGCGCCATCGAGGGCTACATCGACGTCTACCTGCATCATCGGGAAACACTGCTGATGCTGGTCAGAGACATGACACTGCTGGTCCAGGCGCCGGTGGCGGACCGGTTCCGCGCGGCCATGGCCCTGGCCAACGTCCTGGTGTGCGGGCCGAATCGCAGCCTGGCAGAGCGAGTACGCGCCGCGCAGGTCGTCGCAGGGCTGAGCGACCCAGTCGTGCTCTTCATGAACGTGCCCCCCGAACGGCTCAAACGCCTCATCCTCGACGGTGCCAAGGCCCTGCTGACACGTTCCGACCCCACACAGGAGGTCCCCGCTCCCGCCAGCCGGCACACCGAGGTGACCAGCAGCCCACGTCCACGCGGGCGCCCACGAGGGCGCAGCGGGGGCCGACCCGCCGCGTTGACCGAACCGGAGTCCGAGCAGGCACGCGACCTGTACGCGGCCGGGCGTCAGGTGGCGGAGATAGCCGAACGTCTCGGCGTCTCACGCGCCACCGTATACCGCTGTCTCAAAACATAGGACATTGATTTTGAAATCAATTGGCATTTCAAACGTCAGGTGGAGCGGTCTTCAGCCCTGCCGGATCCGCCGCGCTGGAACAAGCGATTGATCAAGCGGGACGCTTGCTGGGCCCAGCCCGCCGCACATGTCGGCAGACCAGCGGGATCCGACGCAGCCGAAATGAACCACACCCACGTGAGACACAGTCTTAGCCGCAAGTTAAATTTCTTCTGAATAGATTGTCCAGCAAGAATTTTCGTGTACGACATGATCGAATAGATTTCGCCGTGCCCAAGTCCTCGCGCACCTGGGACAGTGAGTCGCACTATGGGCGGGGACGACCCATCACCCGAAGGGATCGAACATGAAGACATTCGCCATCGCAGCCGGGATCGTTGCGGCAACCCTCACCGCTCTGGCACCCGTTACCACCGCGGCCACCGACGAGATCGCGATCATCAACGGCCTCGTTTACCAGGACAAGTACGGTGACCTCAACGGATGCATCAAGGTCGGCCCGATGGACATCACCGTGGAGAATTACACCAGCAACCGCACCGCGTACATCTACCAGTCCGACAACTGCACCGGAAACGCCGCGGGCACCGTGGCGCCAGGCGCCAAGGGCGCTGCTTATGGCACCACTGTCGACTTCAAGAAGCTTCCCGGCGGCGGCAGCTTCCAGCAATGAGAAACCAAGGCGCTGACCGCGTCTGATGTACCCGACATAGCGGCCAGCGGGCCCGCGCTTCATGGCAGCGCGGGTCGGCATCCCCTCAAGCGGCGTTGAGGGCTGTGGTGATCTTGCGGGTCATCTCGGCCAGGGTGGGGCTGGGCTCACCGTGGTGGGTCCGGGTGGCTGCGTCGATGGCGACGAGGACGGTGCTGCGGAAGTTGTCGGCTTCGGCCGGATCCTGCTTCTCGAGCAGGCTCATGGTGGCGGTCAGCGCCGGAAGCACGTGATCGGCGAGCTCGGCGACAGTCTTGCCCTTCAGTTCGATGTCCTTGGACTTCGCGGCGAGGACGTGCCCGACCAGGCCGGTCGCGGAGGACAACGCGAGGGAGCCGTTCGTGGCGACCTTGTGCGGCTTGCCGGTGGCATCGGCGGCGGCCATCAGCGACACGGCGCCGTACGCGGCGGTCCGCAGGGTGGCCTGGTCCTGGTTGGTAAGGGTGATCGACATGGTGGTGTTCTCCTTCGAATCTGTTGTGGTGAAGTTCGATTGAACGGATCGTTGGTGGAATAACGTCCTGTTGGTGCCCGGGGTATTCAGATTGCTCTCGGCGAACCCTCCTGGTCGTGGGATGCTGCCGTCTCGCGTACGGCCTCGGCGATGGCGCGGAAGTCCTTGCGCAGGAGGGCGCCGTGGTTGCTGGCGACCTTCGCACTGACGCGGATGTTCGGGTTGCGGGCAGTCACCGCATCGAGGCTGGTGCGGATCCGTTCCTGCTCATCACCGCGGCTTCCGAAGGACATCCCCGAAGCAACCACATACCGCACCGGCACGGTGATGCTGTCCAGCAAGGGACCCAGCTCCCGCTCGCGGGAGAGCCTGCCGAGCTCGATGTTGCTGTTGGCCTGCTGTTCGGCGGTCATCCGCGGGGTCAGCCCGGTCGGGCGCAGCAACGGCATGAACCACCCCAGCCGCTTGAACAGCTTGCGGATCCGCTGCTCCATGGCCTCGTCCAGCCAGTCATACGGGAACGCGCCGTCGACCAGGACCGCGCCCACAGCACGGTCCGGATTCCGGCAGGACCAGTGTGCCGCGACGACTGCCCCGTAGGACCAGCCCACCACCAGCGCCCGGTCCACACCCCTGGCCGCCAGGACGGCATCGACATCCCGGACGGCGGCCTCGAAGGAATAGTCCGCTGAACGCCGCGATTTGCCGCGAGCCCGCTCGTCGTAGGTGATGTGCCGAAATCCGGGACCGAGTTCGGCGATGACCTTCCGCCAGTACCCCTGAGTGGCGAACTGGCCATTGAGGTAGACCACGGGGACGCCGGGACCGCCGGTGTCGGTGACAGCCAGGGCCGTATCGTCGACCGGCACCATGCCGGTCCATTTCGACTTGATCGAGGAAGTGCTGTTCTTCGTCATGACAGCAACTATCAGCGTCCGGCCTGACACCACGCTGACACCACCCTGACACGTCCACTGACAACGGTGCTCCACCTGGTCGCGCCAGGTCAGGGCGTTGCGCGGCCAAGGGGCCGTATCCGGGTGCGGCCGGACTCCAGGAGTAGCGATGAGTTTCGCCGTGGTTTCCGGTCTGAATCTCTGTACCCAGTCCACCGCACGCGAGGAGCGCATCGTGACCGCCAGCTACACCTTCGACATCTTTTCCAGTCTCGACGGCTTCGGCTCTTACGACGGCGGCGACTGGGGCGGCTATTGGGGTAAGCAAGGTCCCGAGCTGCTCGACCGCCGCCTCGCCCTGTACAGCGAGGAGCAGCGAATGATTCTGGGGGCCAACACCTATCGGCTGTTCGCGCAGATGCTGGCCTCGAGCGCCGAGGAGTCCGGGATGCGTGACCCATGGGCGACGCGGATGACGAGCCTGCCTGCGACGGTGGTTTCGACGACATTGGAAGGGCCCCTCGACTGGCCGGACGCGACCGTCGTGCGCGGTGACGCCGTCGATGTCGTCGCCCGGCTGAAGAAGGAGTCCGAGGTTCCGTTGCGCTCGCACGGCAGTCTGTCGATGAACCGGGCGTTGATGGCCGCCGGTCTGGTCGACCGCGTCCAGGTGACGCTCTTCCCGGTGATTACCGGCCAGACCGGGGTGGACCCGATCTTTCGGGGTGCGGCCGACTTCGACCTCGAGCTGATCGAGAGCCGGACACTCGACGGCAACATTCAAGAGCTCATCTACCGGCCCACTCTGCATGGCTGAGTCCGTCGCTCGGTGGGCGGTGATCAACGACCGTGCAGCGGATCACCGCTGCGGACGCGGTTGTGATGGGCGCCCCGACCAGCCTGGGCCTCGGTCGATGCACCCATACGACGGGAACGCACCAGCAGGGACAGGCTCGCCACCGGGCGGTCGTGATGTGGGCGGCGGATGACAGCGACCCCACGGGTCTCGACATCGTCCAAAGCGTTGTGGCCCACGCCGATTACGAATCGAAAAGCTGGGCGGTAGTCAGGGTCGATGTCACCGAGGACACGTTCACCCTCTACGAGGGTGGCACGCGCGGAACTCGCTGTGGCCGATAGCAACGCCCGCACTCCAGGGGTGTCGCGTCCCTGCTCCAGGTCCGCACGCGTCACGCCGTGCCGGTCGAGGGCGGAGACCGGCAGGCACAGCCGCCCGTCGCGCAGGTCCTCGAACAAATCGGTGAGGTTGTCTGTCCGCTGCCCCGCGTCCACGAGCAAGCGGACGGAGGATATGAAGCGTTGCTCCGGGACCAGAAACGGCACAACCCCGAAACCAAGCATGAAAGACGGCAGCGAAACTGTATCTAGGTAACGCTGGAAGTCTGCCTCCTGAGCAAATCCCGCGAACTCCAGGTCGATTCGCGTGCCCGCCAGGTACGCGTCGATCCACGCGCGGGACAGGTTCAGCAGACCGGCGGAGTGCAGATACGCACGCATCAGCGGATGTTCCGAGCTTCCGGTGTCCAGCGCCGTGTTCACATGGTCGGCCCATTCCTCGAGCCGCTGTCTCCGCCCCTCGACAGGGCCGGTGTCGCAGAGGTCATCGGTGTAGCGCGCGAACGCCGACGCCGCGAATATGTGCGGCTGGCCCTCCGGCGGAGCCAACGTCCGCAGTGACACCCAGAGATTGAAATGACTGCGCCGCCAATGCCGCGCCGCAGCCGAAAAGTCGGCACGCGCCGTGTCCCCCCGCACCCCTGCCGCATCCAAACAACGTCGCCACGTCCGCACGAACACGCCCCTAAGATCGACAGTCACACAAGGGATTTCGACTGTACCCCCGCATTCACGCCGGGACTGTGGATTTAAGGTTGTTCCTACCGACGCGATAGGGCCCGATCCTGATCAATCCAGCAAGACCGCGGCACTCCGCGCCCAAGGCTGGCCCGATCCTGATCAATCCAGCAAGACCGCGGCACTCCGCGCCCAAGGCCCGGATAGCCTGAGTTATTTGCTTCAGTGAAACAAATGATATACTTGATTCGTGGAAGCAAATAAGCAGCAGGTGTCGGAGCTGACGCGGATGACCTCTCGCTTCGCCGAGGCGATCCGGCAAGGTACCTCGCGGGCGTTCGACCCGGTGCGGGTCGGGGTGCTCCAGTGCGCGGTGGAGTCCGGGCCGGTGCGGGCCGGTGAGATCGCCGAGCGGCTGGATGCGTTGCCGTCGTCGGTCACCAGGCATGTTCGTGCCCTGGTTGATTCAGGTTTGGCGCAGACCTCGCCGGACCCGGCCGACGGGCGTGCGGTGCTGGTCGAGGCCACCGACGCCGGCCGGGCCGAGCTCCAGCAATTCCTGGAAGTGGGAGACGAGGTATTCGGCGCGGTGATCGCCGACTGGTCCGCCGAGGATGTCGTCACCCTCACCCGGCTGCTCGACCGGTTGATCGAGTCCTGGTCCTCGCTCGGGGTTCGGCACCAGCAGCGGGCGGGCTCGCGTTATCCGAATCGGTTCGGCTGGAGCCGGATCTGACATCGATGGGCAGAAATTTTATGGCTACCAATCGTTCTCGTGTCGCTATCGCCGGTGCCGGGCTCGCGGGACTGTGCCTGGCGCAGTCACTGCACAAGGCCGGGATCGAGGTGCAGGTGTACGAGCGGGACTCCGGGCCGTTCGTGCGCCGCCAGGGATACCGCATTACGGTCGACAAACACGGCAGAGCGGCATTGCGGCAGTGCGTTCCCGCCGAATTGTTCGAACTGATATCGGCGGTCGCGGGCGCCCCCGGCGGATACTTCCGGATCACCAACAAGGATCTGCGCGACGCCATCACCCTGCACTTCGATGAAAACGTTCCCGACGGCGCGGGCCAGATGGATCGCCAGACGCTGCGCACGATCCTGCTGCGGGGCCTCGAGGACCGGGTGCATTTCGGCAAGGGAGCGGTCGGTGTCGAGGAGGACCGCGACGGTGCCGTGTTACATCTGGCCGACGGCAGTTCGACACGCACGGACTTGGTCGTCGGCGCCGACGGCATCGGCTCGGTACTACGCGCGGCCACGCTCCCCGACCACGAACCGATCGACTCCGGCATGCGTGCGCTGTACGGCCGCACACCGCTGCAGATCCGCGGCCGGTGCATGGTTCCGCCAGCTCTGACCAAGAGCGGAGTGCTGGCCGTCGGTGACAGGCCAGGACGATGCGCGTTCTTCACCTCCATGCGTTTCGGTGAGCAACCCGCGGCAGCCTTCGAGCGGCTGGCGCCCGGGACCGGCGCCCCCGTCGACGACGACTATGTGATGTGGGGACTGGTCTTTCCAGGCGCCGACAGTCCATTCACCGATCGCCAGCCCACACTGCCGCAGCTGGACGAATTCGCCGGCACCCTGGTCGGCGAATTCCATCCTGCCGTACAGGAACTTATCGCCGAGTCCCAGCCCGAATACACCATGGAGGTGAAACTCATGGCCGCCCCTCGCCCTCGTGGGTGGCGGATGTCGCGGGTGACGCTGATGGGGGACGCGGTACATGCGATGCCACCCGTGGGAGCCCACGGCGGCAATACCGCATTGCGGGATGCGGCCCTGCTGGCAACCAAGCTGGAACATGCTGTAGCGCAAGGTGATCCACTCGAGCACGCGCTGTCGGCCTACCAAGCCGAGATGGTGCCGTATGCATTCCGAGCAGTCGGCGACGCAACCAAACAACTACGCCGCCTGACCGGGAGCAATCCGGTGCAACGATGGGTCCTGCTGCGCGCACTACCTCGGCTACATCGCGTCACCGTCGTCTGAGGCGAGCAGCGACAATCTCCTCGCCGGCCGTCGCTGCTACCGCGGAAAGTACGTCGGTAAGGGCTGGCCCATCGCCCGAGCCTCGACGCGCCCGACTGCGACCGGAACCAGGAATGGTCGAATGGCGGATTCTGTTGGGTCACAGTTGGATTGGGCCGAATTCGGCGGCGGTGCGGGCCAGGGCGCGGATCGCGGCGCTGTCGGCGGTGGAGCGCCAGGTCAGGGCCCATTGCAGTTCGGGGGAGTCGGGCATGGGCAGGAAAGCGATGCCTGGGGGGTTGTTGTAGCGGGCTGCGAGCTCGCCCAGCGGGTGGACACACTGCCCGGACGCGACCAGGGAAAGGATCTCGTGGAAGGTCCGTGCGATCGGCCCGCGTGGGATGCGACGGCCCTGCGGTGTGTGGGTGGGGACCATGGACGCAACCCAGTAGTCGGGGGCATCGGGACCGAAGTCGACGACACGGTTGTCGGCGAGATCTTCCAGGGACGCGGAGCCGCGTTGGGCCAGTGGATGGTCGGTGGCGACGGCCAGTACGCGGCGGCCGGTGAGCACGGTGGGGCCGACGGTGAGGTCGGGTTCGAGGACGGGTAGCCACAGCACGTTCACATCGTGTTCCCCGCTGCGGAGCGCGTTGAACGGGTCGGCGCCGTTGACCTCGCCGAACGTGACGTCGCTACCCGGATAGCGGGTGCGGAACGTCTCGAACAGGGGCCGCAGTTCGTGGCCGGCGTGCCCGAACACTCCGATCTTGAGGGTCTGGCCTGCGCTGAGCCCGGCGGCTTCGGCGCGGGCGAGCGCGGCTTGGAGCAGGTCATGGACTTGCTGCAGGTCTTCGCGCAGGCGCCGGCCGACCCGTGTCAGCTGCACGCGGCGACTGGTGCGTTCGAACAGTGCCGTGCCGATGCGTCGTTCTTGTGTGCGGATGGCCTGGCTGACGCGGGCCTGGGACACGTGCAGGCGTTCGGCGGTGCGGCCGAAGTGTAATTCCTCGGCCAGCGTCAGGAAGATCTCGATATCGCGTAGCTCCACGAATAACTCCAGAGTTATCAATCAGTCCACGAAGCTTACGTTGATCGGTTGTCGGTCTGCCGCGAAGCTGGGTTTGTCACCGCGGCACAGGCCCCGGTGGACAGACCGACAGAGAGGCCAACCCGATGAGCAACCCGCTGGTGATCGCGGACCGGGTCGAGATCACCGCCCTGTGTGGCGAGGTCACCGACGCGGTGATGATGCGTGACTTCGACCGTGTCGCCTCTCTGTTCACACCCGAGGCGGTGGTGCGGTGGCCGCACATCGACAAGGAGTTCGTCGGGCGGCACGAGATCCGCACGGGGATCGAGTGGGGGCAAGGACTGTGGGAGTTCTTCGTCCAGAACGTCCACCCCGGCTTCCTCCGGCTCGACGGTGACACCGCTGTCGGTCGTGTCTATATCGAGGAGTTCGGCCGAATGCTCGACGGTAGCTCGCACCGCAACTACGCCCTCTACCACGACCGCTACCAGCGAACCCCGGACGGGTGGAGGCTCAGCGAGCGCGTATACGAGGTCCGCTACCTCGACTCGACGCCATTGCCCGGTGCGCCGCTGGCCACCCACCACTGAATCCGAAAGTCCTCGACCCCGCCGCACCGGCAGTCACAGGGACGGGGCACACGGTGTCCTGTGCCCGAAACCCGCACCAAACAAAGGAAAGACAATGAACAAGTACGAAGTCGTCGTGGTCGGTGGCGGATACGCCGGCGTGATGGCCGCCAATCGCCTGACGCAGCGCGACGACGTCAGGGTGACCGTGATCAACCCCCGCCCGGTCTTCGTCCCGCGGCTGCGGTTGCACCAGTTGGTGGGCGAAACCCACGAGGCGGTCGTCGAGTACCAGGACATCCTGGCCGAGGGTGTCGAGCTGGTGGTCGACAGCGTGAAGCGGATCGACGCGGCCGAACGCACGGTGGTACTGACCGACGGCGGCACGATCGGCTACGACTACCTCATCTACGCGGTGGGCAGCGGCAGCCCTACGCCGCAGGTGCCGGGTGCAGCCGAGTTCGCTTACCCGGTAGCGACTTTGGAGGCGGCACAGCGGTTACGGTCGGTACTCCTCGACACGCCCATGACGGCCGCGGTGACAGTGGTCGGGGGCGGCCCGACCGGAGTCGAGACCGCCGCCGAGCTGGCCGAGCAGGGGCGCGCAGTCACCTTGGTCTGCGGTGATGTCCTCGTCCCGTACCTGCATCCCAAGGCACGGCGCACGGCCCACAAGTACCTCGCCGAGCTGGGAGTGACCGTCATCGAGGGCTCCGAGGCGGCCGTCACCGCGGTGACCCGGGAGGCCGTGCAGCTCGGTGGTGGCTGGACGCTGGCGAGTGACGTGACGATCTGGACGGCGGGCTTCGGGGTGCCCGATCTGGCCGACCGCAGCGGGCTGCGCACCGATGCCGCCGGGCGCCTGCTCACCGACGAGACCCTGACCAGCGTTGACGACGAACGCATTGTCGCGGCGGGCGACTCCTCGGCACCGTCGAATCTGCCGTTCCGGATGAGCGCCTACGTCGCCTACTGCCTGGGCGCGCACGCCGCCGACACCCTGCTGCGCCGGATCTCGGGTGAGCAGCCCTCGGCGATCGACCTGTCGTTCATCGCCATGTGCCTCAGCTTCGGGCGGGAAGCCGGGATCTACCAGCTCGGTCATAAGAACGAGACCGGCATGCGGCTCTACTTCAGCGGGTCCATGGGTAAGAAACTGAAGGAAATCGCCTGCGAAGCCGGCATCAAGCACCTGGCGACCGAGGCCCGCAAGCCCGGCTCACACCGCTGGTTGAAAGACGGCAAGCACCGGCCGGCGCTGCTGCTGGCCCAGCGCGAGAACACGACCGTATCGGTCGGGTAGGGCCCGAAAGCCCTCATCTCGCCCAGCGATGGTGACTCGGCCACCCCGTCCGGCGATGCCTGCGCTCGCGGACGCCGCGCACGGGGTGGCCGGAGGCCGGACCTGACGACAACCGGAGAGGACTATATGAACACCACACCCGACCCCGGTGGGCGGCAGGTCGCGGACCGCAACGGTGGTGACCCCGCCATCATCGAGTCGACCGAAACTTTTCTCGCGCACCGTAACCTGCTCTTCACCGTCGCCTACGAAATGCTCGGATCCACCGCCGATGCCGAAAACGTCCTGCAGGAAACCTGGCTGTGCTGGCGGAACATCAACTCCGGCCAGGTCAGCGACCCGCGCGCCTACCTGGTTCGGACCCTCACCCGCCGGTCCCTGCACCGGCTGTGGTCGATGAAACGCCGCGGAGAATCCTCAGCCGGCCCGTGGCTGCCCGAGCCGCTGCCGACCACTGCGGACACCGCCCACCATGTCGAACTCGCCGAGAGCATGTCGATGGCATTGATGCTGGCCCTCGAGACACTCTCGCCGACCGAGCGCGCTGTGTACGTCCTGCGTGAGGCGTTCGACCTCGGTTACGACGAGATCGCCGACGCGGTCGGCACGACCACTGCCGTGGTCCGTCAGATCGCGTATCGCGCCCGCCGCCATGTCACCGTCCGCCGCCCCCATCGGGCGGTCTCCGCGGACCGGGCCCGTGCGGCAGCGGAATCGTTGCAGCGTGCACTCGAAACCGGAGAACCGCAGGTCCTGCTCGAGGTCCTGGCTCCCGACGTCGTCCTCGTCTGTGACGGTGGCGGCGTCGAACGGACCGCGATACGGCCGGTCACTGGCGCCGACAAGGTGGCCCGCTTCATCGTCGGCGGGCTCGGTACGAGCGCGGTATCGCTCACCGGCGAACCCGTCACCGTCAACGGCACTGCGGCATTGGCGGTTCATGTCGACGGTGAACTCGACGGCATCCTGGCGATCGGTATCGACGGAGACCGCATCACCGGCCTCTACTTCGTCCGCAACCCCGCTGAACCGACCCGTATCGAATCCGAAAACCACCTGACCTTGCGGTGAAACACCGCCCCGGATTCAGCCACCAGGTCTCGGTCAGTGCCGCCACAGCTCCCGGTTGCGGTATCGACTTTCCCAGAACAGCTTGTTGATCGCCGCGACCGGGCCCGGCATGGCGGCCAGGAAGTGTCGCCGCTGTTCGGATGTGGTCGAGTCGAGGACCCAGGGGACGTAGGCCGCCGCGCCGGAGGGGCCTTGTTTGCGGGCCATCGCGCCGCGAAAGGCGTTCCAGTCCTTGGGCGTCAGCACGTCGTCGACGAGGGGGAGGGCGGCGGTTTCCTCGTGGGCCATGTGGTCGGTGAGGATGCGTGTCAGTGTGTGGACGTGTTCGGCGAGGTCTGCGGACTGGGTACGCAACGCCTTGTCGACGGCGTGCAGAGCAGGGTCGAGGGAGGCGTGTTCAGCTTCCATGTCGGCCATGAGGGCGGTGTCGGCGGGGCGGTCGGTCAGGCGCGCCAGCACCGGGGGCCAGAGGGCGGCGTCTTCGACGGTGTGGTGGACGTGGAGTTGGCGGGTGAAGTTCGCCCAGCCGGCGTGGACGCCGGGGGCGTCGGCGCGGCCTGCCGCGGCGGCGGTGGCCAGTCGGGTCAGGTCGCGGCGGAACGCGTCGTGGGTGGCGTACATGATGGTGAAGTCGATGGACATGATCGACCCTTTCAGCGGGTGAAGGCGGCGGCGTTTTCGGCGGCCCAGGTGGCGAAATCGAGGGCGGGGCGGCCGAGTAGCTCGGCGACGGTGCCGGTGGTGGGACCCGGGACGCGGGCGTAATCGGACAGTGAGCCGAGCAGCCGGGCCGGGACCTCCTCGGGCAGTCCCTGTGCCCTCATTCCGGCGCGCACCTGGTCGGCGGTGAGTTCGAGGAACGACAGGTCGCGGCCGGTGAGTTCGCCCAGGATGCGGACCTTGTCGTACTGGGTCAGCGCCTCGGGGCCGGTCAGCAGGTAGTGGCGGCCCGCGTGGCCGTCCTCGGTCAGCGCGCGGACTGCGACGGCGGCGATATCGCGCTCGTGGATAGGCGAGGTGGCGGCCTTGCCGTACGCGCCGCGTACCACGTCGCCGGCGCGCAGTTGCGGTACCCAGGCCAAGGTGTTGGCGTCGAAATCCGCGCAGCGCAACGATGTCCACGCTAGCCCCGATGCCTCGGCCGCAGCCTCCAATGCCCGGAATCCGGCCATGAACCGCGGCTCCCCGGCGGGGTACTCGATCGTCGACGCGGAGATCACGACCACCCGGCGCGCTCCGTGATCAACTGCGGCGGAAAGGATTTCCGGTGCCGAGGCCACGATGGCGCGCGAGCTCAGCAGTACCCCCTCGACGCCGTCCCAGGTTTCGGCGGGAATGCTCGGCACCGAAGGATCGGCCCCCACCACAACGGTTCCTCTCGGCATCCGTGCCTGTCCGGGGTCCCGGGTCACGGCGGTGACGGCCGCGCCGGTCGCCCGTAGCTGCGTGACGACTTCCCGGCCGATCGTTCCGGTGGCTCCGATGATGACGAACATGGTTGGCCTTCCCTTCTTCTCCGGTGGGTCGCCGATGCGTCCCTATCGATGCCGTAATATATGAAAATCATATTATTTAATATGGCCTGGAGATGATATGGATTCCGTAGAAAACCGGCGTGATGCTCGTCACCGACGACGCCTGGCCACCCGCGTGAAGGGCTCGCTACGCGATGTGCGCAGCCAATTGGCGCTGCTCAACCGGCAGGTCGGCACCCGCCTCGACCTCGAGGACGTCGACTTCGACTGCCTGGACCTGATCAACAGCCATGGCCCGCTGAGCCCCAGGACCCTGGCGAAACAAGCCGGTTTCCACCCTGCGACGCTCACCGGAATCCTGGACCGCCTGGAACGCGCGGGCTGGATCATGCGCGAACGCGCCACCGGCGACCGCCGCGCGGTCGTCGTCTGCTCCCGCCCCGAGCGGCTCGGCGAGGTCTACGACCTGCTGTCAGGAATGAACACCGCCGTCGACAACCTGTGCGCCGACTACACCCCCGACCAACTCGGACTACTGGCCGATTTCCTCGACCGCGTCATCATCGCCGGTCGCGAGGCTGCCGAGGGTCTCGCCACGGATTGACGTGGCCCACGCGGTATGGCGATTGATGAACGCGGAAATGTTCTGGGAAACCCAGTCGCGGAACGTCTGAGCCGGAGACCGGGTTACCTGAGCAACTGTGTCACGGACCGCCAGCAGCTCGTCGTTGGTGTCACCGCCCATGACATCGAGAAGCGCGTCGGCTGTTTGCGGTCCCATACCCGGAATCATCCGTTCGCGCGCTTGCGCACGGCTGATCTCGGTGACCGAGAGTGGATGTCCGAGGACCGAAGCGATGGTTTCGACCTGTTGGCGAGGAGTTATCAGCTCAGGTCCGGTCAGGGCGTACTGGCGTCCTCGATGCCCGGGTTCGGTCCCAGATGAGAGCGCTCCAGCCAGGCGCATATCCCCACCATCGGAATGCTGAGAGCGTTGTGCTGATGGGAACAGACATTGATGGCGTCATCGAGAGTCGCTCGGCCGACGGGTGTTGGAAGGTGGAGATCGACCTGCTGGATCTCCGGCTGGGGCGGGACTACAACGCGTGGAACTGCCTGTTCGACGTCCGCGGGGTGGAGGATGTGCGTGCACTCCTCTCCCACAGAGGGTTGCCGAACGACGTCTCGGATCCGGTGCGGGAGATGAGCACTGACACTGACAACGACTACCAGCACGGCCATACGTACGCCACGTGGGCTGAAGTCGCTGCGGTCGACTGGGACGCGCCGCTTCCCGACGGGCCTGCCTTTTACTGGGCCGGCGAGTGGCGGCCGGGCGAGGACGGCGAACTTGTCCTGCACGACATCGTATGGGCAGCGACCGATCTGGCCGACGCGGCGGTCGACACCTTCGGCGGGGACCTGCTCCTCGCACCGCCGGAGTGGCCGCCGGGTGGTGAGGTGTGTTTGGACGGCGTGGTGTACCGGCCCGTGGTCCTGACTGCGAGGATGTTCGCTCCTCCGGACGAGGAGCGCTGGTCCCGAGTGTGGACGGCGATGCGGGATCTCGCTGCCGAGCACGGGGATGAAAACGTTCGCCTGGTCGTCTGGTTCGGCTGAGTGCTGCTCGAGAGGCGATCATGCAAACGGAAACTGATGGCAGCGGCCACGATCCGGGGATGCCGGCCCTGGCCCATGAGGGCGCCGCCGCGTTCCGGTGACACCTACGAGCTGGTCTACCGGCGCCGCGCCGAGTATCCGAACGCGATGTGGCAGGCCGATCCACCGGTAATCTTCGGCAGCGCCATCGGGTCGTGGAGGTTGTGGGGATGAGTTTCAGGTTGGCGGCCTACGCCGTATGCATCGAGGATGGGCAGGTGCTGCTCGCTCGGTATATACCGGCCAGCGGTGAGACCAACTGGACTCTGCCGGGCGGCAAGGTCGAGCACACCGAAGACCCGTTCGATGCGGTGACCCGGGAACTCGCTGAAGAGACCGGCTACCACGGAACCATCGAACGCCTGCTCGGCGTGGACTCGAGGGTGATCTCCGCCGCGGCCTCGCATTCGGGAGCCGAGCACCAGAATGTCGGGATTTTCTACCGAGTCCGTGTCACCGGCGGCCAGCTCCGCCCTGAACCCAACGGTGCGACCACCGAGCCGACCTGGACCCCGATCCCCGACGTCGACCGCCTGCGCCGGTCCTCGCTCGTGGATATCGGCCTCGCTCTGGCTCGGACGCTTCCGGCAACAGGTCATGTCGCTGCCGTGCCAGTCGGTGGTTTGGTTCAGCACTGAGGCGCGAGGCGTCTGGCGATGATCCTGCTGCCGTGGGCGTTTGGCGAATGTCTCCGATCCACGACGCCGCGTGCCTCGCGGCGAAAGCGGGCCGAGACGGCGGAAATCCTCGACACCACCGTCGTATCGGTGAACAGCTCCCTGCAGCGGGCGCGGACTGGTTTTCCGGCCGCAGCAACTACGGCCTGTTCATGGAATGGTCTGTTCTCTTTTCAGCGGGCGCGATGAGTTCGGACGCCGCCGCCGGTATGTATTCCCGAGGTCGCCGGAACACTCCAGGCGAGCCGATCAACAAAGGAGACTCCGATGTCGAACAATCGTGGCGCAGACGAGGCCGCAATCCAGGCCGTACTGGCGGATTCTTACAAGGCGTGGGAGGCGGGCGACGCCGACGCTATGGTCGCCAACTACACCGCGGACGCGACCGCCATCATGACCGGCTCGCTCCGCGACAGCTGTGAGGTGATCCGCCAGAACATGGCACTGGCCTTCGAGGGGCCGCTCGCGGGCAGCTCAACCTACAACAAGCAGCTCAGCATCCGCTTCGTCGGCAGGGACGCCGCGATCGTCATCAGCGAATCCGCCATCCTGTTCGCCGGCGAGACCGAAGTTCCCGCCGACGAGCGCAAGGTGAACGCGACCTGGGTCTTCGAGAAGCGCGATGGCCACTGGCTGATCGCCGCCTATCACAACAGCCCGGTACTGGCGCCTGCCCAGTGAGCCGCAGCGTGAACTAGCCACCTTGCTGAACGGACGGCCTTCATCCGCCGAATGCGGAGGAGGGCCGTTCGTCGCGGTCATGCCCAGCTCGCGTGGGAACCGGATCTACCTACGGCGGCGGGGTATCTCGGCCACGATTCCGGTCAAGGCCGGACTGTGGCAACGAGGTTCGACAAACTCGCCGTCCGCTTCATCGCGACGGCACAGATCGCTGCCATCAATGTCTGGCCACGGAGCTTCTGAACACGGCCTGATGCCGGACGCGGACGACGAGTTTGCCGGTGGCGCGGTCGTGCTCCATGTCGTCGTGGGCCTGCGGCACCTGCTCCAAGCCGTCGTAGACGCGATCCACGGGGAAGGCCAGCTCGCCGCCCGCGACCGCATCGAGGATCTCCTGGAAGGCTTCCCGAGGCAGGTCGGCGGCGTCGCCGAAGTAGCCCGCCAGGCGTACACCCCTGGGCAGGTACTCGTTGGGAGAAAAGTCCCGCACCGTCCACTGGTTGGACAGGCTGCCGCTGAAGCAGGCCGTTCCGTGCACGCGCACCGCGCGCAATGTGTCGGGCAGGGTCGGCGTGCCGACGAGATCAAGGGCGGCATCGACGCCATCCGGGTACAGCTCGCGCACGGCGGGCGCGACCTCGCCGGTGTCGAGCAGCGGATGGTCGACGCCACGCTCCTTCAGCGAAGCGAGGCGGCCGGCCCGCCGGGTGGTGGACAGCACCGTGGCACCGCGCCATGTGGCCAGGGCGGCGGCAGCCAGCCCTACCGAGGAGGTGCCGCCGCGGATCAGCACGGACTGACCGGGCTGCAGGTCCAAGCCGATGGTGAGCGAGCCGTAGGCGGTCTGCACCATCTCCGGCAGGGCGCCCAGCACCTCCCACGGCAGGTCGGTGTCGACGGGGATGACTTGGGACAGCGGCACCGAGGTGTATTCGGCATAGCCGCCGTCGAAAGTGCGCCCCATGTCTCCCATCATGGCGACAACCTTCTGCCCAACAGCCAGCCCGCTGCCGGCCGGGGCCGCGTCGACGGTGCCGGCCGCCTCGATGCCAGGCACCCGGGGAAAACTGACGCCCACGCTCACACCCAGCCGAAGCTTCAACTCCGAGCGGTTGAGGCCGAACGCCTCGACGCGGATGCGCACCCAACCGTCCCTCTCGGGCGGGAGAGGCAGAGTGGTCAGCCGCAAGTTCTCGATGGGGCCAGGGGCGGAGAGTCGGACGGCGCGCATAGTGGTCGGCGAGGACGTCATGGCCTGCCTTCTTCCCAGGTAGGAGGGTCGGTCAGCGGTGATCAACATGCCGCCGCTACTGCTTCATTCCCGACTCGCTCCGGGTTTCCGCCTGTTGAGATTCACCCCGACCATGCCCTTGCCGGCCATGCCTACTCCTCCCGCCGCATCTAGACAGCTACGGAGCTTTTAAATACGACCGACCAGGCTGCTGGTCGATCGTCGCGACGAACTCGGCCGCACGCGCTCCGAACTGTCCCAGATCGGGTTCGCTCGCTGAGCTGCGGACTGAAATTCCATTGTGCTGCAGTGCCGATGAAGTGATCGAATATCACCATGGCCGGTATGAGGACCACGGTGTGTCTCCCAACGCGTGAGGCTGTGCGGGTGGAGGCGGCGGTTGCGGACACCCGATAGTGCGAGAACACCGCCATCTACAGCTGCGCGTCACACTGCAATTCCGCTCCGATCGTCGAGCGCCGGAGAACGAAAGCTTTTCGACAGGGTCTTCGCAGGCGTTGCCCTCATCTGGTCGTGTGCCTGCTCTGCCATCGGACGCAGTTCGGCAAGCGGCCCGTCGATCCGCTCCCCGTCCGTGCCGCTGCGTTCGGTGCGCTTCCGCTCGGCCTGCTACACCAGGCCATCGAGTGCGGCGGCGATCTGCCGGATCAGCTCGCCGCGCAGCGCGTCGACCCCTATGAACGACCGCGGAAAGATTTGTGGTGGGTCCGAAGCTGATTCAAGAGAAGTCACGGTAGGTTGATCGCCGAACCTCTCGGCGCCCTTGCCGGATTACCGGTGGTGCCTCTGCTTCCTCGTTGGCTTCCTACTCGTCTGGCCTACTCACCCGGGAGATCGATATGCGTCGTGGACGGTTTTTGTCGGCTTGTGTGGCTGTGCTGATGGCCGCCGCCCTCGGTGCGGCGGGCGACGCCACCGCCGGAGTGGACTCCACATGCGGAGGGGCGTCGTTCGCCCAGGACATGCTCAACGCACACAACCAGTACCGGGCAAAACACGGCTCGCCGAGAATGGAGCTCGATCCGGCGGTGTCAGCTTCGGCCCAGAAGTGGGCCGAAAATCTGGCCAGCACACAAAATCTCGCGCACTCGCGGGGCTCGGGCAACGGCGAGAACCTCGCCGCCATCTGGGGCGGCCGGCACACCGGCTTCTCGGCGACGAAAACGTGGTACGACGAGATCAAGGACTACAACTTCGACACACCGACCGGGTTCTCCATGCAGACCGGGCATTTCACACAGGTGGTCTGGAAGGCCAGCACGAAGCTCGGGGTCGGGGTCGCCTGCAACACCGGCGGAAAAGGTGGGCAATACGTCGTCGCCCAGTACAACCCGGCCGGCAACATGGTGGGCAACAACAACCAGTTCTACCGGGAGAACGTGCAGCGCGGGTAGGCGCGGTCTGGTGAGATCGCGTATTCGATTGTCGCGGACCGTCGAACCGCATGGCGCGACCCGCTGGCGGCTTACCTGAATCAGCCGGTGAAGGACTCGGGGCCGAAGCGCCCCCAGGCCACGAAGGCGGCCAGAGCGAGGTAGCTGAGATTCAGCGCGACGTATTTGTACTGGCCGTAGCGGGCGTGGGTGATCATCGCGCCGACCATCAACAGGATCCAGCAGACGGCTGTTACCGGTACGATGTCGAGCGCGGCGGGCAGGATCAGGCCGACCGCGGCCAGGATCTCGAGGACCCCGAGGGTTCTGACGAAACCTGCGCTTGCGTGCTGGGTCCATCCCCCGCCGGACTTCGCGCCCAGTTCGTCCAGCTTGGCCTTGGGCATGAACGCTTTGGTGGCGCCACCGAACAGGGAGAGGGCGGCAAGCAGCCCGGCAACGACCCAGAGGGCGAGGTTCATGAGCTTCTCCTTCAGGTGCAGGCGAGTCGCCGAGCTGACCAACTACAGCTGAACGGCGCACCACCCTTCCGCATGGCGGGCCGGCGCACTATTGCTCAGGTGTCTCCTCGGGTGAGTGAAGGGCGGCTGGTGAGCGGTGGTCACCAGTGATGCTCCGTCAGGCACGGAGCATCGCCCGGTCGCAGTGGTGGTTTCGCTGGATCGGGTTCGTTCGGTGATAGGGGCGGCGCCTGCGCTGCAGTCGAAGATCACCAGCAACCTGGCGGACAGCTCCGTCCGGCCCAGATAACCGGGTAATGGCGCGAAACGACGACCACGGCCGAATCAGCTCGAGGTGATTGACATCGTCGCGAGGAACGACAGCCGGACGGTCCAGTAGCTCACCGACTGTCGGTTAGCCTATCTGCGGTGTCTCAGCTTCCTCGTCCAGCCGTTCTTCGAGCGTTTTCGCGAGAGCCGAGGCGATCAGGGCCACAACCCGATCATTGTCGTAGGCCAGTTGCTGCAGGATTTCCAGCGCGATAGTCCCCGGCATCTCGGCGAGTGCCTGGGTCAGTCGCATCCGCACCGCCGGGTCCGCTGCGTGTGCGGTGAGCTCGTCGACCAGCGCACCCAGGATCCAGTCTGCCCACTTCGCGTCCCGTGCCAACTTTCCCAAGAGCTCGGCCGCCTCGACATCGTTCGGGCCCTCGACCACCGTGCCGACGAGTGCCGGCACAGCCAGGGTCACGCCCCGCGCACCCAGTGCGAGAGCAGCATGTCTGCGGATCGTCGTGTCCGCGTCTCCGAGCGCGTCCGTGAGCGCCGCGGTCGCCTCGTCGCCCGGTAGCTCCGCGAGCGCCAGGACCGCGCGGCGCCGGATGTCGACGTCTTCTGAGGCCATGCCGGATGCCACGCTCGCCACACCGTCGCCGCCGGCCCGCGCGAGGGCCCACCGTAGGGCCCCGGCAACGTTCGGATCGGTTTCGGTGAGGACCGCCTCGGCCAGCAGCTCGGCGGGCATCGACAGGTCATCGGCCGGGGCGAGGGCGGCCTGCTGCCGCCGGGCGGCACTCGGCGAACCGAGTCCGTGTAGAAGCTCGACGATGCGCAGGACATCTTGCCAACCGGAGGGCTCGGCCGCATCGACCATACGGAGATGCTCGAGGAGTTCTCGCTCCCGGTTCAGTCGTTCTTCGGTTTTTCGGATGAGGTCGCCGACCAGTGTGGAGGGGGTGAATCCGAAATCGTCGAGGGCGCGGCCGATTTGGCTCAGTGACAATCCCAGGGACCGTAGCCCCTCGACGTGGAAGATCCGCCGGATGTCGTCGGGGGAGTATTCCCGGTAGCCACCCACGGTGCGGCCTGTGGGTCGTACCAGCCCGAGGGTGTCGTAGTGCCTGAGCATCCGGGCGCTCACCCCCGAGCGGCGCGCAACCTCGCCGATCAGCATGCGGTTGTCTGCTCTTGATCCGGACCGAGCGCGACCACCCGTCTCGCTTCCTCAACTGCGAGGTCGAATCCGGCATCCGGGTCGCGCAGGAGCCGCCGCGTGACGCTCGCATGTGCCCGCACCGTCGGGTCGTGGCTTGCCATCGCCGTCCGAAGGGCCGGCTCGACCACGTCTCCGAGCGTAACGAGGGCACGGCTCAGACTCAGCCGGACCTCTCGATCACCACGGCCGAACTGCATGGCCAGTTCCGCGGCAAGGCCTTCCTTCTGCCCGTCGGGCACGAGAACGACGGCAGCGCGCCACGCACTCCGCGCGACCTCGTCATCGGCGTCGTGCAGCAACGACCGCGTGATCGCCGACCAGGCGGTCGGGTCCCCGATCTTGGACAGAGTGTGCAACGCTTGGCTTCGGGCCTGAGCGCGCTCGGAAGAAAGTTCCGCGAGGAGTTTCGGAACCGTGATCTCCGACGGGTGACGGGTCAGCGCCCATGTGAGCATGTCGCGCACGAAGAAGTCTGGCTCGATCGCGCACCGTTCGACGAGCGCATCGACGAAACCGGGCTCGGGATGCGTGCCGACTGTCAGGGCCACCTCGAGCCGCGTTGACGAGTTGTCAGCTGCCAATGCGTCGAGCAATCGCATGTCCTGTGGACTCCTGTGTGTCGAATTGATGGGGACCACCTCCGACTGCCAGTGAAGGCCTTGACACAGTGACAATGTCAAGTGCATTGGCGAGGCGTTGCCATAGACAACGATCAGCTAGTGAGAACTCGAGTCCCGAATCCGCAGGGCGCAACCTTCCTGTGGATGTGGTTTCACTCTGACGATGATGTGGTGATCCGCTTCTCGAACCAGTGATGGGCGTACGGCTCCTCGTTGAAGGCGGCGATCTCTTGAAAGCCATAGGAGTGGTACAGGTTGATGGCGGCAGTGAGCGCTTTGTTGGTGTCCAAGCGCAGTGCATCGCAACCGTGCCGGGCAGCCTGTGCCTCCAGTTCGGCCAGGAACCTGCGTCCGAGGCCGAGACCCCGGACGTGGGGCGCGACCCACATGCGTTTGATCTCGGCCGCCCGATCGGGCGGCAGCTTCAGGCCGGCGCAACCGACAGGCTCGCCGTACAGCCGGGCGACCAGCAGCAGGCCGTGCGGAGGTTGCAGTTCGCCCGTGTCAGGCAGAAGGCTCTGCGCAGGGTCGAAACCGGTCTCGAAGCGCTCCTGCAGCTCGGTGTAGTAGGAGCGCAGGCAATATCTGGCGTCGGGGTGATCCGGAGCGACGGCGTCCAGCGTGACCGCCGTGGCGGTCAATAACTGGTCGACCTCGGTCATGGCGGCGACCAGCCGGGCGCGCTGGGCGGCGTTGAGCGGTTCGAGCAGACAGCCGGCCAATTCGTCGCTGCGGCGGTCGAGCACAACGCGCTCAGCGCAGCCGGCGGCGGTGAGCCGAACTGTACGGACACGCCTGTCGCGAGGATGCGGCTCTACCGTCACCAAGCCGTCGGTCTCCAGGGAACGCAGCAGTCGGCTGACATACCCGGAGTCGAGCCCCAGACGCTCTCGCAACCACCGTACGTCCCGCCCTTGGTCGCCGATCTCCCACAGCAGCCGGGCTTCACCGATGGGCCGATCCCGGCCCAGGTAGTGGTCGTGGAGCACGCCCACACATTCGGTGACGGTGCGATTGAACCGCCGCACACGATCGATTTGCTTCGCATTCATTCTCTGACTCTAGTCAGAGAATGAATGCGTATCCAACGGGAGGTCGACGTCGAACGCACCTTCACCGAGGGCTTCCGGGAAGGACACCGCTCGACCGCAATTGGACGAGCTGATCGAATACGTCCGTGACGGCGACACGGTGATCGTGCACTCGACGGGGCGGCTCGCCCGCGAGCCCAGCCCCAGTGTGAACGATCGGGTCTGCCTCCAGACGTGGGGTAAGAGGTTGGCGCGGTGGGAGAGTGGCGAGGAGGACCGTGCTCGACACCATAATCGGAGATCCGCCTCTAGCATTCAGGGTATGCGCCGTAGCAGCTGGCTTCCGATCCTGATGTGCCTGACCGTGATCGGCACCAGCGGATGTCTCGGTGCGGTCGATCGCGCGGACTTCGAGCAGCAGATACGCACACGTGGCGGTGGACTCGTCAACACACTGCCACGCGATGCCATCGCCGCACTCACCAAGCGACTGGGCACCACCGACCCGCAGGCGAACGTCATCCTCCTCACCGCACCGAACTCGACCCAGTTCCGGCTGGTCCTGAACAATCAGCCGAATCAAGTGACACGGTTCCTCACCGGACGCGACGACCTGGCCACACGAGAACCCACCCTCCGCCTGCGCATCCGCCACCCGGACCGATCCCGGCAACTCGACGACTATTCGTTCACCCTCGCTACACTCGGTTCCGCACAGCCGGTGCGGGTTTCGGCATTCGACGACCTCGACGGCGAGGGTTTCCACCTCAGCGAAGTGACCGGCCTGTCACAGATCGAGGACATCGTCGACACCGCCCGCACCCAGAGCGGGCTTCCCGACGGGCAGGTGAACGCGATTGTGGTGAGCCGTTTCGGCAGCGAGATCCGGATAGTCACCAATGTGGTGTCACCACGGTCGGAGATGATCGCCGAGTTCGACCGCACGGGCACCTTCCTGCGAATGCAGCAGGTGTAATCGATGACCCGATTCCTGGTGACCGCGGCCTCGACCGGTATTGCCGCCGGCGTCCTCACCGCAGTGGTTCCGGTAGCGATCTGGCCGGGCGAAGCCACATTGACCGCACCCCTCTTTTGTTCGTCCGCGACGGAGCCGATGGTCGTCTCGGACACCATGCACGATTCGGAGGGCACGTCGGTCAATTACACCCTGTACTGCGTGGGCGAACGCGGCGCCTTCACTGACGAGGGCTTCGCGCTTCCGATGCTGGCACTCTTCGGAGCACACGTCGTAGTGGTGACAGCGTTGGTGTTGCTGGCCAGACTCGGGACACGGTCACGAGTCGACCCTGCCGCGCAGTCGCCCGTCGATCCGGTCGAATACTGAACCGCCACTGGTCTGCGTTCTGGTTGTGGCATAGAGGAGCATGTCGCGGCGTGTGCCGCCGATAGCCTGATGGCTTCGTAGGAGGCCTTCTCGTAGGTAACCTGACGCCTCAGCGACGTGTATCGAGCTCGCATTCCACGGTTCGATGTGGAGCTCGATCCGATGCAGGGCCGGGATCGTCCAGGCGAATGTCGTCAGAGCGCGCATCGCGCCGCTGGCTATGCCGCGACCGCGGCGATGCGGTGCCACTGAGTAGCCTGCTGACGCGCGCCCATTCTGGAGATCTTTCAGCCATAGACCGACGCTGCCGACAGCAGTGCCGGTTTCGGTATCGGCGATGGCGAAGGCCAGCCCGATTCCTTCGGCATGGCGGCCCCGTTGCCGGCGCACCCACTCGAGTGCCTGGTTCGGGGTCGGGGACGCCGGCAAGCTGCCGATGAGCGGGATATATGGATCCTGTGCCAACTCGGCTGCGAGGTGAGAGTCGTGATCGGTGTACTCCCGTAGGACGATCGACCCCCAGGTTGGTGGGTCGTCGGGCCAAGGTGGCAGGGTCTGGGTCATCGTCGATAACTACCGTGCTGACGCGGTTCGCACACAATGGTTTTCGACCACTCCTACTGGCGGGTGGCCATCACCGGCGGTCTGCCACGTTCCGTGGTTGACTTCGGTCCATGCTGGTCGATACGCATGAGGTCGAGGTGTTCGAGAACGCCAGGGCGCGTCTGGAAGCGATCGCGTATCGCCTGTTGGGTTCGGCGAGCGACGCCGAGGACGCGGTGCAGGAGACGTTCCTGCGCTGGCAGGCTGCCGATCGTGAGTTCATCGAGACGCCGTTGGCGTGGCTGACGAAGGTGCTCACCAACATCTGTCTCAACCAGCTCGCCTCGGCCCGGTCCCGGCGGGAGACATATGTGGGCCAGTGGCTACCGGAACCGGTCTTCGCCACAGACCGTATGCTCGGCCCGGCCGACACCGTCGAGCAGCGCGAATCGGTCTCGATCGCGATGCTCAGGCTCATGGAGCGGCTGACGGCCAAGGAACGCGTGGTCTACGTGCTGCGCGAGGCATTCGGATACTCGCACGGTGAGATCGCCGAAATCCTCGACCTCACCGAGGCGAACTGTCAGCAGATCTACCGGCGCGCGAAGCAACACGTAGCTACCGACCGAACCCGCGTGGAGATCGACGAGGCCGTTGCCCGCAGGATCGTCGAGGAGTTCCTCGCCGCGGCGCTGAGCGGCAACACCGACTCGCTGGTGCGGCTGCTGACCGATGATGCGATCAGCGTGGGCGACGGTGGCGGCGTGGTCGTGTCTCTGCCGCAGCCGATCACGGGCGCGCTGCGGGTGGCGCGGTTCCTGCGGCGACTGTTCGAGCCCACCGCCGCCAAGTGGGAGACCATCGGCGGCCGCGCTGCCCTGTTCGCCGCGATGGCCAATGGCATGCCCGCACTGGTGATCGTGGCCGGCGGCCGGATCGTCGGCGTCATCACCCTGGAGGTGACGACCGATGGCATCGCGGCCGTCCACACCCAGGCCAACCCCGCCAAGCTCGACCGCGCCACGCGCCAGTGGGCCACGTTCGAGCACGGTGGCCCCCTCATCGAAAACTGGTGATCTAGATCACAGTCCACTTCTGTCAGGTTTCGAGCCGCTGCCCGGTTCAGAAAGCGAACACCACCCAGACAGGAGCGAGACCATGACCCACCGCATCGTCGTCCTCGGGGCCGGATACGCCGGAGCCAACGCCGCCGGTCGCCTGGCCAAGCGGCTGCACCCCGCCGGCACCGAGATCACCCTCGTCAACACCGATCCGGAGTTCGTCGAGCGGGTCCGCCTGCACCAGCTCGCGACCGGTCAGAACCTGAAGCGCCGCCTGCTGGCCGACGTTTTCGCAGGGACGGGAGTGCGAGTGGTATTGGCGCGGGTCACCGCCGTCGACGCCGAACGCAAGACCGTCGACATCATCGACGCGGACGGCCCCGGCAGGATCGCCTACGACACTCTCGTCTACGCCCTCGGCAGCGCCGCCGCCGACTGCGGTGTCCCCGGCGTGGCCGAGCACGCCTACGACATCGCCGGCAAGCAGTCCGCGCTCCGGCTGCGAGACCGGCTGGCAGTCCTGCCCGCAGGCTCGCCCGTACTGGTCGTCGGCGGTGGCCTCACCGGCATCGAAGCAGTCACCGAGATCGCCGAAGCCCGCCCGGACCTCCACGTCGCACTCGCTGCTCGCGGCGGCGTCGGCGACTGGCTGAGCGAGAAGGCTCAGCGGCATCTGCGCAAGGCATTCGACCGGCTCGGCATCACCGTGCACGAGAACACCGACATCGCGCACGTCCAGGCCAGCGGCGTCGTTACCGCCGAGGGGCGCACGATCGCGGCGCAGGCGACCGTGTGGACGGCCGGTTTCGCCGTGCATCCCATCGCCGCGGCCACAACCCTGCGGGTCTCACCGTCCGGGCAGATCATCGTCGACGACACGATGCGGTCGGTTTCGCACCCCGACGTGTACGCCGTTGGCGACGCCGCACTCGCACCCGGGGCGAGCGGCGAACCGTTGCGGATGTCCTGCGCCTCCGGCGTTCCTACGGCCTACCAGGCCGCCGACGCCATCGCCGCACGTCTGACCGGCCGCGGAGTGCCCCGCAATGCGATCGGCTACACCGGCCAGTGCATCAGTCTCGGTCGCCGCGACGCCATGGTGCAGTGGGTCACCCCCGACGACCAGCCCAAGTCGTCCGCCTTCACCGGCAGGTCAGCCGCGCGCCTCAAAGAACTGGTCTGCAAGAGCGCGGCCTGGAGCATCTCGCATCCGACGTCGATGCTCCCATCGCGCCGCCGTCGCATCACCGTGGCTCAGCAGACCACTATGAATGCCGGTTGAGGCGACGCTCGCGCGGGCCGTGCCGGACCGCCGTGTGTGGCGGGGCCGCGCGTCGGCTCTGTGATCAGTAGCCGGAACTCTCGGTCGATGAGCCGGGGGTGAGGTCGGCGGGGGCGCCCGGAGTGAGGTTGGTCTGGCCGCCGGGGGTCAGATCGGTCTGCTGGCCGCACGCCAGGTTCGGCCAGGAGCAAGTCGGCAGGTTGGGATCCTGACCGGCCTGTGCCACCCCGGCGCTAGCCAGGCCCGCGCCCAGCAGGGCGGGTGTCACAGCGATGGTCAGGGCGCGGGCGAACCGGTGGGTGCGGCGGGTCGTGGTCATGCTGGGTGCTCCTTCGTGTTCGTGTAGCGGGGCGGTCCCGCTGTCGTGGTGACGTTGTCGTCCAGCCTCATTGACGCTGGACCGCGCCGAAAGGACACCCAGGGTGCACGACAGTGCACCCTTGAACTGGTTCGATCCCACCAAGGTGGGCTTCGGCCCCGCCCCAACCGGTTCGCCGCCTTCCTCGGCTACCTCTTCCGCCCGGCCTTTCGGCTTCTGGCCGCCGGTGCGTCCGCGGGCGCGCGCCGCCGCGAGTACGTCGCGGGTGCGTTCGGACATCAGGGCGTGCTCGAATTCGGCGATGCTACTGCGGAAACGCCCTGTCCCACAGGGTGTCTCGCCAACGATCGTAACCGGACAAGGCGAAGACAAGAACGACACCAGCGACGGGCGCTGTTCGACATCTTCGCCGCTGCGGCCCAGCTACCGAGACCGAGAAATGGGCGTGAACTCCCAACGCCGCTGTCTTTATCGCGTCAGCGTCGAACAGATGCCAGCCGTCAGACCCGAACGGCTGACTGCAGGCGGCGTTCGAGTCGGTAGCACCGCCGCGCTGCGCACGGTGGCCGATCTCGCGCGCCGTTGCTGGTTGGCTCCTGTCCGGGGGTCACCGGGTGAAGGCTTTCCGCCTGGCAAACGACAGTTATTCTTCACGATCAGGATGCAGTGGCGGCTGCGGGCAGTTATCGCTGGTCACCCCTGGCCGATCTCCGAGCATTCGATTTCCGTGGTGACTTCGTTGTTTGCAGGATCGGCGTCCTGGTCGCTGCTGGTCACTCGAGCCCATACGCGTACGTGGCGGGTGATGGGTTCGTTGCCGAAGCCGAAGAGGTTGACCTGTTTGGGTTCGACGGGGCGAGAATAGTCGTGACTGCCGATCGGGCCTCCGTCGATGGACCACTCGACATGCACGTCGTGCGCCGTGGCCGAGCTGAGATTACGAACCATGCCCTGCGCGGGAAGCGGTTGCCCCATCGGCGCCCTGGAACTGCAGATTACCGACACCTCCAGGTCGGGCATTCCCTCTGCCTGCGCGGCGGCGCTGGTGACGACTGCTGCTACCGATCCAAGAGCCAACACGCCAGCCGCGGCGGCGTATTTCACAACGATGTACCTCATCGGGGGCATTCTTTCGTGAATTCCGTTTACCGACAAGGGTTCTCGGTTCATCACAACAACTTACATACTTGGGACACCCGATCGCTGCTGGAGCTGGCATCGCTCTGACCGACTCGATCGCTCGGCCAGAGCAACTCACCTTCGATGGCCCGATCGCGTAGTGCGGGGGTGAGATCCACGGCAGCAAACTTACTTGTACAACGTATGGTTGTGGCTCGCCGCCAGCTCAGTTGTTTGATTCCGCCCCTTTGTCCTTGCTTTGATCACAAGCAGTCAACAGTGGGTTGTCGAAGCAGGAGGTCGGAGCTTGGTGGCCAGACGATCCCTGGGCCGGCAGTTCGGATGGCTGTGGAACGCCTACGCAGTCAGCGCCTATGGCTCCGGGCTGGGGTTCGGTGCGTTCCCGCTGATCGCCGTGCTGGTGCTGCACTCCAGCCGCCTGGTCGCTCAGCAGCAGCGCCTCCATCGCCATTCTCAGCCGCCCATGCAGAAAGGCACAATTCATGACTGTCACCGCACTCGACTCGTCCAGCGCGCTGGTCATCATCGACTTGCAGAACGCCATCGTCGACGCTCCCACGGTCCCCTATACCGGCTCCGAGGTCGTGGCCCGGGCGGTCGAGCTGGCCCGCGCCTTCCACGAATACGGCGCCCCGGTCGTCCTGGTGCGGGTCACGGCCCGTGCGGACGGATCGGATGCCGCGCCAGGTCGCAACGAAATCCCGAGCCTGCCCGGTTCCTTGCCCCACGGCTGGGATGCCATCGTCGATGACCTCGCCGACCACCCTGACGACATCACAGTGACCAAGCGCACCTGGGGTGCCTTCTACGGAACCGACCTCGACCTGCAACTGCGCCGCCGCGGCGTCACACAGATCGTCCTATCCGGGCTCACCACCAGCATCGGCGTGGAGTCGACCGCCCGCACCGCCTACGAACACGGTTACCACGTCACGCTCGCGACGGACGCCATGGCCGATTTGGATATCGAGGCGCACCGCAACAGCATTGAACGGATCTTCCCTCTCCTCGGCGAGACCGGTTCCACCCCCGAGATCGTTGAACTGCTTGCCAAGACCCGCGACTGACACCGCGCCCCGATCCGGTCGGCCGCAGCAAGTCGTCGTAGTGCTCAGCGATCAGGGTAGTCAGCGGGCATCGTCGCGGGGCCGACGAAGAACACCCGCGCCGAGGAAACGGCACACCTGCAAGGCCAGTGCGATATCGAGTTTGTCGGACGGTGCGGCGCTGCTGGTTGCCGCGACTGCCTTCGTGATTCGGTATTTGACGGTGTTGCGATGCACGGTGAGACTCTGGGCGGTGCGCACATGGCTTTCGCCTTTGGCGTAGTAGGTGCTGAGGGTGAGGCGCAGGGTCGCCGCTTGGTCGGTGTCCTCGGCGAGCTCCCCGAGAACCTCCCGAACCCAGGCTCTGGTGGAACCCAGATCCTTGGCCAGGAGGGAGACCGCTGCGACGCCCGGGTCCCCGAATCCGATGACGGGATGCGGGGACGAGGCTCCGGGCACGGTCGCGATGAAGTAGGCGGCACCAGCCTGTTGATGCGAGCGGCGGAATCCCTCCAGGCCGTGGCTGGGCAGTCCGAGGGCCAGCCGCGTCCCGTCGGCGAGGTCCACGACCGCGCGCAGCTTGGTGGTATCGGTGACAGGGTGGCAGCGTCCGAACGGTAACCACACCCAGACTGTTCGTCGGTCGATGGCCGCGACAATCGGAGGGCCGTTGGTATGCAGGGCCTTGGCGATCGCCCGTGCCTGAGTGTCCAGCATGTTGAGTGTGCTCGGTTGCTCAGGGCCCGGGCGCCAGAGGATGAGCGCCAGGTGGGTTTGCATCAGCCGATAACCGGTCTCGGTTTCGAAGGTGGCGGTATCGGGTCTGTCGGCTGAGAGTACCGCGTGCAGGGTAGCGGAGCGCACGCTGCCGCGAGCATTCATCCACCGAGTGCGTTCGGCTTCGTAGGCATCGAAGACGTAGAGCGTGATCCAATCGACGTAGCTATAGATGATCTCGGTGAGTCGTTTGATGACGGCCAGTGTCAGCGGCGCGGGCAATTCGCGTCCGCCGATCTCGTCATGGCAGATGCGCAGCATCGCGTGCTGGCCCATGTGGTATGCCCGTACCAAAGAGTTGGATGGAACGTCGCGCTGGGCCAGCCGGCGCGCGTATTCGACGGCTGCGGTGGTGGGTTGGAGATGGTCGACGGGAATGTCGTTGACCAGTACGTGGATGACGGTGGCAACGTTGCCGTGCACACTCGCCTCGAGCATTTCCACCAGCTGCGGATCATCGTCGAGATGGTCGATTTCACGGGCCATCAGGGCACTCATTCCCTCGGTGATCTCGCGTTCGCGCGACTTCAGCTCTCGCCCGATGTGCGCTATCGCCATGACGACCTCGGCATCGGTCGCGGCCGATGCTCGAGACAACTGGCTCTGAGGGGGTGACATAGGGGAAAGAGTCATCGGTGCGCCTTCTTCTTGATGCGTGATCGATGCGGCGTCCGCAGGTACCTCGGTGCTACGACTACGGTGGTCACTGCCGTACCTCCGTGGCGGGGAAGCGGGATCGTGCATCGGGGGGCTCCAGAGCCGGCCAGCTCGCTCGGAGCCCGCAGCAGGTCGTTATCAAGTGCGCAGTCCACCTCGAACGGGATGGGCCGTTGGGCAACCAGGGTTGTTCGGCGACGGCGACGGCAACACGGTAGGTGCCGGTTTCGATCATGCCGAGCGCGGCATGGCATCGATGACCTTATAGCGTTTTGTCCGCTTGTGGATGGGCTGGGATGCCATATGGATCGGCTCTGCAGACCCCGACACGTTCTTCAGGGGAACTTCTCGACCGTGGCTACGAAGTCGCGGCTACCTGGATCAACACCCGTACGACCGAGCAACTCTTCGCTGTCGTCGATCGGGATCTACTCGGTGGACCGATGCGTGATAGACAGGACGAAGGCGTTGTGGCATCGTGCGCACATCGTGCCAACTCGACATCAGCAGCGAGCGCGCTGGACCTCGACCTGATCTCACTTCGGCACAGGGGATCAGATCAGGCCGACTAGACGAAGAGCGCGGTGTGCGCAACAGTCGGCATGACGGTAGGTGGCTGCGGTGATGGAACGATTCGCCGGTGATGTGACACCTCGGAAGGGTCGGGAGACGAAAATGACGGCAGCTACCGCCGAGAGCGGTGTTCCTTTTGACGGAAACGAGATACTGCCACCAGGGAAATCGGCAGCGCGGACCGAGCGTCGCAGCGACTATTCGGTGTTGTTGCGGCAGGTACGGCAGGCGGGTCTGCTGAACCGGCGATTGCGGTACTACGCGTGGAAGAGCGTGGCCACTTCGGTCGCGTGGGCGGCCGGTTGGACAGCTGTGATCCTGGGCGGCGACTCGTGGTGGCAGCTCATCACCGCCACATTCCTTGCCGTGGTCTTCGCCCAAATGGCCTTTCTGGGCCATGATGCTGGGCACCGGCAGATCTTCGGTTCCCGGCGAGCCGACTACCTGTTCGGCCTACTCTTCGGAAACCTCGGCATCGGGGTGAGCATCGGCTGGTGGACGAGCAATCATCACCGGCACCACTCCCACCCCAATACCGAGGGTGCCGACCCGGACATCATGGGCGTGCTGGCGCATTCCGGCGATCGAGCGCGAGCGGGTCAGGGTCTGCGCCGACTGATCTTCCGCTATCAGGCCTGGCTGTTCTTCCCGATGCTGTTGCTCGAGGCGGGCAGCCTGCACTACTCGAGCGTCCGGGCGATCGTGCGGCGGGAGATTCCGCAGCGCGGCTGGGAGGCGGTGCTGCTGATCGCACACGCCGCTGGGTACCTCTGCGTGGTGTTCGCGATGCTTTCCCCGGTCAAGGCGATGGTCTTCGTCGCTGTACAGCAGGGTCTGTTCGGGTTCTACATGGGCTGCACGTTTGCGCCCAACCATAAGGGAATGGCAGTACTGGCGGCCGACGACGACACCGACTACCTGCGTCGTCAAGTGCTCACGTCGCGTAATGTCCGTGGCAGTCGAGTCGTCGATACGGCGCTGGGCGGCTTGAACTACCAGATCGAGCATCACCTGTTCCCATCCATGCCGAGGCCGAATTTGCGCCGAGCCCAGCCGATTGTCGCGAAGTTCTGCACTGACCTCGGGCTGCCCTACTGTCAGACTGGGCTGGTCACTTCCTATGCCCATGCCTTGCGACACCTCGACACCGTCGGACGGCTCGCCCGGTCCGATTCCGGAAGTGGCCGTAGCCGAGAATCGGACGGGCAGCCACCGAGACTGCCCGGTCGGGATGGCTCGGAATTGCCGGCCGATTCGCCTGGTCACTGACGGATCGATCACTGGCGAGCGAGCATGAGCGATCCCGGCCGGTTCAGGCTCGGCTGGGTTATGGCGGCAGCAGCGAGGCGACATCCGGACGGTCAGGCCGCACTTCGGATCGTGCGGGGTGGGATAACACAGGTTCAGTCGGCCCGCGGATCGGTCGGCGACACTCGCCACCGTCGCGACCACTCCCAGACGGATTGCAGTGCCGCGCCGAGTTCGATTCCCGCGGTGGTCAATTCGTAGGTCTTGTCGGGATTCTTCGCGATCAAGCCTGCGGATTGGAGGTGCTGCAACCGCACCGAGAGCATGCTTGACGAGCAGTTGTCCATGCGGCGGCGCAATTCGAGGAAACCGAGGCGTTCGGGTTCCAGCTCCCACAGGATGCGCAGCATCCAGCGTTGACCGAGTAGATCCATCGCGGCCAGCGTCGGCGCGTCCCGGCCTCTGGGTGGCTTTGCTTCGTTTGCGCTTCTCATTTAGAACTACCATAGTAGTTCTGAAATAGAAGCAGGAGCTCGGGTGCCCGGGTGTGATCGAAAGGGTGACGGTGGAGGATACGGCTGGACAGCGAATCGTTCTGATCACGGGCGCCTCCCGCGGCATCGGCGCGGAGACCGCGCGGGTGCTGGCCGCGCGTGGCGATCATGTGGTCGTCAACTACCGCGAGAAAGCGAAGCGGGCCGGGGCCCTGGCCGACTCGATCAGGCATGCGGGCGGCAGTGCGTCGATCGCGGGAGCCGACATCTCCGACGCCGACTCCGTCCGTGCGCTCG
This sequence comes from Nocardia sp. NPDC023852, assembly GCF_040639505.1. Lineage (NCBI taxonomy): Bacteria > Bacillati > Actinomycetota > Actinomycetes > Mycobacteriales > Nocardiaceae > Nocardia > Nocardia sp. NPDC023852. The sequence continues at coordinate 44,813 of NZ_JBFAAB010000022.1, forward strand.
TCGGGGGGATCGTCGAGGAGTTCGGCCGCCTGGATGTGCTGGTGCTCAACGCCTCTGGCGGGCTCGAGTTGCACGCCGGACCCGACTACGCCATGGCGCTCAACCGCGACGCACAGGAACGACTGGTGCGACTCGCAGTGCCGCACATGCCGTTCGGCTCCCGTATCGTCTTCGTGACCAGCCATCAGGCGCACTTCCACGGTCGCAAGCCGGTCCCGGCCGAGTACGAGCCCATCGCCGCGAGCAAACGTGCGGGCGAGGACGTGCTGCGCGCCATGATCCCGGAACTCACCGCCCGCGGAGTTGCCCTGCACGTCGTCTCCGGCGACATGATCGACGGCACGATCATCGTCCAACTCCTGGAGCGCCGGAACCCCGACGCCGTCACGGCCCGGCGCGACCACGGAACCCTGCCGACGGTCACGGAATTCGCCACCGCTGTCTCCTTGGCCACCACCAGTCCCGCCGATCCGGGCCACACCACGTATATCGGCGGTCAGGACTACCTCGACGGGCGAGAAATAACCGTCTGAGCAGCTGGGCGTGCGCGCGGAGATTCCGGCGCGGCTCCGTCGTGGGCGCCGCGTCACCTTGCCGCCGCGCCCACCTCTGCACGCTCGCCGTTGGACGCTTGATACCCGATCGGGTCGGGTGCCGGGCACCGGCGCCCCCGATGGCCGGGCGAGCTGAAAAGGACGCAGGCAGCCCGTCGGCGGCTGCGGAGCAACCAGTCGATCGGCCAGCTGCGTGTAGTGCGCGGCAACGTCACTGCCTCTGGCGCCCGTCTCAGAGTGCTGCGGGGACTCGACCTCTCGATCGAGTCGATGACGCCAACGAGCGGCAGGCGAGGACCCATTCGTCAACGGTAGGTTGACGATTGGCGGATCGTCAACTAATAGTTGACGCGAGCGGCGGTAGACGCTCGAGGGAGCTTCTGCTGATACGGAACAGACCTAGGAGTGGCAGTGACAGATATCGAAGATGCGGCGCAGCGCCTCGGCGAGACGCAGGTCAAGCGGGTGGTTGTGGTGGGCGCCGGTATCGCCGGCCTAGCTGCTGCGCTGAGGCTTCACCAGGAGGGCTGGGAAGTGCTCATAGTCGAGCGTGCCCAGGCTCGTCGTAGCAGTGGCTACCTGGTGAACCTGCATGGAGCGGGATACGACGCCATGGAGCGGCTGGGGCTGCTATCGGCGCTGGCTCCGCGCGATATCGGCTTCTTCACCTCGGTCGTGGTCCGGGCCGATGGCCGGGAGAAGTTCACGGTGCCGGCTGCCATCGCGCAAGCCGCTGTCGGCGATCGGGCGCTGAGCGTCTTTCGTGGTGATTTGGAGTCGGTACTGTACGCCGCCGTGGCCGATGTCGTCACAATCCGTTTCGGCACCACCGTGCAGGCCATCACCCAGAATGCCGACGAGGTCCACATCACGCTGAGCGACGGCTCTTGCGTACAAGCCGAACTCCTCGTCGGCGCCGACGGCTTGCACTCCCGAATTCGCGAACTCGTATTCGATACCGAGACCGATTGCCTGGTGAACCTGGGACACATGGTGGGCGCGTTCCCGCTGGCACAGGTTCCCGAGCAGGTACCGGAGGGAGTCGGCACCACATTTATCGGGCCTGGACGCACGGCGGCGGTGATGAACTTGGGCCCGGGCCGATCCTCGGCGTTTTTCGCCTACCGCAGCCCTGATCCGGAGGCCGAATCGACTCTTGGGCCGGTATCGGCGCTCACCGCGGCCTTCGGAGATCTGGGCCGGGGCGTCTCCGATGCGCTCCGCCAGCTCGAGGCCGACTCCGCGTCCGCCTACTTCGATTCCGTCAGCCAAGTCGTGATGGACCGATGGAGCCATGGCCGAGTCGTTCTGCTCGGCGATGCGGCCTGGTGTGTCACCGTATTCGCAGGCTACGGCGCGGCCCTCGCTCTGGACGGGGCCGACCGGCTCGGCGCCGCCGTGGCCGCCCACGCCGGCGACATCCGCACAGCACTGGTCGAATGGGAAGCGTCCCTGCGTCCCGAAGTTCGCAAACGACAGGCATTGGCCCGCAAGGGAATGAGCCGGTTCGCCCCACCCACCAGAGCTCACGTCTGGGCCGGCGAACTGATGCTTCGCGCCATCCAGCTCCCCGGCCTTCGCGGCCTGGTTCAACGCTCCGTCCAACGCGCGAACAATTAGGCCCGGTATGTGCGGATGCCGACGGTGAGTTCGTCAAGCGCTACTTCGCGTTTCGACTCGGGATCATGCTGGAGATCGCGTCCGTGGATCAGCGGAGCGGGTTCAGCCGTGGTGTGGCGGCGCGGCTTCGGTCGGCGGACGGTTCGGCGGCTGCCTGCCGGAAGCTGGGCCGCCGCGTCGCCGCGTCGCGCCTGCGCGACCGCGAAGCGTCGTTTGCCCGACTCGCCCAACGTTGGCTGGCGTGTCGGCTCGGCTGGGAATAGTTCCAGTAAATCGCTTTCCTTCGGGGGATATCCTACTGTCACTGGGTGTTTGCTATGACTTCAGTGGTGGAGCGGACACCGGCTTTGTGATCGATGGGCGTGTCGCATTCGCGGAAGTGGGTGAAATCGACGCGCTGCGTGCCGGTCTCGGTCACGCTTGGCTGGTGTGGCTGGTATGGGAGGTGCCGGGACACCGGCGAGACGGGGCGTCGAGGACGCGACCGGCGGACGTGCGACCGGATCGCGCGCGCCCCGGTCGGGATGGGAGCGCTGCAGTGCCACAAACGGCCGACGACCGGGCGATACCCGGAAAAGAACTGCTGCTGGCGGCATTCCGCGGCCTGCCGCACCTGGATCACCCCATGTTGGAGGTGGCGGGGGAACTGGCCCAGCTGCACCAAGTCCGCGAGCACACCCCGGCCATCCGGTCCGGCAAGCTCGACCGGCGGCGACTACAACTGGCGCGTGGCATCGACCGCTGGGTCACGCTGGCCACCCCGATTCCGGATTCCCGCGTGCCCGAACATTCCGAGACCGTGGGAAGGATGGTGGACCGACTGGCCATGCTCACAACCCAGGCGTTCGTCGTCCTCGGGTACGCGCCCGAAGCGGTCTTCTACGACGCGTGGATCCAGATCGACGAATTGGCGGACGGTTACCAGGATTTGATCGATGACCTCCTCGCCGGAGCCCGGCGACTACCCGAGGGGCGCTACGACCGCTGGTAGTTATCTGCCGCGCCCGAAAAGCCGGAACGAACGAGTTCGCCGCCGCGGCAGCGTGGCATACACCATGGTCATGTCGGCGAACACTTCGGCTTCCCGCTCGCGGTCGGTCCCGAATTCGCTGCGGCCGAGAACATGTTCGATCGAGTGCGGTGATATCGACGGCAGGATGACGGCCAGCGCGGGCGGCAGGGGACCGCTGCGCTCCCCATCTTTGCCGTGACCGAGCAGCATGTGCCCGATTTCGTGCAGGATCATGTGGTCCGCGTTGCGGCCTGTCGCGTCGGCGTCGTACACGATGATGTCGTCGTGTTTACGCGCTACCCACAGACCTCCTCCGCCGCATCCCGTATCGGCCAGCATCGTTGTGGGAACGGGATGCAGGCTGATCGAGCGTCCGCGGTGCGCGGCCACCGCGGCGAGATACGCGGTCACGTTCCACGGGTTGGGGAGGGGCACCGTCCGGGTCGCGTCCCCGAAACGGGCGTCCATGCTGGTCATCGGCGCCCACCTTACCCATCGGTCAGCGACTAGTCATCTGCTGATCCGGACAAACCGTCTGCGCCTGATTCGCTGGGGAATAACGTAATCCATTACTTCGCCGGTGGTTCGGTAGCGAGCGGCTGCGCGCGCATCGAGCGGATGGCCAGGTAGTTCACGCCACACAGTGCGATCCCGATGGCCAGTAGGACACCCGCGATGACGTACTGCTCGATATTGCGGTCGGTGAACGGCGTCACCAGAAATCCACAGGTGAGTGCGCCGAGTACCGGCAGCGCTGTCGGCGTGTGGAAGTGCTCGTGCGTCACATGATCTCGGCGCAGCACCAGCACGGCGATATTCACCACGGTGAACACGGCGAGCAGCAGCAGCGCCGTGGTCCCGCCGAGTTCGGGCACCTCGCCGACGAGCACGATCAGGCCGAGCGCGAGCAAAGTGGTGAAAACGATGGCGATGTACGGTGTTCTGCGCGTCTCGTGCACCCGGCCGAACGGCCGCGGGAGCACACCCTGCCTGGCCATGCCATACATCAGGCGGCTGGCCATCAGCATGTTGATCAGTGCCGAGTTCGCGACGGCGAACATGGTGATGTAGGCGAAGATGTATGTCGGGAAGGCGGGCGCGCCGATCTCGACCACCTTCAGCAGCGGGGTGTCGCCCTGGCCGAGCTGTTCGGCGGGAACCAGCGCGATCGCGCTGATCGACACGAGAACGTAGCCGAGCCCGGTGATGGTCAGCCCGACGAACAGCACTTTCGGGAAGATCCGGCTCGGCTCCTTGCACTCCTCGGCCATATTCACCGAATCCTCGAAGCCGACCATCGCGTAGAACGCGAGGGTCGTGGCGACGACGACGCCGCCGACCGCGGTCCGCTCACCGGTGTCGAACTCGACGATGCGCCCGAAGTCGCCGTCGCCGACCCCCAACGCCCAGCAGCCGATCGCGATGACGATCAGCAGTCCGGTCAGCTCCACGCAGGTGAGCAGCACGTTGAGCTTCACACTTTCACTGACCCCGCGCAGGTTGATCGCCGCCACCGCCGCGATGAACACCAAGGCGGTCACTGTGACGGCGGCTCCTGTGCCGATATCCAGATCGAAGGCCTCGGCGAAGTTCGCCGCGAAGGCCCGCGAGGCGGTCGATGCTGAGGTGATCCCGGAGCTCATCACCGCGAACGCGACCATGAAGGTGAGGAACTGGATGCCGAACGCCTTGTGCGTATACAGGGCCGCTCCCGCGGCGTGCGGGTACTTGGTGACCAGTTCGAGGTAGCTCATGCCGGTGATGAGCGCGACCAGGAACGCGACGAGAAACGGCACCCACACCGCGCCGCCGACCTCGTTGGCCACCTTGCCGGTGAGCGCGTAGATGCCGGTGCCGAGAATGTCGCCGACGACGAACAGCAGCAGCAAGCCCGGGCCCATCACACGCTTCAGTTCCGGACCGGAACCCCCAATGACATCGGACATGGGTGTACCTCCCCAGGCAGCTGAGCCGGGGGTACCCATCGCGCGGCGGAATAGTCGCGTGAGGTGAACCGAACGCGCCGCTCGCTCGATGTCTTCACCAGAGCGGGGTGGTCTTCTGCGGGATCTCCGACTCGTTCCGCGCAGGGCTTTCGGGCGCCATGGTGTTGTTCGCGGTGCCCGTGGCGAACGGATACCGAAGAGCGGGCCGGGCCTAACCCATCCGCGTTGCGGCGTCGATGATCATGGCCGCCGAGTCGCGTGGGCTCAGTGCCATGGCGCGCAACTGGTCGAAGATCACGCCGAAGCGGCGGATTTCGTTGTGGCCCTCGATCAGCTCGTCGCGCCCGATGCCCTCTACATAGACCAGCTCGGGGTCGGCCGGATCGTGGAAGTCCAGCATTGTGAATGAGCCTGTCATGCCGGGATGGGCGCCCGCGTCGAACGGCAGGATCTGCAGGATCACGTTCTTACGCTTGATCTCCAGTAACAGCCGGTCGAGCTGGCCGCGCATCACCGCGGGCCCGCCGATCGTACGGCGGATCGCAGCCTCGTCCATGACCACCCAGAGCTCGAGCGGGTCCTCCTTGGAGAGGTTGGCGGCGCGGTCCATCCTGGCCTTCGCCCTGCTCTCCATGACCGACGCCTCCAGCTTCGGCATCGAGGTGTCGATCACCGCCGTCGCGTACTGGTAGGTCTGCAAAAGCCCCGGGACGATGGAAGTCTGGTAGTGGCGGGCCGAGAGCGCCTCGGACTCGAAGTTGATGTAGGCCGCGTACACCTCCGACACGCTGCCCTCGTATGCGCGTGACATGCCGGGCTTCAACGCGTCCGATAGCAGCTCGAGCGCATCCTCGCGCTGCTGGCCGCCGATGCGGTACAGATCGAGCATCGCCATAAGGGTGCGGCGCTGCGGACGGGCCTGCGCGGTCTCGATCCGATACAGCGTGGTGACGTTGATCCCGGTCTGGGAACTGACCTCTTCCTTGCTGAGCTGGGCCTGTTCGCGCATCTCCTGCAGCATCGCCGCGAGACGTCGTAACCGGACGGTCAGGACGGTCCGCTTGCCTGCCATCAGAACAACCCTTTCGGTCTGCGCACTGGATAGAACGCGGTGTGGCGTTGGTCTATGGAAGACCATACGAACGTGCCGAAATCTGCTACGGAGGTGTGGTCTCCGCATCAGAGACTACCTCCAGTGATCCACGTTATGGTCAGTATTTCGGGCGAAGATGATGGTCACGGCCGCACGATTTCGGCGGGTGCCTTCGGAACGACGACCGGCCGCGGGTTCTGCGGGATCGCTCATGGCCCTGCATGTTCGACTCGAATCACCTGGGCGGTGGAATGCGCGGTCGGTAGTGTGCGGCCGGCATTCTCCGTGGGACTGCCGTGTGACGATGCGCGGGATGTCCGATTCGGTGCCCGAACGCCCCAGGCGATCGGCGTTGCTCGCAGCTCTCCCGGTCTTGGATACTCCGACATCGGCCTCGCAAACGCGGCGGGTTGGGGAGGCCAGCCGCTCGGCGCATCGTCCAGTGCGACAAAATTGCCCATGGTTCGATTCGGCGGTCGCTTTGATCATTGCAGCAGGTAGTAGGGTTGTGATCTAGTATGCGGAATGTTTGCTGGAAGCGTAATCTTCACTGCGTTCAGGCGCTGATTCGTGCTGCTGGCGATGGATAACCGATAGGTGACGGGAATGGATCATCTCGCACTGAGAAACGCTGACGCGATCGACCGTGTCGTGGCGGGCAAGCCGCAGAGTGTCGGTACTTTCCGCTTCTGGTTCGCCGATCAGAGGTGGGAATGGTCGGACGAAGTCGCCGCCATCTACGGCTATGCCGCCGACGGCACGCAGCCGAGCACGGAGTTGCTGCTGTCGCATCGACACCCCGATGACCACGAATGGGTGGCGCAGTCCATCGCGATCACCGTGCAGACCGGCGAGCCCTTCTGTGGACGCCATCGGGTCATCGATACGTCCGGCCATACCCACCACGTCATCGTCGTCGCCGACCGCATGGTCGATGATCGGAACGTGGTTGTCGGTACCAGCGGCTACTTCGTCGACGTGTCCGACGCCTTCGAGGAGAACCGGCAGCAGATCCTCGACGCCACATTGCCCGGACTCGTCGAATCGCGGGCGGTGATCGAGCAGGCCAAGGGCGTGCTGATGTTCGTCTACGGCATCAATGCCGAGCAGGCGTTCGGGGTACTGCAATGGCGCTCCCAGGAAACCAACACCAAGCTGCGGACGCTGGCGCAGCTGCTGGTCTCCGAAATTCTCGCCATGGGTGGTGGCCCGGCCTCGCTGCGGACCAGCTTCGATCACTTGCTGCTGACCCTGCACGCCGACCGAGCCGGATCGCATCGAGCTCGGGTGGTCGACCCGTCGGCTCGGTGATAGACCTCGGTTAGGGCAACTCCTCGGGTCGCAACCCCGCCCGCCACCGCCGGGTGAAATGGCCGCCACCTCCGGCGGCCTTCAGTGATCGGCCGTGTCGCGCATCAGGGGCGTTGTCGGTCCTTGTTCCGGTTTCAATCGCTGACGCCGATTTGCGAACGCCGGGTATCGGAACCGCCGGGACGGGACGAAAACCCGCGGAGATCCGCGCTGTCGGCCGCTTCGCCGCGATAGGGAACTCGGCGCCGGCTAGGGATCAGGAGATGGTGCCGGTGTGGATGTTTCGGCGTCGTCGGCGTCAAATGCCTAGTGCACCAAGGCGGATAGATATCGATGTCCTGGGTTTTCGCGGATTGGGCTGTGCTGCTCGCGTCATGTGAATGACAATTCAAGGGACGTGGTCACCGCGGGAGGGAGTCGTTGTGGGCAGTGAGTACACATCGGCGCTCGAGCGGGAGATCGCGAACATGCGTTTGCAGCACGAGAGGTTGCTGCGCGCAGGGCAGCGGTGGTCGCTGCGCGGGTTGTTCAGTACACCCGACTGGGACATCGTCGACTATTGCCGCGATTTCCGGCCGAACCGGTTCGGTCAGGAGGCATGTGCCGAAGTCGAACGGTTCTGCCGCGCGCACGGGATCTGGCTCGAGCCTGGCGGCGAGCACTACAACAGCATGACGCCCTACCTGCATCCCGGGGCGATAAATGCCGAGCGGATGACGATTATCGGTCTGTACAACGCAATCCTGTTCTGGCTCAACGACACCGTCGGCCGGGAGAAGTTCGGGCACTTGGACGGCGCCGCGCAGGCGCTGGCATGGGTGGCCATAGACCGGCTGTGTGAGCTACTGCGAACTCGGTCGGCGCCAGTGGATCCGACCGAGTTGGAGATATCGACGTCGTCGTTTCTCGCGATGCTGTCCGACCTCGCGGAACCTGCTTGGCTCGACCGTTTCATCGCCGTCACCATCGCGCACCTGCGGCCCGCGATTCGGGATCAGAACGCACGTGCGCGAGGGGGACTGCTCGGGGTCGCGGAGTACATCGATCTCAGAGCCCAGGTCTCGGGCATGTACCCGGCGATCGCGCTGTGTGAATTCGGTCGAGACGACTACCTGCCCTGGGATCGGATTCGGAAAGCCGGTCTTGCCGGCGACCTCCGCCGTATGCGGGTCTTGGCGGTGGAGATCGGTGCGTTGATGAACGACGTGTTCTCCTTCGAGAAGGAGTGCATCGTCGATTTGGCGGATTTCAACCTGATCCCCGTGGTCATGTTGAACCATCCGGGGTGGATGCTGGAGGATGCCGTGCGGCACGCCGCCGAGATCGTGCGTGCGAAGCTCGTGGAATTTCGAACGGTAGGTGCGACCGCCGCTGAACGATGCGATCGCATGAGGGCGATCGATTCCGAGCTCGCGGCGACAATGTCGACGCATTTCGAGGACCTGGTCGGCTGTGTTCAGGCGACGTGGGTGTGGCAGATCAAGACGTTGCGGTACAAGGGTGCGTCGGTCTTCGCGGAGAACAACCTGGCGTAATCCCGCTATCGCCAACCATGGGAATGGTCGAAGGTGGAAGTTTCTCGACGTTCTTGCATAAAGGTAGTTACGATGCGTCGGGGGCTATAGCGACCAGAAGGCGAGGGGGTTGCGGTGGAAGGGATCGAGTTCGGCACTCTGGCGGACTTGTGGTGGCGTTCGCTCCAGTCCGTCACCGGTCGATCGGTGTCCGTACCCGACCCGCAGGTTCTGCTTCTGAGCCTGGTCGAGGAGCTGGTCGCCGGCCTGGAGACCGAACAATTCGACGCGAGCGTCGGCATTCGCATCGGTTCGGCGCTGGTAGTCGCCGGGTTGGTCGATCCGGATGTGCCGAGTACATCCGCGCAGGTGCTGTACCGGTTGGCCGAGCGGAGTTCCCCGGAGACCGGCCCACGGCTGGCGGCGCTGCTCGCCGCGATCGGGCAGGGTTACGAAGCCGAACTGCAACGGCGCCGTCCAGGGCAGCACGCCGACGAGACTGCCGTGTGGGAAGCGGACCGTGCCGCCGACGCGAGGTTCCGCGCGGTCTTCGACAATGCGGCGATCGCCATCGCCATCGGCGACACAGACGGCACGCTGCTGGATGTCAACCGAGGCCTGGCCGACATCATCGGCGTGCCGATCGAAACCTTGCGAGGCATCTCCGTCTACGACTTCGCGCATCCCAAAGATCGGGACGGTATCCGCACGCTCGTCTACGAGAAACTGGTCCCGACCGGGGAAGGCGCGGTGAAGCTGGAACAGCGGATTCGTCGGGCCGACGGCAGCTATGGGTGGGCGTCGTTCGCCATCACCTTCGTCAAGGGAGCCGACGGACAAAGCGACTATCTGCTCGCCGTCGGCGAAGATGTCACCGAGCAGCACCGGATGCGCGAGGAACTGCACTGGCAGGCACGCCACGATCCCCTCACCGGACTGCCGAACCGGCGGCATCTCATCGAGCGGATCGACACGATGATCGTCGACGCCCACGACGGGGACCGCGCGGGCCTGTGCTTCATAGATATCGACCGCTTCAAGCACGTGAACGACCGCTACGGCCACGGAACGGGAGACCAGATCCTGACCGCGGTGGCAGCACGTCTGCAGGAGAGCGTGCGCGGAACGGGGGGTCTGGTCGCAAGAATCGGTGGTGACGAGTTCGTGGCGCTGGTCCCACCGCCTGCGAGCGACCACCGGGTCGCGACCGTAGCGAACAGCCTCGTGGAAGCGTTCGTCGATCCGATCGCCGTAGGCGACCGACGCCTACACATGTCGATCAGCATCGGGGCGGTGGTGACGACGGTCGCGGGCGCGGATGCCGAGTCACTGCTCGACGCCGCCGACACCGGGTTGTACCGCGCGAAGGCCGATGGCAAAGGCCGGTGGGTACTGCACATTCTCGACACGGACCAGACCCGCGGACCGCAACCCGTGCCGTGAGTTGTGGTGCGCGATTCCACCGTTCCGGTGGCTGAGCGGCCCGCAGCGTTTCGTCCGGGGCAACCCTTATCAGCTGTCCAGCACCTTCCGCAGGAAAGCCTGTGGGACACTCGGCCAACTGTCTTTCCAATCACCTGCTCGCAGGTCGTGCTCCAGGGCACGAACCAGCGATGCGATCCACGGGCCCTCGTCGTGAAACGGCCGAATCAGGCCGACGTCGGCGTACTTCGCCAACACCGGCACAAGGGAGTCTTCGGCCGCGTCGAAATTTCCGGACGCCGCTAGGCAGGAGGCGAGCAGTAGCTGTGCCTGCGCCGCGGCTCGTGGGCGTCGGGCGGCGTCGATGGAATCGTGCAACGTCGAGGCGCGCGCGGCGGCGGCTGTGATCCGCCGGGGCATTCCGGATCGCATCAGCATCCGGATCGCGGAATCCTCACGCAGTTCCGCGGCCAGTATCGCGACACCACCTTCGCCCGCCGCTGGTTCGGTCACATAAGTGCTGGTAAACCGGAGCCGGACCTGCTCGTTGGCGATGCGGGTGGCCAGACGTGGCAACTTCAGGGCTTGTGCGGCCTCGGCGCCTTCGTCGAGGCGTCGCGCGGCGGCGTCGCGGTGTCCGCGCAGTGCCTCGATCCGGGCACCCGTCGCGTAGCTTGCCATCATGAATTCGACCGGATTGCCCTCGGTGCCCAGTCGACCAGCCTCGTCCAGAAGATGTTCGGCCTCGGCGAGCTGGTCGCGCTCGTACAGCAGCTCGCCGAGCAGAGCGCCGGCCAAGCGCGCGGCATAGGACTCCGGGCCCGAGTTTGTGGTGGCGACCTGTAGCGCCGTGCGGAAGCTGTGTTCGGCGGCGGCGATATCGAGTTGTTCACGCGCGGCGATGCCCACCAGGCTATGGCTGTACATCAGGCTGAACGAGCTGCGGGTCTGCTGCTGGTAGGGCGCGGCCCACTCGTGCCATTCACGGGATCGGTCGTAGTCGAAGCGGCAGATCGCCGAGAAGGCGGCGAGGTTCGCGGCCGCGCACAATGCCCACGGACCCAACGTGTCGGTGTGCGCCAGACAGTCGGTGACCGCCGCGTCCACACCCTCGAGACGGTCGGCGAACGCGCGCTCCACACAGTCGATGAGGTTTGCCTCGCGGGAGAGGTCCGAGTCGGCTGCCGCCCCTTCAGCCGACTCCCGCACGAGCCGCAACGCCGCATGGGCCTCGGTGGGCCGGCGCAGGAGTACGTGGGCCCACGCGACTCCCATTTGGAGCCACGGACGTGCGCAGGCGGACGCCGGTGGAAGTTTGGCGACCAGGCCGAGATATGTCGCAAGCTGTGCATCCTGCACAAGGTCCCGGGCTTTCGCTTCGATGATGTCGACAGCCCGTTCGTCATCCCCGCAGGCGAGCGCGTGATCGATGGCCTCGCTGAGCATTCCGTGGTCGCGGAACCAGGTGGCGGTCGTCCGATGGAGTTCGTTCACTCGCTCGGGATGGTCACGTCCGAGTCGCTGCCGGAGGAACTCTGCGAACAGGTGGTGGTAGCGGAACCATTCATCGTTCTCGTCGGCCCGGCGCAGGAACAGGTTGCGCCGTTCGAGGTTCTCCAGCACTGACTGCCCGTTCGGTTTGCCGGTCAGTGCGGTAGCCAGGCTGCCGCAGATCCGCTCGGGAACTGATGTGGCGAGCAGGACGTCGCGCAATTCCGGCTGCATCGTGTCGAGCACGTTGTCGGCCAGGTATTCGGCGATGGCGTGATGTCGCCCGGTGATGTCGCTGATCAGCGCCGCGGCGTCGGGGTGCTCGCGCAGCGACAGCGAGGCGAGTCGCAGTGCGGCGATCCATCCTTCGGTGCGGTCGCGCAGCGCGGCGCTCTCGTTGTCGGCGGGCGCGAGACCGCCTTGCCCGGCGAGGAACGCTTTCGCTTCGTCGACGTCGAAACGTAAAGCCGTGGCGTCGATTTCGACGAGTTCGTTATGAACCCGCATGATGCTGAGCGGCAATCCCTCGTGGGAACGGCTGGTGATGATGATCTGCAGGTGGTGACAACCCCGCTCCACCAGAAAGCGGAAGGCGGCGATGGTGGCCGGCGCGGTGACCCGATGCCAGTCGTCGATGACGACGGCGAACCGTTCACCACGGTTGTGAATGGTATCGATCAGAGTGGTGAGCACATAGCGCGAGATTCCCTCGTCCCCCTGTTCGAGTACCCGAGCGAGGTCGGGCACCAGCGTGGGGCACGCCCGGTTGAACGACTCGATCAGGTGCGCGAGGAACCATAGGACGTTGTCGTCGTCGCGGTCGGCGTTCAACCATGCCACCGTGACCCGCTCGGTCTCGGTGAGATACTCGGCCCACTGGGCCGCCAGAGTGCTCTTGCCGAACCCGTCCGGAGCATGAATGAGGGCCAGCCGCGGCCGCGGGTCCCTCCGCAGAACATCGATCAGTCTGTCGCGCGGAACCAGCGCCCGGCCGGACCCGGCTTCGGGGGCGGGCGTGGGGCGGCTGGTCGGAACCGAGAGCGGCGGGCGGCGGATCTCGGGCGGACGCGCCTGGTGATCGTCTGCGTGGACGCGCAGGACCATCTCCTCCACCGGCTCGCCATGGGCGCGCTGGACATCGCGCAGCAACTCACCGAACTCGGCCGCCGACCGGGGACGGTCCGCCGGACGGTGCGCCATACCGGCTTCGATGGCGGCGCACACGTCGTCGGGAATGCCCTCGGGCCGCAGGTCGGGAAGTGGGTCGGCGGTGATACGGAGGAACTGCGCGACGATCTGCTCACCGGAGTGGCGCTCGTAGGCCGCGTGGCCGGTAATCATGGCGAACAGCGTCGCGCCGAGTCCGTAGACATCGGAGGCCGCCGACGGGTTGCCGGTGCGTAGCACTTCCGGTGCGGTGAACGCGGGTGACCCAGTCACCACACCGGTGATGGTCTCGAATCCGCCTTCGACGCGGGCGATACCGAAGTCGGTGAGTTGCGGCTCCCCGTAGTCGGTGAACAGGACGTTGCCCGGCTTGATGTCGCGGTGCAGGATCCCGGCCCGGTGCGCGGTCTCCAGGGCTCCGGCCAGTCCGATCGCTATCGGGAGAGCATCGTTCCAAGTCAGGCGACCTTCCTGGTGGATACGGATCTCCAGTGAGCCGTACGAGTAGTACGGCATCACCAGGTACGGCTGCCCGCTGCGGGTGGTGCCCACCTGCAGTACGGGCACGATGTTCGGATGCCCGGACAGCACACCCATCGCCTGCTGCTCACGGAGGAACCGCTCGACGTTCTCCGGCTCCGACTCCGGCCTGGCGGTGAGGACCTTCACCGCGACGTTGCGACTCAGTGCCCGTTGCCGACAGCGGTAGACCACACCGAAACCGCCATGTCCGATTACTTCGGGGTCGTCGAGACCCGCGTCCTCCAGTTCCTTCTCGATAGCTGGAGGCCGGTCGCGCTGTGTTGTGAACGGGTCTGAACCGACCATGGCCCTGCTCTGTATCGGTATCGGCGATCCCTGTGATCGATTTCCAGTTTATGCCTGGCGAACCGCCGAATCGGCCCGATCAATGCAAGCCTTCCGAATTGCGGCATGGTCATGTGGCGAGGGCTGCCCGATGCGACCTCGTCCATCGACCGGCAGGCGCTCGCCGAAGCTGATCTCGTCATCACCAGGGCACGTCGAGAACGGGGTATGATCGCCGCCGATCTCGACCCCGCGACTTCCAGCTCGCGGTGATGGGGATGGTCGTCGCCCCACTGCTGCTGTCCGGTTCGTGAGTTGTTCGCCATGGACGTGCAGTCAGCGGAATTCGAGCAATACTTCGGCGAATATTCGAGCAACACTTCGGCCAACAGTTGCGTCGCATTCTTTCCCCTCTCAGCCGCTCACCATCCTGCGACCGGGCGCCTTCGCCGCCAACGCCCGAACCTGATTCCCCCACCCGCGAGCCGAACACGTTGTGCGCCTGCCTTTCCCGGAGTTGAGCCGACCCCGATCCACGAGGCCGACACGGCCGCCGCGGCTATCGCCGCACTCGACGATCCGGGCCACATCGGCAAGATCTATCCCCTCACCGGGCCCGATCCCTGTCGCATCGGCAGCAGGTCGCTGCCATTGCCGCCGCACTCGAAGAACACGTCGAGTTGGTCGAGCTGAGCCATGAGGAGGCGGCCGAGTTCTTCTACCGTCCGGTGCTCGACCTGTGGACCGAGGGTGGAATGGGCCCGAGCCCGGTCGGCCCACCTCCGAATCGGTGACCGGCGTCCCTGCCCGCACCTTCGCCATGTGGGCGGTCGACCACCTGGCCGACTACCGCTGACGATGTCCCAGTGCGGCAGCACCATCGAGACCGGCGCGGCACGGCGGCGGCGCAGCATCGGCGCCTCCGCCTGGGCGGACTCCGAAGTTGTTGCCGCGGAGGCGCTGTGGGCATCGCGCGCTGTCAGTACGCCTTGACCACAGCAATGCGGACGCAATCTTGCGTTCTTGCATCGGCGCGTGCATGATCCAGCTAGCCTAGTTGTGACAACCGATCCGATAACCGGGATAACCGAATCGAGAGCCAATTATGTTCGTACAAAGAGCGTTGGTGTCGGGTGAACTCGGAGTTACGCGGTGAGCGCGCCGACAGTCGGCGCATTGCCCACCGCGCCGCAATTGCTATCCGCTTTCCAGGGGCGGCGTTTCGAAGACCGCGAACTACTGCGTTCCGCGCACGCGCTCGCCGAGCTGCACGCGCGTCGCGCGCAGGTCAGGGACGTTGCCTTGATAGCCGAAATGGACTGTCGCCGTTGTGAACTCGTCGACGACATCAATGAGTGGATTGCCCAGGAGGTGCCACAGCACCGCAACGGGGCCTCCCTGCACACCGAAAGCCTAGGTGCGGTGGTGGACCGGATGGCGCGTAGCTGGGTGGACGCGAATCAGGTCATCGACGCCGAGGGCGCGCGCAGCGGCAATACCCATAAACACTGGTACCAGCTGGCCGAACTGGTCGATGGGTACACTGATCTGGTAGCCGACGTGGCCGGTGGCCGCCGCCGTTTGCCGGAACAATGAACTCGTCGCGAGGGCGGTGTCGACACCATAGGTGACACTGCCCGGCAGCGTTGCTTGTCCGAACGGCGAACCCCCCGCTGCCGAGCCGTCCGAACAGTGACGTCAGCTCACTGGTCGCAATGACGGTGGGCGCAATGGTGCGCCTCGCCCGGCGTGTCGCGTGGTTGACCGGCGCGGCACGCCGGAAGCGAATCCTGTTCTCCCGCAATCACTACGCATCGGCGACATGGCGTGCCGTGTTTGTCGGCGGCTCAGGTAGCGCGGACGAGTCGACCCCCGTCATTGCGGCGGACGCCGGTATCCAGCAGCCAGCGGGAGACGGCCCGCGGCCTTGACGGTTGCCAGGACGGGTGTCGTCTCCACTGTGTGGATACCTTCCAGTGCGCCCAGGCGTCGGGTGAGGTAATGGTGCAGCGCCTCGGGATCCGGGCACATCGCTTGGGTGACAAGGTTTGTCGGGCCGGTGGTGGCCGCGACGAACGCCAGTTCGTCGTGTTCGGACAGGGTCGTTGCGACGCGATCGAGGTGCGAGGGTGCCACCGACATCCAGAGCAGGGCTTGGGCGGTGGCGCCGAGAAGAGCATCGTCCACTTCGACGTCGAAGAAGATCGCTCGGGCCGCTCGGAGATCGGCGAGGCGGCGGGTGACGGTGGCTTGGGACCAGCCGGTCGCGGTGGCGAGGTGGGACAGGGTGGCTCGGCCGTCGTGCTGGAGGGCGGCTAGCAGTGCGGCGTCGGAGTTGGCTGGAGCCCGACGGTGCGCGGGGCCGGATGGGTTCGGCTCCAATAGTCTTCTTTGGTGGTCGGTGAGAGCCGCGACGTGGCCACGCCAGGCGGTAGGGCCGCCGAGGTAGGTGTGCAGGATGTAGTGGGCGGAGACGGCGGTGATGCCCGCGGTTCGGGGGATATCTTGCAGCAGGCTCGCGCGGGAGACTTCAGCGCCGCGCGGGATATTCACTACGAGAAGGATTTCCGTGCCGCCGGAGGTCAGTTTGACCCAGGAGGTGTCGCGGCGGCGGGCGAGGGAATAGGCGAGGCTCTGGCCGGTGGATGTGGTGGTGGTGAGGCGGACGAGCCATGGGGTTTGCCCGGCGCAGCTCGGGTCGGTGAGGCCGACCACGCGCAGGCCGGCGGTGGCGCGCAGGCGTTGGTAGCGGCGGGTGATGGTTTGGACCGACACGTTCAGTGCGGCGGCGATCTTGCTGAAGGGTGCGCGCCCATCTATGTGCAGGGCGTGGATCAGGCTGCGATCGAGGTCATCGAGCATGGAAAATATCTTCCATGATCGGGCTCGAGATGGAGAATATCCGCTAATAATTGGTGCCTACTGGTTTGTTCTGTCGCTTCTGCTGAAGGTGGTCGACGGGCGGGTCGTCGGATCCGACAGATCGAGACAGGAGCAGTTGATGATCTTTGTGACAGGAGCAACCGGTACCGTCGGCCGAGAGTTGGTGCGCCAGTTGCTCGCACTGAGGGTGCCGATACGGGTGGCGACGCGACGGCCCGACAGCGCAGGACTGCCCGACGGGGTTCAGGTGGTGCGAGTGGACCTGGGCGATCCGGAGGGCCTGGCCGGTGCGATGCGCGGCATCGACCGCGTGTTCCTGCTGTCCAACGGCCCTGAAATCCCCATCCACGACGAGAACCTCGCTGGGGCGGCCGCACAGGCCGGCGTCGGCCACATCGTAAAGCTGTCGTCCGGTCGTACCGGCGACGACACCGCCACCGATCCCATTCCGACCTGGCATCGCGCCGGCGAGCAAGCGGTGCGGGACAGTGGGGTTGCGTGGACGATGGTGCGCCCCTTGGGATTCATGTCCAACGCGCTGCATTGGGCCGATTCCATCCGCGACCACGACACGGTCTATGCCCCGTTCGGCCAGGGCCGCATTGCCGTGGTCGATCCACATGACGTTGCCGCCGTGGCTGCCACTGCGTTGACCACCGACGGCCACGCGGGTGAGATCTACCCATTGAGCGGACCCGAGCCGCTGTCGCCGGGCGAGCAGACCGACATCCTCGCCGAGGTGCTCGGCCGACCCCTTCGGTACGTCGAAGTGGCGCCGGACGCTGCCAGGCAGGCGATCGTCGACCACGGCGTACCGGAAGAACTGGCCTCCGCGATTATGGCGTTGCGGGCCACCGCGCTCGAGGCGTTCACCTCAGTGGTGCATCCGACCGTCGAGAAGATGACCGGCAGCCTGCCCCGCTCCTTCCGGGGATGGGCCGAGCGGCATCGCGACCAGTTCGCCGCGGTACGGGCGGTGTAGCCGAGAAAAGTCGCCGTGCATGGCAAACCGGCATCAGCTCGACTTGACCTGGAGTGCACTCCAGGTCGTAGCGTGATGGTTCAGAGTTGTCGATACACGAGGGAGCGTTCGATGGAGCTCGGTTTTCACCTACCGATATTCGACATCGACGGTGGTGCCACCGCCATTGCCGGTGAACTGGCCAGAGTAGGTGCCGCGGCGGAGGAGTCCGGTGCTACCTGGTTGTCCTTCATGGACCATTACTTCCAGATCGAGCCGACCGGTCTGCCGGCGGAGTCGAACATGTTGGAGGGCTACACAACCCTCGGCTACCTCGCCGCGCACACCTCCAGCATCGAACTCGGCCTTCTCGTCACCGGCGTGACGTATCGGCACCCGGGCTTGCTCGCCAAAATCGTCACCACGCTCGATGTGCTGTCCGGTGGCCGGGCCGCACTGGGTATCGGCGCCGCGTGGTTCGAGCGCGAGCACCATGGGCTCGGCGTGCCGTTCCCGCCCATCTCCGAACGGTTCGAACGGTTGGAGGAGACGCTGCGCATCTGCCAGCAGATGTGGGACCAGGAGAACAACGGGCCATTCGAGGGCGAGTACTACCAACTCGCCGAGACGCTCTGCTCACCGCAGCCGATCCACCGGCCCAAGGTACTCATCGGCGGTGGTGGGGAGCGCAAGACGCTCCGGCTGGTCGCGCGATACGGCGACGCGTGCAACCTCTTCGGTTCCTCGCCCGAGGACGTCGAGCACAAGCTGGAGGTGTTGCGGCGGCACTGCGACGACGTCGGGCGGGACTACGACGAGATCCGCAAAACCATCGTGGCCAACAATCCGCGGCCGAATCCGGATAATCGCGACGAGTTCGTCCGGCAGATGGCGGACTACGCCAAGCTCGGCGTGCACGCCGTCATCGTCACTCCGACCACCGGGTCTCCCGCCGCCTGGATCGACGCCATGGCGCCGACCGTCCCACAGCTCGCCGAACTCGGATGAAGTACACCGCATGACGCCACGACTCTCGATCAGCGGCACGTAGGTGCGGACATTCGAACGGCGAAGGTGGGTCGGTGCCAGCCGTGTTCGATAGCTGATAGCCGTCGCTCTGCCCGCGGGCGCGGACGTTGTCCCGGTCCGAGCAGTGCGCGGATTCGCCTGTTCCGGGGGACTTGCCGCTCGCCGCTGGGCGCGGTTCGGTCAAGGCGAACAGTCATATGTATAGTTGGCAAAAGCAACTAGTTGTAGGTGCTAACTATGCTTGCTGTTCGGGGAAAATAGGTGAGGACTATGACTGCTGCTGCCCGTGACCAGGCTGCCACCGCAGCTGACCTGGATGTCGCGGATCAGGTCGGCGTGCAGCTGGTCCGGCTCATGCGAGCGATCAACCGTGCGAAGTCGCAACTGGGCAAGCATGGTCCGGACGGGTTGGAGCGGCTGGCGTACTCCGTGCTGTTCTGCCTCGTTCGTGACGGTCCACAGCGCACCGGTAAGCTCGCCGAGCTATTGCATGCCGAGACCTCCACCATCAGCAGACAGAGCAGATCGCTTGTGGCACACGGCCTGGTCGAGCGCCGGGCCGACCCGATCGATGGCCGTGCGTGCGTACTCGTGGCCACCGAGGAGGGGGAGCGCGTGTTCGAGGAGAACCGCATTCTGCGCAACCGGTGGCTGGCCGAGATCCTCGCCGACTGGCCTGCGGAGGACCGGGACAGCCTGACCGAACTGCTCGACCGGCTCAACACCGGTATCGAGACAACTCCACGACAAACAGCCGATCAGAAGTAGGGCTCTTTTATGACGAATTCCACCATCCAGGCACCGGCGGCGCCGCCGGGCTTGGACGCGGGCGAGGGCAATGCACTGTCGCACCGGCAGATCCTGACTATTCTGTCGGGCCTGCTGCTGGGCATGTTCCTGGCCGCGCTCGATCAGAACATCGTGAGCGTCGCGATCGTGAAGATCGCCAACAGCCTGCACGGTTTCGATGAACAGGCGTGGGCGACCACCGCGTATTTGATCACCGCGACGATCACCACACCGTTGTATGGCAAGCTGGCCGACATCTACGGCCGCAAGCCGTTCTATCTCACCGCGATCGGCCTGTTCGTCATCGGTTCGGTGGCATGCACCTTCGCCACCTCGATGTACCAGCTCGCCGGCTTCCGCGCCTTCCAGGGCCTCGGTGCCGGGGGGTTGATGTCGCTGGCGTTCACCATCATCGGCGACATCGTGCCCGCCCGTGAGCGGGTGCGCTACCAGGGCTACTTCATGATGGTCTTCGGCACCGCGACCGTGCTCGGCCCGGTGCTCGGCGGCTTCTTCTCCGACTACGACCAGCTCGGCGGCATCGAGGGCTGGCGATGGGTGTTCCTGGTGAACGTGCCGGTCGGCGTGATTGCCCTGCTCGTGGTCGCCAAAGTGCTCAATGTGCCCCACCAGCGCCAGAACCACCGCATCGACTGGTTCGGTGCACTGACCTTGGCGATCTTCGTCGTGCCGCTGCTGCTCGTCGCCGAGCAGGGCCGCAACTGGGGATGGACCGACGAGCGGTCGCTGATCTGTTACGGCATCGGAGCGGTCGGCTTCCTGCTGTTCGTCTTCGTCGAGTTCCTGATGAAGGACGCGGCGCTGATTCCATTGCGGCTGTTCAAGAATTCGACCTTCAGCGTCACCATCGCGGGCGGGTTCATCGTCGGTGTCGCGATGTTCGGCGCGATGACCATGGTCCCGCAGTACTTCCAGGTGGTTCGCGGCTACTCGCCGACGAAGGCCGGTCTGCTGCTGCTGCCGCTGGTGTTCGGCATCATGATCGGCTCGCAGTCGGCCGGCCGGATCACCAAGAAGACGGGCCGCTACAAGATTCTGCCGGTGGCCGGCACCTTCATCATCGCGATCGGCGCGACGCTGTACGCGCAGGTGCACTACGACAGCGCCCTGTGGCAGCCTCTGGTCTACTGCGGGCTGATCGGCCTCGGGCTCGGCTGTTGCATGCAGACGTTGATCATCGCCGCGCAGAACGCCGGACCCCGCTCGGACATGGGCGTTTCGACCGCGGCGGCCACGTTCTTCCGGCAGATGGGCGGCACACTCGGCGTGGCGGTGTTCCTGACCATCCTGTTCAACCTGTTGCCGCACCGGATCACCGACGCCTTCGGTGGCCAACTGCCGCCCGGGTTCGACTCCGAGCAGCTCAGCAGCATGCAGAGCAACACCAGCGGAATCGCCGCCTTGCCCGACGAACTGAAGGTGCCTATCCTCACCGGCTTCACCGACTCCATGCACGGTGTGTTCTACGCTGCTGCCGCGGTCGCGCTGCTGGCCTGCGTGGTGCTGATGTTCATGAAAGAGATTCCGCTGCAGGACGATCCGACCGCGGTGGTGCCCGCGCCGACCGGCGAGCCGGAGGCGGCGGCCGTTGCCGAGTCGAGCTGGGACGAGGACCCGGTCTGGGAGGACGCCGCGCGGGCGCTGCCCGAGTCCGAGCCCGAGCCCGAGCCGGTGCTTGCCGGGGTGGTTGGGCGGCATGCGTCGGTTGATCGGAATGGTCATGGTGGGTATCGGGTGGGTGTTTCGTCGGAGTCTGGGCTGGTGACCGCGGAGTTGTCCGGGGCCGGTGTCGATGGTGGGTCGCTGGGTGGTCGTATCCGTCGTGAGGACGGTCGTGCGGTGGCGGGTGCGGCGTTGACGTTGATCGACCAGCGTGGTCATCAGGTCGCGCGGGCGACGGGGGCTGTCGATGGTGGTTATGTGATCAGCGCACCGGGGGTGGGGGGTTATGTGTTGATCGTGTCGGCGGCGGGGCATCAGCCCGCGGCGGTCAATGTGGCGCTCTCTGGGCGGTCGCAGCAGCTGGATGTGACCTTGACCGGGTCGGGTGAGTTGTCGGGTGTGGTCCGCAGCGCCGGTCGTGGTGAGCCGCTGGCGGGCGCGACGATCACGTTGACCGATCCGCGTGGTGAGGTCGTCGCGGCGGCCGTCTCGGGTGGTGACGGCTCCTACGTGTGCCACGAGGTGGTCTCGGGCACTTACACGCTGGTGGCTGTCGCCGCGCATCGGCGCCCGCACGCAACCACTTTGACGGTGCCCGACACCGGTCTGCTGCGCCACGACATCGAGTTGGCCGCGATGGGTGTCGTGGCTGGATCGGCGTGGGCTGACAGCGGCCGCGCGGTGGCCGATATCCAGATCACGGTGCTCGACGCGGCAGGTGAGGTGACCGCCACGGCACGTACCGATGACGAGGGCCGCTACGCGGTCACCGATCTGCCCGAGGGGCAGTACACGATCGTCGCCCGCGGCTACCCGCCGGTGACCAGTCAGGTCACCGTGTCCGGTGGACACATCGCCCACGATGTGCGCCTCGGTTACGGGCCGCAGGACCGCGCGTGAGCGGGTTGACCGCTCACCTACGCACTGCCGAGGGGTGGCCGGTAGCGGAGGCGGTACTGACGGTGACCGACATGCGCGGGCGTCAGATCGCTCGCGTGGTCGCCGACGCGACCGGGGCGGTGGCCACCGAGCCGCTGCCCCCGGGCACGCACACCGCGGTATGCACCGCCGCCGGGTATCAGCCGGTGGCCCGGACCGCGCAGATCTCTACGGCGGGCACGGGTGTGCTCGGCGAGGTCGTGCTGGTACCGGTGGCAGGTGCGGTCGCGTTGCCGCCACCGGGGCCGTGGACGATCGACCCGGTGCATTCGACAGTGATGGCGACCGCGCGTCATCTGGGTATCGCGAGTATCAAAGCGCGTTTCGGGCAGGTGAGTGGGCGGATCGAGGTCGCGGAGGTGTTCGAGCGGTCTTCGGGGCTGGCCGAGATCGCTGCGGCGAGTATCGATACCGGTGTCTCGATGCGCGACGACCATCTGCGTTCGCCGGAGTTCCTCGATGTCGAGGGCTATCCGGTGATCACCTTCACCAGCAACGGGTTGCGCCGTACCGGTGCTGACACGTGGGTGATGCCGGGTGAGTTGGTCCTGCACGGGCAGCGTCGTCCGGTCGATCTCGAGGTGACCTATGGCGGTTACGGACCCGACCCGTGGGGTGGTGTTCGTGCCGCGTTCCACGCCGAAACAGTGCTACACCGCAACGATTTCGCCATCGACTACAACGCGGTGGTCCGCGCCGGAGTCGCCGCCATCGGAACCACGGTCAAAATCGACCTGGACATCGAAGTAGTACAAGGAGAACAACTCCCCACAATGTAAGCCCGTCGAGGAGGATGTTCACGCCGCCGGTGGCGGTGACGGCGAGCGCGGCGGGGCGTCCTGCCCGGCGTGTCGCAGGGTCGACCGGCGGGGCACGCGGGCGCCCATCCCGCTCGAAGTGTCCCGTCGGCTTGTTCACTGCGGCCGAATCCTGTGCCCACTGGTAGCCGTGGCCGCCCAGCGTGGACGCAGTCTGGCCATGTACACCTCCTCTTCCGGAGACCGCTTGTCTCGTGCGAGTGGAGGAGGATTTGCGTGCGTGGGATCGAGATCTTCGGGCGCAACGACAGCTCCCGCGTCATCCGGCAGGGTCCCGGTATCGCGGACCGCGAAGCCTTCGAGGCTCAGCTCGGCAAGGACCGGCTCAGCGAACTCGTGGCGCGACCTTCTCGCCGAGTAGTTCGATGTTGTGCAGCACCTTCTCGTGCGGCAGCGTGCCGACGCTGGTGTGCAGCATGAAGCGATCCAGGTCAAGGGTGTCGCGGACGTCAGCGACCTTCTCCGCCACAGCATCCGGCGTGCCGACGAACAGCGAGCCGCTTGGCGAGCGAAGAGCATCGAACTGGGCACGAGTCATCGGACCCCAACCGCGTTCCCGCCCAATGGTGCTCATCGCCAACGCGTACGGCTCATAGAAATCCGCAACGGCTTGCTCTTCGGTATCGGCGACATAGCCGTGCCCGTGCACCGCCACCGGTTGCTTCGCGTGCCCGCCTTCTTCCAGTGCCCGGTGATACAGATCGACCAGCGGCTTGAATCGTGCGGGCTCACCGCCGATGATCGCAATGGCCAATGGCAACCCGAGCAGCCCGGCGCGAATCACCGATTCCGGGCTGCCGCCCACCGCGATCCAGACCGGCAACGGTCGGTTGTCGGTGCGCGGATAGACGACGGCGTCGCGCAGCGGCGCCCGGAACTTCCCGTTCCAGGTGACCGGCCCCTCCTCCCGGATGTGCAGCAGCAGTGCCAGTTTCTCCTCGAACAGCTCGTCATAGTCGCCTAGGTCGTAGCCGAAGAGCGGGAACGACTCGGTGAACGAGCCGCGTCCGGCCATCAACTCCGCACGACCGTTGGATAGTCCGTCCAGCGTCGCGAAATCCTGATACACACGTACCGGATCATCAGAGCTCAACACGCTGACCGCGCTGGTCAGCCGGATCTTCTCGGTGCGCGCCGCAATCGCCGCAAGCACGACCGCGGGTGCGGAGGCGGCGAAGTCCTTGCGGTGGTGTTCGCCGACGCCGTAGACGTCGAGTCCGGCTCGCTCGGTGGCGACGGCCTCCTCGACCACTTCGCGCAGCCGCTCGGCCGCGGTCGGTGCGGGCTGGTCGTCGACCGGGTACAGCTCGGCGAACGTCGTGAGTCCCAGTTCCACGGTCGAGCCTCTTTCCTGAGTTGTTTCGATGTCAACCATCTTAAACGGACCGCGGTCCGATGCTATTCCGCCTGGCTCTCGGCATCGGCTCGGTCGTCCCATTACGCTGTTCGCTATGTCTGTCCGCACCCGTAAGCCGCTTGTCCCCGGCACGCAGTCGCCCACCCGCGATGTTCCCCGCACCATCGAACGCCCGGAATACGCGTGGAAGAAAACCGCCAACGAGGGACATGAGCCTTGGGTGCAGACCGCGGAGACGATCGAGAAGATGCGGATCGCGGGCAAGATCGCCGCACAGGCGCTGGAAGAGGCGGGTAAGGCGGTCGCGCCCGGCGTCACCACCGACGAGCTGGACCGGATCGCGCACGAGTACATGTGCGACCATGGGGCGTATCCGTCGACCCTGGGCTACAAGGGATTTCCGAAGTCCTGCTGCACCTCGCTGAACGAGGTGATCTGCCATGGCATCCCGGATTCCACCGTGATCGAGGACGGCGACATCGTCAACATCGACGTCACCGCCTACATCCACGGCGTGCACGGCGACACGAACAAGACCTATCTCGCCGGCGACGTCGACGAGGAGGTGCGCCTGCTCGTCGAGCGGACCGAGGAGGCCACCAAACGGGCCATCAAGGCGGTCCGCCCCGGCCGGGCACTCAACGTGATCGGCCGGGTGATCGAGTCCTACGCCAACCGCTTCGGCTACGGCGTGGTGCGCGACTTCACCGGTCACGGCGTCGGCCCCACCTTCCACAGCGGCCTGATCGTCCTGCATTACGACCAGCCCGCAGTGGAGTCGATCATCGAACCCGGCATGACGTTCACCATCGAGCCGATGATCAACCTCGGCGGCATCGACTACGAGATCTGGAACGACGGCTGGACGGTAGTCACCAAGGACCGCAGGTGGACCGCGCAGTTCGAGCACACGCTGGTCGTCACCGAGTCGGGGGCCGAGATTCTGACCCTGCCATGAACCGTCGCCTGACCGGGCGCGGGTCGCTGGATGGAGGTCGGCTCGCGACGTGGGCGGTCCTGGTGGTGCGCGTGACTGCCTTTGTGCCGCGGATTCCGGTCAGATGCGGTGCGTCGACTGCTTTCGGGTCTGCGCTCGAGATCGGCGTGCCGCGGTGAAGGGCGCGCTCCTGGTTGCGGGCACGACTTCCGATGCGGGCAAGAGCGTCCTCGTGGCCGGAATCTGTCGGATGCTGGCGCGGCGCGGCGTCCGCGTGGCCCCGTTCAAGGCGCAGAACATGTCCAATAATTCCGTGGTCACGCTGGACGGCGGGGAGATCGGGCGTGCGCAGGCATCGCAGGCGCGGGCGTGCGGGCTGGAACCGAGCGTGCGATTCAATCCCGTCCTGCTCAAGCCGGGCAGCGACCGGCGCTCACAGCTGGTGGTGCGGGGCACGGCGGTCGGTACCGTCGGCGCAGGCGATTACTTCCGGCACCGGCGGGAGCTGCGCAATGTCGTCGCCGCCGAACTCGCCGCGCTGCGCGCCGAATTCGACGTGGTGATCTGCGAGGGCGCCGGATCGCCCGCCGAGATCAATCTGCGGGCCACCGATCTGGCGAACATGGGTCTGGCGCGGGCCGCCGAGTTGCCGGTGCTGCTCGTCGGCGACATCGACCGCGGCGGCGTGCTGGCGCACCTGTTCGGCACCGTCGCCATCCTGGAACCGGAAGACCAGGAATTGATCTCAGGGTTCGTCGTCAACAAGTTCCGCGGCGATGTCGAGCTGCTGCGGCCCGGTCTGGAGCGCCTCACCGAGCTCACCGGCCGCCCTACTCTCGGGGTGCTTCCCTACGTCGAGGGCCTCTGGATCGATGCGGAGGACTCGCTCGGCACAGTCGCCGACGCGCCGGTTGGTCGCCCGCGTCCGCCGGTGGGCACCGAGTGGCTGACCGTCGCGGCGGTCCGGCTGCCGCGCATCTCCAACTCCACCGACGTCGAGGCGCTGGCCTGCGAGCCGGGCGTCGCGGTGCGCTGGGCGACCGAGCCGTCCCGGCTGGCGGGCGCCGATTTGGTGGTCGTGCCGGGCAGCAAGGCGACGGTGTCGGATCTGGAGTGGTTACGGCGCACCGGTATTGCCGACGCGCTGCGGGCGCGTGCGGCTGCGGGCGCGCCGATATTCGGCATCTGCGGTGGGTACCAGATGCTCGGGACCCGCATCGTGGACCGGGTCGAGTCCGGCGCGGGTGTGGTCGAGGGGCTCGGGCTGCTCGACCTGGCCATCGAGTTCGCCGAACCCAAAGTGCTGCGCCGAAGCGAGGGACATGGCGCGGGAATTGCCGTGCGAGGCTATGAGATTCATCATGGCCGCGTCGTCCACCGCGGCGACCGGGCCTGGCTGTCCATCAATGGCGAAACGGAGGGCAGCGTGCGTGGCGCGGTGTGGGGTACCCACCTGCACGGCCTGCTCGAGTCGGACCGGTTTCGCCGCAGTTGGCTGCGCGCGGTCGCGTCGGCCGCGGGGCGCACGGGTTTCGTTGTCGCCGAGGATGTCTCGGTCTCCGCAGTGCGCGATGCCCAGCTCGATCTGTTGGCCGACCTGGTCGAAGATCACCTCGACCTTGCCCAGTTCGAACGTCTCCTCGCCGACGGGGCGCCCGCGGATCTGCCCACCCTGGTCACCGAGTCCGCTCGTACTTGATTTCCGGTGAGTGTTGAGGAAGGTGCTCCTTCGAGCTCCCAACTCGCCTGGCCGGCGACAACCTCTGCGCCACCCGGTAAGTGGCGGGGCACGGCCCTACACCGCCGAGCGGATGGATAGGTTGGTGCACCCCGACGAAGGAGATCCACCGTGCTCGCCCGCCCCAGCGTTCTGTTCGTGACCGATCTCGCCTACCAGGCGTCGGGACGGCGCTACTGCGACGAGGACATCTTCCTGACCTCCCGACTCCGGGAGGACTTCGATATCGCCCTGTGCCACCCGCGGAATGTCGATGCGCTGATGGACTCCTTCGACGTTGTCGTGGTCCGCAACAGCGGTCCCGTGCTGCACTACCAGAAGGAGTACGACGCCTTCCGGAAAGAGGCCGCGGTGCGCGGCACACGGGTCTACAACCCGCTGTCCGGCCGAGGCGACATGGCCGGCAAGCAGTATCTGTTGGACCTGACCGCCGCCGGATACCCGGTCATCCCCACGATCGACCTGCCCCAGAATTTGAGTTGCCTGCCCGAGACCGGCCAGTACGCGGTCAAGCCGAAGGCCGGAGCGGACTCCATCGGCCTGACCTTCATGCCACGGGATCAGTTGGGCGGCCTCGCCTACGGCGACATCCTGGTCCAGCCGCGTATCGACTTCCGTTACGAGGTGTCGTTCTACTATGTCGACGACACCTTCCATTACGCCCTCCATGCCCCCGACCCCACCCGACGCTGGGTCCTCGAACCCTACGAGCCCACCGACGCCGACCTCAGCTTCGCCCGCTGTTTCATCGACTGGAATGCCCTGGACCACGGGATCCAGCGGGTGGACGCCTGCCGCACCCGAGACGGTGAACTGCTCTTGGTCGAGCTGGAGGATCTCAACCCTTACCTCTCCCTGGACTGTGTCACCGACCGGATTCGCGACACGTTCGTCACCAGCATGACGGCCTCCCTCCATCGGTTTCTGGACGCCACGCCAGGCGCCCGAAACGGCATGCCGCCGCAGCCTTCCCCCTACGCCAGGTAGCTTGCCGCCGTATCGGTTGACGCAGCCGAGCTGGCCCCTTACCTTGCAGTAAGGAATTCGGTCTCGGGTAAGGCGCCGGGCCCAGCGGCGCGAACACGATCACAGTCGGTGAGGTAGATGGCGACAGAAAAGCGGCCCACCAGCAGAGGGGGCAACGTGGTGTCGGCGACCGTGACCAGCAAAGGCCAGATCACCATCCCGATCGACGTGCGTGTGGCCATGGGCTTGCGTGCGGGGGTGCGGGTCGCGTTCGTACCCACTCCCAACGGCACCTATGAGCTGGTGCCCGAGACACGCACGATCAAGTCCATGAAAGGCATCGTCGGCTGGTCCGGCTCGCCGATCGGCCTCGCGGAGATGAACGAGGCGATCGCGGGCAACGTCGTGGAAGGCAAGCAGCAATGATCGGTCTGGACGCGAATGTCCTCATCCGCTACCTCACCCAGGACGACCCTGTGCAGTCCGCTCGGGCCAACCAGGTGATCGATGGACTCAGCGAGAGCAGTCCGGGCTACGTCACGATGCTCGTGCTCGCCGAGATCCACTGGGTGCTGCGCCGCGGCTACAAGCAGGACCCCGAGGCGGTCACCGACGTGCTGCTCGGTCTGCTCGACTGCACTGAGATCGTGGTCGAGCGCGCCGACACCGTGCGCCAGGCGCTGCGCCAAGCCGCCGACGGCGCGGATTTCGCCGACGCGTTGATCCAGCAGGTCGGTCAGGAGGCGGGGTGTGAGAGGACGGTCACCTTCGATCACGACGCGGGTGAGCGGGCGGGAATGCGGTTGCTCGCCTGAGTCGACCGCACTCGACACCCCTCCTTGCCGCGGTGATCCGTGTAGCGTGATTCGGCATGAAATCTCGGCAGATCACGGTTGGTGACGGGGCGTGGACCGTGCGTATCGACGGGCCGGAGTCCCGGCACAGTGTGCTGCTGCTGCCCGATGCGGGCGATGCGGTGGACGTCTACGACCAGGTGTGCGCACGCCTGCACACCTCGGATCTGCGCACGTTCGTGCTGGAGTCGATCGAAGGCCTGGACGCGGCGTGCGTCACCGCGATTTTGGATGAACTCGGGCTGCCCTGGGTGAACGTCGCCGGGCGCGGAGCGGGCGCAGCGCTGGCCTGGCAGGTGTGCGCGGGCGGCTTCGGTCGATTCCAGAGCCTCGTCGTCGCCGACCGCGGACACCCCGCTGTTCCAGGCGCCGACGGCACGGTGCTGGACGCGAAAACTCGTCCGGTGGAGGTGCCGACGACGCTGCTGGTCACCAAGAACCTGCCCCGTTCGGTGGCCGACACGTCCGGGCGGTTCGTCTACGGCGAGTTCCGGGTGGTGGAGGTCGACGTGACCAACGTGGCGACCGAAGCCGACCACGAGCTGGCCACCGAGATCGTGCTACGCACAAGCCTCTGGTGAGTTCTCGCCAGCGCCGACCCGGTAGGCCTCCAGCCAGTCCAACCAGCTGTCGAGTTCGGCGAACGCGCTGGCGAGCGGCTCGGGGCCGGACAGGAACACGTCGTGCTTGGCGCCGTCGATCGGCACCATATTGGTGCGGTCGCCCAGACAGCCCGACCAGCGCTGGATCTGCCTGACGTCCAGCACCGCGTCGGCCACGTCCACGGCGGGCCCGTACTCCCTGGCGAACTTGGTCATCCTGGAGCGCAGGATCAGCGACGGCACCCCGATATCGAGGCCCGCGTGCAGCCGCGCGTGGCCGTTGCGGATCGCGCGCAGCCAGCCGAGCCGAACGGGGAAGCCATGCAAAGGTTTCCAGTCCAAGTTGTAGTCCCACTCGCCGGCCACCGACCGGTGCAGGCTGTCCCCGTAGGTGCTGACCTTGCCGCCCGGCAGCTCGACCATCCTCCGGAACCGCCCGAGCCCCTTGATGATCGGCGTTCCGATGGTCCGGTAGTAGGACGGGCCGTGCAGGTCGAACCACGGGCTGTTGAGTACCAGCCCGGTGATCCCCGCGGCGGCCGTTCCGCGTGTGCGGTTCAGCCGATCCAGCCACAGCGGGACGATCAAACCGCCGGTGGAGTGTGCGTTGAGCACCACAGGAGCGCCGGTCTCCTCCTGGACGATCCGCAGCGACTCGTCCAGTTCCCGGTCGTAGAAAGCGAGATCCGTCACATAATGCGGAGTGTGCCCCTCCCGCAGCGATCGGCCGCACTTACGCAAATCGAGCGCGTAGAACTGGAAACCGCGTGCGGCGAAGTGCTCGGCGAGATGCTCCTGAAAGAAGTAATCGGTGAATCCGTGGACGTAGAGCACCGCGCCCGCGGTCTGCTCGACACTCCCGTTCGGTACGTAGCGCACCAGCGTGGCGACCACGTCGCCTTCGCCGTCGGGATCGGTCCCCAGCGGAAGTGTGCGCTGCTCGTACTGGGGGCCCAGGACGTCGGTGCGCCAGCCTCCGCCCTCCGGGGAGGTGCTGACCGGCTCGACAAGCGACTGTTCATTCGTCACCCGACCAATCTATTTGACGGTAGCTCCGACCAGGCAGGGCATGGTCTTTTCCAGGCCTCGGAGTGATGACGATCTTTGTCGCATTCCGCACATTTCCCAGGCTGACTGCCAGGGATGCGCGTGGTGAGGTGCACAATTGGGCGTAGGTGAACGGCGGGTAACCTAACCTCCGCCATGCTGTTCGGGAAGGCGGACGCCGGACCCGGGCCACAACAACACACCGTGCCCAGGCAGGTCCACCCGCCCGGTGGGCCCGCGCAGAAGGACAAGGAAGTCGATCTACTCGTGCGGAACGCTGCCATGACTGAAAAGACCGATGTAGTACTCATCGGTGCCGGCATCATGAGTGCCACTCTCGGCGCGCTGCTGCGGCAGCTGCAGCCGGACTGGTCGATCGCCCTGTTCGAGCGGCTGGACGCCGCCGCGGCAGAGAGCAGCGACCCGTGGAACAACGCGGGCACCGGACATTCCGCGCTGTGTGAGCTGAATTACAGCCCGCAGAACGCCGACGGCTCGGTGGACATCAGCAAAGCCATCGACATCAACGAGCGGTTTCAGGTCTCGCGCCAGTTCTGGTCCTACGGCGTGGAGAACGGCATCCTCGGTGATCCGTCCACCTTCATCAACCCGATCCCGCACGTCAGCTTCGTGCACGGCGCCGAAAACGTACAGTACTTGCGCAGACGATACGAGGCGTTGGCGCGGCACCCGCTGTTCGAGGGCATGGAGTACATCGACAGTCCCGCGGAGTTCACCCGGCGCCTGCCGCTGATGGCGCGCGGACGGGATTTCTCCGATCCGATCGCGCTGAACTGGACCGACCGCGGCACCGACATCGACTTCGGTGCGCTCACTCAGGAACTGCTCGCCTACCTCGGCGCCACCGGCGCCGACCTGGCCTTCGGCCATGAGGTGTGCAACCTGTCCAAACAGTCCGACGGTTCCTGGCTGGTCAAGGTGCGCAACCTGCGCACCCGCGAAACCCGCACGGTGGTCAGCAAATTCGTGTTCGTCGGCGCGGGCGGTGGCGCGCTCCCGCTGCTGCAGAAGGCAGGCATCGAAGAGGCCAAGGGATTCGGCGGCTTCCCGGTCAGCGGCCAGTTCTTCCGTTGCGTCAACCCGGCGCTCATCCACCGGCACGAGGCCAAGGTGTACGGCAAGGCCGCGGTGGGCGCGCCGCCTATGTCGGTGCCACACTTGGACACTCGCGTGATCAAGGGCAAGCCCGGGCTGCTGTTCGGTCCGTACGCGGGCTGGACCCCGAAATTCCTCAAGGACGGCAAGAATACCGACTTGTTCAAGTCGGTGAAGCCGAACAATATCTTCTCGCTGCTCGGTGTCGGCGTTACCGAGCTGGGCTTGACAAAATACCTGGTCAGCGAGCTGCTGAAGTCCGAGGCGGGCAAGGTGTACACCCTGTCGGAGTTCATCCCGCGCGCGGAAGCGAAGGATTGGGAGCTGATCACCGCGGGCCAGCGCGTCCAGGTGATCCGCCGCAAGGGCGCCGGTGGAGTACTCGAATTCGGCACCGCCGTGATCGCCGCGCAGGACGGCACCATCGCCGGACTGCTCGGCGCCTCACCGGGCGCCTCGACCTGTGTCACGGCCATGCTCGATGTGCTGCAACGCTGCTTCCCGCAGGAATACGCCGAGTGGACGCCGAAGCTGAAGGAAATGGTTCCCTCGCTGGGCATTGAGCTGTCGGACAACCCGGCTCTGTTCCAGGAAGTATGGGATTGGACCTCCAAGGCGCTGAACCTCACGAACACGCCGAAGTACGTAGGGGTCGCGGCGAACGCTCAGGTGTGATAGCAAGGCGCGATGATGTCAACGGTTGCTCTCAAACGGTCATGGGCGCAGGATCTCGACACCGCCACGCTCTACCAGCTGTTGAAACTTCGCGTCGAAGTTTTTGTCGTCGAGCAGAAGTGCGCGTACCCGGAGCTGGACGGGAAGGATCTGCTTCCCGAAACCCGGCATTTCTGGCTCGACGACGAGGGTGAGGTCATCGCGACCTTGCGCCTGTGTGAGGAGCACGAAGGTGGGGTGAAGAGCTTCCGCATCAGCAGGCTCTGTACCGCGGTGCCCGCACGCGGCCACGGCTACACCACGCGGCTGCTGCAGGCGGCACTGGCCGAGGTCGGCTCGGCGACAGTACGGCTGAACGCGCAGAGCTACCTGCGCGACCTGTACAGCAAGCACGGCTTCAAGGTCGACGGCGACGAATTCGACGAAGACGGCACCCCCCACTTGCCCATGCGCAAGGGCTCTGTCTGATTTGCCGCGCCGGCGGCGCGGCGTGTTCGCGGCCCCTTGATGGCTCGCGTTCGAGCGGGGCCGCGAACGTCGCTCGTAAGACTCGCTCCCGATGGGTTGAGAGTCGTGGAACGGTGGTTTTGTAGTCGGCCACGACTCGAGCCCGGTTGGTTTGCGCGCCTGCGGCGCGGCGTGTTCGCTGTCCCTTTTTACTCGGGCTGCGAACGGGATGCTCTGCCTCGCGTCACTCGAAAGCCGGGGCAGGGCGAGGGGAACAAGGGATGTGGCTGCGGGGCCGATTCGGTCGGTTCGGGGGCGGATGGAGGCTGCCGGTCGGTGGCTATCGGGGCGTGCCTAGAGTTGGGGCGTGTCCGTGTCCCATGCCGAAACCGCGTCGATGTCCGACCAGCTGAGCGGAGTTCGTCCGACTTCGGATGGCGAGGCCGGGTTTCCGTTCTCGGCCGTCGTCGGGCAGGAGCAGCTGCAGCTGGCGCTGATCCTGTGCGCGGTGCATCCCGGTATCGGCGGTGTGCTGGTGCGCGGCGAGAAGGGCACCGCCAAGTCGACTGTGGTGCGCGCGCTGGCCCAGCTGCTGCCGCCCGTCGTGGACGAGACCGGGGCACGTCCCGCTCGACTGGTGGAGCTGCCGGTCGGCGCGACAGAAGACCGTGTGGTCGGCTCACTGGACCTGGCGCGGGTGCTGCGCGACGGGGAGCAAGCGTTCCGTCCTGGCCTGCTGGCCGCCGCGCATCACGGCGTGCTCTACGTGGACGAGGTCAACCTGCTGCACGACCACCTGGTGGACGTACTGCTGGACGCGGCCGCGATGGGACGGGTGCACATCGAACGCGACGGCGTCTCGCACTCGCATCCGGCGCGGTTCGTCCTGGTCGGCACCATGAACCCGGAGGAGGGCGAGCTGCGTCCGCAGCTGCTGGACCGGTTCGGGCTGACCGTGGACGTGGCCGCATCGCGAGAAGTGGACGTCCGCATGGCGGTAGTGCGCCGCCGACTGGACTACGAGGCGGACCCGGCCGGGTTCGCGGCGCGGTACGCCGGGGCTGACCGCGAGGTAGCCGAGAAGATTCTCGCGGCCCGCGATCGGATCGGCCAGGTCGTGCTCGACGACGTCGAGTTGCGCAGGATCGCCGCGCTGTGCGCGGCGTTCGACGTCGACGGGATGCGGGCCGACCTCGTGGTCGCCCGGACCGCGACAGCGCACGCTGCATGGCGTGGCAACGATGCGGTGGCCGAAGAGGATGTGCGCGTCGCCGCCGAGCTGGCGCTGCCGCATCGGCGCAGGCGCGATCCGTTCGACGAGCCAGGCATCAGCGACGAGCAGTTGGACGACGCCATGCGTGCGGCCGCGGCCGAGGCGCAGTCGCCCGCGCAGACCGGCGAATCCGAGCTCGCGTCGCCGTCGAGCGAGGAACCGGGGGAACGTGGGCCCTCCGACGACCCGGAGGATCCTTCCCCACCGAACGGTCCCGGTGGCGGCAAGGCGCCGGAAGGGCTCAGTGGCGCCCCGGTGTCCGCCGCAGCGGCACCGCCGCGCTGGGAAGTGCCCGGTGTGGGTGAGGGCGCCCCCGGCCGTCGCTCCCGAGCCGAATCGCGGCACGGGCGGGTTGTGCGTTCCAGCGCCGACACCTCCTCCGGCCTGCACCTGCTCGGCACCGTGTTCGCCGCCGCACCGCACCAGCGCGCCCGTGGGCGCGGTGCGGGGCCGCTGAAGCTTGCCGCCGATGATCTGCGCGGCGCATATCGCGAAGGGCGGGAAGGCAATCTCGTCGTGTTCGTGGTCGACGCGTCCGGTTCCATGGCCGCGCGGGACCGGCTGTCCGCCGTGACCGGCGCGGTGGTCGCGCTCCTGCGCGATGCCTACCAGCGTCGCGACAAGGTGGCCGTCATCACCGTGCGCGGCACCGAAGCCGAACTCGTCTTGCCGCCGACCTCCTCGATCGACATCGCGGTGCGCCGCTTGTCCGGGATGCGCACCGGCGGGAAGACGCCGCTCGCGGCAGGCCTGCTGAAGGCGCGCGACGTCGTGCGCCGCGAGCGCGTCCGCGACCCGCGCCGCAGGCCGATGCTTGTGCTGCTGACCGACGGTCGCGCGACCGGCGGCATCGATCCGGTCGGGCGCGGTCGCGCCGCCGCGGGACTGCTCGCCAAGGACGCGGTCACCGCGATCGTGGTCGACTGCGAACGCGGCATGATCCGTCTCGGCCTCGCGGCGGACCTCGCTCGTGACCTGCGCGGCGGATATCTGAGGCTGGCCGAGCTGACCGGAGATTCGGTCGCCGACATTGTCCGCGCCGGCTCGGGGCGTGCGTCGGTGCGGCCCGCTCGAGCCGGGTGAATCGGTATCGGATCGAAGTCGGGTTCATGGTGGGCCGAGCAGTAGCAAGGAGATTCGATGCCCAAGGGCGTTCCGGAAACCGTGCCCGACGACGGGCTGACCACGCGACAGCGACGCAATCAGCCGGTGCTCGCGGTGCACACCGGGCCTGGCAAGGGTAAGTCGACAGCCGCGTTCGGGATGGCGCTGCGGGCCTGGAACCAAGGCTTCGACGTCGCGGTATTCCAATTCGTGAAGAGCGCCAAATGGAAGGTGGGGGAGGAGGCGGCCTTCCGCGCCCTCGGCAAGTTGCACGAGGAAACCGGCGCCGGCGGGGCCGTCCAGTGGCACAAGATGGGGGAAGGCTGGTCGTGGACCCGCAAACAGGGCACCGACGAGGACCATGCTGCGGCCGCGCTCGCGGGTTGGCAGGAAATAGCCCGGCGTCTGAAGGCGGAACAGCACCGCTTCTACGTCCTGGATGAATTCACTTACCCTCTGAAGTGGGGCTGGATAGATGTCGCCGAAGTGGTGGACACTCTCCGAACCCGTCCCGGCAACCAACACGTCGTCATCACCGGCCGCGACGCTCCACGACCCCTCCTCGAAGCCGCCGACCTGGTCACCGAAATGACCAAAATCAAACACCCTATGGACGCCGGTCGCAAAGGCCAAAGAGGCATCGAATGGTAACCCGCACTCCATCGAGTGGCACCACGCTGGGGCAACTCGCGAGCAGCCCCAGCCATGGTGTGCCACTCGCCCCGGAGGGGTGGTCGGGGTGAGGGCTGTGGTGGTTGCGGCTCCGGCTTCGGGGAGTGGAAAGACCACGGTGGCTACCGGCCTGGTGGGGGCGTTGCGGCGCGTGGGGCATCGGGTGGCGCCGTTCAAGGTGGGGCCGGATTACATCGATCCGGGGTATCACGGGTTGGCGGCGGGGCGGCCGGGACGAAATCTGGATCCCGTGTTGGTGGGGGCGGAACGTGTTGTGCCGCTCTATCGGCATGGGGCACAGGGGTGTGATCTCGCGGTGGTCGAGGGCGTGATGGGGTTGTTCGACGGGCGGATCGACCCGAATCACTCCGGGCCGGTGGCGGAGGGATCGACGGCGCAGGTCGCGAGCCTGCTCGGTGCGCCGGTGGTGCTCGTAGTGGACGCCCGTGGTCACAGTCAGAGCCTGGCCGCGCTGCTGCACGGGTTCGCCACCTTCGACAGCGGGGTCCGGCTCGGCGGGGTGATTCTGAACCGGGTCGGCAGCGCGCGGCACGACCTGGTGCTGCGCGCGGCGTGCGATCGTGTCGGTCTGCCGGTGCTCGGGTCGCTGCCGCGGATGGCCGAGTTGGAAGTCCCCTCCAGACATCTGGGGCTGATTCCCGCGGTGGAACACGGTGCCGCAGCAGCGGCAGCGGTCTCCGCGATGACGGAACTCGTGGCCGCCCACGTGGATTTGCCCGCGATCACGGCGCTGGCCCGATCGTCGACCACCGGCCCGGCATGGGAACCCGCTGCCGCCGTGCGCGGTCTCGACGGTTACCAGGCATCCGTCGGTACCGACCGCGATGGTCCTGGTGATTCCAAGGCATCCGCCGGGAACACCCACGGCGCGGTCGCCGCCCGCGATGTCGTCGACCGAGTGGGCCCACCGATCGCCATCGCGGGTGGGGCGGCGTTCACTTTCGGGTACGCGGAGCATCGGGAGTTGTTGGTGGCGGCAGGCGCGCGGGTGGTCGTGTTCGATCCGCTACGAGACGAATTGCCCACCGGCACTGCTGGGCTGGTATTGCCGGGCGGGTTTCCGGAGGAGCATGCCGCAGAGCTGGCCGCCAATACCGGACTGCTGGGGGCGGTGGCCGAGGCGGCCCGGCGGGGAATGCCGATTCACGCCGAATGCGCTGGGCTGCTCTATTTGACCCGTTCTCTCGACGGGCACCCCATGGCAGGCGTGGTGGCCGCCGACGCCGAGTTCGGACCGCGCCTGACCCTCGGTTACCGAGATGCCGTGGCGCTGGCCGACTCCCCGCTGTGGCGGGCCGGGGAGCGGGTGCGCGGGCACGAGTTCCATCGGACCCGCCTGGTGTCGGCGCCGTCGGCCGCCTCGGCGTGGGGTTGGCACGGCGCCGACGGTGAGCGCATCCGTGAAGGTGCGCTGGTCCGGCATGTGCACGCCTCATACCTGCATACCCATCCCGCCGGAAACCCCGAAGCCGTAGCTCGCTTCGTTACCGCCGCGGCGGAATTCGCGAGTTCTCGTGCCGTCTGCTGAACTGGTGGTCGGCATCGGACTTCGGCCACGGACTTCGGCCGATCGCATCCGCGCCGCGCTCCGAGAAGCATTGGGTGACAAGGTGATCGGATGCTTGGCCACGCTCGAGCAACGCGCGGCGGACCCCGGCCTGCGTACCGTAGCCGCCGAGCTGGGTGTGCCGGTCATGCCCTACTCCGCCGCCGACCTGGCGATGATCGATGTCCCCAATCCGGCGAGCCGGACACTGGAGGCGGTCGCGACGGCAAGCGTCGCCGAGGCCGCCGCTGTCCTCGCCGCCGATGGCGGGCCGCTGGTGGTGCGCAAGCGGGTCGTGCAGGGTGTAGTGATCGCGGCGGCGCGTGTGGGCCACCCCAGGTAGCACGGCGGCTCTGGCCTGCGCTCGGTTGATCGAATGCGTGGCCACCCGACCTGGCCGACCTCGTCCCGGCAGCGCCGCCGACTCGTCTTCGGTCGTGGCCCACACCGCCTCCGGTCGAGACGACGTGCCGGCTCCATGGGGCAAGCGGCTGGAGGGGCGAGGTCGCCGATCCGCGGGCCGAAACGACGTAGCTCGCACTGGATGGACGAGGCTCGACGAGATGTGACCAGTCACGCAAGGGTGCTACGACGACCCGGTGTCGGTAGAGCGTGATCGGCGTGGTGGGCAGCCTTCCGAACGCCGGGCCGTGCGCGGGGGTCGGGCGGACCGACTACGTCGGCGCATCGACTTACGGTGCGACCGCGCCCCAGTCGGTGAAGCCGGTGGGGTCGTGGCGACCGATGCTGGCGTGTTCGAACAGGCCCCAGCCTTCGGCGTCGCCGCAGCGGGCGTGTGCGACGTGGTCGATCACGCCATATGGGGTACGGGCGACGATGGACGGGTCGGTGAGGTCGTATCGGCTGGAGGAGGCCCAGTTTCGGCCCTTCCATTGGCCGTGCTGCCAGTCGGGGTCACCGCCGTAGCCGCAGCCGACGTGCAGCGGGACACCGATGCCCGGTGTGATCTCGATTTCCAGCGGCTTGCCGTCCGGTGTGGTCATGGACAGCCTGGCTGCGACGGGAAGTCTTGTCCCGGAACGATATTCGATCGCTATTCGCGGCCAGCCGAGTTGCTCGGTGCGTCCGTCCGGCCAGATCCGCGTCGCGTCGTTGAGCGTGCGCCTGCCGTCCGGGTCCTCCTGCACGATGACCACCACAGCGAACTCCTCGAACCGCAGCGGCACATACAGCCACCAGAAACCACCGGACGGCTCGGTGGCCGCGCGTCCGGGCGGCTCCGTCTCGCCGACCGGACGGATGCCCCACGAGCGGTCCCTGGTCCCGGTCCACACCGTCGGGTCGACCGCGATGTCGTCGCCGTCGATGTGCAGAGTTCCCGCCCATGAGCCGGTCTGCGCGAACCGGGACGCGTCGATGATCGGCCGGTTGCCGGTGAGCATGAGGTGCGGCTGTTCCTGCACGGCGGGGAAGGCGCCGGTCCAGGTCAGGTCGAAGCCCAACTCGTCGTGCTCGCACACCACGCGGATGCGTTGCAGCGGCTCGAGCACCTCGACGCGGTAGCCGCCCACGCACTGATCGAGGCTGCGTGCGCCGAGCGCGTCCGAGAACCGCACCGCCCGCAGCGTGTCACCGCGCCGGACGGCGGCGTAGGCGTCGATCACCCCCAGGTTGGGGTACACGCCGAGGCCGGTGATCAGCAGCGTGCCACCGTCGCGGTCGTGGGCGTTGAAGTAGGCGCGGTCGTAGAAGTTCCGGTCACTGCTGGCCACTCGGGCCAGCGACAGCGGAGTCTGGTGGATCGGGTATTCGTCCAACGGCACAGGCATGGTCAGTCCCATTCGTAGGTTCCGTCGAGCAGCGCTTCCAGGCTGGTGCGGTGCATGACGTAATCGTCGCGGTCGGGAGTGTCGGTGTCCTCGCCGAAGTGGATCATCCTGCGCTTCACCCTGGCCATGACGATCGCGTGCCGCAGTGCGGCGTAGACGAGGTAGAAGTCGAGGTCGCGCACCATATACCCGGTGAGCTCCTGATATTTCGTCACCACGTCGTCGCGGCGCAGGAAGTCGGGGAGCCCGGGCTGCCCGAAGCGAGTGGCGAGGTCCTGGAAGAACCGGTGGATGAAGATCACCCAGCCCAAGTCGAGTTCGCGCGGCCCGAGCGCGGCCATCTCCCAGTCCAGCACCGCCACGGGGTCGAACTCCTGGTAGATGATGTTGCCGGGGCGTGCGTCACCCCAGCTGAGCACGTCTGGTTCGGGCTGGGCGGGCCAGTGCTCCGCCAGCCATGCGAAAGTTCGCTCGATGAGCGGGATCTCGAAGCCGTCATCCGCGAGCGCCCATCGGTACCAGGCCTTCTGCGCAGCGACATGCCGGTGCAGCGACTGGCCCGGTCCGCTCAGCATCGGGAAACGCGCCGCGGGGTCAGGGATGTCGTGGATCTTCGCGATCACTTCGACGGTGTTGTGGGTGAGGCGGAGGCGCTCCGCAGGGCCGGCCTCGAACAGCCAGCCGACAAACACGTACGGCGGGTTGTCCGTCGGTATTCGCCCGTCGACCCGGCGCATCACGAAGAACGGTGCGCCGAGCGGCTTGTCATCGTTCTCCAGCCAGCACAGTTCGGGCACCGGCACGTCGGTGGCGGCGGCGACGCCCGCCATCACCCGGTACTGGGTCGCCAGGTCGTATGTTTCGAACACGGGGAACGATCCGGCGTCGGGCGCCATCCGCGCGACGAACGACCCGCTTTCCCCTCGGCCTCCGACGCTCCACTCGGCGTCGAACAGGATCGACGTGCTGGACATGCCACCGGACTGCGGGCGCGACAGTTCCGAGATCCGCGGCGGACGGTCGGCGGAAACCTTCGAATCCAGCCAGCGCGCGAGGTTCTCGGCGAGCATGTCGAGATCGCGTTCGCTGACGGTCAGTTGCTGTCGCTGTGCCGGATCAGGATCGTCGGTCATCGTTGTCCTCCTGACGCAGGAACCCCAGACCCGCGACGCGCTGGGATACGAGACTGTAACGCGTTCCAGTCTCATGGCGGGCGGAAAACCGGCCCACTGGGTGGCAGCGGCGCCTCGAAACGATCCGTCGGGCAGGGTGGACCGAGCCTACTTCTGGTGCTCATAGCCCTCGATTCCGTCGGCGACGCCGATATCCTCATGCCACAGCGCCGGATACTCGGCGATGAAGGTGGTCATCAGGTCGATGCAGCGGCGATCGTCCAGCACGGTCACCGCGACGCCGTGCTCGGCGAGCCAATCGTGCCCGCCGGAGAAAGTCCGCGCTTCCCCCACGACAACCGAGCCGATGCCGAACTGGCGAACCAGACCGCTGCAGTACCAGCAGGGTGAGAGCGTGGTCACCATGATCGTGGAACCGTAGTCGCGTCGCCGTCCCGCCGCGCGGAAGGCGTCGGTCTCGGCGTGGACGCTGGGATCGCCGGACTGCACCCGGCGGTTGTGGCCGCGTCCGAGCAGGGTGCCATCCGCGTCGAACAGGGCGGCGCCGATCGGGATTCCGCCCTCGGCGAGCCCGCGCAGCGCTTGGTCGTACGCCACCTCTAGCAGCTGTTGTGCCGATGTCACCTGCGTCATACGTCCACTGTCCAAGCAAGCCACCCCTGGCCGCAACGTACAGTTCGTCCGCACGGCTGGGCCGCGAAGCAGCCGACGCTGGTACCGCCCGGTTCCACGGCGACGACGCGGACTGGCGTGTCTGACTCGCTGTTCGGCTCGCCAAGGCGCGGTGGGATTCGGGGCGCGGTCGATTGATGGGGGCGTGCGGACAGGCCGTAGGCTCGAAACTTGTGCCGAACACGTCAGACGTAACGCAGGAGCAGCCCACCGGCGACCCGAACTACCTGGTCGGGCTCGATCTGAACGGGCGGCGTGTCGTCGTGGTCGGCGGTGGCTCGGTGGCGCAGCGCAGGCTCGGACTGCTGATCGCCTCCGGCGCCCACGTGCATGTGGTGAGCCGTGCGGTCACGCCCGCGGTCGAGGCGATGGCGACCTCCGGCCAGATCTCCGTCACGCTGCGCGGGTATGCCGACGGAGACCTCGAGGGCGCCTGGTACGCGATCGCCTGCACCGACGAGCCGGAGACCAACACGGCGGTCGTCGCGGAGGCGACCCGGCGACGGATCTTCTGTGTGCGCGCCGACATCGCCCGGCTCGGCACCGCGGTGACCCCGGCTACCGCGCGCTACGACGGACTGACGCTCGGCGTGCTGGCGAGCGGGCAGCACCGGCGTTCCGCCGCGGTCCGCAACGCGCTGCTGGAGGCACTGCAATCCGGTGTGGTGATCGATGATTCGACGCCGATCGCGCCGGGTGTCGCGCTGGTGGGCGGCGGGCCCGGCGATCCCGACCTGATCACCGTGCGCGGGCGGCGGCTGCTGGCCAGGGCCGATCTGGTCGTCGCCGACCGGCTGGCCCCGCCGGAACTGCTCGCCGAACTCGGGCCCGAGGTCGAGGTGATCGACGCCGCGAAGATCCCGTACGGGCGGGCGATGGCGCAGGAGGCGATCAACAGCACGCTGGTCGAGGGCGCGAAGGCGGGCAAGTTCGTGGTGCGGCTCAAGGGCGGCGACCCGTACGTGTTCGGACGCGGCTACGAGGAGCTGGAGGCGTGTGTCGATGCCGGGGTGCCTGTCACCGTGGTGCCCGGCGTGACCAGCCCCATCGCGGTGCCGGCCGTCGCGGGGATTCCGGTGACGCATCGCGGCGTCACCCACGAGTTCGTCGTGGTGAGCGGGCATGTGGCTCCGGATCATCCGGACTCGCTGGTCGACTGGCCCGCGCTTGCCAGATTGCGCGGCACCCTCGTGCTGATGATGGCGGTGGAACGGATCGAGCAGTTCGCCACCGTGCTGCAGGAAGGTGGTCGCCCGTCCGACACGCCCGCCACGGTCATCCAGGAGGGCACGCTGCGCACCCAGCGCGTACTGCGCGCCGATCTCGGCACGGTCGCCGCACGGGTGCGGGCGGAAGGCATCCGGCCGCCCGCGATCGTGGTGATCGGACCGACCGCCGGATTCTCGGCCGACTCCGCCGCATCGCACGCCGACTCCGCTGCCGGATAGCGCGCTCAGCGGCGGGCCGAGTCGATCCGCTGGCAATCGGACGGCTCGAGCGGTGGCTGATCGAGTTCGGTCGGTGGTGCCCGATCGTGGTTCATGGCCTTCCCACCGGGTCCGTGGCGCAGGCGGCGGTGGCTGCATCAATTACAGTGGCTCACTGTGCTCCAGAATCCCGCTGCGACGATGCAGTATCCGGTGACGCAGCGGGCCTTCGGGCTCGCGATCCTCGTACTGAGCGGGTTGCAGCTCATGGTCGTTCTCGACGGCACGGTGGTGATCTTCGCCCTGCCCCGGCTGCAGGAAGAGATGGGGCTGTCCAGCGCAGGCAGCGCGTGGACGGTCACGTCCTATGGGCTCACCTTCGCGGGTCTGATGCTGCTCGGCGGCAGGCTCGGCGACGCCTTCGGGCGCAAACGCATGCTCGTCCTCGGTGTCGTCCTGTTCACCGTCGCCTCGCTGGCCTGCGGGCTCGCGCAGAACCAGGCCATGCTGCTCGCGGCGCGCGCGCTCCAAGGCGCGGGCGCGGCGGTGGCGGCGCCGACGGCCTTCGCCCTCGTGGCAACGACGTTCGCGCCGGGCAAGGCGCGCAATCAAGCGATCGCGATCGTCGGGTCGATGGTCGGAATCGGCTCGGTCGGTGGCCTGGTGGTCGGCGGCGCGCTGACCCAGTTGTCGTGGCGGTGGATCTTCCTGATCAACGTTCCGATCGGCGCGCTGATCATCCTCGGCGCGGTCTACAAGCTCGCCGACACAGAACACCACCGTTCGTCGCTCGATGTGCCCGGCGCGGTGCTCGGCACCCTCGCCTGCGCCGCCATCGTGTTCGGCGCCACCGAGGGCCCCGAGATGGGGTGGGGCCACCCGGCCATCATCGGTTCACTCATCGCGGGTGTCGTGCTGCTGATCGTCTTCGTCGCACTGGAGCGGCGGGTGGAAGACCCACTGCTGCCGTGGTCGCTGTTCGACAGCCGCGACCGCGTCGCCACCTTTCTGCTGATCTTCCTTGCCGGCGGCGTACTCGGCGCGATGACCTTCTTCGTCGCCCAGTTCATGCAGAACGTGATCGGCTACGGCCCGCTGAAGGCGGGCGTCGCGGCCATCCCGTTCACTGTCGGCATCGGTATCGGCGGCGCGCTGGCATCCAAGGCCGCGTTGTACATCGCGCCGCGCTGGCTACTCGCGGGCGCGGCCCTCGTGCTCGGCCTCGGGC
Source organism: Nocardia sp. NPDC023852 (assembly GCF_040639505.1). Classification (NCBI taxonomy): domain Bacteria; kingdom Bacillati; phylum Actinomycetota; class Actinomycetes; order Mycobacteriales; family Nocardiaceae; genus Nocardia; species Nocardia sp. NPDC023852. The sequence goes on from NZ_JBFAAB010000022.1 coordinate 88,457, forward strand.
TGCTGTTCGGCTCGACCCTCGACGGAGACGTGCTGTACTTCGCGACGCTACTGCCCCTGTTGGTCGTGATCGGTCTGGGCGTCGGCATGGCCATGGTGCTCGCGCCGCTGTGTGTGTTGGTCGGCGTGCCACCGGCGAACATCGGTCCGTTGGCCGCGGTCGGGCAGATGTTCATGAACCTCGCCACCCCGGTCGCCATCGGCCTGCTTACGCCGATCGCCGCCTCGCGCACGCTGTCACTCGGCGGCCGCACCGGCAAGGTGGCGGGTATGACGCCCGCCGAGATCGCCGCGCTGGGCAATGGCTACACCCTGGTTTTGTTCGTGTGCGCTTTGATCGCCTTCGCGGCGGGACTGGTCGCGTTGACGTTGCGATTCACCCCGCAACAGCTGGCGTTGGCGCAGCACGCGCAGGAAGAGGCCCAGCAGGCCTGAGACCACCGGGTCCGCGGACTACAGCCGGCCGGCGACCTTGCGCGGTGTCACCCGCACGATGACCCTCGGTCCGTCGTGCGCCGAGGCGGGGTTGAAATCCAGATACTTCTGGCCGGTGTATTTCAGTGAAAGCTCGTCGGGCAGGAACTTGTCCGGATCCGGCGTGAGCGTCGCGTTGCCGCGGATCTCCGCGTACACATAGGGGTTGTCCGGTGGGTTGATCAACACCGTGATCCGCGGGTCGCGTGCGAGGTTCTTGCCCTGCTGGCGATCGGTGGTGGTGGAGAACAACAGATCGTCGCCGTCGCGCTTGATCCAGATCACGGTCAGGTGCGGCTGCCCGTTCGGCCCGATCGTGGCCGCGGTGGCGAACACGCGCTCCTCGTCCAGGTACTTCTTCAGGGCATCGGAAAGAACAGCGGTACTGGTCACGTTCTGAGCGAACAATCCGGTGCGCCAGGGCATTCCCGCTGGGTGCGGCCGAAACCGGACGTCATCTCGTCGGCGACCTACTTGTTCTGCGGAAACCCGAGGTTCAGCCCGCCGTGGCTCGGGTCCAGCCAGCGGGTGGTGACCGCCTTGCCGCGGGTGAAGAACTGGACCCCGTCGGTGCCGTGCGCGTGCGCGTCCCCGAACAGCGAGTTCTTCCAGCCGCCGAAGCTGTAATAGGACATGGGTACCGGGATCGGCACGTTGATCCCGACCATGCCGACCTCCACCTCGTGGTGGAAGCGCCTGGCCGCGCCGCCGTCATTGGTGAAGAGGGCGGTGCCGTTGCCGTAAGGGTTGGCGTTGACCAAGGCGAGTGCGTCGTCGTAGCTGTCGACCCGCACGATCGACAGGACCGGGCCGAAGATCTCGTCGGTGTAAACGCTCATATCCGTGTCGACGTGGTCGAGAATCGTCGGTCCGAGCCAGAACCCGTCGGCCGCGCCGTCGGCTTCGACGCCGCGGCCATCGAGAACCACTGTGGCACCGGCAGTTTCGCCTGCCACGAGGTAGTCCACGACCCGGTCACGGTGCGCGCGGGTGACCAGCGGGCCCATGTCGGCCGCACGGGTTCCGTCGCCGGTCTTGATGGTCGCGGCCCGCTCGGCGATCTTGCCGACCAGCTCGTCGGCCGTGCCGCCGACGGCGACCACCACGCTGATCGCCATGCATCGCTCGCCCGCGGAGCCGAACCCGGCGTTCACCGCGGCGTCGGCGGCCAAGTCCAGATCGGCGTCCGGCAGCACGACCATGTGATTCTTCGCGCCGCCGAGCGCCTGCACCCGCTTACCGGCCGTGGTGCCACGCTGGTAGACGTACCGCGCGATCGGCGTGGAGCCCACGAACGAAACGGCCTTGATGCCCGGGTTGTCCAACAGCTCGTCGACCGCTACCTTGTCGCCCTGCAGCACGGTGAAAACCCCTGCGGGCAAATCTGCTTCATCCCACAGCTGGGCGAGCCACAGCGAGGCCGACGGGTCCTTCTCACTGGGCTTGAGCACCACCGTATTGCCCGCGGCGATGGCGAGGGGGAAGAACCACATCGGCACCATTGCGGGGAAATTGAACGGGGAGATCACCGCGACCGGGCCCAGCGGTTGGCGGAGGGAAAAGATGTCCACCTTCGTCGAGGCGTTCTCGGTGTAGCCGCCCTTGAGCAGATGCGGCACGCCGCAGGCGAATTCGACGACCTCCAGGCCGCGGCTCACCTCGCCCATGGCATCGGCCAGGACCTTGCCGTGTTCGGCCGTGATCAGGTGTGCGAGTTCTTTCTTACGTTCGTTGAGCAGTTCGCGGAAGCGGAACAGGATCTGGGTGCGCCGGGCCAGCGAAGTGTCCCGCCAGGCCGGGAATGCCGCGGCCGCCGAATCGATGGCCGCCCGGGTGTCCGCCACGTTCGCCAGCGCGACCTGCCCGGTCACCACGCCGGTCGCCGGGTTGGTCACCGGTGCCGTCGCCTCGCTGGTGCCCGCGAAAGTCTTGCCGTCGAGCCAGTGCGCGATGGTCTGCATATCTCCTCGATTCGATCGTGAGCGTGGGCGGTGCCGTCTCTCGTCGCCACGTGCGGCGGTTCCCTCGGGCGGCGCGACGTCGCTGATACCACTCTGATCAAGCCTTCCCGATGACCCGACGATCTGTAGGTGATTTCGCGCTGTCTATTCCGATTCATCGGTGCTTTCCTCGGTGGCCGACGTGTGGGCGAGGTCGGTGGTCCACGCCGGTGAACCCGAGGTCGTCGGCGGGGGATCGCTGGTTCGGCCGCACGCTGGGGTGCACGTCAGCGAGCTGCCGAACAGACGGCGGGCGACAAGCTATGAGCCGACCGCCGTCAGCTCCCGGATACGGAGCATTCGGGAGCGGTGACCTGCTACAGCCGTAGCGACAGTTGCCTCCTGGTCCCGATCTGCCCGGGTTCGGTGGTTCGCCGGGCATAAACTGGGAAGGCAGCGCGGCAGCACCGCGGCGCCCGACACAGACAAGACGATGGCCGACCAGGACCCATTCGCGACGCAGAGTGACCGGCCTCCAGACATCGATAGAGAGCTGGAGGGCACCGGTCTCGACGGCCCGCGACAGATCGGGCGGGGAGGTTTCGGGGTGGTCTACCGTTGTACGCAGCGGGCGCTGAACCGCAACGTCGCGGTCAAGATCCTGCTTGCGACGGCGGATCTCGAGCCGGAAAACGTCGAACGATTTCTGCGCGAGCAGCAAGCGATGGGCGCATTGTCCGGCCATCCGAACATCGTGCACATCCTCCAAGTCGGTACCACCCGCAGCGGACGCCCGTACTTGGTCATGCCGTACCACTCCCACGGCTCGCTGGAAGACCGTATTCGCCGAGAGGGACGCCTGCCGCTCGACGACGCAATCCGTATCACGATCAAAATGGCAGGCGCCCTCGAGACGGCGCATCGGGCCGGGATTCTGCACCGTGATATCAAGCCGGGAAATGTGTTGCTCACCGATTATGGCGAGCCACAGCTCACCGACTTCGGGATCGCCCGCATCGAGGGTGGTTTCGAGACGACCACCGGCGTGATCACCGGCTCGCCCGCGTTCACCGCCCCCGAGGTATTGCGATCCGGAAACCCGTCGGTCGCGTCCGACGTATACGGTCTGGGCGCCACCTTGTTCTGCATGATCACCGGCCATGCCGCGTTCGAGCGCCGCTCCGGCGAGCAGGTGGTCGCGCAGTTCCTGCGGATCGCCGCCGAGCCGCTGCCGGATCTGCGGCCCGATGGCATGCCCGACGACCTCTGTGCCGCCATCGAGGCGAGTATGTCGCACAACCCGGCCGAACGCCCGGCGTCAGCCGCCGAGTTCGGTGAATCGCTGCGCGGTGTCGAGAAGTCCCACGGTATGCCGGTGCAGGATATGACGGTGCGCACCGACGACTACGGCGACCTGACGTCGACTGTGGAAGACATCGGCGCACCGGGATCGGCTCCTACCGGCCGGTCACCGTCATTCCGGCGGACCACGACGCCGCCCACCCCCGAAACAAAGTTCCGCCCGGCCATGTCCGCGCGGGCGTTGGTGCATCGCGGCAGACTGATCGATCGATTGCGGACCGCTTCCCGACCGCGACTGACTGTCATCCACGCTCCGGCCGGGTTCGGTAAGAGCACTCTGGCCGCGCAGTGGGCCGGACACCTTGCCGAGGAGCAGCAGGTGGCGGTCGCGTGGTTGAACGCCGATCGCGACGACAACAACGTCGTGTGGTTCCTGCTGCATCTGATCGAGGCGATTCACCGGGTGCGTCCGGCGCTGGTGCCCGAGCTGGGCCGGATGCTCGAGGAGCAAGGTTCGGAGGCAACTCGCTATGTGCTCACGACGTTGATCAACGACATCCATGAGCACCACGAACGTGTGGCGGTGGTAATCGATGATTGGCATCGGATTACCGATCCCGCCGCCACTGCCGCCCTGCGGTTCCTGCTGGAGAACGGTTGCCACCATTTGCAGATCATCGTCACCAGCAGATCGTCGGAGGGCTTGCCGCTGGCGACTATGGGTGTTCGCAATGAGCTCGTCGAGATCGACTCCAGTGCTTTGCGTTTCGACGCTCTCGAGGCGGGCTCGTTTCTGGTGGAGCTGGGTGGTCTGCCCCTGGATGACGGTGAGGTCGCGGAGTTGCGCGACAGCACCGAAGGCTGGGTCGCGGCATTGCAGCTCGCATCGCTGTCACTGCGCGGACACCACGACCCCGGTACATTGATCAGCCACATATCGGGACGCCATCACGCTATCGCTGAGTACCTCGCCGAGAACGTGCTCGACACGGTGGATCCGGCGCTGTTGGTTGCCCTGCTGGAGACCTCCCTGCCCGAAAAGATCTGCGGTGACCTCGCCACCGCGTTGACCGGGCAGCGGCACGGGCAGGCGCTGCTGGAAAACATCGAGCGGCGGAATTTGTTCCTGCGCCGTATCGACGAGGATGGGGAATGGTTCCGCTATCACCACTTGTTCGTGGAATTCCTGCGTCAGCGGCTCGCGCGCGACCGCCCCGATCAAGTGGACGAACTGCACCGCACTGCCGCCACCTGGTTCGGCGAGCACGGGATGATCAGCGAGGCCATCGATCACGCCCTCGCCTGCGGCGACGGCGAACACGCAGTGGACCTCGTTGAGAAGCGGGCCATGGACCACGTCGCGCATGCCCGGTTCGCGACGCTGCTCGGCCTGGTAGCGAAGCTTCCGCCGCCGCTCGTGGCAACCCGTCCGCGTCTGCAACTCGCGCTCGCCTGGACATATACGCTGCTGCGTCGACCCGCCGAGCTGAATACCGCACTGCGGCTCGCGGGCGCGTCGATCGAGGGGCCCGATTCCGATCTCGCGGCCGAAGCAGCCCTCATCGAGAGCGCCGGGCGCGCGATGAGCGACCATCTCGAGGGCGTAGACGCTGTAGTGGCCGATTGCCTGTCCAGAACCGACACGTTGAGTCCGTGGGCACTGGGTGCTGCGGCAAGCACCGCAGCGTATTTGGCCTTCCGCCGTTTCGAGTTCGATCAAGTACATGCGTGGTTCGACTGGGCCGCTCCTTACCAGCAGCGGATCGGCGGAACGTTCAGCCAGATAATCAACCACAGCTTGTTGGGTCTCGTGGCCCGTGAACAGCTCGACGTCTCCGCCGCCGAACACAGTTTCCGCAAGGCTCGCAAGATCGCCAGGAGCTCCTCCAGTTACCAGTCCTACCCGGCGTTGGCTGATGCGCTGCTCGGCGAGCTGCTCTACGAACGCGATCAACTCGATGAGGCCGAGCAACTGCTGGATGAAGTCAGCGGTGTCGGAGTCGAAGGCGGCCCGGTGGAATTCATGATGGCCACCTACGCGACCGGCGCCCGGATCAAAGCACTGCGTGGTGATCTCGATGCCGCGGCGCGACGCCTGGACAAAGGCGCGAGGACCGCCAGAACGCTTGCCGTGCCGCGACTTGCCGCGCGAATCACCAACGAGCGGGTACGCCTCGGACTGACGACCACCACAACCTCGGCCGTAGAAGCACCCGACCAGGCAGGCGCCGGCCGCCGTGCAATGGCAACGGGTGACAACGGCATCGCGATCCTGACCGGCGAACTGATCGAGGATTCCGCGATACGCGTGCTGCTACGTGACCAGATCCCCGCCCAGATCGCCGCCGCCTGCGCACGGGCCACACGGTTGCGTAATTCCATCGACGCCGCTCGCCGCCCACGAGCGGCGCTACACGCCCAACTGCTGCTCGCGTCCTGCCTTGCGGCGGCCGGACAGACCGACGACGCCAAGAACACACTCGTGCCGGTCGTCGCGACCTGTGCTGACACCGGCCTGATCCGGCCACTGCGCGACGAAGGCCCCTGGATCACACGCCTGCTTCATGCGCTTGAACACGATCTTCGTGAAGGCCGGTGGCAGCACAACTGGCCGAGGATTTCACACGCATTCCTCCCAGTGGTCCTGGACGACCCACAACGGCCTCCTCCGGCTTCACGCGCACCGGAGGAGGCCGACCAGCGGTAGCGGTTGTCGGGCAGATCAGCGCAGCGAGCGGCGGGTGCTCTGGTTCCGCACCGCCCCCGCGTTCACCACGCCGACGATCTCGCCGAGGTCGGCCGCCCGTCGGTGACCGGGTGACCGCACCCGCGCTCAGGTGATGACGAGAAGTTCAGTAGGTGAGGCGATCTCGGCTCGCAACCCGGCCTTCGCCGCCACCCGCGCGACGCGGCGGACGTCGGTCGGCTCGGCCCTGGTGAGCACGAGGGCCCGGGCCAGCAGGCCCTTGTGGTGCTTGTTGAAGTGACTCACCACCGTGCGGGACCCGTCGGGGTGCTCGGTGAGCACATTCGCGGTGATGGCGCCCGGAACGCGGCCCAGCTGCTGGTAGGTGCCGGAGCGCAGGTCGACTACGAGTTCACCCGCGGCCTCGGTGTGCAACGCCTCGGCAAGCGCGTCGCGCCAGACCGCCGAAAGGGTCGGTAGTCCAGGCAGTTTGGAGCCGCCGGAGAGCCGGTAGGCGGGAATGGGGTCACCCGCGCGGACCGCGCCGAACAGGGCTGAGCCGATACCGAGCCGGGCATACGCCTTGGCTCGTTGGAGCTTCGTGAACGAGCCCGCGTCGAGCGCGTCGTAGAGGACGCCGGTGTAGCGCTCCAGCGCGGGCCGGGTCGGTGACGTGCGCAACGCCGCATTGCGGGCGATCTCGCCCTCAGCCCCCTTGCCGAGCCCCAGCGCCGAGCGGGCGTTGTCCGGGTCGGCCGCCAGCCGCACCACTTCGTCGACCAAGCGCGCACGCACCGCTGTGAGCTGCGGCATAGCCAGGGTGTCCAGCGCGAGGGGCGCGCCCGCGCCGCCGTCGGATTTGGTTTCGGAAGGAGGTAGCAGCACCAGCACGAACGAATACGGTAATGCGCTGTCGACAGCATCCGGTCGGCGACTACCCTGTGCTTCCGTGATCACCCGCCTCTCCCGCCTGTTCCTGCGAACCCTCCGCGACGATCCCGCCGACGCCGAGGTGCCCAGCCATAAACTCTTGGTTCGCGCCGGCTATGTGCGCCGCGTCGCCCCAGGTGTCTACTCGTGGTTGCCGCTGGGCCTACGAGTGCTGCGCAAGGTCGCGGACGTGGTGCGCGAGGAGATGGACGCGATCGGCGCCCAGGAGATCTCGCTGCCCGCGCTGCTGCCGCGGGACCCGTACGAGACCACCAACCGGTGGACCGAGTACGGTGACGGCCTTTTCCGGTTGCAGGACCGCAAGGGTGCGGACTATTTGCTCGGCCCCACCCATGAGGAGCTGTTCGCGCTCACTGTGAAGGGCGAGTACAGCTCCTACAAGGACCTTCCGGTCACGCTGTACCAGATCCAGACCAAGTACCGCGACGAGGAGCGCCCCCGCGCGGGTATCCTGCGCGGGCGTGAGTTCGTTATGAAGGACTCCTACTCCTTCGATCTGAGCGAGGACGGACTGAAGGCGAGCTACGACGCACATCGTGAGGCCTACCAGCGCATCTTCGATCGGCTGCGGGTCAAGTACGTCATCGTCGCGGCAACCTCGGGTGCGATGGGCGGCAGCGCGTCGGAGGAGTTCCTGGCCGACAGCCCCGTCGGCGAGGACACCTACGTGCGCTGCCACGAATCCGGTTACGCGGCCAATGTGGAGGCGGTGGTCACGTCAGCTCCCGCGCCGTTGCCGATCGAAGGACAGCCCGCGGCCGTCGTGCACGACACCCCCGGCACCCCGACCATCGCGACCCTGGTCGACTGGGCCAACAGCGCGGGCATCGCCGAGCGCTACGGTCGCCCGGTCACCGCGTCCGACACACTGAAGAACGTCATGGTGAAGCTGCGCCACCCGGACGGCAAGACCGAGATCCTCGGCATCGGGGTCCCCGGCGATCGAGAGGTCGATGACAAGCGCCTGGGCGTCTCGGTCGAACCGGCCGAGGTCGAGTTGCTCACCGAAGCCGATTTCGCCGAGAGCCCATTCCTGGTGAAGGGATACATCGGACCGAAGGCGTTGCAGGCCAACGGTGTTCGCTACCTGGTCGATCCCCGCGTCGGCACCGGGACGAGTTGGATCACCGGCGCCGACCAGCCGGGCAAGCATGTCGTCGGCCTGGTCGCCGGTCGTGACTTCACGCCCGACGGCACCATCGAGGCCGCCGAGGTCCGCGACGGTGATCCCTCACCGGACGGGCGCGGCACCCTGGTCACGGCCCGCGGCATCGAGATCGGCCACATCTTCCAGCTCGGCAACAAGTACACCGACGCGTTCGAGGTCGACGTGCTGGGCGAGAACGGCAAGCCGGTGCGGCTCACCATGGGCTCCTACGGCATCGGCGTCTCGCGCATGGTCGCGGTGATCGCCGAGCAGCAGCACGACGACAAGGGGCTGCGCTGGCCAGCCGAGGTCGCGCCGTACGACGTGCACGTCGTCATCGCGAACAAGGACGACGCGGCGCGTGCGGGGGCCGAAGAGGTGGTGGCCGGGCTGCACGCCCACGGCTTGGATGTGCTCTTCGATGACCGCACTGCCTCGCCCGGCGTCAAGTTCAAGGACGCCGAGCTGCTCGGCATGCCGTTGGTCCTGGTCATCGGCCGCGGCTGGGCGGAGGGCAAGGTCGAACTGCGCGACCGTTTCACCGGCGAGGCGGAAGAGATATCCGCCGCCTCGGCCGTGGACGCGGTGGTGGCCAAAGCCCGTCGCTGACTGTTCCATCTCTCCGGGTTGGCCGCACTGGCGATGCCCATCGTGCGGTGCGCGATGGGCAGCCCGGCCGCTGGATTCGGACCCGGGCCGTACGCGGCGGTCGTTATGGCAGCCGGCAACGAATGCAATTGGCCGGCAATGGAATCATTCGAGCCGAAACAGTGGTGACATCGTGTCCGGTCAGTGGATGAACTTTCGCCATTCCCAGTGCCGCTGGCCATTTCGATGCCGCACCCGATGACCGTCGATCGAAACGCCGAGATTATGCTCGAACTGATTGCCGGAATATTCGAAGTGCGGCCTCCCGAAGGTTATCGGCGCGCAGGTGCGCAGCCTGTCGGTAGCTCGTGATCGGAGTCGAAGGTATCCGCGGTGTCGATGGCAGTGCGGATTGTCTCGCCAAACACAACCTCGCTGGACAATGGTGCGTACAGGGTAATTTTCGCCTACCGACGAGGCTTCCCGGTGTTGGGAGTCGGTTACGGCCTCATATGTGTAAAAATGTCGGGCGTAAGAGTGCGGACGATCAGCGGAAGCGGACTGTGAGCGAGCAGAACAAAGACAACCCGGACAACGCTGGTGAAAACAACGAGACGCCGGACGTTGGTTTCAGCCTGCCCTTCGGTACGCCGGACGGGGCAGAGGGGGCGGACGGGACCGCTGCTCCGGAGAGGGACGAGGCCGCCGAGAGCCGGGATCGGGTGCTGGCGCGGCAGATTGCCGATGCGATGGCCGCGGTCGGTCCGGAGGGTTGGCAGCAGCTGGATGCGGTGTTCGCGCTGACCACTACCACCGGTTTTGCCGAGGTTGTCTACGCCGACGGTGAGCGTTCGATGCGGGCCGAGCCGCCCGCTCCGGTTCTCGATCAGGTGCGCGAGCACCGCGCGTTGGTCGCGGAGCTGGACGGTGAGCCGTGGTGGCGGTTGTTGGTCCGGTTGAGCGCCGAGGGTGAGTTCGAGGTCGACTACGACTTCGGTGACGAGCCGTTCCCGGATGGGCAGCTGTTCGATCCCGAGGCCTACCGCGCCGATCTGGAGGAGTACCCGCGCGAGACGCTGCCAGTATGGTTGGCTGCCTATATCGGCCACGGCGGCAGGCAGGCCCGTACTCCGCAGGACGCTGCTGTGGCGGCGCGGGCGGATAAGGCGGCCAAGGTGTGGCCGGTGTTGGCGGAGAACGAGTTTCCCGATTTCCCGGAGATGTGGGCGCGGTGGGCGTGCATTTCGGCGGCGTTCGTCGCGGCCCGCTCGGATTGGGGTCCGCGGGTGTTGCCGTCCATGGGCTGGTTCGAGAGTTCGCGCCGTGGCGGTGCGACGCTGTACTCGCTGCCCGGTGGTAGGGCGGTGCTGTCCGGTGGGGTGTGGGAGTCGCCGAATTTGGATGCCACTTACAACGACGGCGCGCCGATGCCGAACTTTTATGCCGGTGCGCCGGGATGGGTGGCCGATCCGGTGCTCAATCCCCGTGCGGCCACCGGTTTGATGTCGTTTGTGTACTGGTGGGAGGGTGGCCGCTGGTACCGGGGCGAGTCTCCGTCCGCGGAGCAGTGCGCCACCGCGGTTCCCGGTGTGTGGACGGCGAACACCGTGGTCGGCATTGTCGCGGGCCTGGCGGCCCAGCCGCCGAGCGCGGAACAGCGCGCTGCCGCTGCGGCTTTGGTGTCGGCGGCCGAGGTCGGTGTGGTCACCCAAGAGACGGTGGAGAACCTGTTCGGCGAGGACGGCCGGTTCGACATCGACGGGGCTATCTACCAACTGACCCTAGCCGGGGTGATGGCCTCGCTGCCGGAACAGATGCCGGAGGAAGAAGCTATCTTCCGGGTGCGCGGCTACATCGAGAGCCGCGGTCTCGACACCACCGGTTACCCGCTGGACCAACTGGTCGGCGACCGGTTCAGCTGTGGATGGATGGTGTACGTGCCGGTGCCGCGCGGCGAGATCGCGATCGGCCGGGCCATCTTCTACATCGCCGATGACGGTGTGCTGGAACACTCTTCGTCCTCGATCGCGCCGACCACCTTTGTGAAGGGTTTCGAGCAGCGGTTCCAGGAACGGCAGGGGGCGCAGGCGTAAACCGAGAAGCTCGGCACATCCTGAAGTAGGTCGTTCCCCGGCGTTGGTGAACCACCGTACTTCGGTCTATATGAAAATAGGATCATCGGGTCGGTGGATAGACAGGTAGAGGCGGACGGCATGGATGTGGATGCGAAAAGGATCAGGGTCGAAGCCGAGCTGAGCCGACTGTCGGTCGACTTGAAAGATATTGCGAGCAATATTCATGACGTATTCGACACGCTGAATGTGAAGACGGAACCGCTTATGGCGCAGCCACTGTGCGACACGAATGCGTCGGGCGATCATTTCAAAAAGGATTGGAGTAAGCAGAACGAGGCCATTTGCAAGGGCGGCGAATCATTTGAGAAGCTCCTGAATGAAGATTTCGCCGGTGGAATCGACAAGAGCGTGAAGCTGCTCCATAACATCGACGTCGAGAGACGGAGAGCGATCGGGAACGTGACGCCGATCGGGTGGTCGGAGTCTGCCGTCGAAGGAGTCGGGGGAGGAGGCAAGGCGTGAGCAACGCTGATGAGGAACTGCTGGCCAAGATGCTGGAGGACGTCCAGGCGAGTAGGAAATCGCTGCAGGACGCTTATCAACAGCGCACCCACCGACCGGGATGCGTCGCAGTCCGGGGTGACTGACTCGTCTTGGTGATGATGGTGCGCCGGTTGGGGGTGTGTGGTGGCGTTTAATGTCGAGGGCCCGGCATT
>NZ_JBFAAB010000023.1:0-99124 GCF_040639505.1 Nocardia sp. NPDC023852
GACACCGTGCGGGTATTCGCCGAACGGTTCACCCGACTACTGCACGCGATCACCACCCAACCAGAGCAGCCGGTCGGCGACCTGCAGATCCTGGAGGAGTCAGAGCGCACTGATCTGCTCACTCGGGCTGGTGGCCCAGCAGTGCGGCCGCGCACTCTTCCGGAGCTCATGACGGCCGCGGCGGCCGCGAATCCGCACGGTCCGGCGGTCGTCTTCGAGGGCCACTCGTTGACCTACGCCGAACTCGATGCCGCCTCCACACAATTGGCGCGTGTCCTGATCGATCGTGGCGCGCGTCCGGAGGTGCTGGTGGCCGTGGCGATTCCGCGGTCGATCCGGTCGGTGCTCGCGGTGTGGGCGGTGGCCAAGTCGGGTGCCGCATTCCTGCCGGTCGACCCGGCCTACCCGGCCGACCGCATTGCGCACATGGTCTCCGACTCGGGTGCGCAGCTCGGCCTCACGATCGCCGCGGAAGCCGCTGCGCTGCCGCCGATCGCGAGCGGTGCCGGCTGGCTGGCCTTGGACGATCCGCAGTTCGAGGCCGAAGTGCAGGCGCAGTCGGATCTTCCGATCGCCGATTCCGAGCGGCACGGTGTGATCCGGGCGGAAAACACTGCGTACGTGATCTACACGTCCGGTTCCACCGGTCTCCCCAAGGGCGTCGTGGTCACCCATGCCGGCCTGGCGAACTTCAGCGCCGAGCAGGTGGAGCGGTATCGCCTGGACCGGGATTCGCGGGCCCTGGCGTTCGCATCCCCGTCCTTCGACGCGTCGATGCTGGAGTTGTTGCTCGCGCTCGGCTCGGCGGGCGGGCTCGTGGTCGCGCCGCCGCTGACCTTCGGCGGGGAGGCACTGGCCGACCTGATCCGTGCCGAGGGTGTCACGCACGCCTTCCTCACCCCGTCGGTGCTGGCGTCGCTGGACTCGGACGCGTTGTCGGGTATGCGGGCGATCGTGGCGGGCGGCGAAGCGGTGCCCGCTGATCTGGCGGCCAAGTGGGTCGGGGTGTCCGAGCGGGCGTTCCACAACGGGTACGGGCCCACCGAGACGACGATCATGACCAACATCAGTGACGCGTTGCGGCCTGGTGACCCGGTCACCATCGGCGGTCCGATCCGCGGCATGCGGTCGCTGGTGCTCGACAGCAGGCTGCGTCCGGTGCCTGAAGGTGTTGCGGGCGAACTCTATGTGGGTGGTATCCAGTTGACGCGTGGCTATCACGCGCGACCGGGACTGACGGCGGCGCGGTTCGTCGCCGATCCGTATGGTGCGCCTGGTGATCGTCTCTACCGCACCGGCGACATGGTGCGCTGGGGCAGGGCCGGGGGCGTCCCGGTGGTGGAGTATGTGGGCCGTAACGACTTCCAGGTGAAGGTGCGCGGTTTCCGTATCGAGCTCGGTGAGATCGATGCGGCGCTCGCGGCGCAGCCAGGCGTCGACTTCGCGGTCACGGTCGGCCGCGAAGCCGGTTCCGGCGCCACGATGCTGGTCTCCTACGTGCTGCCGGCCAAGGGGGCGACGCTGGAGCCTGCCGTGCTGACCGAACGGATCGGGCGGACGTTGCCGGAGTACATGGTGCCCGCGGCGATCGTCGTGCTCGACGAGATCCCGCTCACGCCGGTCGGCAAGCTGGACCGCAAAGCACTACCCGAACCAGCCGTGGAGACCCGCGCCTACCGCGCCCCGCAAAACCCCACGGAACAGGTGATCGCCGAGGTGGTCGGCGATGTGCTCGGCATCGACAGGGTTGGTCTGGACGACGACTTCTTCGCGCTCGGTGGTGACAGCATCGTCTCCATCCAGTTGGTGTCGCGGGCCAAGACGCGTGGGGTGACCTTCACCCCGCGTGACGTCTTCGAGCAACGCACCGTGGCCGCGCTGGCCGAGATCGCGACGCTCGGCGGCCCCGAACAGGCGAAGCTGGAGGAACTGCCCGGCGGCGGTGTCGGCGAGATCCCGCTGTCGCCGATCATGACGCAATTCCTTGCGAGCGGCTCGTCCTACCAGCGGTTCTCGCAGACCATGGTGTTGCGACTGCCCGAGGGCATCGATCGGGAGACCCTGGTCGGCACCATCGCGGCCGTGTTCGACCATCACGACGTGCTGCGGTCGCGCCTGCGCCGCACCGGCGCGGACTGGACGTTCGAGGCGCTGCCGCGCGGTGCGGTCGACATCGATGCGCTGGTGCATCGGGTGGAGCTGGCCGTCGACATCGACGAGGCGGAGCTGACCAGGGTCGGCACCGCGGCGCTGGACGCGGCGCTGGGCCGGCTCGATCCGGCGAATGCTGCGATGGCGCAGTTCGTGTGGTTCGCCTTCGACGGTGAGCGGCGCGACGTGTTGCTGATCGCCGCGCACCACTTCGTGATCGACGGCGTGTCGTGGCGCATCCTGATCCCGGACTTCGCGGTCGCCTGGTCGCAACTGGTTGCCGGTCAGCCGGTGGCGCTGCCCGCCAACGGCACCTCGATGCGGCGCTGGGCGCACAGCCTCCTCGACGCGGCGCGTGCTCCGGAACGGGTCGCGGAACTGCCGTTCTGGCAGCAGGTTTCGGCCACCCCGGACCCACTGCTCGGCGTGCGTGCGTTCGACCCCGAAGTCGACACGAACGCGACCGTCGAGCGAGTCGAGGTCACACTGCCCGCCGAGATCACCGACGCGGTGCTCTCCGCGATTCCCGGCCTCTACCGCAGTGGCGTGAACGACGGTTTGCTGTCGGCTCTGGCCATGGCCGTCGTCCGCTGGCGTGGCGACCGCTCGGCAGGAGCGGCCGGTTCGGAGGCGGCAGCTCGCGTAACCACAGCGGGACCCGCGGACGCCGACTCGGTGCTGATCAAGCTGGAAGGCCACGGTCGCGAAGAGGACGTCGTCGCCGGCGCGGACCTCTCGCGCACCGTCGGCTGGTTCACCACCGCCTACCCGGTCCGGCTGGACCTGGCCGGCGCGGACCTCACAGACGCCTTCGCCGGTGGCGCCGCGCTGGGCGATATCGTGAAGTCGATCAAAGAGCAGTTGCTCGTGGTGCCCGACAAGGGCCTCGGCTATGGCCTGCTGCGGTATCTGAACCCGGAAACCGCGCCGCGCCTCGGTAGCGCGAGTGGGAGCAAGGCGGGATCCGACACAGCCCAGATCAGCTTCAACTACCTGGGCCGGATGTCGGCAGGGGGGAACAACGAGCAGCTAGCCGAGATCGGCTGGGTGCCGGCGGCCGACCTCGGTCAGCTGGATGTCGACATGGACCTCGACATGCCCGCCAACGCGACGATCGACATCAACGCGATCGTCACCGACGGCGCGGACGGCCCGCAGCTGAGTGCGTCGTTCGCCTTCCCGACCGGGCTGCTCGGCCAGGAACAGGTGCAGGAGTTCGCCGACCTCTGGGTCGAGGCGCTCACCGCGCTGGCCACGCATGCCCGGCGGCCGGGCGCGGGCGGCTTCACGCCGTCGGACATGCCGCTGGTTCGGGTCGGCCAGACCGACATCGAGCTGTGGGAACGGAACTACCCGGCGCTGGCCGAGGTATGGCCGCTCTCGCCGCTGCAGTCCGGTCTGCTGTTCCACGCGCTGATGTCCCAGTCCACCGTGGACGTGTACACCGTTCAGGCCGTGGTGGACTTGGGCGGCACGTTGGATGTCGCACGGCTGCACGCGGCCGCGCAGGGCATCATCGACCGGTACCCGAATCTGCGCAGCGCGTTCGTCACCGACTCCGACGGACAGGCCGTGCAAGTGGTGCTGGATCGGGTCGAGGCGCCGTGGCGCGAGGTGGATCTCACCGGGCTGCCCGCCGAGCAGCGGACCGCGGAACTGCGCAGGCAGGTCGCGGCCGAGCAGGCGACGCGCTTCGACATGACCGTCTCGCCGCTGATGCGGTTCACGTTGTTCCGCAGCGAGGAGTCGCAGTGGCACCTGGCCATCACCACCCACCACATCCTGGTGGATGGTTGGTCGATGCCGCTGCTCTTGCGGGATCTGCTGGTGTTGTACGCGGTCCGCGGCGACCAGACGTCGCTGCCGCGGGTGGCGTCCTACCGCACCTTCCTCGGTTGGCTGGCGGGGCGCGACCGGGACGCCTCGCTGCGCGTCTGGGCGTCGGCGCTGGACGGACTCACCGAGCCGACGCAGCTCGCGCCGCAGCCGCGTGCCGCGGAGAACTACGAGATCGGCAAGCTGACCACCGAGATCGACGCCGACCGCACCCGCAGGATCACCAAGCACGCAGCCGAACTCGGCGTCACGGTGAACACGCTGGTGCAGGCGGCGTGGGGCATTCTGCTCGGGCGGCTCACCGGTCGCGGTGATGTGGTGTTCGGCGCGACGGTGTCCGGCCGTCCGGCGGAGCTGTCCGGTGTGGAGTCCATGGTGGGTCTGTTCATCAACACGCTGCCGGTGCGGCTGCGGATCGATGACCGCGAGTCCGTCGGCAAGCTGCTGGAGCGGTTGCAGCACGATCAGGCCGACCTGCTCGAGCACCACTACGTGGGGCTCACCGACATCCAGCGGGTGGCGGGTGCCGGGTCGTTGTTCGACACGCTGGTGGTATTCGAGTCGTATCCGGTCGACAAGGAAGCGATTTCGGCGGCCAGCTCGATCGACGGCATGTCGGTCACTGGTGTCGACCTCAACGACGCGACGCACTATCCGATGACGCTGATGGTGGTCGCGGAGTCCACCATCGAGCTGATCCTGAAGTATCTGGGCAGCCGGTTCACTGCGGAAGAGGTGGAAATCCTCTCCGCGCGCCTGGTCCGAGTGCTGGACGCGCTGGTCGGCGATCCGGATTCCCTGATCGGCGACATCGATATTCTGGATGCGGACGAACGGGCCCAGCTGCTGGTCGAATCCGGTATCACGGCAACAGCTTCCGTGCAGGAGCCGGTCGGCCGGGTTGGTGCGCGCACGGTGGCCAAGGTGCTCGGCGAGGTCGTCGAGGAGGACCCGGAGGCGCCCGCGCTCTTGGCCGACGGCGACGAGGTCGCCTACCACGTGCTGGATCGGCGCTCCTCGCAGCTGGCCAGGGTGCTGATCGATCGCGGTGCGGGGCCGGGCGACGTCGTCGCGGTGACCCTGCCGCGCTCGGTGGACGCCGTGGTCGCCGTGTGGGCGGTGCAGAAGGCCGGTGCGGCCTGCCTGTTCGCGGGCGATCTGTCGGCGGCGGAGCTGTCGGCGGCGGGCGCCGGGTTCGGGATCGCCCTGGAACCGGTGGCCGACAGCGACATTCGCTGGCTGGTACCGGCCGACCCGCAGGTGCGGCAAGAGCTCGCCGCGGCGGCGTCGCATCCGGTGTCCTACACGGATCGGGCGCGCCCGCTCGGTGCGGATCATCCGGCGTTCGTCGTTCCCACGGCGGGCGGCGTCGTCGCGGTCACCCAGACCGAGGCGCTCGCCCAGGCCGAACGGGTGCGCGAGGAGTACGAGATCGACTACGAGTCGACCACGTTCACCGTCGCCTCATCCGGCCGCGCGGCTCTGCTGGAATTCCTGGCCGCCACCACCGCGGGCGCCCTCTCGGTCCTCCCGAACGGCGACCTCGGCGGCGATCTCGCCGACGGCGAGGTGACCCACTGGTTCATAGCCCCCGGCGAACCGACCGACATGGCAGCCGCCGAGGTCAAGATTGTGATCGCTGAATAGCGGCACGACGAGATCCGCCGGTGCAGGGCACGGCTCGGTGCCCTCTACCGGCGGGATCGTTTCGGCGGTTCGGCTAAACTCGAATGGAATCGGCGGCGACCGTACGTCACCGTTCGACGAGGTTGGAGGTGGTCTTATGGCTATGCCGGTGCACCGTGCAGAGCGCTGGACGGCTGCCGACCTCGAGCACATGCCCGAAGACGGACTGCGTTACGAGGTGTTGAATGGTCAGCTCGTCGTGAATGCCGCGCCGAAGCCCCGGCATCAGTGGCTGATCCAATGCTTGGTGCGCTCACTCACGGACGCCGTACCGTCTGGTTTCGTCGTGCTCGAAGGTGTCGGGGTATTGATCAACGACGATGAGCCGATTCCCGATCTGATCGTGGCGAGCGGTTCGATCGGGTGGGATGATCGAGGAATCCCCGCGGACCAGGTTCGACTAGTGGTCGAGGTGGTGTCCAAATCCACCACGCTGCAGGACAGAATGGTAAAGCCCGTCGTGTATGCAGAGGCGGGTATCCCGAGCTACTGGCGCTTCGAGCCCAACTCGTTCAAGGGGCAGCTGTCGGGCGAATCCTTGCCGGTGCTGTTCGCCCACGAACTCGGCGATGACCACGCCTACGAGTTGACGCACCGGGTGGCGGCAGGGGATGCCGTCACCTTGCGCAATCCTTTCGAATTCACGATCGATCCAGGGTCGCTACTGCCCTGATCGCCCGCCGTTGCCGGTCGGGCGATCGTTGGCCGAGGGGTGTGCTAGCCGGGGACTGCATGTTCCTCGGCGAAGACCTTGCGGCAGACCGGGGCGCAGAAGGCGTAGTCGGTGCCCTCGTGGGTGAGGGTGAACCGGGCGGTCGACAGCTCGACAGTCATGCCGCAGACCGGGTCGATGGCGTAACCCTCGGGGGCTTCGGCGTGGTCGCCGGAGTCCCGGTATTCCTGGGTCATCAGCTTGGTGATCTCGGTGGCGGTGAGCTTTCGGCCGAGGACGCCGAGATTGTGTTCACGCAGGCCGATGATCTGGATCACGCAGTGCGGGTCGCGGGTCAGTCGGTCCTGATCGGTCTCCGACTCGGCGATTGCCTTTGTGATCAGGGGGATCACGTGGTCGCCGAATTCACTGTTGTTGCTCCATGATCCGGGAACGGTGAGCCGCACCAGGTAGCGCGGTGCGAGCGCCCCGCCGGTCACCCAGACCTCGGGGGTGCGCACCAGAACATGGGTCAGTTCACGGGCTTTCGTCAGTACCGAGTCCGGCGCGGCGGGTTCGGTGGTCAGCTCGCGCAGGATGTGTTCGGCGAGTGCCCGTTTGCGGTCGGTGGTCAGCGACTCGTCGGAGACGAACAATTCGACGGTCATCACAAGCGTGCCTCTTTCGTGGGGAGCAGGGTGAGCATGACGACCAGCAGGAACGCCACTACGGCGCACGCGGTGCGTGCGAAGTGGAACGCTTCCCAGCGAGCCAGGAGTGTGGCGTAGTCGGCCGGGGGACCGCTGACCGCCCACACTTTGATGTGCTGGTTGATCGGGACGTTGCCGAGCCGGGTGATCACCAACGCCGCGACGGCAAGCACGGCCGCGCCACCCGCGAACCAGCGATACCGAGCGGTGGAGCGCACGGCGAGTACCAGCGTGGAGAAAATGGTCAAACCCATCAGCGCTTGCATCACAAGGCCGTTCACGCTCATCAGGGCGGTGTGGAAGGTAAAGCGTACGTCCAGTGGCACCCTGCGGAAGGCGTACAGCACGTTGACCGCCCCGTAGCCGAACGCGCCCGCGAGCAATCCGCTGAACAGCAGCGCGAATGCCCTCGCCGGCAACGGCCTTTCGATTGCCATCACGGGCGACGCTCGATGGCTGGTACGAGCGCGAGCAATTCGTCGACCGACCACTGGTCGTAGACGTGTTTACCGTGCTTCGCGGCGAGCACGCGGCCGCCGGGGGCGATCAGGAAATCGGCGGGCAGCCCGAGACTGCCGCCGTCGGGTTTCGCGGGCGGGGCGGCCTGCCTTCCGCGCAGCGTGCCGCGCACGTCGTGCGCGACACCGCGAAGGATGGCGCGCCAGCCACGCGGGTCGAGCAGCGCCCGTGGCGATTTCTCGACGCCGAACTCACGGTAGAGCTTCCGGGTCGGGTCGGCGATGACGTCCAGTGGCAGCTCAGCGGTGTACTTGCGCAATTCCTCCGCGCTGGAATGGAATACGACCACTTCGCGGATGTTCGCCGCGGCGATCTCGTGCCGGCGGGTGACGATCGAGCGCAGGTGCAGATTGCACACCGGGCAGCCGGCGAACCGGCGGAACTGTAGATGGATCAGGCAATCCGGGTCCGGCACCTGGATCTGCGCGCCGGAGACGGCGACCAGTGTTCGGTCGGGAACGTCGGTGGGTAAGGACATGGGGCTCCTCTCGTAGGAGTACATCGTACGCCTACGATCAGTATGCGCGTATCTTGTACGCTGTCAACTCGTGCCCCGTCCTCGGTCGCTGACGAACACCGATCTCGTGTCGGCCGCCCTCGCCGTGCTCGACCGCGACGGCCTGTCCGCGCTGACCATGCGCGCCGTGGCCAAGGAGCTGGGGGTGGCCACCATGGCGCTGTACCGCTACATCCGCGACCGCGACGAACTCGAGGTGCTGATCGTGGACCAGATGTTCGCCTCGATCGACACGACGCGGCCTGCCGGGATCGACTGGAAGGCGGGCGCGACGCTGCTGATCGAACACATCCGCGCCGGGGTTTCGGCCCACCCGGCAGCCGTGCCGCTGGTGCTGCGGCATCGCCAGTCCTCGGTGGAATCGCTGCGCGTGATGGAGGCCATGCTCGCCGTGCTCACCGAAGGCGGTTTCACCGGACGCGCACGGGTAATCGCCCAGCGCACGCTGATCGCATTCCTGCTCGGCTTCCTGCAGAACGAGCATTACGCGCCGCTGCCGGGTCGGGGCACGGCTGCGATGGCGCGACTGTCCCCCGAGGACTATCCGCATCTGGCGCAGACGGCCGGCCAAGCCAAGGACATGTCGGTCGACGACGAATTCCGGAATGGCGTTCAGATCGTGCTGCGCGGTCTGGAGCGTTAGAGTCACTGGCCGCGGGCGCTATGCCGAGCGATGGCCGGCGTCAGCGCCGTGATACCTACGGTCGATCGGCACGCTCGGTCAGGTAATCCTCCCAGGTCAGCTTGCCGACATCCGCGCTGTCGAACACCAGGTTCTCGCCCGCGCGGTAGACCCGGCCCGCCTTGCCGGGGACCCGCACCGTCAGCAGCGCGCGGTGCTTGCCGAGCGCCTTCAGATAGTCCCGGACCAGTTCACGCATGCTGATCACGGTCGGCCCGACCAGGTCCGGCACCCGTCCGGCGGGCGCGCCGAGCGCCAATTCCACCAGCCGGGCCGCCACCTCCCGTGCGTCGACCGGCTGGACGCACACGCCGCCCAGGATCGGCAGCACCGGCGACTTCAGCATCGCATCAACCAGATTCGGCACGAAGTCGTGGAACTGCGCTGCGCGCAGCGTGGTCCACGGGACGCCCGATGTGGCGACCACCTGTTCTGCGGCGAACTTCGCGCGGAAGTAAGTCAGCGGCAGCAGATCGGCGGCGGTCACCGAGATGTACACGACGTGCCGGACTCCAGCGGCGAACGCGGCGCGCATCAGGTTTTCGGTGGCCACCTCGTCGCCCTTGGCGTCGCCCGCCAGGTGCAGGATGGTGTCGACACCCGCAACAGCGGCATCGATTTCCTTGTCGCGCAAGAGATCTCCAGCTACGAACTCGACGCCGTCGACCGGTTCGCGCGCGCTGCGGCTGAGCACGCGGACATCGGCGCCGGTGTTCCGCAACAGGGGAAGGACCTGGCGGCCCAGTGTGCCGGTGCCGCCGGTGACAAGAATCTTCGTGGCCATGACCGTCTCCGATCCGGGTATCGATGGGTGGTTCCCATCTCCTCACTGGGACGACGACGCAGCAGCGCGGACTGTGACATGGCTCGACTGTGCACCCGCGCGGACGAGCCGTCCTACTTGGTCGGCGGGGTGAAGGGTTGATTGATCGTGGTGAAGTATTGGACAAGGGCAGCGATGGCGACAGGTGCCGTAACGAAGAGTTGACCGGCGAGGGTGCCGAGAGCGCCCACGGCGATGACACCACCCAGGCAGCCGACGGCAGCGGCTGGGATGAAGGGCCCGAACATGCCGATGATGGTCGCAGCGGCGATGGTCGCGCCGGCGATGCCACCGAGCACACAGCCGACGAGGCCGCCGCCGATACCGCCGACTGTGGTACCGATCGCCGCCCCTGATGCGATGGTGTCCTTCAATCGAGTGAAGGCCGCGACTTCACGGTCGTACGGCGATTCCCACCGAGCCTGGTCTTCGAAGGGGAGGGCAACCGGACGATAGGCGGCATGCTCGAGGTCGAATCGCGGTACGAGCGTGGCCGTCCGGCCCTTGATATCGGCGGCGATGGGGAAAACGAAATCGTCGACGCGGAATTCCAGCGGGGTGCCTGCGAGTACGGTGCCGTTGGCCGCTTTGACTTCGAAAACCCCATTCTCGACCGTCATCGAGCCCGAATCGATGTGGACGACCGCGCTGTCTTCGGATGTGGTCGCGGTGTAGCCGACCGTGCCACTGTCGGTGGCCTGCGGAGCAGCGCTGACATTTCCGGTAGTGATGCCGGCAACCGCGATGGCAAGCGTCGATGCTGTGGCGATCTTGCGCAGAAACATGTTCTCGGAACCTTAACCAGTTGTTTGAATGGTGGGAATAGGTGAGGTGCGGTATTACCCCTGTTGCCAGACCTCCCGGACCACGGTTACCTGGTCGGTGTCGAATTCGGCGCCGACGAGCAGCCAGCGCAGGCCGTCGAGTGCGTGACGCAAAAGGGCATCCATGGTGAAACCTCCTGGGGGAGCGGTTGTCTCGAAGATGGTCACCACCGTCGCAGAGTGTGGCTGAAGGCAGCCTGAAGCCACCTGAAATTTCTTCAGGAACAGTCCGACGTCGTCGCGCGATACCGCGGTCGACCCGTCGTGCAGGTGGGAACTCCGGCTGGTCGACCGCCGCCGTGAGCGCGGGTGTGAGCGATCAGCTCGATCGATTCGCCTGCCGATGTAGGGATTTCCCGACTTCGCGGGTCCACGTATCGGGGACAGACTCGGGTGACTCGACTCAACGAAACGGGTACCGGTCTACCGGTCCCAGATGCAGGCAGAAGCTGTGACTCTGCACTCATACCTGCTACTCGATCGGCCTGCGCTGCCGGCCGAATGACGGTATCGGAATCCGACGCACGGCGTCCCGCGCGGTTCTACCGCAGCGCCGCGCCGGACGATCAGTGGGTCGGCGGTGCGATCTGCCAGTGTTGCTGCAGCGCACCCGCGATCTGCGGCAGCACCGTCACCGGAATCCGCTTGCGGCGCAGCACCGCCCGGATCTCGGTGACCTGGTCGCGCTTGCGCAGGTCGTAGGCGCCCGTGACCGGGCGGACCACCGGCGGTATGGACAGTAGGACCAACTCGCCATGGGGTTCGTCGCCGCCGGACAGGTCCAGCGCCAGCGACCAGCGGGACCGTTCGTCGAGGGTGAACCGGCCGGCCACCACCCGATCCCACGCGATGCTGGACACCGTCCACGGCGTGCGCCGGTAGATGGTGTGGTCGGTGAGCACGACGGCGTCCCTGGTGAACAACGCCGATAACGCGGCGACGCCCGCGACGGCACCGGCCAGCAGGCCGGTGAACACCCGGTTGGCGCCGAACGCGGCCACAAAAGCACCGCAGATCGTCACGGTCACCAGGATGCCGAGCACGCTGTAGAGCGCCGCGCGCTGCGTCGGGACGACACCCACCCGCACCGTTGTCATCTCACCTACCTGCCTTTGGTGCATTGCCGGCATTACGGTACCTACTGCTCGCGCGCGGACGCACACCTCGGGAATTCCCAGCCGTGGCCGATCCGTGCGTCGAATCGGCCACAGGCTCATGCCGTCAGCGCGACCGCGGCCTCGGCGGTGTACACCAGGAAGGTCATGCTCTGCTGGAAATACAGCTGGACGGACTCGGCGTCGTGCGACAGATAGCCGATGGAGAGGTCTTGGCCGATGCGTAGATCGAAGTCGCCGCCGCGGGTGGTGAGCACGACCGCGCCGCTGATGGCGGGCGCCCAGATGATCTCGCCGTCCGGGATCAGGCGTTCGATGTGAGTGCGAATCATGTGCCCGTGGTCGGAGGTCTCGCTGACCTCGGTGTACAGGTCGGCGCTCAGCAGTACCGAGTACGGTCCGTCGACACCGGCCAGGCGCAGGGCGCTCAGCGCCTGCGCGACCGCCTCCGGCATCAGCCGGGTGTCGCTGGGCAGCGTGATCGGCTGGTTGGACGAACTTTCCCGGACACCGGTGATGGTCGCGGCCGGATAACCCTCGAAGATCGCGCGATCCTCGGCGAACGCGATCTTCTTCGCGGCATCCTTCACCGGGTCCAGATCGGTGTCCCGAGCGCCGCGCTCGACGTTGTCGAGTTCCGCACGGGAGAGCGTGAACGGCACCCGCAGTTCCACCAGGGGCGCGACCACGCGCCGGCGGGCCAGCACGCCTTCGTCGGGCGCCGC
This sequence comes from Nocardia sp. NPDC023852, assembly GCF_040639505.1. NCBI lineage: Bacteria > Bacillati > Actinomycetota > Actinomycetes > Mycobacteriales > Nocardiaceae > Nocardia > Nocardia sp. NPDC023852. The sequence goes on from NZ_JBFAAB010000023.1 coordinate 12,241, forward strand.
GATCGGCGTGGTGTGGCCGGTGCCGACGGCGGAGTAGTCGGTGCCGTGCGGGCCGGACAGGTCGACGACGCGGCGGCCCGCGATGTGCCGCTTGAAGGTGCGCGTCGCCTCCTCTTCGATGGCCGCCCATGCCTCGGACGTGATCGGCGCCAGTTCGCGATGGAGGTTGTTCATGACCGAGTGCTCCTTTTCAACGTGCCGATACCGAGGGCGCCGTCGCCGGAAACCGTGGCGCTGCCGGACAGACCTGCCCCATCGACGCCGACGGGTTCCCCGGATTTCTCCGTTTCCCACGGGGCGGGCGGAAGATCGTCGAGGAAGTCGATGGTCGGGGTGAAGAACGAGGTGCCGGTGACGGCGATGGAGAAGTCGAGGATGCGGTCGTAGGCGGCGTCTTCGGTGCCGAGGAACATGCGGGTGAGCATGCGTTCGGTGACGCTCGGGGTGGCCGCGTAGGCGATGTAGTAGGTGCCGAACTCGCCGTCGCGCACGCTGCCGAAGGGCATGTTGCCGCGCACGATCTGGCGTTCGGTGCCGTCCGGATCGACGAGCGTGTTGATCGCGACGTGCGAGTCTGCGGGTTTGTCCTCATCGGAGAGTTCGAAGTCGTCCAGCTTGGTCCGGCCGATCACGCGCTCCTGCTCCTCGACCGACAGTGCGCGCCAGTCCGCGAGCGGGTGTGTGTACTTCTGCACGATGACGTAGCTGCTGCCGGCGAACTCCGGGTCCTCATCGCCGACCAGGGCCGCGGAGACGGCCGTGCGGCCCTCCGGGTTCTCGGTGCCGTCGACGAAGCCGAGTAGGTCGCGCTGCTCGAAGTACCGGAAGCCCACCGTCTCGTCGACGATTGTCGCCGCGCCGGCGAGCCGGTCGCCGATCGCCATGGCCAGCTCGAAGCAGGCGTCCTGGGCCTCGCCTTTGATGTGGAACAGCAGGTCGCCCGGTGTTGCGGGCGCCGTGTGGTGCTCGCCTACGAAGCCGGGGAACTCATGCAGCTCAACGGGCTTCGGTCCCGCGAAGAGCCGGTCCCATGCGGCGGAGCCGATGGAGGTGACACAGGCGAGCCCGGCGCCCGCCAGCCGGAATCCCACCGAGCGACGCAGGCCGGTGATGTCGGCGAGCAGATCGCGCACCGCGGCTTCGCCGCCGTCGTCGATGGTGGCGACAAGGAAGATCGCGGCCGGTGTGAGTGGTTCGAGGATCGGCTGCGGCTCACCCATGATCGACAGACTAATGCCCGGCCCGTCCGACCGGCGGGCAGGGACGCACGGCGTAGCTGTTACTTCGCCACCGTCAGCAGGAAGGCGACGTCGTCCACGGCCTTGACGCTGTGGCGTGCCTTGGGCACCACGAGCAGGTCGCCCGCCGAGCCCTTCCATTCGTCGGTGCCGCTGATCAGGGTCAGCGTGCCGCTGAGCACCAGCAGGGTGGCGTCGCCCGCGTTGTCGTGCTCGGCCAGGCTCTGCCCGGCCGACAGGCCGACCACCGTTTGCCGAAGTGAATGCGTGTGACCGCCATAGATGGTTTGTGAACTACGTCCGCTCGTAGCGGTGGCTGCCAACTTGAGTTGTTGGCGAGCGACCGCAGTCAGCGATTTCTTGTCCATGGACCGCCTTTCGCAGATCACCAGCCGATGCCGGGCTGGTGGCAACGGCTCGAGGCGGGCGGACGGATGGAGGTCCGCCCGCCACATATCCAGGAGTATGCCCGAGACCGCCGCCGCGCGGGTCGTGTTTGGCCGGCCGGGCCGCTGTCCGGCGTGTTCCGCCATGGTCGACGCTGCCCGCGACGTGGCGTCCGATCAGCCGGATCACCTGCGGGTGTAGTGGCGGATCCGGAAGCGAAGGCCGGTCTTCGACGTGCGCCAGGGTTCTGGTTCATCCGGATCCCATTCCGGTCCGATCGGCGGCGCGTAGGCATCGCCCTCTACGGTGGTGTCGACCTCGGTGACGCGCAGATCGGTGGCGAAGTCCATGGCGGCGCGGTAGATCTCGCCGCCGCCGGCGACCCACACGGTGTCGGGGGCGCATCGCGTCAGCGCCTCGGGCACCGACGCGGCGCGTTCGGCGCCCTCGGCGGCCCAATCGGACTGCCTGGTAACCACGATGTTGCGACGACCGGCCAACGGCCGGAATCTCGGCGGCAGCGAATCCCAGGTCCGCCGACCCATCACCACAGGATGACCCCAGGTGGCGTCCTTGAAGTTCGCCATGTCCTCGGGCACGCGCCAGGGAATGGTGTTCCGGAAACCGATCACCCCGTCACGGGTCTGCGCCCAGATCAGTCCGATCGTGCGGGTCACACTGCCACCGGCGCCTTGATGGCCGGATGATGCCGGTAACCGACCACTTCCACGTCCTCGTAGCGGTAGTCGAACAGCGTCGGCGCGGGCCGCAGCCGCAGCTTCGGGAACGGGTAGGGGTCGCGGCCGAGCTGCTCGGTGACCTGCTCGAGGTGGTTGTCGTAGATGTGGCAGTCGCCGCCAGTCCAGATGAAGTCGCCGGGCTCCAGCTCGGTCTGCTGCGCGACCATGTGGGTGAGCAGCGCGTAGCTGGCGATATTGAACGGGACGCCGAGGAACAGGTCGGCGCTGCGCTGATAGAGCTGGCAGGACAGCTTGCCGTCGGCCACGTGGAACTGGAAGAACGCGTGGCAGGGAGCAAGCGCCATCTTGTCCAGATCGGCCACGTTCCACGCGGAGACCAGGATGCGCCGTGATTCCGGGTCGGTGCGCAGGGTGTGTAGCACCTGCGCGATCTGATCGATATGGGTGCCGTCCGGCGTCGGCCACGAGCGCCACTGGACGCCGTAGACCGGGCCGAGTTCGCCGTGAGCGTCGGCCCATTCGTCCCAGATGGTGACGCCGTGCTTGTGCAGCCAGCCGACGTTGGAGTCGCCGCGCAGGAACCACAGCAACTCGTAGACGATCGACTTCAGGTGGACTTTCTTCGTGGTGATCAGCGGGAACCCCGCAGCGAGGTCGTAGCGCAGCTGGTGGCCGAAGATGCTTCTGGTTCCGGTGCCCGTGCGGTCCGCCTTCTTCGTGCCGGACGCCAGCACCAGCCGGAGCAGGTCCTCGTACTGGCTGTCGGGGGTGGAAGCCGGGTGAAGCGAGTCAGGGGCCACGCCTGGCCACTCTAGTCTTCGGGCGACCTGGCAAGCTCGCCCGCATGCGCAAGCTCTACGTGATCGGCATCGGCGCCGGTGATCCCGACCACGTCACCGTGCAGGCCGTCAAGGCGATGCGGCGGGTCGAGGCGTTCTTCGTCATCGGCAAGGGCGAGGCCAAGCGGGAGCTGATCGCGGTGCGGACCGCGATCCTGGACGAGCACATGGATCGCCCGTACCGGATCGTGCCGATCGACGACCCGCCGCGCGATCGCACACCCATCGACTACCCGAGCGTCGTCGAGGATTGGCACGACCGCAGGTCCGCGCTGCTGGAGTCGGCTTTCGCCGAGGTCGAGGGCGTCGGCGGCATCCTGGTGTGGGGTGATCCGGCCCTGTACGACAGCACGCTGCGGATGGTCGAGCGGGTGCTCGCGCGTGGCGCGGTGACCTTCGACTATGCGGTGATACCCGGAATCACCAGCGCGCAGGCGCTGGCCGCGCGTCATCGCATGGTGCTCCACGGTATCGGTGAACCGGTGCACATCACCACCGGGCGTCGCCTGCGCGAGGAGGGGCTCGGCGCCGAGGGCGCGCTGGTGATGTTGGACGGCGACTGTTCGTTCAGCGCGATACCCGGCGACGACGTGCACATCTGGTGGGGCGCCTACCTCGGCATGCCCGACGAGACGCTGATCGAGGGCTCGCTGTCCGAGGTGCGGGACGAGATCGTCCGCCGCCGCACCGAACTGCGCGACCGCAAGGGCTGGATCATGGACATCTATTTGCTTCGCCGCGGCGGGTAGGACGGCCGTGGTCGACAACCGGCAGGCTGTCGGTGGGTCTGGGTAATCTGGACCCGTGCCCGAGCTACCGGAAGTGGAGGCGTTGGCGCAGTTTCTGCGGGAACACGCGGTCGGCGCCGTGGTGGGGCGTGTCGATGCGGCCGCGCTGAGCGCGGTGAAGACGTTCGAGCCTCCCGTGACGGCGCTCTCCGGCCGGGATGTCACCGGGGCAGGCCGGTGGGGCAAGTTTCTCGGCATGGAATGCGGCGGGTTGTGGCTGGTCACGCACCTGTCACGCGGCGGGTGGCTGCGCTGGATCGACGAACCCAGCCAGACGCCGCCGAAGCCGGGTGGCAAGAGCCCGCTCGCCCTGCGGGTGCACTTCTTCACCCCGGAGGGCGCGACGCCGGCCTTCGACCTGACCGAGGCGGGCACGAAGAAGCGCCTGGCGGTGTATGTCGTCGAGGATCCCACAATGGTGCCCGGCATAGCCCGGCTCGGCCCCGACGCGCTCGAAGTGACGGAGGCGCAGTTCGCCGAGATCCTGCGCGGCACCTCGCAGCGGACCAAGACCGCGATCGTCGACCAGTCGTTGCTGGCGGGCATCGGCAACGCCTACTCCGACGAGATTTTGCACACCGCGCGGATCTCACCGTTCGCGAACACGAAGACGCTGGGCGCCGACAAAGTCGCCGAACTCTACTCCGCCATGCGTGACGTGCTCACCGACGCGGTGCGGCGGTCGGTCGGCCAGGACGCCGCCCGGCTCAAGGGCGAGAAGCGTTCCGGCATGCGGGTACACGCCCGCACCGGGCAGGCATGCCCGGTCTGCGGCGACAACGTCCGCGAGGTCTCCTACGCCGAACGGTCGTTCCAGTACTGCCCGACCTGCCAGACCGGCGGCAAGGTGCTCGCCGACCGGCGGATGTCGCGGCTGCTGAAATAGCGCACCGCGTCGGTCAGCTCGCGGTCGATACGTGAACACCTTGCCAAGCAAGACGTCTGGCCTGGTCGGGATCATGTTCCAGTCGGGTGGGGTGATCGATGATCAGGGTGGACCTGCGGGCCTCGGTATAGGCGGGCCAGGAGGGCAGCGGTGCGCCGGTGTGGGCGAACGTCAGCCAGTTGTCCTGAAACTGGTCGGTGACGGCGAGCAGCCCGCGCCTACCGCCCGCGGCGGTGAGAGCGCGGACGAAGGGGGAGTCGCCGCCGCCGAAGATCGGTATGAGTTCGGTCGCGTGGGTGGCGCCGAGCCCGGCGAGATGTAGTGCACGCGGGGCGAAGTCGTAGCGGTAAGCGTAGGTCGGGGCATATCGGCTATGGCCCTCCATCACGGTCACCGAAGGACGCCAGAAGGTGAAGTCGCCACCGGCTCGCACCACCGTCTTCGATCGGGGATAGCCGGAATATGCTGCGGCGATACGGGATTCGACGTCGTCGCCGGAGCGGGCGAGCGCCGCGCGCAGCCGATCCGGTGTGGTAGGCAGCTCGTCGATGAATCTCGCGAAAAGGGTGCCTTCGTCCCGGTTCGTCCCGATGATCAGCGGCACACGGTGGGCGGTGCCCTCGGTGATCGCGTCGATCGGCGCACGTGGAAGGAGGTCGCCGTCCACTACCGGACAGACGGGGAACAGGCCAGGCTGTTCCCGTAACGCACGGTTGAGGGTGCGGTCGACGGCGCGGCGGATGTCGTTGGCGCTCGCGGTGCGCAGCGCCGTGGTCGCGTTATCCGGCGTAGCGCCGAGCGCCTCGACGCAGCGTCGGGCGAAGGCGCGGGCTTCGGCGACGGTCATCGCCCAGTCTGCCGGCGGGCTCTGCGAGACGGCCTGATGGAACAGACCTTTCGCCGCCGGTGCGGCGAGGAGGCTGAGTACAGCGTGCGCACCCGCCGACTCGCCGAAGATCGTCACGTTGTCCGGGTCGCCGCCGAAGGCCGCGATGTTGGTGCGCACCCATTTCAGTGCGGCGATCTGGTCGCGCAGCCCGAGATTGGCGTCGAAGGGGTGTTCCGGCGTGCCGAATTCACCGAAGTCGACGTAGCCGAACGCGCCGAGCCGGTAGTTCAGCGACACCACGACCACGTCGCCGCGCACCGCCAGCCGCGCCCCGGAGTACAGCGTCAGCGCGGAGGTACCGGTGAGATAGCCGCCGCCGTGGATGAAAACCAGCACCGGGCGCGGGGTCGCGGCGGGGGTCGCGGGCGCGGTGACATTCAGTGTCAGCGCGTCCTCGCTGGTCGGCTGGTAGGTGCGCGGTCCGATCCGCGATCCGGAGCGGTGTTGCATCGCGGCGAAGGTGAACTCGGTGGCCTGGCGAACGCCGGACCACGGTTCGACTGGCTGCGGAGCTCGAAACCGCAGGTCCCCGACCGGAGGGGTCGCGTAGGGAATGGACCGCCAGCGCGATACTCGGCGGCCACGGCGACCTCGGAGGACTCCGTCGGCGGTCGTGATGTCTGTCATCCACCGATGGTAGCTACCCGCGCCGCGCCTCCAACAGGCGCAACCAGAACTCGCTCACGGCGGGGAAGGCGGGCACCGCGTGCCAGAGCGTCGCCAGTGGTACCCGGCCCACCACCGCAATGGTCGCCGCGTGCAGCTGCTCGCCGACGTCGGGGCCGACGAACGTGGCGCCGAGCAAGGTATCGGTGGCGCTGTCGAGCACCAGCTTCGCGTGGCCCGCGTAGTCGTCGCGCGCCAGGGACGATCCGGCCACCGCGATGTCGAGGTCCACCGTCTCCACCGCATGGCCCGCGTCCCTGGCCGCGGCCTCGGTCAGCCCGACGGAGGCGACCTCAGGTGCGGTGAACACCACCTGCGGCACTCGGCCGTGGTCGGAACTCGCGACGAACCTCGCGTCGTCCAGAGGTTTCCCGTCGGCCCGCGCCCTGATCACATCCCCGCACACCCTCGCCTGGTACTTGCCCATATGCGTGAGCGCCGCGCGATGGTTCACGTCGCCGATCGCATACAGCCAGTGGCCCTCGACGCCACGCACGGTGAGATGGTCGTCCACCGTCACGTAACCGTCGGGTAGGCCGACCGCCGCAAGGCCCAGCCGTTCGGTCGAGGGTGCGCGTCCTGCCGCCACCACGATCTCGTCCACTTCGATCTCCGACTCGCCCTGCGGGCCGCGCAACCGTACCGTGGCCGGACCGCCGTGTATCCACCCCTCGCCGGTGTCCTTGGCCGCGGGGCGCTCGACGGCGCTCGGCTCGGTCCCGAACCGCACCCGCACGCCCGCCTCGGTCAGCGCCGCCGCCACCCGTTCGCCCGCGAACGGTTCGGCCGAGGCCAGCAGGGCCGAGCCGCGCACAAGCAGCGTGACCTCGGCGCCGAGCGCGGCCAGCCAGGTCGCCGCCTCGGAGGCCACCACGCCGCCGCCGACGACGGCGACCCGGCGCGGGACCTCGTGCAGGTTGGTGACGTCGCGGGAGATCCACGGTAGCGCGTCGCGCAGGCCTGGCACGGTGGGGATATTGGCGGTGGTGCCGGTGGCCAGCACCACGGCATGCCTGGCGCGCAGCTGCTGCCCGTCGACCTCGACGAGGCGCTCCCCGGTCAGGCGGCCGGTGCCGCGCACAACCTCGATGCGGCTGTGCTCGGCCCAGTCGACCTGGGCGGAATCGTCGTGGTCGTGGACGAAGGCGTCGCGTCGGCGCAGCACGGCCTCGACATCGAGTCCGGCGGCGGAGACGCCCGGCATCGACCGTGCGCTCGCCAGCACGTGGCCCGGCCGCAGCAGCGCCTTGCTCGGAATGCAGGCCCAATAGGAACATTCGCCACCGATGAGTTCGCGCTCGACGATGGCCGCCGTGCGGTCGTTTCCCGCGATGGCGTACGCGGCGGCGTTCTCGCCCGCGGGCCCGCCACCGATCACGATGACGTCGTATTCGATCGATGCGCTCGACATGGCGGCCGCTACTGCAGGTAGCCCTCGACTTGCGACACGGAATTGGCTTGCACGCCGTCCGCGGACTCACCCGAATCGATCCGAGCCCTGCGATGCCGCAGCAGGTCCCATGCCTGATCCAGCATCACCTCGAGTTCGGCGAGACGCTGCCGTTCGGTCTTCGGATCCAGCTGACCGCGGGTGGCCTGCGAGCGCAGCCGGTGCTCCTGGTCGACCAGTTCCTTGATGCGCGCCAAGATGTCCTGTTCGCTCATGCGGACCATGCTACGGGCCGAGCGAGACACTCGGCGGCGATCGGGACGGCGGCGACCAGGTCCGACCAGGACAGTGCGGTGTAGCCGAGCGCGACGCCGAAGTGGTCGCGGCGTGGCCCCAGGTGATGTCTGGCCAAGCCGTCGAGCGCGATGCCGCGCGCCTGTCCCGCCGCGACAGCGCGCTCCTCGGTTTCCGCTGAATTCACGGGGACGACGACATGGGAACCGGCGTCGTCCCCGACGATGCCGAGCCCGCGGCGGCGCAGCTCGGTCACGATCAGTGCGCGGCGCGGCGGTAGCGCGCGGCGCAATCTGCGCAGGTGCCTGGCCAGATCGCCATGCGCGGCGAAGGCCGCGAGCACGCGCTGGCCCGCGGGGCTCGGGCCGGTGCCGGTGCGCTCCCGATAGGCGAGCACCGCCGCCGCGATCTCCGGTGCGGCCAGTAGCCACCCGACGCCGAGGCTTGGCGACAGGATCTTGCTCGTCGTGCCGAGGTGGACGACGACGTCCGGAGCCATGGTGGCGAGCAGCGGCAGCGGTGCGGTGTCGTAGCGTAATTCGCCGTCGTAGTCGTCTTCGATGACGAAGATCCCTGATCGTCTGGCGTGCTCGACCAGATCGACCCTGCGAGCCGCGGGCATTCGCGCGCCGAGCGGAAACTGGTGTGCCGGTGTGCAATACACGGCGTTCGCTTCCGCGGGCAGCAAGTCGACCCGTAGGCCGTGCGCATCAACCGGAACCGGAAGGACGCGAACTCCTGCCGCGGCGAACGCCCCCGCTGCCCGCTGGTAGCCGGGGTCCTCCATGGCGACGGAAGTACCCGGACGCAGCAGGGCGGCGGCCAACTCACCGACGGCGGAACTGGTTCCAGCGGTGGCGAGCAGCACGGTATCGCTGCCCGCGCCGAGACCACGGTGGCGCAGCAGGTGTTCGGTGACCGCCGTGCGGAATTCCGGTTCGCCCGCGCGATCCTTGCGCACCAGCGCGGAATGGTCGGCGGCGGCGCGCCAGGCACGGCGCCACGCGGCCGGATCGATGGTTTCGATGCACGGGGCGCCGGGGCACAGGTCGAACAGATGCCGCTCGGCGTCCGTGCCGCCGGGTTCGGCGGCGCGCACGGGCACGGCGGCCGGTGCGGTGGTCAGGTAGGTGCCGGAGCCGCGCTTGCCGCTGAGCCAGCCCTCCGCGTGCAGTTGGTCGTAGGCGGCGGCCACTACGGTGCGGCTCACGCCGAGCCGGCGGGCCAGCGCGCGGGACGACGGCAGCCGGTCGCCACTGTGCAGCAGGCCGGTGGTCGCCGCATGCCGCAGCCCGTCGGCGACCTGCACGGACAGTGGTTCCGGCCGATCGCGATCCAGGTCGAGGGGCAGTTCGTCCAGCATCGTGCACCTCCGCGAAGTGGACTCTTGCAATTTCGCCGGATTGGCACTGTGATAATGCCACTTGCGAACCGATGCTGGGCATATGACCGAACCAGCCAGCTCCCGGACTCCGCTCTCCCCGACACCGCGCAGCACCCCGACCCGGTTGACCGATCGCGCACGGACCGATCGGGCCGATCTGGACGCCGTGCTCGACGCCGGGCTGATCTGCCACCTCGGTGTGCTGCTCGGTGGCACGCCGGTGGTGCTGCCGACCGTCTATGGACGCGACGGCGACACGCTCTACCTGCACGGTTCGACCGGCGCCGGGAACCTGCGCGCGGCGGTCGCGAATGACATCTCGGTGGCGGTGACCCTAGTCGACGGCGTCATCTACGCGCGTTCGGCCATGCACTTCTCGATGAACTACCGCTGCGCGGTGGTGCTCGGCCGCGCCGTCGAGGTAACCGATCCCGAAGAGCGGCTGCACGGGCTGCGGATGGTTGTCGAACACGCCGCGCCCGGCGCGTGGTCGCGGGTCCGGCCACCGACCAAGAAGGAACTCGCCGCGACGATCGTGCTCGCCCTCGATCTCACCGAGGCGTCGGTGAAGATCCGCACGGGCGGCCCCAAGGACGACGCGGCCGATATCGAGGTGGGTGGCGTCTGGGCCGGTGTGCTTCCGGTGCGCCAGGTGTGGGACCCGCCGATCGACTCCGACGATCTCGCGTCCGACGTCGCCGTCCCGGAGGATGTGCTTCAGCGGCTCGCATCGAGTGTGGTCCCAATCCACTGACAGCGGGAAGCCCGGGAGTCGGGAGTTCCGCGCGGCGCTCGCGCAGTTCGGGACGAGGCTCGGTTTTTCTCACGCGCCCCCGGCGGTGTCCGCACGGATTCGATGTCACGCGAGTGCGCCGGTCAGAACACGAATTGGTCGCCATAGCCGGTCGTTTGCGCAACACCGTTCCTGGCGTTGGCCCGGACGGTGATGAATGGCATTGCCGAAGCCGGGGAGAGGCATCCGTTGATATTGAGAGCGGTATTGCTGTGCGCGAAGGTGTACGGGAACGTCGACTCCTGGTCGAGCTCCGCCTCGGCGATCGCAACCGCGGTCACACTGCCCGGTGCCAGATTGAACGAGAACTCGCCACCGAGCTCCCCGTTGCCGGCGAAAGTGACCTCCGAACCGACGGTCAGTGCGGCCGCACCCTCTGTGTCTATCGTGAGGGCGGCTCCGGGCGTGACAGCGACTTCGCCTCCGCCGACCGCGGCGATCGATATCTCGATACCGTCGGATATGTCCACCGCGCACCCGACCAGATATCCGGCGACAATCTGCCCACTACGCAGCGATGAGGTTCCGTCGAAGACGGCGGAGAAATTCCCGGATACTTTGGCCGCGTGCGCGAACGGCACTCCCAATGCGAGATTGCCGCCGGTAGACACGACATGATTCTCATCCACCGACGCGATGACGTGCAATCCGCCGGAGCTGACCTCCCCGGGCTCCGCGTCGGCCGCGGTATCGACACCCGCAGCGCCGATGGCGGCCGCCATCACCGCGGTGAGCGCGGCCAGAGTACGCGAATGCTTGCGGTTCATCATGCTCCAGTCGAGTAGCGATCGAAACCGAACTTCATACGCAAACGGACTCACACACCAGCGATCGTCGAGGATTCTCTTCGGCGTGTCCGGCTCCGAACTCTACCGTCCGGTGCAGCTCAGGGTGGTGATCGTGCACGCGCGGCGCGTCGGCCGACGCGCCGCGCCTGCGGTCGTCGTAGGCGTCGCACCGTTTTTTCTAGACCGGCGGGCAAACCGCCTGATTTCATACCAGAACGCAGTCGACGAACTCACCACGCACGTGTCCGCAGCCCGGCCGACGCCGCCGTCCGAAGAGCCAGCTCGCCCAGCGCGGCGGCGGATTCGATACGTGCCGGGTCGAGGCTCACCAGGCTCAGCACGTAGTCGTCGCCGATGCGGCACAGGTAACCCGAGAGGCGGGTGCGCGGCAGCTGCGTGGCGGTCAGGCGGGGGTGGATGGCGCGGGCGGCGACCCCGGTGCAGCGGTGCGCGCCGAGCGTGCGCAAGGAGGCGGGCAGTGTTCCGATGTTCGAGCACAGGATGTCTCGTTCGCCCGCGCCCTTGGACAGTGCGTAGGCCCAGCGGTCGGGGAGCACCTGGAGCAGTTCCTCGGGCATGCCGCCCGGCGCGGACATACGGCGCTCGTAGGCCGAACGAGCCAGTGTGCGGATCGTCGCGGGCGTGTCGGCTCGTCCGATCGCGATCTGCGTCATGGCGAGGTCGTTGTCGACACTGGGTTCGTCGCGGGTGTCGACGGGCAGGCTGGCTTCGATCGTCTCGTTCGGAAACCCGCTGTCCCACAGCATGGTCGCGACAAGATGGATGAACAGGCTGTTGGCCGTGCCGCCGCTCGTCGCGGCGGCGCGATCCCACTCGGCGGCGGAGCATTGCAGGATCGCACTGTGCGTCGTCGCCCCGCCGATAGTGCACGGCTCCTCGTCCCGGGTCTCGGCGGCGGGCCTGCCCGGTATCCCGTGACGCAGCGCCGAGGCAGTGCCGCGCACAACGATCGACCACTGGCGTTGTGCGTCGGACCAATCCGAGTCCGGCACAGCGGGATGCGGCCGTTGAACACGAGCGCCGCCCAGCGCGTCGTCCACGGCGAGCGCGAGTGCCCGTCCATCGGCCAGCGCATGGGAGCACGCAAGGGAGACGATCGAACCGCCGTCGTCCAACGTGGCCGTCGAAAGCCGCCATCCGGGACCGTATTCCGGATCGAGCTCGGCTCCCTGTGAGTCGGCCCAGTCGAGTAGTTCCGCGACCGAAAGGACGCCATCGGCGCGAGCGATCGGATGCGCGCGGACGTTCGGTCGCCAGGAGCGTCGAGCTCCCGCGACGCGCGGCCGGATCACCCTGCGTCCCAGCGGTCCCGAGCGCAAGGCGTCGTGGACCCGTGCCAGCAGTGCCGGATCCACCCGGTCGGCCGTGCGCCACAGGCCCTGCAGGGCGACCGGGGTGCCCAGCCCGCGGTGGGTGCGGAGAAATATCTCGTCGACGACGCTCAGGCGGCCCATCGGTCTCAGGCGCGACCGCCGTGCCGGCCCGCACCGTCCGCGAACCGCTGTGCACCCTCCAGCGCGCCGTCGGCCAGCGCTGTCAGGCCGTGCCGGAACTCGTTGCGCAGTGCTGTCTCCTCGCCCATCCCGTCCTGCTCGAGCAGCGACAAGCGATCCGAACGCAGGCAGGCCTGCGGCAGCGCGGCCAGTTCGGCGGCGAGTTCTTCCGCGGCACCGCGGGCTTCGCCGCTGGGCACCACGCGGTTCACCAATCCCATCTGCAGCGCCTCGTCGGCGCCGACCGGACGTCCGGTGAGCACCATGTCCATGGCGCGGCCGGTACCCACGATGCGCGGCAGCCGGACGGTGCCCCCGTCGATCAGCGGGACGCCCCACCGGCGGCAGAACACGCCGAAGGTGCTGTCCTGCTCGGCGACGCGCAGATCGCACCACAGCGCGAGCTCGAGCCCGCCCGCCACCGCGAACCCGGAGACCGCTGCGATCACTGGTTTGGACAGTCGCATGCGGGTCGGGCCCATCGGGCCGTCACCGTCCTGGGTGACCTGGTTGGAGCGCTCGGTGCCCAGTGCCTTCAAGTCGGCACCCGCGCAGAAGGTACCGCCGTCGCCCCACAGTACGGCGACGGCCGCGTCGGGGTCGGTGTCGAACGCACGGAAGGCGTCGGCCAGTGCGGCAGCGGTCGGTCCGTCGACCGCGTTGCGCGCCTCGGGACGATGCAGGATCACGGTGGTGACGGGCCCGTTGCGCTGAATCAGTACGTTGACTTCTCTCTGCCCTGAAGCTGAAGGGCGGAGATTCCCACCCTCGCGGGCGGGGGTTTCCTGGTTCATCAACGGTTGCCTCCCAGCATCAGCTGCGGGGCGGTCTCACACCATCTCCGCAGGCAAGAACCGCCAGCCCGGCGGCTTCGATGTTCTTTGCCGCGTTCACGTCTCGGTCGTGGAATGCCCCGCAAGGGCATGTCCACTCGCGCACGTGAAGCGACATTGCCGTATTGATGCGCCCGCACGTCGAGCACGTCTTCGACGACGGATAGAACCGGTCGACAGCAACGACGGTCCTGCCGTACCAGTCTGCCTTGTACTCGAGCATCGACCGGAACTGCGACCAGCTCGCGTCGGAGATGGCCCGAGCCAACGACCGATTGCGGACCATGTTCCGCACACTCAAGTCCTCGATGGCGATCACTTGGTTTTCGCGCACCAACCGAGTCGAGAGCTTGTGTAAATGGTCCCGGCGCCGGTCGGCGATCCTGGCATGGATCCTCGCGACCCCGAGTCTGGCTTTCGCCCGGTTCCGCGAGCCCTTCTGCTTCCTGGATAGGGCACGCTGGGCCTTCGCGAGTCGCTCCCGGTCGCGTTTCTCGTGCCGCGGATTCGACACCTTCTCCCCACTGGAGAACGTGTAGAGGTTCGTGATTCCCGCGTCCACGCCGATAGCACTGTCGGTCGGTGCGTGCTCGATGATCGTATCCTCGACCAGGATCGAAATATGGTAACGGCCACGTGCGTCCTTCGACACTGTGACCTGCGAAGGTGAGGCACCATCGGGCAGCGGCCGAGACCAGCGGATGTCCAGCGGCTCGGATTGTTTGGCGAGTCTGATCTGCCCGTCGCGGTAGGTGAAGCAGTTCGAGAAGTAGGTCGCCGACTCCTTGGAGCGGCCTTTCCTCTTGAACTGGGGGTAACCGGTCTGCTTGCGCCAGAACTTGTCGTAGGCGCTTTGCAGGTTTCGCAGCGCCGCTTGCAGTGGCCCTTTGGACGGCTCGGTAAGCCAATGGGTTTTGAGGTCGCGTTTCCACTGCGTGAGCATTTTGTCGGATTCGGCGTAGCTGATCCTGCGATGTTCCTGCGTCCACGCCCGCGAACGCTCCGCCAGTGCCCGGTTGTACACGTAGCGGACGCAGCCGAAGGTGCGGGCGAGCTGCTCGCACTGCGCGCCGGTGGGATAGAAGCGGTATTTGTAGGCCCGCTTCACCACCTTCGAACGCATGTTTGACACGATAGCACCTTAGTGTGTCACGGATTCGATGCGCCAAATCTGCCGTGAACGACGGAGTGTGCGCGCTACGAATCATGATCACGTGTTCGACCATACGTCGTAAAAGCGCCCTTGTGTGAAGAAGTGAATCAGTGGTTCACTTCTTGTGTGGCCTACCGCAGAACCCCTGCCGTACAGGCACGCCTGGACGCGCAGGCGGGCCTGATCGTGCACGCCGCGACAATGGTGCTGTCCCGGGGCGGGTACGCGGCGCTCTCCATGGCTGCGGTCGCGGCCGAAGCCGGCGTGGCCACTGGGACGGTCTACAAGAACTTCGATAGCAAGGCCGATCTGGTGAGCGCGGTCTTCCGCAAGGTGGTCGGCGGTGAGGTCGCCGCGGTAGCCGAGGTGGGTGCGCGCGGAACGGCCGTCGAACGGGTGACCGCGGCGGTGGAGACCTTCGCCGGTCGTGCGTTGAAAAATCCGAAGCTGGCCTACGTGCTGCTCGCCGAGCCGGTCGACGCCGTCGTCGACAGCGAACGGCTGTCCTTCCGGCACGCATTCGCCGAGGCATTCGAATCCGCTGTGGCTGACGGAGTTTCGCAAGGCGAATTGCCGCCCCAGGACCCGAGGATCAGCGCGGCCGCCTTGGTCGGCGCGATCGGCGAGGTGCTGGTCGGTCCGCTGGCCGACGCACCGCACGGGGAATCCGTCGTTCCGGAACTCATCGCTTTCGCGATACGCGCGCTGGGTGTGCGCGCCGACCCGGGCGCCGACGGCGCTCGGCTGGAATCAGGAGTGGCAGATGCAGACGCATGAAGTCTTCAACCAGGTGCCCGACATCGTTCCCTTCGACGTCTCGCGGAACCCGGCGCTGATCGAGGGATTGCACCGGGAAGGTGCGGGCTGGGCCGAACCGGAGGTCCGGGAACTCGGCGTGCTCGCGGGGGGCGCCGAGGCGCAGGAATGGGGCAGGCTGGCCAACGAGTACCCGCCGGTGCTGCGCACCCACGACCGCTACGGCCACCGAATCGACGAGGTCGAGTTCCATCCGCACTGGCACAACCTGATGCGAGTCGCCGTCGAGCACGGTCTGCACGGTTCACCCTGGCTGGACGACCGGCCGGGCGCGCATGCCGCCCGAGCGGCGAAGTTCTACACCTGGGGCGTCGCCGACCCGGGCCACATGTGCCCGATCTCGATGACCTACGCGGTGGTGCCCGCGCTGCGGCACAACCCGGAGCTCGCGGCGAAATACGAACCGCTGCTCGGCTCCCGGATCTACGAGTTCGGCCTGCGTGAGCCGTCCACCAAAGCCGGGCTCATCGCCGGCATGTCGATGACCGAGAAGCAGGGCGGATCGGACGTCCGGGCCAACACCACCACCGCGACCCCGCGGCCGGACGGGACGTACCGCATCGTCGGGCACAAGTGGTTCACCTCCGCGCCCATGTCCGACATGTTCCTCACGCTGGCGCAGGCGCCAGGCGGCCTGTCCTGTTTCCTGCTGCCCCGGGTGCTGCCGGACGGCACTCGCAATCCCCTCCGGATCCAGCGGCTCAAGGACAAGCTCGGCAACAAGTCCAACGCCTCCTCGGAGATCGAGTACGAGAACGCCACCGGCTGGCTGGTCGGCGTGGAGGGCGCCGGTGTCAAGACCATCATCGAGATGGTGAACATGACCAGGCTGGACTGTGTGATCGGCTCGGCGACCGGCATGCGGGCCGGCGCCGTGTACGCCGTGCACCATGCCAGGCACCGGGAAGCGTTCGGCGCCAAGCTGGTCGACCAGCCCGCCATGCGCAACGTTCTGGCCGACCTGGTGATCGAATCGGACGCCGCGACCACGGTGATGATGCGGCTGGCCGGGTCTACCGACCGGGCCACACAGGATCCGGCCGAGGCAGCGCTGCGGCGAATCGCCTTGGCGGTTACCAAATATTGGGTGTGCAAGCGGGCGCCCGCGCACGCCGCCGAGGCGCTGGAATGCTTCGGCGGCAACGGATATACCGAGGAATCCGGGATGCCGCGGCTGTACCGCGAGGCGCCGCTGATGTCTATTTGGGAAGGTTCCGGCAACGTCGCGGCGCTGGATGCCCTGCGCGCCATGGGCCGTCAGCCGGAGACCGTCGAGGCGTACTTCAACGAGGTGTCGCTCGCGAAGGGCGAGCATCCGCGTCTGGACGACGCGATCGCCCGGATCGGCAAGGAACTGTCCGACCTGAGCGACATCGAATACCGCGCACGGCGCGTCGTCGAGCTGATGGCGCTGGTGCTGCAGGGCGCGCAGCTGGTCCGGCACGGCCACCCGGCCGTCGCCGACGCCTTCTGCGCCACTCGGCTCGGCGACGATTGGGGCATCGCGTTCGGCACGCTGCCCACCGGGGTGGACACCGGCGCCATCATCGAGCGCGCGTTCGTCTGATCCGACCGGTCGCTCCGGCGGGCCGAGTGAGTGTGCGCCATCGAGCGTTCGCCTGACCCGGGGCGGTCGCTCAGGCGGTCAGCGGATCGAGCACTCGTTCGACCAGCGCGGTGTCGCAGTGCTCGACCACTTCTTTCAGCCGGCCGTCGGCGACGCGGAAGACGAAACAGTAGGTCTGGTCGTAGGTTTCGCCGCGGGTGGTCACGCCGTAGCCGCGCGCCTGCACGACCACCCGGTCGCCCTCCGCGACGATCATCTCGGCCGCAGTGCGGTATTCGGTGAACTGCGCCATGAGAGGTCGCAGGAGTTGCTGTAACACAATAGTTTTCGGTTCCCATACGCCGGTCCACGACCAGTTGCCGGGAAACACCCAGCGGAAGTCGTCGGCCATCGCGTCGCTCATGGCGCGGGTATTGCCGTGGGACATCTGTTCGAAGATGCCCTCGAGCAGGTTCTTGTTCTCGATCGCACTCACGCCGACGACGCTAGCGCCGTGACACCCATGCGAGAAGCGAAAGCCTTGCATGTTTGATATGAGTAAACCGCATGAGTGACTTCACCGTCGTCGGCCTGCGCGTGGTCCGGGAGGCGGCCGCCTGCGGATCGTTCTCGACCGCGGCCGAGAACCTCGGCTACACACAGTCCGCGGTCTCCCGGCAGATCGCGTTGATGGAGCAAGCGGCCGGGCGAGCATTGTTCGAGCGCCACGCTCGCGGTGTGCGGCCCACCGAAGCGGGGCGCATCGTGCTGCGCCATGCGGAGGTTGTGCTCGGCGAGCTGGACAACGCACGGCTCGATATCCGCCATCTCGCCGCACGCCCACCGGGCCGGCTGCGCGTCGGCGCGTTCTCCACCGCGATGGCCGCCCTTGTGCCGCGGGCCATTGCCGAGGTGGCAGCCCGGGACCAACCCGCGCGGATAGCGCTGCGGGAAGGGGTGAGTCCCCGCCTGCTCACCGCCGTCGCGCGGCAGCGACTCGATCTGGCGGTGGTGACCGACCCCGATGCCTCGCAGGCCGGCGTCGAAATCGAAATACTGCTGGATGATCCGCTGCTCGTCGCGCTCGCGCCCACGCACCCCCTCGCGGGCGCCACCCGCGCCACACCCGAGATGCTGCGCGACCAACGGTGGATCGCCGGGAGCCAGGAGCCAGACTCCACTCTGCTCGGCGCCTGGCGCGATGCCGAATGGGAGCCGGACATCGCGTTCGTCGCCCGGGACTGGTTCGCCAAAATCGGACTGGTCTCGGCAGGTCTCGGCATCACCGTGGTCCCCGGCATCGCCGTCCCGGTCCTCCCTCCGACCGTCGCCCTGCTACGCATCGACCACCCGGCGGCGGTACGCAGAACAGCCATCGCGCACCGCCGCAACGACCCCCGCGACGCCGCACTACGCCAATCCTTCGCCGAGGCGCTACGCGACCGTGCCGCGGAGCTCTCCGCCGAGGTACGCCACCGGCTCCGATAGCGAAGTCAGCCGTCAGGACAGACTGTCGAGCGACTCGAGATCTATCACCGCATGCGTCATTCGCTCGAGATTTGCCCGCGATACCGCCTCGGGCTGCATGGCAGGCTCCAGCGCGCCGACACCGAGCGTCAACAACCAGAAGAACAGCCCGTGGAACAACTGCTGCCGATATCCGAGCCATACCTCGTCCAGCGACAGTGCCGGACCGCCCGACGTGGCCAGTTGATCGGCATAGATCCGCAGCAGGTCCTTCTCCCACGCCCGGCGATCCTCGACGGTGAGTGCCGAGGTCAGCGCGTACGCGACATCGAGACCCCAGTGGCCTTTGGTGATGCACTGCCAGTCGTACAGGCCCATCCGCCCGTCGCCGTTGATGTACCAGTTACGTGAGTGCACGTCCGAATGCAGCAGCGTGGCCGGACCGCGGTTGTGCAGCTCGAGTGAGCGGAGAAACGCGGGCCACAGCTCGTCGCGCCGCGCGAGAAATTCCGGCGGACTGACATCGGCGGCACGGTCGACGCCCACCACGCTGCGGGTGCGGAAGCGAATCAGCCGATTCACGTCCAGCTGCCACGTTTCGGCGTCTTTGATTTCGCTGAGGTCGGAGGCGAATCGTGGGCTCTCCCAGAATGTTCCGTGCACCGCGCCGAGCAGCCGGACAATATCCTCCGCTTTCGCGCGGTCGATATACACCGTTGTCGGATCCCCGAACGTGCATCCGCGGGTTTTCGACACATCCTCGAGCAGGAACATAGATCTGCCGGACCTGGTATCGACACCGGCGAAATATCCTGTCGGCGCCTCGATGTCCAAGTCGGGGCGGATCACGTTGTAGAACAACGCCTCCGAGGCTGCCGCACCGGTTGGACCCGTCACCAGGCGAGACCGGAAAGTCGGTGTGGACTTCGTGAACACATCGACAGGTAGCCCTGCGGCGGACCCTGCGGCGTTGTACTCGATCGTTACGGCGCGACGGCTGGTCGAGCCATCACTTCCGCTGCCCAGCGTAAAACTCGATACTTCGGCGCCTGGCACAGCACGGCACAGTGCGTGCGTGAGCCACTCGGTGGTGAGGAACTCGGGCGATCGGGGAACCTCCGTCAACGCGGTCGGCCGAGCCGGCAGCAGCCGCTCCCGGATGGCATGCGTCGCGATTCGCCCGGCGATCCCGAGCACACGTGTCTTGGTCACTTTACTCATGGACTGCTTAGTTCCCTTGGTCGACGTCGGCGGTAGCGAGAGCCATCAGATGCTCGACCAGACGGACCAGGACGAGCTTGGCCGAATCCCGGTCTCGGACATCGCACAACTGCACCGGGACATGAGGCGCGATGTCCAAGGCGCCGCGGACCTCGTCTTCGTCGTAGATGTCTGCCCCGTCGAAGCAGTTCACCCCGACGATGAAGGGGATGTCACGAGACTCGAAGAAGTCCACCGCGGCGAAGCTTTCCTGCATCCGCCTGGTGTCTGCCAGGACAATCGCGCCGAGCACGCCGACCGACAACTCTTGCCACATGAACCAGAACCGGTCCTGCCCCGGCGTGCCGAACAGGTACAGCACCACGCGCGGGTTGAGTGTGATTCTGCCGAAGTCGAGCGCGACCGTGGTCGTCGTCTTGGATTCGACACCGGTCAGATCGTCCACCACAGCACCGATGTCCGACAGTCGCTCTTCGGTGCGCAGCGGCGGAATTTCGCTGACCGAGCCAACCATCGTCGTCTTGCCGACGCCGAACCCTCCGGCGACCAGGAGCTTGACTGCCTGGACTTCCTGAATCTCGGGCACGCCGAGACCGTCAGATGTTGCGAACACCATCGAGCACCGCCTGCAGCAGGTGTACGTCGGGACGATCGACGGTTTGAGTCGGGGATCTGAAGATCAGGTGCCCCGAGCTGATCAGATCGCTGACCAGCACCTTGACCGCCGCCAGCAAGAGGTTCAGTCCGGCCGCGATCTCGGCGATCGTCAAGGGCCGTCCCTGGCACATCCGCAAAATCTCTCCGTATTCCCGATCCAGTGTCGCTGCCTCGGTCTCCGACCGGATCGCAACGACCAGCGTGATGATGTCGAGGTTGTGCATATCCCGCCCGGCCCGCCCCCGGGTCACCGCGAAAGGGCGAACCAAGGGGCCGGGGTCTTCGTCGAGCCACGAGCCGTCGTCGTATGTCATGCTGTGTCAGCGCGCCGACGAAGCGTCCGCCGCTGCCCTCGGAGTCGCCGATAGGCTGGCACCGACCTGCTGCACGATCACGTTCATCTCGTAGGCCACCATTCCGAGATCAGCATGCTCCGAGGCCAGCAACGCCAGGCAGGCGCCCTGGCCGGCTTCGGTCACCACCAGATAGCCGTATTCGAGTTCCACGACAGTTTGTTGCACAAGGCCTTTGTCGAACTGTTTGCCGACGCCACGGGACAAGCTGCCGAAGGCGGACGCCATCGCGGCGAGATGTTCGGCGTCCTCCCTCGTCAGCTCTTTCGAACGCGCGACGACCAGTCCGTCGGCCGACAGTACGACTGCCTTTTCGGCTCCCGCCAATCGGTTCACCAAGTCGTCGAGCAGCCAATCCAGCCCGCGCGCGGTGGTGCCGGGGCCCGTGTGATCATTCATTTCTCGACCATCCGTTTCCATCTATGGGACTGACATCCGAGTTACGCGCCTCATGGGTTCCGCGTTGGAACGAAGCCATCGCGTTGCGCGCTTCGTCCGGAGTTCGCCGACGCGGAATCCGGGTAGGCGACACCGAGTTCGGCGGTTCGGTGTTCTCCACCCGCAGTTGCGGTGCGAGGTGGCTCTGACGCTGCCGTCGCGGCAGCGGTGCCTTCTTGCGCCTGTTCGTCGACGACGGACGATCCACTCCGCCAACCGATTGAGGTCCACGTCCACCAGCAGGAAGTGGGGTCGACGGCAATGCCTCGACGCCGGCCGGCTCCGCGGGCCAGGGTGGCAACTGGCGGAAATCGTTCCCCGGCATCCTCGGCACAGGGTCTGCGACGGACTGCGGAGTGAATGGCGGGCGATGATGTCTGCCACCGGACCGGACGTCGGCCGGTGTGTGTTCGGCAGTCCTCGGACCGGCTTCCTCGACGCTATCGAGCAGCTTGGCGGGTATCAGCGCGATCGCCTTGATACCGCCGTACGCCGACTCCAGGAGATTCACCGCGATGCCGTGCCGCTGGGCCAACTGCCCGATGACGAACAAACCCAGATGGCGGTGCCCCGCCAAGGCCATTTCCTGGAAGTCGGGCGACTCGCGCAGGAGATCGTTGAGGCGCTCCCGCTCCTCGAAATGGATGCCGAGGCCTTGGTCCTCGACTTCGACCACCACCCCTTTACCGACGAGGTTTCCCCTGACCGACACCGGCGAATCCGGCGGTGAGAACGAGGCCGCATTATCGATCAGCTCGGCCAGCAGGTGGACCAGGTCGGCGACCGCGGCGCCGACCACTCGAACCTCGGGCAGCCGCACCGCGCTGACCCTGGTGAAGTCTCGGGTTTCGGAGATCGCGCTCCGGACGATCTCCTCGAGCGCCACCGGTTTGCGCCACTTCCGGCCCGGTTGACCACCGCCGAGAATCAACAGATTCTCAGCGTTGCGTCGAGCTCGGGTAGCCAGGTGATCGAGCTGAAACAGCAGCTCGAGATGTTCGGGATCGTTCTGCTTCGCCTCCGCCGTATCGAGGACGCCGAGTTGCTGATGGACCACGACCTGGCTGCGGCGGGCGATGTCCATGAAGACCCGGTTGATTCCGCCCCGGGTCCGCGCCTCGGCCGCCGCCGCGGCGACGGCGGTCCGCTGTGCCGTGTTGAACGCCTCCGCGACCTGCCCGATCTCGTCTACGCCGTCGTCGACGATCACCAATTCGGCGTCGACATCGACCTTCTGCCCGTCGTGCAGTCGCTGCACCATCGAGGGCAGCGCCTGGTCTGCCAACTCCAATGTCTTGGCACGCAACGAACGCAACCGCCGGACCAACGTACGCGCCAACTGAATGGCGATGACGAACGAGACGACAGCGACCACCAGCATGGCGATAGCGGCCGCGATCCCTTGCGCGAGCTGTGTTTCAGCGGCATCCACCGTCCCGCGCTCGGCGTAGCCGAAGTGATCTCTCGCCAAGCCCCGCAGCTCGGAACTCACTCTGTTCTGCGCGGCGAGCCACTCGTCCACCGGCATCGGAAGTCTGCCGGTCTGCGCCAGCACGTCCTCGGCGGCCACCGTCGAACGCCATTCGTCACTGGCGAGAAGTTTCTCGTATCTTGCCTTTTCCGTGGCGGTCAGCTGCGGAACCGTTGCCTCGAGCTGGCTGTGCAGAGCACCAACCGACCGGGCATAGATCAGCCGGTCGGGCGGGCTGAGAACGCTTCCGCTCGCCAGTACTCCCGCCGCGCGTCCGAACCCGCGAGTATGCAGGTCGGTTATCCGCATCAAGGCGGCCGCGACAATCTCCTCGGCAACCGTGCCAGGATTGGCGGAGGTACGAGCGGTGCTCTCGAGTCCGATCGCGACGACACCGGCGAGCTGAGTGTAGAAGTCGTCGATCTCGGCGGCCGTAGCCTGCCGGATATCGACCGCGTGGCGGATCGCTTGTTGTTGTGCGGCCATTGCCCGGAAGATGGGGGAGGACTTTGCTGTCGCCTCGGGATTGAGCTTCTCGAGCACGGGAGCGATATCAGCGATCTTCTTCAGGGCGGCGTCGGATTCGTTCCGCCGTGCCGGCAGGTCTGCCAATCCCTGCGGGTCATCGCCGATAGCCAGGAGACTATATGTTCGCTCGTTCTGCGCCGCGGTAGCGAGCCCGACCGCGGGATCGACCTGGAGGCTCAAATTCTTGGACCAGTCCCGCGCCGAGATACCGTCACTGATTTGCACACCCGCGAACGTCGTGCCGGTGATGACGAGGGCAAGGCTGGGGATGAGCACGATCGCGAGAACACGCGCGCGAATCGATCTGGGTCTCGGCACGATTCGGTGGAGACCGAGCCATCGAGCGCCTGCGTGGAAGGGAACTTTCACCGCAACCCGCAGCTCTGCGTGACCGCTTCGCCCATATGCGCTGCGCCGAACTCAGCCACGTGGAGCCGGCCACGATCGCTGTGCAGTGGCCTGCCTGCTCGGCGTACAACCGGCCGCGCCTGGAGAATCAATGCTGTTCCTCGATCCGCTGTTTTACTTACTTGTTCACGATCGCCCACTGCTGGGCACGAATGCCCCTTCGGCGGACCGGGTACCCTCGTCGCGCCGGGCCGGCAATCGACGGGCGAGGATGGTGCCTGCGCGCTGGTGCTGGATTGCCATGAATGCCTATCTCCGCGTTCGGCACCGATGGCTCGCAGACTGTTCGAAGAGCGGTCGCCATTGGGTGACGGAGGCCCACCGCTCGGTAGTTGAGACTGTCACAAACTACTGAGTGCGACGGATAGTAGTCAAGAAAGCTGTCGGCGGTCATTGTGAGCGGCATCTCGAAAGTGTCGACGTACGAGTCTGCTTGACTGGAGATGTGAGTGCCACCGTCCAGCGCCACCCCCGAGGCGAAGCTCGCGGCGCGATTGTTCGCAGTGCTCGAAAACTCTTCGGTAGCAAGGGATACCACGGCACGAGCCTGCGCGAGATCGCACATCTCGCGGAGGTCAGCGAGGCCCTTCTCTACCGCTATTTCGGAGGCAAAGAGGCGCTGTTCGAGGAGGCGGTGTGTGAGCCGTACCGCGGCTTCATCGAAGACTTTCTCGACCACTGGAAACGCACTGACGCCCAGCTCTCCAATGCGGAGGTGGTCGCGCGATTCGTCAGCGGTCTCTACGATTTCGTGCTGGAGAACCGTGACCTCCTCTTCGCGCTCGCGGCCGCGAACCGGTTCGGGAACACGGAGATCGGCGAGGCGGGCCTGCTGAGCGACGGTATCCGGAGTCTGGTCGAATTCGCCGCGACGGAAGCCGACGCGCGCGGCCTAGGACACATCGACCTCGAAATGGCAGGCTCCTGCACCATTGCGCTGGTAATGGCAATGGGAATTCTCGATGACCTGTTGTTCCCCAGCGGTGTCGGCCGTCCCAGCAAGACACGTTTGGTGCGCGAAATGACCAAGTACGTCGAGGCAGGTGTCCAGCAGGCACAAGAGATCACGCCGGCCGGTTGATACCGCGACGTGGCCGAAGCCACGGCGTATCGCATGAAACGGCTTGTCCATGTGCCACTCGACCGGGCGGTAGGGTGGCGGTGGTGGCCGGGGAGTTCGTGGAGCGACCGTTGGGCTGGCTGGTCCGGCGAGTATTGGGCCGGGCTGGGAGCGGACGGTATCTGGTGGGGATCGCGGGTCCGCCAGGGGCGGGCAAGTCGAGGTTGGCCGGTCTACTGCGGAACGCGATCGATGCCGAGGCAGGGACGGCCGTCGCCGAGATCGCGCCCATGGACGGCTATCACTTGCCCAACTCCATGTTGCGTGCGGCAGGAAGCCTTGCGCGTAAAGGGGAGCCGGATACCTTCGACGTCGCGGGATACCTCGCGGGCCTGCGCCGGTTGCGGACCACGCCGCTGGGCAAGCCGGTCGCCTGGCCGACGTTCGACCGGAGGAGCGATGCGCCGGTACCCGGCGGTGTGGTGTTCGACCGGCAATCCATCGTGCTCACCGAAGGCAACTACCTTCTGCTGGACGATTTCGAGGGGCGGACGTGGTCGGCGGTACGGACACTGCTCGACGAATGTTGGTACCTGGACGCGCCGCGGGAACTGATCGAGGATCGCCTGCTCCGTAGGCACATTCGCGGTGGCCGAACACAGGCGGCGGCGATAAGAAAGGTGCACGAGAGCGATCTGCGCAACGCGGACCTGATCGCGACCACAATGGCGCGCGCCGATCTGATACTGCGCGAGCACGCGGGGCGCTACGCGGTCGCCGAGCGCTGACCGCTCTGCCACCCCGCGCAGCCGCGGATCGAAGGCGCGCTCGGCAGGCGCACCGTCATCCAGCGCACTCGGAAGCGCCGCGCGCCCAAGGTCGAAACCCGCTACCGCGCCACTCCGGTGATCGTTGTCAGCGGTTTGCGCGGTACCAGCGAATGAGTGCGTCGGTAGACGAGTCGTCCTGCGGCGCCGGGTCGTTCGCCGCGGTCAGCAGCGGAGCGAGCGCGAGCGCCTGCTGCTTGCCGAGTTCCACGCCCCACTGGTCGAAGCTGTCGATGCCCCAGATCGTGCCTTCGACGAAGACCTGGTGCTCGTAGAGGGCGATGAGCTGCCCGACGGCCGACGGCGTGAGTTGCGGCGCGAGAATGGTGGTCGTCGGACGGTTGCCCGGCATCACCTTGTGCGGCACCACCTTCGGGTCGGTGCCTTCCGCGGTGATCTCCTCGGCGGTTTTGCCGAACGCGAGCACCTTGGTCTGCGCGAAAAGGTTGCTCATCAGGATGTCGTGCATGCTGCCGGTGCCGTCCCGGGTCGCCAGGTCGTCGGTGGGACGGGCGAACCCGATGAAGTCGGCCGGGATGAGGCGGGTGCCCTGGTGCAGCAACTGATAGAAGGCGTGCTGGCCGTTGGTTCCCGGTTCGCCCCAGAAGATCTCGCCGGTCGAGGTGGTGACCGGGGTGCCGTCGGCACGCACCGACTTGCCGTTGGACTCCATGGTCAGCTGTTGCAGGTAGGCAGGGAAGCGGGCCAGGTCGTTCGAATACGGCAGCACAGCACGGGATTCCGCGCCGAAGAAGTTCGAGTACCAGACACCGAGCAGGCCGAGCAGCACCGGTGCGTTCGCTTCCAGCGGCGCCGACGCGAAATGTCGGTCCACTACGTGCATTCCGGCGAGAAACTCCGCGAAGCGCTCCTTGCCGATGGTCGCCATCACCGAAAGGCCGATGGCCGAGTCCACCGAGTAGCGCCCGCCGACCCAGTCCCAGAAGCCGAACATGTTCGCGGTGTCGATGCCGAACTCCGCCACCCGCTCGGCGTTGGTGGAGACCGCGACGAAGTGTTTGGCGACGGCGTCCTCGCCGAGGGCCGCGACCAGCCAGCGCCGGGCCGCGGTCGCGTTGGTCAACGTCTCCAGGGTGGAGAACGTCTTGGAGGCCACGATGAACAGCGTTGACGCCTGGTCGAGCCCGTCGAGCTTCGAGACCAGGTCGGCAGGGTCGACGTTCGAGACGAACCGTGCGCCGATGCCTGCGTCGGCGTAGTGCCGCAGCGCCTGATGCACCATCGCAGGCCCCAGATCCGAACCGCCGATGCCGATGTTGACCACCGTCGCGATGCGCTCGCCGGTCGCGCCCCGCCACTCGCCGGAGCGCAGCGCATCGGTGAAATCATTCATCCGCCGCAGTACGTCGTGCACCTCGGCGCCCGCGTCGGCGCCGTCGACGGTCACGGTCTCGCCTTCCGGCAGCCGCAGCGCGACATGTCCGACCGCTCGGTTCTCGGAGGTGTTGATGTGGTCGCCGCGGTACATCGCGTCCCTGCGCTCGGGTACGCCCGCCTCGCGCGCCAATTCGACGAGCAGTTGCAAGGTCTCCCTGGTCACCCTGTGCTTGCTGTAGTCGATGTGCAGGTCCCCCACCTGGACGGTCAGCTCGCTTCCACGGGCGGGATCGTCGGCGAAGAACTCCCTGAGGTGTCGTCCCGCGACGGCACCGTGGTGATCGTGCAGTTTCCGCCATGCCGCCGTCGCGGTGATGTCGCTGCTCACGTCCGCCGAGGTTACAAGCAGGCTTCGCTGTGCGCACGGGAATGTCCGCTGAGCAGGCGGCAATGAGCGCGACGCTGTGTGCTGCCGTGCTGTTGGACGCCGTGCCGTGCGAAGCCGAGGAGCCAACGAATCCCGGGCGCGCCGAGATTCGGGCGCCGACCGTGCGATCAACGGTGGGCCTCGGCGGAGCGGCATAGTCTGGCCTCATGGTGTCCGAACGTGAAGTTCTCGAATCCGTACCGACGCGACTGTGGATCGGCGGGCCCGTCGACGCCACCGGCGCAGGCACCTTCCCGGTGCACAATCCGGCGACCGGGGAGGTGCTGGCCCAGGTCGCGGACGCGACACCAGAGGACGCCGTGCGCGCGCTGGACGCGGCCGTCGCGGTCCAGGCCGAGTGGGCGGCCACGCCCGCGCGGGAGCGGGCGGAGATCCTACGGAAGGTGTTCGAGCGGATCACCGCGCGCGCGGAGGAGTTCGCACTGCTGATGACCCTGGAGATGGGCAAGGCGCTGCCGGAGAGCCGCAACGAGGTGCGCTACGGCGCCGAGTTCTTCCGGTGGTTCAGCGAGGAGGCGGTGCGTGTGCACGGGCGCTACCTGCACGCGCCGTCCGGCAGCGGCCGCATCGTGGTGCACAAGCAGCCGGTGGGCCCCTGCCTGGCGATCACACCCTGGAACTTCCCGCTGGCCATGGGGACGCGCAAGATCGGCCCCGCGCTCGCCGCGGGCTGCACGATGATCGTCAAGCCCGCGTCGGCCACGCCCCTGACCATGCTGCTGCTGGCGAAGCTGTGCGATGAGGCCGGTCTCCCCGACGGCGTGCTGTCGGTGATCACATCCAGCCGGTCGGGCGCGGTCACCCAGCCGCTGCTGGACGATCCCCGGCTGCGCAAACTGACTTTCACCGGCTCCACCGAGGTCGGCAAGAAACTGGTGGAGAAATCGGCGAACGGACTGCTGCGCACCTCGATGGAGCTCGGCGGCAACGCTCCGTTCGTGGTGTTCGACGACGCCGACGTCGACGCCGCCGTGCAGGGCGCGATGCTGGCGAAACTACGAAACGGCGGCGAGGCGTGTACAGCGGCCAACCGTTTTCATGTGCAGAACGGTGTCCTCGGGGAGTTCACCACCAAGTTCGTCGAGGCGATGTCCAGCAGCGTGACCCTCGGGCCTGGCTCCGACCCGGACACGACGCTCGGCCCGCTGATCAACGAGGACCAGCTCAATACGGTCAGTGAGCTGGTCGACGACGCCGTCGCGGCAGGCGCACGGGTGCGCATCGGCGGCAAGGCGCCCGGCGGACCCGGCTGGTTCTACCCGGCGACCATCCTCAGCGACGTTCCGGCGCAGGCCAGGATCCTGCGCGAGGAGGTATTCGGCCCGGTTGCCCCGATCGTCGGTTTCGAGACCGAGGAGGAGGGTCTCGCTGCCGCGAACGACACAGAGTTCGGTCTGGTCAGTTACGTCTACACCCGCGACCTCGACCGCGCCTTCCGAATCGCCGAGGGCCTGGAATCCGGCATGGTAGGCGTCAACCGCGGTGTCATCTCCGACCCCGCCGCCCCCTTCGGCGGTGTCAAGGAGTCCGGCTTCGGCCGGGAGGGCGGAACCGAGGGCATCGAGGAGTATCTGTCCACCAAGTACATCGCCCTCACTTGAGCGCAGCCGCCATAATGCAGCCGAACGGCTCGCAACCGCCCTGGCGGTAGCTCAGCTCCGGTCCTCGGTAACGACTGCCCCGGGGGTCCCGCGCACTCGGGGCGGCCTCGGGGATGCGACGGCCATACGATCGCCGCGTGGTTCTATGAGCCGTGCTCGACAGCTGAGAACAGGTTCCCGCGATCAGTGGCCGAGGCGGCCGCGTCCGAGACGAAGCAGCAACATCGCGAGGGTGTGGCCTTCCTGGCCGAGTTCACTGAAGCGCTCCAGCACCTTCATTTCCCGGCTGTGCACGAGGCGCGTCCCGCCGGACGCCATCCGAGTCCGGCCGATGATCCGGGAGATCTCCGTGCGGCGCTTGATGGCGGCGAGGATCTCGGCATCGAGGCGGTCGATCTCCTTGCGGAGTTTGTCGATCTCGGCCTCGGTCCGCGGTAATGCGGATTCCGATCCGGTCCTCGTGGCGGGGGTGCTCATCATTCATCTCCTCGTGTCAGAACATCGATCGGTGCGCGCGCTCGGCTTGTTACCGATCAGTTCTTTCACCGTGAAACAGACCTGGTGGGACCTTGTATTGCCCCCCCACCAAGGCGTGCTCAGGTACAGGCTCCGCGATCACGATTCTCCGGCGGGTGGCCGGACGGGATGTATCGGGAGGGGGCAGAACATTCGGCCAGTCTGCCACGGGGTGGAAGGTCTGCAAAACGATTGTGTTTGTGAGCTTCCTGATATGCCCTGGTCGG
This sequence comes from Nocardia sp. NPDC023852, assembly GCF_040639505.1. Classification (NCBI taxonomy): domain Bacteria; kingdom Bacillati; phylum Actinomycetota; class Actinomycetes; order Mycobacteriales; family Nocardiaceae; genus Nocardia; species Nocardia sp. NPDC023852. The sequence goes on from NZ_JBFAAB010000023.1 coordinate 41,706, forward strand.
TTCACTCGCGCTTCCCAGCAGTGGGAGCTCGGCTCGTTCACTCCGGAGGACATCGAACCCGGGGCTTCATGTCTGTCGGTGCCCGCCGGTAGCGTGGATGGACGATGGACATCACGGTGGCTCCCACAACGCATGCCGGTCGGGTCGGGCACCCGGATCCGACTTCGAATCCGCAGATCGTCGGCGGAAACGCCGAGGAGGGAGTGTGGCGCGCCGCGGTCCCCGAGCCGCCGCCGGCGGACTCCGAGCGCGAACAGCAGCGCATCGAGCGGGAGGAGCGCCGTGCCGAGGAGGCTGAACGACTTCTCGACGGGCTCAACCCGCAGCAACGCGCGGCGGTCGTGCACACCGGATCGCCCCTGCTGATCGTGGCAGGCGCGGGATCGGGCAAGACGGCCGTGCTCACCCGTCGCATCGCCTACCTGCTCGCCACCCGCGGGGTGACCCCTGGTCAGGTGCTCGCCATCACCTTCACCAACAAGGCCGCCGCGGAGATGCGGGAGCGCGTGATCGGATTGGTCGGCCCGCGCGCGAACAACATGTGGGTGTCCACCTTCCACTCCAGCTGTGTTCGCATCCTGCGTACGCAGGCCGCGCTCCTGCCCGGCTTGAATTCGAATTTCTCCATCTACGATGCCGACGATTCACGGCGGCTGCTCACCATGATCAGCCGCGACCTGGATATCGACACCAAGAAGTATTCGGCGCGGCTATTGGCGACCGCGATCTCGAATCTGAAGAACGAACTCGTCGGCCCGGTCCGGGCCACAACGGACGCCGAGTCGGACGATGCGGAACTGCCCAGCTTGGTGGCCAGGGTCTATACCGAGTATCAGCGTCGGCTGCGCACGGCGAACGCCATGGACTTCGACGACCTGATCGGCGAGACGGTGGCCCTGCTGCAGAACCATCCGCAGGTCGCCGAGTATTACCGCCGCCGGTTCCGGCATGTGCTGGTGGACGAGTATCAGGACACCAACCACGCGCAGTACGTCCTGATACGCGAGCTGGTGGGGCATCATCTGGCGGACGAGGGCGAGGACCGGGTACCGCCCAGCGAACTGTGCGTTGTCGGCGACGCCGACCAGTCGATCTACGCCTTCCGCGGGGCAACCATCCGTAACATCGAGGAGTTCGAGCGGGACTTCCCCGACGCGGAAACCATTCTGCTTGAACAGAACTACCGCTCCACCCAGCACATTCTGTCCGCCGCCAACGCGGTGATCGCACGCAACGAGAACCGGCGAGACAAGAAGCTGTGGACCGATTCCGGCGAGGGTGACCTGATCACCGGCTACGTCGCCGACAACGAGCACGACGAGGCGTCGTTCGTGGCGCGCGAGATCGACCGGCTGGTCGACCAAGGCGACGCCAACTACGGCGACGTCGCGGTGTTCTATCGCACGAACAATAATTCCCGTGCGCTGGAAGAGATCTTCATCCGGATGGGGCTGCCGTACAAAGTGGTCGGCGGCGTCCGCTTCTACGAGCGCAAGGAGGTGCGCGATATCGTCGCCTACCTGCGGGTGCTGGAGAACCCGGACGACGCGGTGAGCATGCGCCGCATCTTGAACACCCCCCGCCGCGGTATCGGTGATCGGGCCGAAGCCTGCGTCGCGGTGCACGCCGACCAGCGCGGGATCGGTTTCGCCGCCGCCCTGCGCGATGCCGCCAACGGCAAGGTGGCGCTGCTGAACACGCGTGCGCAGCGCGCCATCATGGGCTTCCTGGACCTGCTCGACGAGATTCGGGCAGCGGGCGAACGCGTCGAATCCGACTTCCCGGACGTCGGCAATATCGTCGAGGCGGTGCTGGAGCGCACCGGCTACCGTGCCGAGCTGGAGGCCTCGGACGACCCGCAGGACGGCGCCCGGCTGGACAACCTCAACGAATTGGTCAGCGTCGCAAGGGAATTCAGCTCCGAGGCATACAACAACGCGGAGGCTGCCCGGCAGGAAGGTCTGCTGCCGGAGGTAGGCGAGGGCGAGCCGGACCCCGGTTCGCTCGCCGCGTTCCTGGAACGGGTGTCACTGGTTGCCGACACCGACCAGATTCCGGACGAAGGCTCCGGCGTCGTCACGATGATGACATTGCACACGGCCAAGGGGCTGGAGTTTCCCGTGGTATTCGTGACCGGGTGGGAGGACGGGCAGTTCCCACACATGCGTGCGCTAGGCGACCCGACCGAGCTGGCCGAGGAACGTCGCCTCGCCTACGTCGGCATCACCAGGGCAAGGCAGCGCTTGTATCTCACCCGCGCGGTGGTCCGTTCCGGCTGGGGGCAGCCGGTCTCCAATCCGGAATCGCGCTTTCTGCAAGAAATTCCGGGACATCTCCTCGACTGGCGGCGGCTGGAGCCCGCCGGGTCGTCCGCGTCCAGGGGTATTCGGCGGCGCGGTGGCGACGATGACGGGTTGGAGCGGGACTGGACTCGTGGCGACGGATGGTCCGAGCCGCGTCCCGGGGTGCGTGACCGTGGCCCGCGCAGGCCCGCACCCGGCGGCTCGACACGAAACAACACCACTCTGGTGCTCGCGGTAGGCGATCGGGTCAGCGACGACAAGTACGGTCTCGGCCGCGTGATTGCCGCCGAGGGCTTCGGGCCGCTGGCCACCGTGACCATAGATTTCGGCACCGCGGGAAAGATCCGGCTGATCCCGCAGTACAGCAGGACGCTGATCAAGCTCTGAATGTTCGGGCGCGCAGTCGCGCGTCCGAGTTGGGTTCCGCGAGTGTGCGGCGGGGCCTCTCGGCACTTCCGCGTGGTCCCGACGCCTCGGTAGGGTCCGCGATATGGATACGGTCGCGCAACACATCCTGTGGTTTCTGCCCATGCTGTGGCTCGGTATGGTGCTGGCCATCTCGTTCCTGGAAGCGCCGCTGAAGTTTCGTGCGCCCGGCGTTACTCTGCCCCTCGGCCTCGGTATCGGCCGCTTGGTGTTTCGCGCACTGAACGTCGCCGAGTCCGTGCTTGCCGTGCTGCTGGTGGTCGCCGCGTTGATCGTAGGGCCTGGCACGGCGAGTCGGCTCTGGCTCGCCGTCGCCGTCGCAGTCCTGGCCGTCCAGGTAATGGCAGTGCGACCACCTCTGTCCCGGCGCACCGACCGCCTCCTGGCAGGCGAAGACCTACCCCGCTCACACGCTCATTACTGGTACATAGGCCTGGAAGTCGCCAAGGTGGTGGTGCTGGTCGGTCTCGCGATCGCCGCGGCACCGTAGCGCAGGCCCGCACAACGGCGCGGTCGTATCCCGACCGATCAGTCGCGCTGAGGGCCGAGGCTGATGCCGCGGCTCGCCAGCCAGGGGAGGGGATCGACCTTGTCGACGCCGTGCAGCCAGACCTCGAAGTGGCAATGCGGGCCGGTGGAGAAGCCGCGGTTGCCGATCGTGGCGATCTGGTCGCCTGCCATCACGCGCTGGCCCTGCGAGACGGTGGCGGTGTCGATGTGGCCGTAGATGGTGATGGTGCCGTCGTCGTGCAGCAGACGGACCCACATGCCGAAGCCCGCAGCGGGACCGGCCTCGACCACGGTGGCGTCGGCGACGGCGTAGATCGGGGTGCCGATCGGTCCCGCGATATCGATTCCGAGATGCTGCACACCCCAGCGGGCGCCGAATCCGGAGGTGAAGGTACCCGCGGCGAATTTGGTGAAGAGCGGACGGAGCTTCGCGGCCTCTTGGGCGGCGAGGTCCTCGGCGTACTTCTGGCCCTTATGCAGGATGTCGTTGAACTGGCCGAGATCGGCCGGCGCCGAAACATTCAGGACCTGCGGCGATTCCGGCGAGGCGCTGGGGTCGGCCACGTTCATCGACTGCGCGGCGATCTCGTGGACCTGGCCTGCGGCTTCGTAGTCGACCGTCTGTGACGGCTGCTCCGGCGCAGCGAAAGCGGCCTGGCCGGCGGCGACGACCGCGCCGGCGGCAACCGCGGCGACCGCGGCGCGCCCCTTGAGGGCGGCGGGCGGTGCGGGCAGGCGGTGCGCGCCACCACGCTTGTTCGAGCCGCGACGGGCGGGGATTACCGTGGGCCCGGCGGGAGTGTCCGACTCGGGTTCGGTGACCTCGGGCGCCCAGCTCTCCTCTGAAGCCCAGCCGCCGTCTTCGGACACCCACGAGTTCTCCTCGGGCGCCCAAGAGCTCTCTTCGGCCCACGCATTGCCGGAGTCCCATGCACCACCGTCGGACCAGGAGTTATCCTGCCACTCCTGCTGTCCGGACTCGTTGTCCGCAGCCCAGGCGTTGTCGTAGCCGGCGTTCTGGTAAGCCGCACTGTTGTAGTGCGAGTTGTCGACGGGGGTGTCGCTTTCGCCCGCTGCGTCGTAGCCGTATTCGGCCTGCGGTACCGCCGCGGGGGTCGCGCTGTACTGCGAGTTCCGATGCCGGTCCATCGACGGGGTCGCGGGTCCGCCGGTCACGCCGAAGGACTCGCTGTCGAGGCGGTAACGATGTGCCGACAGCGCGCGATCATCGGTAGCGAAGGTAGAGCGATGGTTCATCGGCGGTGCCGCATCGTGAAGCGGAAGATATTCGAATATCCGCTGGTCAGCGGTGTCGGTCGGTCATATGCGGAGCGGCTCTCCGTCTGCGGAGTGCTGTGCTGCGTCAAGGCTTGCCGTCCTCCTCGTCGTGACCGTGTTGTGACATCGACCGCAATGACGGTAACGAAACGATTGCGTGCCCACAAGCGCTGCGCGACTCCTATTCAAACATGTGATATTCATCACGCTCGCCCTGCGGAATATCTCACCTCGCTACGGGCACTCGAGAGAGGTCATTCGACGACGGGCTGTAGTAGGCCGACACCTCCTCCGGGTTCGGCGGCTCTACCTGGCGCGGCGTCGGCAACCTACTCATCGGTAGCGTTGGCCAGCGGTTTTACCGTTGTCGGCGCCGCTCCGTGACCTGCGCCACTTAGGATGTATGTGGCCGATTGGCCGTCCATGTGACTGGTTAGAGTCCGACCCGACCCGCTTCCGACGTCGGGCCGCCAACAAAGACGTTGTCATCACAACGCAGACGAGACGGTGAATACATGGATCTCTTCGAATATCAGGCGAAGGAGCTCTTCGTTAAGCACGGAGTGCCTTCGTCCGAGGGCCGCGTCACGGACACGGTCGTCGAAGCCCGCGCCATCGCGGAGGAAATCGGCAAGCCGGTGATGATCAAGGCCCAGGTCAAAACCGGTGGCCGCGGCAAGGCGGGTGGCGTCAAGTATGCCGCCACCCCGGACGACGCGCTCACGCACGCGCAGAACATTCTCGGCCTGGACATCAAAGGCCACATCGTCAAGAAGCTCCTGGTCGCCGAGGCGAAGGACATCGCGGAGGAGTACTACATCTCCTTCTTGCTGGATCGTGCGAACCGGACTTACCTGGCCATGTGCTCGGTCGAGGGTGGCATGGAAATCGAAGAGGTCGCCGCGACCAAGCCGGAGCGGCTGGCCAAGGTTCCGGTCGACGCGGTCAAGGGCGTCGACCTGGCGTTCGCGCGGTCGATCGCCGAGCAGGGCCATCTGCCCGCCGACGTGCTGGACGCCGCGGCCGTGACCATCCAGAAACTGTGGGAGGTGTTCGTCAAGGAGGACGCCACCCTGGTCGAGGTCAACCCGCTGGTGCGCACGCCGCAGAACGAGATCCTCGCGCTGGACGGCAAGGTCACCCTGGACGAGAACGCCGAATTCCGCCATGAGGACCACGAGGCGTTCGCGGACAAGGACGCGACCGACCCGCTGGAGCTCAAGGCCAAGGAGAACGACCTCAACTACGTCAAGCTCGACGGTGAGGTCGGCATCATCGGCAACGGCGCGGGTCTGGTCATGTCGACCCTGGACGTCGTCGCTTACGCGGGGGAGGGTCACGGCGGCGTGAAGCCTGCCAACTTCCTGGACATCGGTGGTGGCGCCTCGGCCGCGGTGATGGCCGCCGGCCTCGATGTCATCCTGAACGACGAGCAGGTCAAGAGCGTGTTCGTCAATGTCTTCGGCGGCATCACCGCCTGCGACGCGGTCGCCAACGGCATCGTCAAGGCGCTGGAGATCCTGGGCGACAACGCGAACAAGCCGCTGGTGGTCCGGCTGGATGGCAACCGAGTGGACGAGGGCCGCAAGATCCTCGTCGACGCCGCGCACCCGCTGGTGACGCTGGCGCAGACAATGGACGAAGGCGCCGACAAGGCCGCCGAACTGGCAGCCGCCCGATAACGACGGCCGAGTAAGGACGAAAAGAATGTCTATTTTCCTGAACAAGGATTCCAAGGTCATCGTCCAGGGCATCACGGGCGGCGAGGGCACCAAGCACACCGCGCTGATGCTGAAGGCCGGCACCCAGGTCGTCGGTGGTGTGAACGCGCGCAAGGCGGGCAGCACCGTCGCGCACACCGACAAGGACGGCAACGCGGTCGAGCTTCCGGTGTTCGGCACCGTCGCCGAGGCCATCGAGAAGACCGGCGCCGACGTGTCCATCGCGTTCGTGCCGCCGAAATTCGCCAAGGACGCCATCATCGAGGCCATCGACGCGGAGATCCCGCTCCTCGTGGTCATCACCGAAGGCATCCCGGTGCAGGACACCGCGTACGCGTGGGCCTACAACGTGGAGAAGGGCGCCAAGACCCGGATCATCGGTCCGAACTGTCCCGGCATCATCACCCCGGGCGAGTCGCTGGTCGGCATCACCCCGGCCAACATCACCGGCAAGGGCCCGATCGGCCTTGTCTCGAAGTCGGGCACGCTGACCTACCAGATGATGTACGAGCTGCGTGACTTCGGCTTCTCCACCTCGATCGGCATCGGCGGCGACCCGGTCATCGGCACCACCCACATCGACGCCATCGAGGCGTTCGAGAAGGACCCGGAGACCAAGCTGATCGTGATGATCGGCGAGATCGGCGGCGACGCCGAGGAGCGGGCCGCAGCCTACATCAAGGCCAACGTCACCAAGCCTGTCGTCGGCTACGTCGCGGGCTTCACCGCCCCCGAGGGCAAGACGATGGGCCATGCGGGCGCGATCGTTTCCGGTTCGTCGGGCACCGCCCAGGCGAAGAAGGACGCGTTGGAGGCCGCGGGCGTGAAGGTCGGCAAGACGCCGTCCGAGACCGCCGCGCTGGCTCGCGAGATCTTGGAGAAGGCCAGCATCAGCGCCTGATCCGCGAGACGAACGAAGGCCGCCTCCGAATTCGGGAGGCGGCCTTCGTCATGTGTGGCGGTGGGCTCGGCTCGGGCAGAAGCCGAGCTTCCTGACCAGCCACGCGCGGCACTATTCGTCCGGGCTCGTCGGGAACCTCTGTCTTCTTCCTCCTTATCGACACGAGACAGACCCCCGGGGGGTTCATCTCCGCGGTCGAGTGGAGCGGAGTCGAATTGCCGCAGGGGTGCAGGAACGTCACAGCCGCCATTTCGCTACCCCCTCGTTCATCCCACTGATCCATGCTCGACAGGCGCCTCGTCGCTCATTCCCCGGTACTGAGAAATCCGGCAGTGTGAAACGAGCCACCATGACCAGCGCACGGATCATCGCTACCGCCGTGCTCACCGCCGCCCGTTCACGGCATGGGGACGGCCCCGCCGCGACGGACTCGGTCGCTCTGTCCCGTACCAGCAGCTCGGTGAGTGCTGCACGAGGACGACGTCGGTGCGGACGGCGGCGAATCGTCCGATTACGACGGCGTCGGCGGGGAATGCGCTTGATGTGTCCAGCAGCACGCCCGAGCGAAGACTCCCGCGGCTTCTATCGTGTGCTCCGGCGTCCACCCGCAAACGGCTCGCGACCTGCCGGGCATCGGCAGATCCGGCCGTCCGGCCAGTCGGTCGAAGGTGACCTGAGCGAGGGAGTGCAGTAGCGTCAGAACAGAGAGATCCAGCCGTGAAGACCCTGTACGACTCGACCTAGGAGACGACGACATGTCATACCCGACCGGGGGCTCCGGGTACAACCAACCCGCGCCTTCAGCACCATCCACCCAAGGCCCCTCGGCGGGTGGTGCGAGTTCAGGTTCGAGCGCTACCGGTTCCGATGCCAAAGGTCTGCCGTTCTTCCTGGCGGTCGGCGTAGCGGCGCTCGGCGTGATCAACTTCCTGCTCGGCTTTCTCCCGTTCCTCGGTAGCAAGCCGGTCGACTTCGGCGGTACCCGGGTGAGCAGCCCGGAGACGGCGAAGTTGTTCGAGGTGGCGTCCGGCTCGCCACTGCTCGGACTGCTGCTGCTCGGTGGCCTGCTGGCGGGTCTGTCCCTGCTGCCGAAGCAGAGCTGGATCGGGGCGGCCGCGGCGGCATCGACCGCGGGCTTTTTCGCGCTCTTGTTCCAGTCCTTCAATTTCGGTGAGGGCACCGTGCTGAAGTGGGGCGCGTACGTCGTGCTCGTGCTCGCCTTCGCGCAGGCCGCGGTCGCGATCGGCGCGCTGCTGTTCGAGGCGGGCATTGTGAAGGCACCCGCGCCCCGCCCGGCCACCCCCAGCGGATTCGGTCAAGGTGGCTACGGCCAGCAGCAGTTCGGGCAGGGTCAGCCGTCCTTCGGGCAGAGCCCGCCGAACCAGCCCGGCTACGGACAGAGCAGCCCCTACGGGCAGTCCGGCTTCGGTGGCCAGTCCGGCGCGCCGCAGTTTCCGTCGCAGCCTTCGCCCTACGGGCAGAACCAGCCGGGTCAGCCGACCTATGGTCAGGGGCAGCCGGGCCAGTCCTATGGTCAGCCGCAGTCACCCTACGGGCAAAGTCAGCCGACCACTGCCTACGGCGCCTCCCAGCCGAGTTCACCCTATGGCGCGCAGCCGCGCCCGGACGAGAGCTCGACCCAGCAGTTCGGTGGTCAGCAGCCCGGCCAGCAGTCGCCGTACGGTTCGCCGAGCTTCGGTCAGCAGCAGGGCCAGCAGGGCCAGCCGTTCGGCGGCGAACAGGGTAGCGATCCGTCCTCCGACGCCACACAGGCATTCCGTCCTTCGGACGACAACAAGTAAGACAGCGGCACCTTCCTCGGCGCGGCGGCCGCACCCGGCGCGCCTGACTCGGTCGCGCCGGGGAAGCTGCCACGCTGAAAAGCCATGAGCTACCCCAGAAACTTCCCGGCGCGCCGTACGGGCAGGTCGCGGGCGCCGCAACCACGCCATGACGCGGACGAGACCGGGTTTCTGTCGCTTACCCCCGAACGAGCCAGGGTGCTCGTCTCGGTCGCCGGACGCCCCGCGACGTTCGCACTGATCACCATGATCATTCTCGCGCTCGGCGCACTACTGTCCGCAGGAAGCAATCTGGCGGGCACCTCGGGTGCGATCGCCGCCGGATGGCTGGGCATGCATCAGGTTCCGCTGGTGATCGGTAAGACCCCACTCCACCTTCTCCCACTGTTGCCCACAGCGCTGCTGGTCTGGCTTGCCGGCCGCGAATGCGCACGCGCCGTGGAATCGAACAGCACCAGGGCCGATCTCGGCTGGATCGTCGGCGCCGCGCTGGCTGGTCCGCTGCTGGTCACCGCGATATGTCTGGCGGTCGCCGAGGACGCTTCCGGTGTCATCGCGCTGCAACCGCCGAACACCCTCGCTGCGTTCGCTTGGGTGGGCGGGTTATATCTGCTCGCCGCCGTGGCAGGTATCGCGACCAGCATCCGGCGCCGGCTTTTCGTGCTGCTGAGCTTGCCCGACTGGGTCGTCTCGGGACTCTATGGCGCCGGCCGGTCCGTTTTTCGCCTGCTGGCCTGCGCCACCGCGGTCGTACTGGTGTCGTTCGTCGCCCATATCTCTCGGCTGGGCGATACCTACCAGTCGGCGGGTAACGCCGCGGGAGTGATCGGGCTGACCCTCCTCTCGCTGGCCTATCTGCCGAACCTCGCGGTCCAGACCGTCGGTGTGCTGGTCGGATCCAGCGCGCAGTTCGGCGTCGCCTCGTTCGGGGTGTTCTCTGTCGTGGGCGGCCCCATTCCGGCTGTGCCGCTGCTGGCCGCGGTTCCCACCGGACCTGCGGCGGGGTGGTGGGTGGTGCTGTTGGTCGTCCCTGCGGCGATCGGGGTGCTCGGTGGGTTGGACTGTGCTCGGACCTCGACCGACCGGATCACCGCGCCCTGGGCCACGCTGACCTCGGCCGGGCTGGCCGCCTTCGCCTCCACGGTGCTCGGCGCCGTCGCGGGCGGTGAGCTCGGCGCGTTCGGTCGGGTCGGGCTCGACCTGCCGATCTTCGCGATGATCACTTTCGCATGGCTCGCCATCCCCGGATATGTGGGTTTGACGTTCGCTCGCTGGTATATCGACCCGGTCGGTGCTCCGCCCGCCGACTACACCGATCCGTACGACGACTATCACGACGAGGACACGGAGTACTACTCCGACGAGGAATACCACGACGACTACTACACCGACGCGGATCACCACGACGACTACGACGCCGACGACTATTACTACGACGACGAGTACGGTGACGACGGGCCGGAGCTGGAAGGTGAACTCGTGGACGAACAGCCCGCGATCGCGATCACTCGCGGGTACCACGCCGAAAACGCACCCGACATCGTCGACGCCGAAGTGGTCGAGGCGGACCTGCCGGACAGCGACCGGGTAGACGGTCGTTAGGCTCTAACCCGGCGGTGTCGCATCCCGTCCGCCATCCGATCGACCGCAGGAGTAGAGCGCTGACGCCTCAGCACGCCCCGTGGATGCCCGCAGCGGCCCCGGCGACCGTCGTCGTGCTCGCGTCGGGTACCGGCTCGCTGCTGCGCGCGCTCTTGGAGGCCACCTCCACGGTCGACTATCCGGCAAATGTCGTCGCGGTGGGCGTCGACCGCAGCTGCCCCGCCACCGGGTACGCCGACGCCGCGGGCGTGCCGCACTTCCGAGTGGCGTTGAAGGACTTTTCGGACCGCGCCGCGTGGGATGTCGCGCTCACCGACGCGGTCGCCACCTACGACCCCGACCTCGTGGTGTCGGCAGGTTTCATGAAACTTCTCGGGCCCGCTTTCCTGGATCGGTTCGGCGGCCGAATCCTCAACACCCACCCCGCGCTGCTTCCCGCGTTCCCTGGCGCGCACGCGGTCCGCGACGCGCTGGCCTACGGGGTGCGAGTCACCGGCTCCACCGTCCATCTGGTCGACGCGGGTGTGGACACGGGGCCGATCCTCGCGCAAGAGGCGGTCGCGGTGCTGCCCGGTGACGACGAGGCCACCCTGCACGAACGCATCAAGGTTGTCGAGCGACGGTTGCTGGCGGAGGTTGTCGCCGCCGTCGCGACGCGAGGCATTGTCTCCGACGGACGAAAGGCAGTTATCCCAGATGAGCGAGTTCTCCGGTGAGTGAACGCAAGCCGATCGGCAGGGCGCTGGTGAGCGTCTACGACAAGACGGGCCTCATCGAGCTCGCGACCGGTCTGCACGCCGCGGGCATCGAGCTGGTCTCGACCGGGTCCACCGCGGGCAAGATCGCCGAAGCGGGCATCCCGGTGACCAAGGTCGAGGACCTGACCGGATTCCCGGAGACCCTGGACGGTCGGGTCAAGACGCTGCACCCGCGGGTGCATGCGGGCATCCTGGCCGACTCACGCAAGCAGGAGCACGTCGACCAGCTGATCGAACTCGGCGTCGAGGCGTTCCAGCTGGTCGTGGTGAACCTCTACCCGTTCAGCCAGACCGTGGCGAGCGGGGCGAGCCAGGACGAGTGCGTCGAGCAGATCGATATCGGCGGTCCGTCCATGGTGCGCGCCGCTGCGAAGAACCATCCTTCGGTGGCCGTGGTCGTCGACAGCGGCGACTACGACGACGTGCTGGCTGCGGTGAAGTCCGGCGGCTTCACACTTGCCGAGCGAATGGCACTGGCGGCCAAGGCTTTTCAGCACACCGCGAGCTATGACGTGGCGGTTGCCGGCTGGATGACCACTGTGCTCGCCGTCGATGGCGAGCACGCCGACGCGGCGATCCAGTTCCCTGAGTGGCTCGGCGGCACCTGGGAGCAGTCGGCGGTACTGCGCTACGGCGAGAATCCGCACCAGGCCGCCGCGCTGTACACCAACGGAGACGGCAGTCTCGGGCTGGCGCAGGCACAGCAGTTGCACGGCAAGGATATGTCGTACAACAACTATGTCGACGCCGACGCGGCATGGCGTGCCGCGTTCGACCACGACGCTCCCACCGTCGCGATCATCAAGCACGCCAACCCCTGTGGGATCGCGGTCGGCGCCGACCTCGCCGAGGCCCACCGCAAGGCGCACGCTTGCGACCCGGTCAGCGCGTTCGGCGGTGTGATCGCCGCGAACCGCGAGGTCACCGTTGAGATGGCCGAGCAGGTCGCTGAGATCTTCACCGAAGTGATCGTCGCTCCCTCCTACGCCGATGGCGCCGTGGAAGTGTTGCAGCGCAAGAAGAACGTGCGCATCCTGGTCGCGCAGCCGCCGCGTCGCGGGGGCGCCGAACTGCGCCCGATCAGTGGAGGTGTGCTGCTGCAGCAGCGCGACGTGCTCGACGCCATCGGCGACGACCCGGCCAACTGGACCCTGGCCGCGGGCGAGCCCGCCGACCCGGAAACCCTGGCCGATCTCGAATTCGCCTGGCGCGCTTGCCGTGCCGTGAAGTCCAACGCGATCCTGCTCGCCCACGACGGCGCGTCCGTTGGCGTCGGCATGGGTCAGGTCAATCGAGTGGACGCGGTCGGCCTCGCGGTTCAGCGGGCCGGAGATCGCGCCAAGGGCTCGGTGGCCGCCTCCGACGCCTACTTCCCGTTCCCGGACGGCCCGCAAACCCTGATTCAGGCCGGCGTCCGCGCCATCGTCCAACCCGGCGGCTCCGTCCGCGACCAGGAGACAATCGACCTCGCCCGCGAAGCGGGCGTAACCCTCTACCTCACCGGCGCGCGCCACTTCGCCCACTGAGGTCGGCAGTCGACCAGAAACGCCGTGTCGGGCTATTGATTCGACACGGCGTTCGGTTTTCGTAGGGGTCGCCGCACTGTCCGCCCCAGTTTTCGCCGGCTGCTACGGCGACCCCTGATCCGCGTAGCCGGACCGTGGGCTCATGAACTCCCATGTCGTCCGTTGTGCCGGTGTTGGCCGGTCTACGTTTGTACGTTCGTGCCTACAGTTGGGCGACAGGTTGCCGGTCGCCGGTCCGAATGGCGGAGAACACCCGCTCGACCGCGTTCTTTTTCTCCCCGACCGGCGCCACGTAGTGGATCATGGCGTGGTCGGCGGCCTCGCCGGGCCCCTGGTCGATCACCACGGCGGCCAGGTACTGCACAGGCAGCCACCGGCCGTGGCTATGTTGCCGACCGCGTGGAACAGCGCGTCCAGAACCTCGACGCCGTACGCCTCCGCGCTGTTCGACGCGATGGGTGAACGCGCGCGGTGACAGCCAGCCCCTACGCCCGGACTGTCCTACTAGACTGCGCTGAGTACTGTCCGGTTGCCGAGCGGCGCTTTCAGCTGCACCTCCAAGGTGCCGAAAACCGCTATCATCGTGCACATTCGGCCCACTGCGTCTGCGCGGGTGCCCGAGCGGAGTTCGATGGTCACTGTCGCATCGGTCTCGGTGACCGATGCGTCCACGCCGTAACACTCCGGCGCTCCTGTCTCGAAATTCACCGCGATCCGGTTGTCCGCCAACCTCGTCCATGATCTGAACGGGATCGGGTGCGGGCTGACGATCGTCGGGTCGGCAGTGAACCCGTTGCCCTGGTTGCCTTTCGGGTCCTCTATCGGCGTACTCGGTGCCGTGGCACTCGTGGTGCTCGTGTTCTGCTGTTTCCCATCGTCGTTCGAGCCACCACAGCCTGCGGCGGTGAGACAGGCGAGCACTACGGCGACAGCTGCGACGGCGCGTCCGGCCGGGATCCGATCCATGCCCTCAACCCTAGTTGGCGTAGCTGTCCTAGTTGGCGTAGCTGTCCGTTCGGCGCGGGCTGCTGTCCATCCTGTGAGTCGGCTTCCTCGGCAGCGACGACAAGCCCCCCGGCGCTCGCGCATCGGGGGGCTTGCGTTTCCGTTGGTGTCGGAGCTCGTGCCTACCGGCTGGTGAACGGCAGGAGCGCCATCTCACGGGCGTTCTTCACCGCGATAGCGACCTGACGCTGCTGCTGCGGGGTGAGTCCGGTGACTCGGCGGCTGCGAATCTTGCCGCGGTCGGAGATGAACGTACGCAGCAGGTTCACGTCTTTGTAGTCGACCGTCTCGATACCCGCGGCGATGAGCGGGTTCTTCTTGGGACGGCGGGCCTGCTCGGCGCGAACCTTCTTAGACGGTGCTCGCTTTACTGCCATATGACGGGTTCCTTCTCACGAGATCAGTGGTTGTTTACCAGCTCGATTTGTGCACACCGGGCAATTCACCCCGGTGGGCCATCTCGCGCACACGCACACGGGAGAGTCCGAACTTCCTGAGATGACCGCGCGGTCGTCCGTCGGCGGCGTCCCGATTGCGCAATCTTACCGGACTGGCGTTTCGCGGCTGTCGTCGCAGTTCGGCCTGGGCAGCCGCGCGGCCACTGTCCGACGTGCCCGGATTTCGGATGAGCTCCTTCAGTTCGGCGCGACGTTCGGCGTAGCGTGCCACGATCGCCCTGCGCTGTTGGTCGCGCGCGATCTTCGACTTCTTGGCCATCTCAGCGCTCCTCACGGAAGTCGACGTGCTTGCGCACGACCGGGTCGTACTTGCGCAGCACCATGCGGTCCGGGTCGTTGCGGCGGTTCTTGCGGGTCACATAGGTATACCCGGTGCCCGCCGTCGACTTCAGCTTGACGATCGGGCGGATGTCGGTCGATTTCGACGCCATGGGAATGCTCCTCAGATCTTGTCGCCGCGCGCCCGGATTCGGGCAACTACAGCCTCGATTCCGTCCCGGTCGATGGTCTTGATGCCCTTGGCGGAGACCGTCAGCGTGATGCGACGGCCCTCGCTGGGCAGGTAGTAGGTCTTGCGCTGGACGTTCGGGTTCCAGCGCCGGCTGGTCCGCTTGTGTGAGTGCGACACGGACTTGCCGAATCCGGGTTTGCGCCCGGTGACCTGGCAGTGGGCCGACATGCGGACTCCCTCCAGTAGATGACAATCATTTTCGACAACGGCTGTTCGACAATGTACCGTTGCTCAACAGCAAATGAAAATCGTTACCGAAAGGGGTTTCGGTGGATTCCGCCCTGCTCCCACCCGAGTCCGACCGGAGGACGCCTGTGGTGGTACTCGCCGGCTTCGCGGGACTCGCCGCGGACGGCGTGGATCACGCGGCCGCCGCGCTGCGCGAGACGGCGGGCACCGTCGTCGTCCGACACGATCTAGCCCAGCTGCGGGAAGGTGTCGTGCACCGCACGGTGCGCACAGCGACACAGGAGACCTCGGCCGTGCTCGAACTCGCGCACGGCTGCGTCTCCTGCACGCTGCGCATGGACCTGCTCCCACTGCTGTGCACGCTTGCCCAGCGCGACTCGGTCGACCGCATCGTGCTCGCGCTGGACCCCGCCTTCGAGGCGGAAGCCGTATGCCAGGCCATCGAGCAGGTGGTGGTCACCGGTGTGATCGGTCGCCTTGACGGTCCGGCCGGGCGAGACGTGCGTGTGCAGGCGGTACTCACCTGCCTGGACTCCGCCGCTTGGCTGGCCGATGCGACCGGTGACGAGACCCTCGCCGAGCGCGGTCTCGCCTACGCCGACGATGACCGGACGGTCGCGCAGCTGGCCGTCGGTCAGGTCGAGTTTGCCGATGTCGTGTTCGCTGTGGGCGCCGTAGACATGGCGGGCGGCGTGCAGGCGGATCGGGGCAAGCTCGCCGCCGTGCTGGCCCGCCTGGCGCCCGGTGCGCCGGTCGTCTGGGTGGACAATCCGAGCGAACTCACGCTCACTTGCGTCGAGACGCTGCTCGAGCGCGTCCCCGCGGACTCGCGGCGCGGCCGGGTCTTCGACGCGCACGCACCGCTTCTGCGCGGCCGACCGCCATTGACCAGCGACTACGGTGTCGTGCTCATGGAATTCGCCGCCGGAAGGCCGTTCCACCCCGCCCGCCTGCACGAGGCACTGGACGTGCTGTTCGAGGGCGTGGTGACCGCCCGCGGGCGGATCTGGCTGGCCACTCAGCCCGACGAGGTGGTGTGGCTGGAGTCCGCGGGCGGCGGCCTGCGAGTTGGCGGCGCGGGGCGTTGGCTGGCGGCCATGTCCGAGGACGAATTGGCCGAGGCGGATCCGGAGCGGAGGGCGATGGCCGCGATGCGCTGGGACGAGCGCTTCGGGGACCGGGACATCTCGCTGGCGATCCTGATACACGACGCGGATCCTGCCGATATCCGCGCGGCGCTGCACTGGGCGCTGGTGGAAGACGAGGAACTGCGGCTGGTCGAGCGGGCGCCGGATCGGGTTGCCGAATGGGAGGACCCGTTCGGGGAGTGGCACGCCGACCCGTGCGAGAACGACGAGACGGCGGGCGTGCCTGTGGAAGACGGAAAGAGCTCGAGAGGAGAGGCGAAATGAAGAAGGGTATCCATCCGGAATATCACCCGGTGGTCTTCGAGGACGCGAGCACCGGAAAGCGGTTCCGCACTCGATCCACCGCCACCAGCGCGCGCACTGTGGAGTGGACCGACGGCAACACCTACCCACTGCTGACGGTGGATGTGACCGCCGACTCGCACCCGTTCTGGACCGGCGCCCACCGCGTGCTGGACGCCCAGGGTCGGGTGGAGAAGTTCGAGCGCAAGTACGGCAAGCGCGTCGCGCCCAAGAGGGAGGTCTGACATGGCGGTTCCGAAGCGGAAGATGTCGCGGTCGAACACCCGTAGCCGCCGGGCGAACTGGAAGGCGACCCCTCCGGATCTGGTGTCGGTGACAGTCGGGGGCGTCGTGCGCCGAGTGCCGCGCAGGCTGGTCGCTGCCGTGCGGCGCGGCCTGATCTGACACTGTGTTTGTTCTGCAGCGCCTGCGGCGCTGCGTGGTCTCGGCCCCCTGATGGCTCGCGTCCGAGCGACCGACGCCGGCGACTTCGTCGTGGAGGCGTCGGCTGCTCGGAGGCGCGCCGGGCCGCGAAATGCCGTAGGTGCCGAACGCGTCGGTCGATGGTCGATGGTCGATGGACCCGAACCGGCGACAGCGCGAATCTGAGAAAAAGTTTGTGAGCGCGACGCGGCGAAGCGGCAATCTGATGGCTACCGATGTGACGTATGTCATATGGCAACATGGCGTATGAAGTGATTGCGGCAAGATAGCTGGTGGATGGAATACCTACTGAGAGTTCGTTTTTGTAGGCGGAAAAGTCCTGCGGAAGTGATGCATTCGTAGCCTGACACCGGTACCCTCATGCGGGAGGGCGGGTTCTCCTGGTCCCCAGGAGAACCCGCTCATCGCCAAAGTTTCCGGCTTCTCGCCGATGATGATCTTCCGATTCCTTTCTCCCGCAGTCGGTTGCGTATTCACGGCAGTTCTCTCTGTGTGGCGGTCAGTTCTTCGAGGTCAGCTCCGTGGGCCCGCTGCTGCTGCTCGGGGCGCACCGATTGTCGCCACCGTGACCCGGGAAACCGGGCAAGTGTGGCAACAGCGCCTCCAGTCGAGCCAACTGCTCACCGACCAGCGCAGCGGGCCCCTCGATCAGGGAAAGCGGCCACGGCCAATCCCGCCCGTTGCACCGCTCCACCCGGTCGGCGAGCTCGGCCGTCGTAGCCTCCAGTTCGCTGATCTCGGTACGTAATTCGCCGATCTGCGTTCGCATTTCGGCCGACTCGCTCTCCAACTGCTCGATCCGAATCAGCGCCGCGGCCAGCCCGTCCACCAGAGTGCGATGGCGGCCGTTCGCTTCGGTGCCGAGCTGTGGCCACCCGGACAGGTCGGGCCCGCGCAGCTGAATCTGGATGTCGCGCAGCACTGCCTCTTGTTCCGGCGTCACCTACGAGTCCTCCTGTCCACCGAATGCTCGAAATGCCGTGCGCCAGCGATCATCCGCCTCGGCCGCGGCAACCCACCGGGCAGGGTCAGGCCGCCGCCGAACGGATTCCGCACCACGGAGTCGAACCCGCCGCGGCCCTGGGCGTTCGGCAGCGTGGTCAGACCGAAACGCATGACTCCCACTGTAAGTCGGCCGACCGGCGGATTCCCGGACATCGTGGAACCGGGGTCGACTGGACCGCGTCCGATGTGGACTCCAGGGTCCGTTCCGGGTGAATCCGCCGGTCCAGGTCGGCCGCAGCGCGGAATAAGGTCGGCTTCAGCGTGATTCGGCCGATCAAGCGTATCCGCGTCAGCGCACGAGTCGTGCCGCCTTCACGTCAGCGCACGGGCTCCAGCCTCGGTCGCGGGCGCTTCGACGCAGTCGCGAACTCGCGGCGGTCCGGAGCGATCAGGACCGCGGAGATCGGCACCGCCAGCGCCAGCAAGCCGATGACGAACATCGGGAATACGAAGTCGAACAACTCCACACCCGAAGGCACCTTCGCCGACCGGTCCACATCGAAATGCAGTGCGGCAAGTGCGGTGTAGTACGTCGCGGCCACGCCGACTCCGAATAGCAGCAAGGTGACGGTCCGGGCCAGCGGGAGGCGCAGCGCCTGGAAGGACCACAACGTCGCCGTCGCGGTGATCACCGCGATCACGGCCGAGATGGTGGCCAGCCACATCGTCACGCCGACCGAACCCTGGATCTGGATCGAGCCGATACCGAGGTAGTGCGTCAGTCCGATGCCGAGGCCCAGTACCAGGCCGCCGGAAAACAGCAGCGGAAGGCGCAGGCTGCGTCCAATGATGAGCAATGTCGCGAACACCGTGACAATCGAGACCACCATGGCGGCGACCAACCTGCCCGAGTCGTAACGAATCGCGCTACCAGGAACTTTCAGGCCGAGCATGGCTACCGACGTCGCGAGCCACACCCCGACTCCACCGAGTGACACCGCCGCGGAGGCCAGCCACACCAGCCGGAACTGCGCCGAGCGCGCGGCGTGCGCAACGCATGCGAGCCCAACCAACGCGCCGAGCAGTGAGATTCCCAACGACAGCACGACCAGCCAGTAGCCCATGGCGAACTGGTCGACGGCCGGGCTCGCGTCGGTGGCTGCGGCCAGCACCGCGACCTCATGCATGCCGGGCGGTTCCTTCCAGTTCGCCCGATTTGAGCTGGGCGATCGCATACTCGGTGACCGCCGCCAGCGACTGGCGCACCTCGAGCGCGTTGCGCGCATCGATATCCACGATCGGCACGCCCTCGCGCACCGAAAGCGCCTCGCGCAGTTCGGCGATGGGAAAGCGCGGCGCGTCGGGGAACCGGTTGACCGCGATCAGGAACGGCAGCTTGCGGGCTTCGAAGAAGTCGACCGCGGCGAAGCTGTCCTCCAGCCGCCTGGTGTCGATCAGCACCACGGCGCCGATCGCACCGCGGATCAGGTCGTCCCACATAAACCAGAAACGCCGCTGACCAGGGGTGCCGAACAGATAAAGCACCAGATTGCCAGGGAGGATGATCCGGCCGAAATCCATCGCGACCGTCGTGGTTTCCTTCTCCGGCGTATCGGCGAGATCGTCGATACCGTCGGAGAAGCGAGTCACCATCGCCTCGGTGCGCAGCGGAACTATCTCCGACACGGCACCGACGAATGTGGTCTTCCCCGCGCCGAAGCCGCCCGCGACAACGATCTTCGTCGAAGCGACCCGGTTGTCGACGCCGTCCGGCCCCGAGGTGCCGCCCGGTCCGGAATTCCCACTTGGCCCGGGATTTCCACTGGGCCCCAGATTCTTATAGGGCGCGGAGTCCACGCAATGTCCTCTCCATTAGGGAACGACGCTCGTCATAACTCGCCTCGTCGGTCAGGGTCGAATGGACGCGCACGGTGCCGTCGACGACGAGATCGCCGATCACCACCCGAACCATGCCGAGAGGCCGGTCGAGATGCGCCGCGATCTCGGCGACCGACAGTTGGTGCGCGCCGAGTCGCAGTATCTCAGTTCGGATGTCACCGGTCGGCCAGTCGAGATGTGCAGTGTACGACAGGGTTTCGATCACCGCCTCGAGCGGCAGCGCGACCGCCGGTTCGGTACGCCCTGAGGTCAGGGCATAGGGCCGGACGCGTGTGGCTGGTCGTGGTCCGGGTCCGTATGGGTTGGACATCACACTCAGACAGCGGTACGGGCGGTGGCGGTGACCACCGAGCCCACCCGATCGACCAACAGTGCCATCTCGTAGCCGATGCGGCCGATGTCGTGTGATTTGTTGGCCAGCACGGCCAGATGCGAGCCGTTGCCGACGCTCATCACCAGCAGGTAGCCGCGCTGCATCTCCACGATCGACTGCATCACCTTGCCGCCGTCGAACAAGGAAGCCGCGCCCATGGAGAGGCTGGCGAGTCCCGCGGTGACGGCGGCGAGCTGCTCGGCTCGGTCGCTGGGTAAATTCGGGCTGGTGGCCTGCAATAAGCCGTCCGCTGACACCAGCACCGCGTGGGACACACCCGGCACATCCCGGGTGAAGCGGGCGACCAGCCAATTCAGATTCTCGTCCGTGGTGCTGTTGTTCGCGTTGGTCATGCGAGCCCTCCGTCGTTGTACTGCGCATTGGCCCGCCCGCTGCGGACCCCACTCAGATGCCTGGTCAAGTTGGTGCGAATTTCTTCGGGATCACGAGGCGCGGCTTCGTCCGTCGGTGCCAGGCCACCGGGCACCAACTGGGCGCCCGGCCTGCGAATCGGCAGGCCGCCGACGGTGCGCGCGGACGTCGTCGGGTGGCTGGCATCCTCGGCGGCCAGCCAGCCCGCGTCACCAGGCGAGGACCACGTGCTGTCCGAAGATTGCGAAGTAGAGGGCTCGACCAGCCATTCCGAGACCATGCGCTGGTAGATCGGGGTCGGCGACGCGCCGGCGACCGGCTGCAGCCGGGGGGAGGTGACCGTCGCGGGTTCTGGTGTCCCGTCTGGCGGCGCGTCGTCGGGTGGGGTGGTCGGCTTCCGGATCGGCAGGCCGGACCGGGCGGTGGTCTGGGGTGCGGCGGTTTCCCTCGGCACCGTCGGGTTCGGGCCCGTGATTTCGTCGCTGTCGTCGACCTCGGACCACAAATCTGTGCGCGTGGATTTCTGGTTCCCACCGCCGGACTGCTCATTCGCGGCCGGTGCTGGCGGACCGATCGGCGCGCGGTCGCCCTCCGCGCGGGGTGTGATCACCGGCCACGGCTGGGTGGAAGGCTGATCCGCCGGGTCTTCGTCGCGGCCGACCGGCGCGGAGACCGTGGGCTGGTCGGGTCCGTCGGCGACGCGAACGACCGGTCGGCGCTGCGGCAAGCCGGAACTCGTCACACCGAACCGCGCTGTGTCGCGCTGCGGCAAGCTCGGTACCGGCACCAGGTTCCGCTGCGCCGCGGGTGGTGGGGCGAGCGGGGGAAGCTGATGCTCGACAGTGAGGTCGAGCGGCTTGCCTGCCGGGGCGGTGGCGTCCATCGGCGGCGCGACCAGAGCGCCGGGCAGATGGACGCTGGCGGTGATGCCGGGCTGCTGCGCCATCGTCGAGGTGCGCCGCAGGCTGACCGTGATGGTATGCCGCTTGGCCAGTCGGCCGACGACGAACAGACCCATGCGGCGCGCGGTTTCGACGGTGACCTCACCACCGGAGGCAAGCCGGTCATTGGTCGTCTGTAGGTCCTCCAGCGACATGCCGAGGCCGCGGTCGGTGATCTCGATCAGGTAGCCGCCGTCCACCGCGCGCGACACGGTTACCGTGACCGGCGTAGTCGGCGGGGAGTAGCGCAGCGCGTTGTCGATCAGCTCGGCGAGCAGGTGCTCGATGTCCACCGCGGGCTCGCCCGCGACGATGCCGTCGGGCACCGCGCCGATCTCGGCTCGCTGGTAGTCCTCGACCTGAGAGACTGCGCTCCACAGCATGTCCGACAGCGGCACCGGGTGCAGCAGACCTCGGCGCAGCGCGGTACCCGCCAGCACGAGCAGGTTGTCGCCGTTGCGGCGCATGCGGGTGGCCAGGTGGTCGAGGCGGAACAGGCTTTGCAGCCGGTCGGTGTCGTCCTCGTCGTGCTCGAGGTCCTCGATCAGCGCCAACTGCTGCTCGACGAGAGATTGGCTGCGGCGGGAGAGGGTTTCGAACATGTTCCCGATCTGCAGACGCATGCGGGCCTGGTCGGCGGCGAGGTTGAGGGCCTGCTCATGGATCTCGTCGACGGCCCGGGCCAGCTGGCCGATTTCGTCAGTCGTGTGCACCCCGACCGGGGTGATCTCCGGGGTAGTGCCGCCCGCGCGCACCACGGCGAGCTCGTCGGGCAGCTTGACATGTGCGACCTCGAGCGCGTCGCGGCGCAGGCGGCGGACCGGGACGACCAGGGTGCGCGCAACGGAGAGAGCCAACGCAAGGCCCGCGAGGAGCATGCCGATGACGATCGTCGTCTCGCGCAGCGCGCCGGTCTGCGCCTCGATGGTGCGTGCGGCCAGTGCCTTGTCGATGGTGTCGATCAGCTGCGCCGTGGTCTTCTCGTAGGTGTCCGAACTGATCAGCAGCGAGTCGAGCACAGCGGGGTTGGTCGCCGGATCGGCGACGTTCTGGCTGAACGTGCCGAGGCGGGTTTGCACCGCGTCGAGCAGCGGGCGCATGTTGCCCGCGTAGTCCGGCAGGATCTGCGCGTACTGGTAGATCATGGTGATCTCGGCGCCCGCGGCGACCAGCACGCGTGGTCGCACGCTCGGGTTACGGCCCGCGTCGGGCGAGCCGATCAGCATGCGCTGCTGGGTGAGCACGCGGCGCGCGGTCTGCACCGACGCCAACTGCTGGAAGTATCGCTGGATGACCAGGTCGTCCACGGATGGGGAAAGCGCGAGCGCGTTGCCGATCCGCACCATGATCTCGTCGGCCTGCTCGCCGACCATCGCAGGTGAGCCGTTGCGCAGACTGTTGCGCATGGTTGTGCCGGTTGCGACGGCAGAGGCGAGTTCCGAGGTGACCCGGCCGGTGGCCTTGGTGGCGTGCAGCGCGGACTCCAGGTCGGCCAGCGCCTGGTCGAACTTCGTCAGCGCGGCGTCGGTCTGCGGGTCGGCGGTGTTGCCCCACGTGGCGGTCGCGATGACGCCGAGTTGTTCGGTGGCCGAACCGAACTTGATGATCGGACGGATGAGGATGGCTTGTTCGGTGGCCGCGTCGAGCTGCGCCATGGTACGCAGTTCGTTGTTGATTCGGAGTACGGCGAAGACGGTGGCCAAGAGCACGGGAAGCACCAGTACCACGCCGACCTTGCGGGTGACCGACCAGTTCGACAGGCTGAATTGCCAGGACCCCGGTGCAGCTTCCATCCGCTTCCGTCGCCTCCGCTTCGCGAGTGACCTCGGTTGCGCGTGGCTGTTCAGTATTGATTCAACCCGCAAAGAACCAACTAGAGGTCTTCTTTTTACCGCACGGAACATACCGTGCACAGTGATCATCGGCAATCTGGGGGATCCGGTCCGGAAATTACCGAATATGGCTATAGAGAACATGATTCGCATCGGAATGCGATAGGGACGCGTCAACATCTCGGTGCCGCCTGGAAGTCGCTGGTCACCGAGGCCGGCCGACGTGACGCGCCGAAGGCCGCTCGCCGAGGACGCGCCGCGGCGTGTCATCGATGACCCTCTCAGTTACCTCTCAGTCGGTGCGGTCAAACTGGTGGCATGCGCATTCTGGTAGTCGACGACGATCGCGCCGTCCGGGAATCGCTGCGGCGGTCGCTCACCTTCAACGGCTACTCCGTCGATCTCGCGGTGGATGGCGTGGACGCGCTGGAGAAAGCAACCATCCAGCGACCGGATGCGCTCGTGTTGGATGTGATGATGCCTCGGCTGGACGGGCTCGAAGTCTGCCGGCGCCTGCGCAGCACGGGTGATGATCTCCCGATACTGGTTCTGACGGCGCGTGATTCGGTGTCCGAGCGGGTTGCCGGACTCGATGCCGGGGCCGACGACTATTTGCCGAAGCCCTTCGCGCTGGAGGAATTGCTGGCGCGTCTGCGTGCTTTGCTGCGACGTACCACCGTGGATCCGGGTGATGTCTCGGAGGCAATGAAGTTCGCCGATCTGTCGCTGGATCCGGTGACACGCGAGGTGTCCCGCGGCGCCCGCCAGATTAGTCTCACCCGTACCGAGTTCTCGCTGCTGGAAATGTTGATGGCGAACCCGCGCCGGGTGCTCACCCGCAGCCGCATCCTCGAGGAAGTGTGGGGCTACGACTTTCCGACCTCCGGAAACGCCCTCGAGGTGTACATCGGCTACCTGCGCCGCAAGACCGAGTCCGAGGGCGAATCGCGGCTTATCCACACCGTGCGCGGCGTCGGCTACGTGCTACGGGAAACACCCCCGTAGGCCGCCGGTCATGGCACGAACAGTTCCCAAACATCCTGTGGTCGCCGCGCTCGGCCAGCGACCGCCCGAGCCTTCCGACATGCGGCCGCCGATGCCGCTGACCAGCTCGATCTCGCTGCGCTGGCGGGTCACCCTGCTCGCCGCCTCCGTCGTGGCGATCGCGGTGGCGGTGACCTCGATCGCGGCCTACGCCTTGGTGGCGCGAGCGTTGTACGCCGACGTGGACGCCCAGCTGCGTAACCGGGCCAGCGCCGTGATCGCCAGTAACCCGTACGGATTCAATATCCAGAATCTGATGGTCGCCACCGCTTTCTACAACGACACCGGCATCGCACTGATCTTTCCCGACCTCAAGCCGTATTCGCCGCCGCAATCGACCGATCCGCCGGTGGGCTCGCAGGAACTCGAGGTGGCCCACGGCGAGGCGAGTTCGTCGCTGCGAACGGTCGGCAACCAGCGCGTGCTGGCTGTCCGGACCAACCTCGGTGCGACGTTGGTTATCTCCCAGCGGCTGGATCCGACCCGGGAGGTGCTCGACCGGCTCGCCTGGTTGCTTTTCGTGGTCGGCGGTTGCGGTGTCGTGTTGGCCGCCGCGGCAGGCACTGCCGTCGGCCGCACCGGATTGCGCCCGATCGGACGGTTGACCGCGGCGACCGAGCGGGTCGCGCGAACTGACGATCTCACGCCGATCCCGGTGACCGGAGATGACGAACTCGCCCGACTCACCGAAAGTTTCAATACCATGTTGCGCGCATTGACCGAGTCGCGTGATCGGCAGCGCAGGCTGGTCGCCGATGCCGGGCACGAATTACGTACGCCGCTGACGTCATTGCGTACGAATATGGAGCTGCTCATCGCAGCGGGTCGTCCGGGCGCGCCTCGAATACCGGACGAGGATATGGCCGGATTGCGCTCGGATGTCATCGCCCAGATCGAAGAGTTGTCGACGCTGGTGGGCGACCTGGTCGACCTCGCTCGCGAAGACGCACCGGAAACCGTCTATGAGCGCGTGGATCTCGGGGAGGTGGTGGAGCGCGCACTGGAGCGCGCCCGGCGCCGTCGGACCGGAATCGAGTTCGTCGCGGAACTGCGCCCTTGGTTCGTCTATGGGCACGATGCCGGTCTGGAGCGCGCGGTGCTCAACGTCCTCGACAACGCGGCGAAGTGGAACCCCATCGGTGCGCCGGTCCGCGTCGGTATGCGCGAGACCGGTCCGGGTCTGCTCGAGTTGTCCATCGATGACGCCGGTCCCGGAATTCCCTCGGGGGAGCGTGAGTTGGTGTTCGAGCGTTTCTATCGGACCACGTCGTCGCGGTCGCTGCCGGGTTCCGGTCTCGGCTTGGCGATCGTGAAGCAGGTGGTGACAAAACACGGCGGCACGATTGCCATCGATACCTCGGATCGCGGTGGCACATTGGTCCGGATCGTGCTGCCGGGTGAGGCCGGGGCACCCGCGTCCGAGTGACAAGGCGAATCGCGTCAGGCGGTCTGCACGAGCTCGTCGCGGCGGAACGGAAGTGTCGAGGTGGCCAATTTCTACCGCGATGAGTCAGGTCAGCATTCAATATTTACCGAAAGTAAGATATTTCAGGGATCGACCCGAGATTTGCTTTCGCCACGCCGTGTCGCCGTAGCGCCGAGGCGGGGAACGCGATCGGGGCTGTGGCTCCGGATCTGCGTATCGTACTTTCCGACGGGATGAGGGCTTGCCGATGGTTCTGTCGTCCGGTGGGCCCCCGGGACGCACGGACAGATCTCGGAGAACTGAAAGCGCGGTCTCAGTCCGTTCTCAGTCGTCGTAGCCAAGCTGGTGGGCAGACGTGAGCAGAAACGAGGAGTCCATGACCGAGGATTCGAAGGATCGCCGGGAGGAGCTGGGGACGGCGAACGCCGGAAAGGACCACCGGCCTACCGAGCAGATCCACGGCGCGCCGACAGACGCCCCGTTCGGTGGTGCGACCGGAGACGCGCCGCAGGGCGGAGTATTCAAGCCGCAGGAGGCGCACAGCCACGGTTATGGCTCGCAGGCGCACTATCCGCCGCAGCACGATCCGACCCAGCAGTTCCCGCGCCCGCAGTACGCCGCCCCCTTCGACCCATCGAGGGGTGCTGTCTACGGTGCCCATCCCGCCGTTCCGCCCCGCCCGTTCCGCACCGGCCTCGTCGTCGGCGCCGTAGCGCTCGCTCTGGTCAGCGGTGGCCTGGGCGGCGCGGTCGGCGCGCTGAGTACCCGCGGCGATGACGGCCGCGCACCGGTCGCCAACGCGTTGGACGCGCCGAAGCCGAACATCGGCAATGTCTCCAACGCCCCGGCCGGATCCACCCAGGCGGTCGCGCAGAAGGTACTGCCGAGCGTGGTCATGATCAAGGTGGCGAGCAGCAGGGCGGAAGGCGAGGGCTCCGGGGTGGTGCTGTCCTCCGACGGACTCGTCCTGACGAACAACCACGTGGCCGCGGGGGGCGGCCCGAACGCCAAGATGGAGGTCAGGTTCTCCGACGGCAGCACCGCACCTGCGACGCTGGTCGGCGCCGATCCGGTCTCCGACCTGGCCGTCGTCAAGGTATCAGGCAAGTCCGGTCTGACCCCGATCGAGTTGGGCACATCGGCGACCCTGCAGGTCGGCCAGCCGGTCGTCGCGATCGGCTCGCCGCTCGGCTTGGCGGGCACGGTCACCACCGGCATCGTGTCGGCGCTGAACCGTCCGGTTTCGACCATGGGCGCGGGCGACCAGAACCCGACGGCGGTGCAGCCGGTGATCGACGCTGTCCAGACCGACGCCGCGATCAACCCGGGCAACTCCGGCGGTGCCCTCGTCGATGGCAGCGGCAAGCTGATCGGCATCAACACCGCCATCGCCAGCCTTGGTGCCGACGAGACGAGTGGACAGCAGAGTGGCTCCATCGGCCTCGGCTTCGCCATCCCGGTGGACCAGGCCCGGCGGGTCGCCGACGAGCTGATCAAGACCGGCCACGCGACCTATGCGCAGATCGGCATCAAGATCCGGCCGCAGGACACCGTCACCGGTGCCAGGGTGCTGGAGCCCACGCCCGACGGCCCGGCCGCCAAAGCGGGTATCCCCGCGGGCTCGATCGTCACGAAGGTCGACGACCGGCCGATCGATTCCGGGAACGCTCTGGTCGCCGCGGTCCGCTCCCACCAACCAGGAGACAAGGTGAAGATCACCTACACCGACGAACAAGGCAACAACTCCAAGACGGTCGAGGTCACCCTCACCGGCGCGCCCGCGGACGGTGGCCGATGATGCGAGTGCTGCCCGGTGGGCGCGCCCAGTTGGTCGAGGCCGACGCCGACGTTCTCGGCGCGGCCGCCGAGCTGTTCGACGCAGGCGCTACGGTGAGCAGCATGGAAATCGATGCTCCTGTGGCGGGGCGTGCTCTGGTGGTGGTCGTCGACGATCGAACGGCGCATGGAGGTGTTGACTCGCTCGGCCCGCTGGTCACCGAGCTGCTCACCGAGGCGGGTTTCCTCGTGGACGCGTCGGTGTCGGTGCAGGCCGATGAGGTGGAGATCCGCAACGCGCTCAACACCGCGGTGATCGGCGGTGTCGACTTGGTGATCTCGGTCGGCGGCACAGGCATGTCCCCGCGCGACGTCACGCCGGAGGCCACCTCGCAAGTACTCGACCGTGAGCTGCCGGGAATCAGTGAGGCGCTGCGCTCCTCCGGCCGGGTCGCGGGTTCGCTGGACGCCGGTCTGTCCCGTGGGGTGGCAGGCGTATCCGGAAGCACGCTGGTGGTCAATCTGCCTGGCACTCGCTCCGCGATTCGCGACGGTATGGCCACGCTCGGGCCGCTCGCCAGCAAGGTGATCGGTGAGCTGTCCGGATTGGTCGAATAATCGCGGCTGCCACCCCCTCCGACGACCCTCGCCCGGCGGCCCGCCGGGCGAGGGATGCCGCGCGTCTCGCCAAGATTTTCGGTGACGCTCTCCCCGAGACCACGAGCGACGACCGCGACGACGGCCGGTCCTCCGACGACTGGCTGCGCGCTCAGGTGCCTCCGCATCACGGTTGAGCCCAGTTATCTACGTAGTAGCTACGTATTTGCGCGCTCCCGATGTCGTGATCGACCCGAGATTACTTCCGAATCAAAGTAATTGCGGCGAAATCTTTTCGAACCTGGGTCGCTACTGATCGCTGGCACTTCTGTGTTGATTCCCGATTGAATGTGTCCGCCTCGGGGTACCAGTCTTTTATCTATGCACGTCAAACCATATTCAGATGTTCGCAACTGTGATCTACGTCACGTGGAACATTATGAAAGCTCACATTGCAGTGTGGTTGCCGAGCGTTTAATGTTCGCCATCGAGTCACCACCACTGGACCCCGAAGGCTTGGGTACCGCGCGTGCGTGGCGGTCTGGCGGGACCCGGCTCGGTTCCACTGCCACCTGGGCCGTCGCGCCGAAATTACAGCTGGTTACATGTCGGCAACAAAGGAGCGACACACTGAGCTGGGCCTGAGAGGACCACTGTCCAGCCTCGATGGTCGAGGTTGATTGTTTTAAACCTGATGAGGGGAAGTATGAGCGAGAACCGCACCATTGGTGTGCGCCGCGGTGCCCGCGTCGCGGGCATCGGCGCTGCCGCGGCCGTTGCCATGGGCCTGCTTTCGACGGGCGCTGCCAACGCCGATACCTTCGTGCCGTTGCCGGACGGCCAGAAGGCGGGGCCTGGCGTGACGATCACCCGGACGGGAGAGCGTGCCCTTATTTCGCCCTCTATGGCCGCAAACGGCGCTGGTCGCGTCGTCTGGGTGTCGGGCAACGCCGCTGCCGATGTCTCCGTCACGCCGGAAGGCACCGTCGGACCCAACAACGGTCCGGCCGGGGGCCCCGGTACCAACAACTCCTCGACCCACGGCGCGTCTCAGCTGAGCACCGGCTACGTCGTCGGCTGCCAGGTCAGCATCGCCGACGATGCGATCTCCGCGGGTGTGTCCGGTAGCGTCAACCTCAGCGGTGCCAGCGCCGGTGGCTCGATCGGTCTCAACCTCGGCCCCGGTGAGGTCAAGTTCGTTCAGATCGACTACAAGGACATTCTCAAGCCGGGTGTTTACTCCGTCGAGTACCAGGACGCCGAGATCCAGATCCAGGGCTGCGCGGGCTACGCGCAGGCGCGTGCCTACACGGTTGTCGAGATCATCGGCGACCACTACTCGAAGACCACCCTCTATGGGATGCCCTTCAGCATCGGCTGACGTCTGTCGAATCCAAACGAACGATCTTCCCGCTGAAGCGGACTCAACCCTCGAGGGGTACCAAGCATGATCAACCGTAAGAAGTTGGCACGGATGGCCGGTGTCGGCGCCGCTGCCACCATCGCCATGGGCCTGTTCTCCACCGGTGCGGCCAATGCCGACACCTTCGTCCCCCTGCCGGGCGGCGAGCTCACCAAGACACTGTCCGACGGCACCGTGGTGACGATTCGTCTCGTCGGCGAGTCGGCCAACATCAACCCGTCCCTGGGCGACACGCCGGTGCACCGCAACGCGTGGGTGTCCGGTAGCGCCCAGGTCGAGCTGTCCGGCACGGCCGGCGGCAAGATCTTCCCCGGCTACACCGTGGGCTGCCAGGTCAACATCGCCGGTGGCGGTGCCACCGGTGGTGTCGACGGGAACATGGACTGGAGCGACGGCCAGAATGTCACCGGCGGCGTCGGCGCCAACTCCGGCGGCAACCTGACGCTCGGACCCGGCCAGGCGAAGTCCTTCTACGTCCTCGATCTCGAGCAGCCCGACGACTACGGCAACGAGGCGCACAAGACCCGCAACGCCTTCAAGGGCACCAGTGGCTCGGTCACCTGGTCCGACGAGACCATCGGCCTGTCCGGCTGTGGCGGCTACGCGCAAGCACGGGCGTTCGTCAGCGTCGAGGTCGAGACCGACAACGTCATCACCTGGGTGACGCTGTGGGGTCAGCCCTTCAGCCTCGGCTGATCCAACGCGGGTGAAAGACCCGCGGGCACCAAGGAAATGGGCCCGTCGCAGCTGCGACGGGCCCATTTCCATGTGAAAAAGATTGCCACAGAACATCACCCGCGATGCTAACGGCATCGCTTGCGTTTCGACACAACTTGCTCGAAATTCCCGAAAAGTCCGGTTGACACCGTATGGCACTGTTTGCCCGAATTTCGAGAAATAGGGATCGCAAGCAGATCACTTGGCGGAGAGAACATTCGAGGTGCTGTCGGCTCTGGCGGGACATGTCCGCCTCGACCGCCTGGGGCGGGCAGCTGTGGACGCGCCCTGATCTACCGTTCGCTCGGACACCCTCGACGGGATGCGTTCAGCATCGACCGACGTCGGTAGTATCTGTGAAATCTCTTTTCGCTGAAGCGAACTCAATCCTCGAAGGGTAACGACGTCATGATCGATCGTACGAAGCTGGCGCGCGCGGCCGGGCTGTGCGCGTCTGCGGTCATCGCTATGAGTCTGCTGTCGACCGGCCCGGCCAACGCCGACACCTTCGTCCCCCTCCCGGGCGGCGAGGTCACCAAGACGCTGTCCGACGGCACCGTGGTGACGATTCGTCTGGTCGGCGAGTCCGCCACCATCAGCCCGTCTCTCGGCGCGACGCCGGTGCACCGCAACGCGTGGGTGTCCGGTAGCGCTCAGGTCGAGTTGTCCGGCGCGGCAGGCGGGTCCATCTTTCCCGGCTATACCGTGGGTTGTCAGGTCAATATCGCGGGCGGCGGCGCGACCGGCGGTGTCGACGGCGGTGTCAGGAGCGATGGGCAGAACGTGAGGCCGAGTGCCGGGGCGAACACGGGCGGCAATCTTACGCTCGGCCCCGGCCAGGCCAGGTCGTTCTACGTGCTCGATCTCGAGCAGTCGGACGACTTCGGCAATGAGTCGCACAAGAAGCGCATCCGGTTCAGGGGCGACAGTGGCTCGGTCACCTGGGCGGACGAGACCATCGGTCTGTCCGGCTGTGGTGGTTATGCGCAGGCGCGGGCATTCGTCAGCGTCGAAGTGGAGACCGAAAACGTCATCACCTGGGTGACGCTGTGGGGAGCGCCGTTCAGCCTCGGCTGAGCGCCGAACGCCACCCCACGCGAACGGGCCCGTCGCTATCGCGACGGGCCCGTTGCTTCCTGGGGCGCAGGAATTTCAGAACTCGTGCCGTCCGCCCCCGCTGGTCTGGCTCTCGGTGAGCAGATCGCGGATCTGAATCAGCACCTCCGAATCGGTGAGTGTGGTGTCGTCGGGCCGGAACCGCTTCTTCAAGTGCGTCGCGGGGAGCGCGAGCATGAGGTACAGCACTGCGGCGATGATGAGGAAGTTGAGCACAGCCGTGATGATCGGACCGATCTGAACGAACGTCTCCGGGTTGTCGGCAACCAGCCAGAAACCGATATGTTTCTCGTCATTGCCGTAGAAGACGGCGAGAATCGGGTTGATGACGGCATTCGTGAACGCGGTGATGATCGCGACGAACGCGATGCCTATGACCACAGAAACCACCAAGTCGATGACATTTCCGCGGAAGAGAAACTCCTTGAAACCCTTGAGCATTGCCGATGTCTCCTCTTTGTATGGAGCTGACCAGTTGTGCTCGGCGGCCCCGCCTGCCGGTATTTCAGATGCTAGATGATCCATATAGCAAATTGCGGGTTAACTTGACTGATCGGTATGTCCTCGGTCAATGGAAGACGACGGTGAGCGCCGTGCGCAGCGAGGCGACGGCTACGGCGGTCGCATGTTCGGCATCCATCGCGACAAGCACCACGCGTTCGGCGGCGCCGCGCCCGTCGCCAGGGCTGGAGACCAGGATGACGGAGGCATCGGCAGCCAGGGTTCTGGCCGGTCGGGTGCCGGGGCCATTCGATTCCTCGGCGCCGACCACGTCGACACGGTCGCCCGCGCGCAGGATTTCGGCGACCGCGGTATCGGCCAGCCGGATCGGTACGATCCTGGCGTCTCGCGCGCCCGTTGCCGCCGCGGCCAGCCGTGGACCGACGACGCGCAGGTCGGTGAAGACTTCGCCCTGATGCATGGCGCCGGTCAGTGTCGCACCGATCAGCGCGGTCGGATCGGCCACCGTGCCTGCGGGCAGTGTGCTCGCTTCGCGCGCCGCCGAGCGCAGATCGCCCGCTTCCAGGAGGCGTCCCGGCGTAAGATCCCGGCCCGCGACGATGACCGTCGTTCGCTCGGCGCCAGGGTCGCCGCGGAAGAAAAGGAATGCTGCGAGTACGGCGAGAGCGGCGGCGAGCAGCCGTCGGACGAGCAGGGCGTCAGCCCAAGATGGGCGCTGCCACGTCGGGTGCCAGCCGCCCCGGCCGAGGTCGGCGAGTGCGCGAGTCATGGCCGGATCTTATGGCCGGGTGCGGGGCCGACCCGGCGGGGCAACGACGGGTTGTGGATAGTGGAATGCCTGTGGAAAACCGTCGAATCAGCTGGCCACGGCGGTGCTGGTCGAGGCGGAGGAGCCGCTCGACGAGCTGGAATCGGCGGACGAGCTGGAATCGGAGGATGAACTGCCCGAGCCGCTGTCGGACTTGGCGGGGTCGCTCGCGGTGGAGCCGCCGCCGCGGCTGTCGGTCCGGTAGAAGCCGCTGCCCTTGAAGACGATTCCGACCGAGTTGAACAGCTTGCGCAGCTTCCCCGAGCACTCCGAGCACACGCTCAGTGCCTCGTCGGAGAAGGACTGAACGATGTCGAAGCGGTTATCACACTGGGTGCACGCATACGAGTAAGTTGGCACAGGATCCTCCCGCGGGTTCGTCAATCTGGCACTCTACAGCCGACAGTGCCAACATCGCCAATCGATGTTTCATTCCGCGGCCACATCGCCGCCCAGTCGTCGCAGTCCGTGGCGCGGAGTAAGGACCCAGCCCATGCGCAGATCATGAGGTTCCTCCGGCAGTTGCTCGACGAGTTCGTCGTCCCTTATCACCGCGACCAACCGGGCGTCGGAGCGTGCGGCCGACAGGGTTCGGTCGTAGTAGCCCGCGCCGCGTCCTAGGCGGACGCCGCGCCGGTCGACCGCGAGAGCGGGGACCAGGATCAGCTCGGCCCGGCCGACAGCGGCAGGCGGCAGCACCGCGCCGGTCGGTTCCAGTAGTCCATAGCGCGCCCGGCGCAGTGTCTCCCCGCCGGTGTACTCGGCCCAGCTCAGCGGTCCGGGCGGGCCGGTGACCGGCAGCATTACCTGCGCGCCACCCGCCCGCAAGGCCTCCAGCATCGCCGTCGACCCAGGCTCCAGCCCGACCGGCACGTACGCGCACACCCACTCGCGCGCGCCGAGCGTACCGACCGCCGCGGCCAATTCGAGTGCCTCGTGCTCCCGTTCCGTGGCGCTCACCACAGCCCGCCGGGCGACCAGTTCGGCGCGCCATGCATGTTTGTCGCGCTGGCCGGGCATCTCCACAGTGATCACCATAGGCTCACCGGGTACCGGGTCGGCGCGATGCCGTTCCGGCGGCATGATGGACGGATAGGGTATGCGCATGACAGCAAAGGCCGGACAGCCTGGTGACACCGCGTTGGTGTCGTGCTTCCGCACGGCCGTGGTGCCCGCGGCCGGGCTCGGAACACGGTTCCTGCCCGCTACCAAGACAGTGCCCAAGGAACTCCTCCCGGTGGTGGACACCCCGGGTATCGAACTGGTCGCCACCGAGGCCGCGAACTCGGGCGCCGAGCGGCTGGTGATCGTCACCTCCCCGGGCAAGGACGGCGTCGTCGCGCACTTCGTCGAAGACCTGGTGCTGGAGAGCACGCTGGCCGAGCGCGGCAAGTTCCACCTGCTGGAGAAGGTGCGCAAGGCGCCGGGACTGCTCGACGTCACCTCCGTCGTGCAGGAGGAGCCGCTCGGACTCGGCCACGCGGTCGCCCAGGCGGAGAAGGTCCTCGATGACGACGAGGACGCGATCGCGGTGTTGCTGCCGGACGATCTCGTGCTGCCCTGCGGTGTGCTCGACGTGATGAGCCGGGTGCGCCGCAAGCGCGGCGGAACGGTGCTGTGCGCCATCGACGTACCGAAGAACGAGGTCAGCGCCTACGGTGTGTTCGACGTCGCGACGGTGCCCGACGCCGTGAACCCGAATGTGCTGCGCGTCAACGGAATGGTGGAGAAGCCTGCCCTCGCCGAGGCGCCCTCGACCTTCGCCGCCGCCGGCCGGTACCTCTTGGACCGCGCCATCTTCGATGCGCTGCGCCGCATCGAGCCCGGCGCCGGCGGCGAGCTACAACTCACCGACGCCGTCGCACTGCTCATCTCCGAGGGACATCCGGTTCACGTCGTTGTGCACCGTGGGTCGCGCCACGATTTGGGCAACCCGGGCGGTTATCTTCGTGCTGCGGTCGATTTCGCATTGGAACGTGAGGAATACGGCCCCGCCCTACGGGAGTGGCTGCAGCACCGCCTCGGTCCGGACTGGGATCCGCAGCTGACGACCTACGACTGACGACGGTTCGGTCGGGTTTCGCCGAGCGTGGACCATCGGGTACGAATGAGGGTTCACCGCGGTGCGCGCGAACGCGGGTGCGCCGCGCGATCACGATGCGGCGGAGTCGGGTGGAGTGCGGAGAGGATCAGGAAGGGCTGGATGCGCTCGGTTGAGGATCAGCAGATCAAGGTGACCGCGGCGGCGGTCGCGCCTCGGCCGGTCCGGGTCGCGATTTCCGAGGCCCAGGGGCTGCTGTGCGCCGAGGATGTCGTCACCGAGCGGCCGCTGCCCGGCTTCGATCAGGCCGCGATCGACGGTTACGCGGTGCGCAGCGTCGACGTCGCCTCCGCGGGAGCCGACATCCGCAACGAGGACGGCGATCTCGTCGACCTGACGCTCCCCGTCGTCGGCGAGGTGGTTGCCGGATCGCGTCAGCCGATTCGGCTGCAGCCGCGTCAGACGGTTCGGGTGGACACCGGCGCGCCGATGCCCACCCTCGCCGACGCCGTGCTTCCGCTGGACTTCACCGACGGCGGGCGGTCCAGAATCAAGGTGTACGAGCCGGTGCGCTCCGGTGACTACGTGCGGCGCGTCGGCGACGACGTGCAGCCGGGCGACGTCGCGGTGCGCGCGGGAACCATCATCGGTGCGGCCCAGGTGGGTCTGCTCGCCGCGGTCGGGCAGGACAAGGTGCTGGTGCACCCGCGTCCCCGGCTGTCGGTGATCTCGATCGGCGGCGAGTTGATCGACATCGATCGCACACCCGGCCCGGGACAGGTCTACGACGTGAACTCCTACGCGCTGGCCGCGGCCGCGCGGGACGCCGGCGCGGACGTCAACCGCGTCGGCATCGTGAGTTCCGATCCGCGCCGACTGCGCGACGTCGTCGAGGGGCAGTTGGTGCGCTCCGAGGTCGTCGTCATCGCGGGTGCGGTCGGCGGCTGGGCCTCCGAGCAGGTCTGTGAGGCGCTCGAAGGGCTGGGGGAACTCGAAATCACCCGCGTGGCCATGCATCCTGGATCGGTGCAAGGTTTCGGCAAGCTCGGTCGCGACGAGGTGCCGACCTTTCTGCTGCCGTCCAACCCGGTCGGCGCGCTGGTGGTCTTCGAGGTGATGGTGCGGCCGCTGATCCGAATCGCGTTGGGACGCAGGCATCCCATGCGCCGGGTCATCCGCGCCAGGACCATCACGCCGATCAACTCCATGGCCGGGCGCAAAGGGTATCTGCGTGCACAGCTCATGCGCGACGAGGCGACCGGCGATTACCTGGTGCAGCCCCTCGGCATCACGAACTCGTCCTCGCACCTGCTCGCGACGCTCGCCGAGGCGAACAGCCTGATCGTGATAGACCCGGAAGACATCGAGATTCGCACCGGCGACGAGGTCCAGGTCGCTTTTCTCGCACAGCGTGGCTGAGACGTGGAAGCGATGAACGTCTTCCGGGCCACGCAGCATCCGGGGTGGCCCGCGCGACTCGGTCCGGTGGGTGTCGCGGCGGGACAGGTGACCTTGCGTCCGGTGCGGCTGCGCGACGCGGCGGCGTGGAGCCGAATTCGTTTGCGCGACAGGGCACATCTCGAGCCGTGGGAGCCGACCGGGCGCGGTGCCTGGGAGGCGCGCAACCACGCGTCCAACTGGCCCTCGCTGTGGTCGAGTCTGAAGGCGGAGGCGCGGCGTGGCGCGATGATCCCGTTGGTGATCGAGGTCGACGGCGCGTTCAGCGGGCAGCTGACCATCGGAAACATCATGCGCGGTGCGCTGCGCTCGGCCTGGATCGGCTACTGGGTCGCCAAGGACCTCAGCGGACAGGGGGTGGCGACCGCGGCGCTGGCGCTCGGCCTCGATCATTGCTTCGGACCGGTCGGTCTGCACCGAGTCGAGGCGACCGTGCGACCGGAGAATATGGCCAGCCAGGCGGTACTGCGCAATGTCGGGTTCCGCGAGGAGGGGCTGCTGCGGCGCTACCTCGACGTCGACGGTGCGTGGCGGGATCACCTGCTGGTCGGCCTGACCGCCGAGGAGGTGGCCGGAACGGTCCTGGACCGGCTGGTTCGGGAGGGGCGGGCCAGCCTGCTGTGAACCCGGCGCGCCAGTATTCCCGAGGCGCGATGAGAGTGGTGGAAATGTGACGGATGTGGCGGATGTGCACGGCGCGCCTGCCGGATCTTGCCGCTACCCGGAATTAGCCTACGGACGTCGATGGTGCGTCTTGTGCCATCGGCAGGGAGCCTGCGAGGCGACCGGCGTCCAGCCGCTGCATCGGATGGAGACCGGACGGACGCGGGGCGTGTTACGCACCGCTCGCGGGCCGAGCCGGACAAACCCAGGCGGGGACGGAGGTGCTGACCGAGATGCCGAATTCGATCCTGTGGATCGGTCTGGTCGTGCTCTGGGTCTTCGTCCTGTTCCCGATTCTCGCCGACCGCCACCCGAGAATCCGCCGGACCACCGACGCCGCGCTGGCGACCAGGGTCCTGCACCGTGGCGACGGCAAACCACGTCTCAGGAAAGGCCCGGCTGCCGGGCATGAAACCGACCCGAACTGGCGGCCCCGCCGCGTACCGAGAAAGTATTCCCACAGCGATGATGCGGAGGACCGGATGACAACACCGGCCGACGAGCCCGTCACCGAGGCTGACGAGGAAGACAGCACCGCGGCCGCCGAGTCCGCGGAATTCGACATCGCTGACGCCGAATCGGATGACATCGAGGCAGTCGACGCAGACCTCGAGTCCGTCGAATCGGATTACGAGTTGGCGGATTACGAGTCGGATGACTACGAATCGGCGGATTACGAATCGGATGACTACGAGTCGGATGACTACGAAGCCGCCGAAGGCGCTGCGCGGAACGACGCGGCGACCGATGATGACGGCGTGGGCGAATACCATCCCGAATCGACCGCGGCCAGAATCCCGCCCGCGCGCTCCACCACGCCCGCCCGCCAGGCCCATGACGAAGACGACGAAACATATTCGGACGACCCCGAATTCGTTCCCACGCGCCGCGGCCGCGGCGGCTTCGACCCTGAGGCCGACGCCATCGCCCGCGCGGCCCGCTACACCTTCCGCCAGCGTGCCGTGCTCGGCCTCGTACTCGCGGCCATCCTGTGCGGCGCCCTCGCGGTCGTGTTCACCCCGCTGCTGTGGTGGGCCTCCGGGCTCGCCACGGTCGTGCTGGTGGGCTACCTCGCTTATCTGCGCAAGCAGGTGCGAATGGAAGAGGAGATCCGCCGCAGGCGGGCCGCCCGCCTCTCCCGCAGCCAGCAGCTCGGCGACGCAGGCCACCGCCCACGCCAAGCCGGCGCCCGCGTACCGCACGGCAGCATGGACCGCGACACCGCCCGTGCCCTCCGCCGCCGCTCCGCACTCGTGGAGCCCGATGACGATGACCCCATGTTCGACCACCTCGACCCCTTCGACCCCGCCGCCGCCCGCGCCCTGCGCACCCGCACCAGTGGCGACATCCGCCGCGCCGCGGGCGAGTAGCACTACTAGCCGGGCAGGTCAGCCCACCGATTCGGAGACTTCACCGGTGGCCTGATACAGTGTCACAGCGCGGTTCCCCGGAGCCGCACGGGGCTATAGCGCAGTTGGTAGCGCGTCTCGTTCGCATCGAGAAGGTCAGGGGTTCGATTCCCCTTAGCTCCACAATAGGTGAACCCCCAGGTCAGAGACCTGGGGGTTCACTGTTGCTACTGGACGCTCAGCCTGGACGCGGCGCTGAGCAGGGGGAATTCTGGTTTATGGGGGTTCTAGTTCCCCTAAGGTGTCTTTCGTTGCTCCTGTTGTTGGTCAGGTCGGGAGGCCTTGGCTGGCTCACAGGCCTACTGGCTGTCGGTTGTCAGGGCCGGGCTCGATATCGTTGGAGAGCAGCATCGACGTGTGCGGAAACTGGCGGCCGAGGCGTTCGCGCCGACACGTGGAAGCGTTGATTGCCGACATGCGGTCTCATTCCGAAGCGGCGGTCACACAACGTGTCCTGCGCAACGGTCACACGGTCGGCTCCCAGAGCGTGCCGGTGATCGGGCCGGGCAACGCGCTCCACGGCGCACATGTGTGGTTGGGTTTCGATGGGACGAAACCGCAGCCGCGACCGGTGAGTCGGCTTTCGCGTTCACCTGGGACTCGCACCATCAGGGTCGGCGATCGGCTGTCGATCACCTGACTTGGTCTCGGTGATCATCTATCCCTGGAGGTCGGCTAGCAGACTGCGGCGGGCGGCATCGACATGTTCCTCGGCGCGGCGAGCTAGGGTCTGCAAGTTTCCGGATCGAATCAGCGCCGCCAGCTCCCGATGTTCGGCGACGAGCTGATCGCGGTAATGGTTGCCGCCTATCGCGATTCGACGTAGCTGGAAAAGGTGCACCTGAGAACGGACCGCCTCCCAAGCACGGGACAGCCGCTGGTTTCCAGCGGCTGTGTAGATATGGTCGTGGAAGGTGATGTCGAGGGCGAGTAGCCGTGCGTCGGGCGCGTCCGCGGCGGATTCCTCGGCCATTCGGTCCACGAGTTCATCGAGCTCGGTGAGTTGATCGGCAGTCGCGGTGCGCCGTGCAGTGACAGCGGCGAGCCGATCCAGCGCTGCGCGTAGGGCGTAAACGTCTTCGACGTCGTGGGCGGTGATCTCGATCACGCTCGTACCGCGGTGCCAGCCCCGGTGGATGAGCCCTTCGTTGTCGAGCAGCGCCAGCCCCTCCCGGACCGATCCCCGGCTGACACCCAGCGCAGCGGCTAGTTCCACCTCTCGTAGCGGCGCACCCGGTGCGAAGCCGCCGGCGAAGATCGCCGAGCGGATCAAATCGGCAGTCTCCCGGGCCAAGCCGCGACGCGGAACCTTGGGCAACGAAGCACTCATGTCCTAATGTTGACATTCGGACATTGATGCATGCAAGGTGAAGGCACCGGCGAAAGACCGACATACGAAGGAGTCCCGGCATGCGTCCAGCAGTTCACCTCGCAGTCCCGGTCGATGACCTCGAGACCGCACGCCACTTCTACGGTGAGGTGCTGGGTCTCGAACAGGGTCGAAGCGGCGACCATTGGATCGACTGGAACCTCAGCGGACACCAGTTGGTGACCCATGTCATCCAGCACGCTCATGAGGAAGTGGGGAGCAGTGAGGTCGACGGGCATCACGTACCGATCCCGCACTTCGGATTGCTGTTGTCGCCGGATCACTTCCATGATTTGTCTGACCGATTGCGTTCGACCGGAACGGAATTCCTGATCGATCCCTACCTGAGATTCCCTGATCGCCCTGGTGCGCAGTGGACGATGTTCTTTCGCGATCCGTCCGGCAATGCGCTGGAGTTCAAAGCATTCCTCGATGAGTCGCAGGTGTTCGCGCGATGAGACGGGTGCTGGTCACAGGGGCCTCGCGCGGGATCGGCCGAGCTGTGGCCATGGCTTTCGCCGAACGTGGAGAACGAGTCGCGGTGCATTACGGGCAGGATCGTCTCGGCGCCGAACAGGCCATCTCGGACCTGCCGGGCGCCGGTCATGCCCTCGTATCCGGCGATGTCGGTGATCCGGACACCGCCCAGCGGATCGTCGACGATGCGGTGGCGGCATTGGGCGGAATAGACATCCTGGTCAACAACGCGGGACTCGCGCCGACCGCCGCCAATGTCCACCGCGTGGCCGAGGTGGAATTCGATGAGTGGCAACGCACCTGGCGCCGAATGCTTGAGGTGAACCTGCTGGGACCGGTACACCTGAGCTACGCCGTCGCCCATCACCTCATCGGCCGAGGTACCACTGGCCACATCGTCAATATCGGGTCACGCGGCGCGTTCCGCGGCGAGCCCAACTTCCCGGCCTACGGTACGAGCAAGGCCGCGCTCCACGCGTTTGGGCAGTCGATGGCCATAGCGCTCGCCCCATACGGGATCAGCGTCACATCTGTGGCCCCGGGGTTCGTAGGCACCGAACGTCAAGCATCGAAACTGGAATCACCCGAGGGCGATATGGTGCGCTTGGAAAGCCCGTTCGGCAGGGTCGGCACTCCGGCCGAAATTGCCGCCGCTGTAATCTATCTCGCATCCCCGGAGTCGACATGGGCATCAGGAGCGATCCTCGATCTCAATGGCGCCTCCTATCTGCGCACCTGAATTGCATCCAACTGATGATTCTCCCGGGTGGAGGCGTGCCCGTCCGTGCGGATCTCGTGTGGGTATTCCGCGTCGGCGTAGTGCGGTCAGAACGGTGGTGTGATTGACGTCGAGATGCTTACCGACGCGTGCGAGTGACCAGCCGAGTTGGTAGAGATGGATGGCGGTATCGATCTGGTCGGGGGACAGGCCGCGGCGTCGCATCGGTACGTCGTGTCGGTGCAGGATGCTGCTGACCGTGCGTCGTTCGATACCGAATCGGTCGGCCAGTTCGTACACGGTTGCTCCAGCCTGGTAGCCGGTGATCAGCTTCGCGACTCGGTCGGCGTCGAGTCGACGTGCCCGCTGTGGTTTGTCGTTCCATGGGTGGCGGTGCCGGTGTTGTGGTGTCGGGTAGCTTCTGGATCAGGTTTTCCAGGGCTTCTAGCCGCGTTTCAGGTCTTCTACCTGTGGGTTTAGGGTTGTAGTAAGGTCCCCCAAGCTCCACTTGAGGCCTCTCACCGAATCGCCAGGTGAGGGGCCTTTTCGTGTTCTATTGCCATATGTGAGAAATAATCAGTTGTCTTTCCGATCATCCGGGAAGGTACTCCCTTCCGGTCATCCACAGTAGATTTCGACCATTGCTCGCCTTTGTCGCGGACAGGCGGTGTGGGAGCGCGGCCCACGATTGGCTCTGCTCGATGTCTCGAGTATGCGGGTGGGTCGAGGGTCAGGGGCCGCCGGCAGTGTCCGGCGAGACCCCGTTGCGTCCTGTCGTTTGGCTGCGCCTGACAGCAGAGCTTCCGCAAGGTGCTGATCATGTGCAGGCGGCGTCGGTGTAGTGGCTGATGAAGTAATCGCGTTACTGCGCCGGCTCGGCACCGATAGGGCCCAGCGTCTGGTGCGGTGCACTGATCTTGCCGAGCCACTACCGATCCCGGGCTTGGTCCAGTCCGGCGTGGGCGTTGGCGTACCCTGCCGTAGCTTGAAGCTTTCCCTGGTGATCAGGCGGAGCGGCCGTTGTACTGCTCGTCCAGCCAGGGCATGCGGCTGACGAGACGGTCGCGAAGTTCGGTCAGCCGCGCGATGCGGTTGTTCAGGTCGGCGACCCGGGGAGGCCCGACTGCCGCATACCCGTTGGTGCACCGCGGCTCGAACGGGAAAACGCCTGGTATTTCCCTGTCCAGATACGGCAGGAAGGAGCGTACGTCGTCGATGGTGAAACCGATCTCCAGCAGTTCCCGGATGTTGCGTACGCGTTGGACCGCGTCCGCGTCGTACGTCCGATATCCGGATGTCGTGCGGGCACAGGTCAAGAGGCCCTGCTCCTCGTAGAACCGGAGTGCGCGCGTTGTGACGCCGGTACGTGCCGCGAGCTCGCCGATAAGCATCGTCTTTACCTTTCGATGTGTTCGCGTGAGTTCAACGCGCGAGCCGTACGACAACCTTCCCGGTGTACGCGCCGCGGACCAGATCGAGTAACGCATTCGGGGCATTCTCCAGCTCGTCCACGATCGTTTCGGTGTGCACGATTGAGCCCTCGGCGACCCAATTTCGCAGCCGCCGGCCGAATTCCGGGGCGAGATTGAGATGGTCGAGTGAGGTGAAGCCGCGCATCGTGAGTCGTTTGCCGATCATCGGAAGCAGATCGCCGGGTCCGTCATCGGGTGTGCCGCCGGCTTGCTGCCGGGCGAGGGCACCGCAGAGGGCGATGCGTCCGCCGACATTCATCACCTCGATCGCCGCCCGCAATTGCGCACCGCCCACGTTGTCGAAGTACACGTCGATCCCGTCTGGGGCGGCCGTGCGGAGACGATCGACGATCGGCCCGTCGTGATAGTCGAATACCGCATCGTAGCCAAGCTTTTCGACGGCATGAACCGCCTTTTCCGGTGAACCCACGCTGCCCACCACTCGGCTGGCCCCGAGCAGGCGCGCGATCTGCCCGGCGAAGCTACCTGTGGCACCGGCCGCGCTGGAGATGAATACGGTATCGCCCTCGCGAAGTTCGGCCGCCACGGTCAGACCGACGTAGGCGACGAGACCGAATCCGAGGTAGGTCGACGGTGACGGGTAGGTATCCGGGTCGACAGCGCGCACCTCGGCCGCGTTTGCCACTGCATACTCCCGCCAGCCGAGCCGGTGCAGCACCAGCGTCCCCTCGTGCACGTTCGGGTCATTGGACGCGACGACCTCGCCGATCGCATCTCCGTACATCGCCTCGCCGATTCGATACGGTGGGAAGGGGATTCCCTCGTAGGCGCCGATCTGCATCAGCATGCCCGGGTCGAGCGACATGAAGAGATTGCGCACCAGCACTTGGCCGGGCGCAGGGTCGGGGATGGGTTGCTCGACCAGCTGAAAGGCGTCCAGTCCGGGGAATCCGTGCGGGCGGTGGGCGAGCTGCACCGAGCGAGTAGTTCGAATCGCGGTCATGCCGCCGACGCTAAAGGTTGACGTATGGGTGAAGGTCAAGCGTGAGCGCGCGGTCGGCCCCGCAGCAATCCCCACGGTCCACGGACGGTAGCGAACCACTGGTCTGTCGGAGGCCGTGATTCGAATGACCGCAGCTATGCGTATACGTACCTGACCGCGGCTGGTGAACTCGCGGAGCTGCACGAGGCACGATTGCGCCGACCAGTTGGGGAGACCGACGAGATCGACCGGGCGCGGTTGCGTTGGGTGGAGGCTATCGACCGCTGGGCGGCGTTGATGGCGCCAGTGCCCTCGGCAGAGACATCTGCTCGAATCCCGGGCCGATCGCTTCCGGACAATTCGCGCAGTTCGCCGGAACCGGCCCGGCTCGACTCGCGCGAATGCCTAGCATCGGATAGGTGGAGCGAGGATCGTTGCTGAAGGCGCGAGCCGGTGGGAAACTACACGGCGGCAATCATGGGATCGCGCCGGAAGATGTCGTGGCGGCGCAGCGCGGGCGCATGCTGGTGGCGATGATCGAGGCGGCCGCCGCCAAGGGATACGCGGCGGCGACGGTGGCGGATGTACTGAATCGGGCCGAGGTCTCTCGGATGACCTTCTATCAGCATTTCGCGAACAAGGAGGCGTGCTTCCTCGCCGCCTACGACCTGGCCGTCGAGATCGTGATGACGCGCACCGCGGCCGCGCTGGGGGCCGGCGCTCCGCTCGAGCGCATCGCCCGCGCGCTCGACGCGTATTTCTCGACATTGGCGCAGGAGCCGGAGGTCGCGAAGGTCTTCCTGGTGGAGGTGTACGCGGCGGGAACGGCTGTGCTGGAGCGGCGACTGGCGACGCAGGCGGTGGTGGTGGACCGATTCGCCGCGGTGCTCGGCGCGACCCGGACCGATCCGCGGTTGGTGAGTGAGGCGGTGATCGGCGCGGTCGTCTCCTTGGCGACCAACCGCATTGTCACGGGCGACTGTGCCGCATTGCCGGGTCTGCGCGAGCCACTGATGTCTTTGATCACGACTCTGGTGCGGGACCAGCAAGCCGTCCCGTGAGCGCGGGCAGTCGATCGATCATCGCCACGGTGAGGATAGCTTCCGATATGGTCGAGGGGTTCGCAGTATCGCGAAGGGATGAAGGCTATGAATCTTCTTGCGCCCCAGACGATCAACGAGGTTGCCGACCGTGTCCGCCAGGCGCGGGCCAGGTTGGCCTGGCGCGCGCAGCGGGCCGGTGCGCGGCTGGCCGAGCGCTACCCCGTCTCGGCGCGGCCGCTGGCCGAGCCGCCATCGGGTAGCGGACTGAAACCGGTGTCGGGAGACTTCGGTCTTCCCGGAATCGGGTACACCTTGCATGCGTTGGCTGATCCGATTCAATTTTCGCGCAAGAGATTCGATCAGTGGGGGCCGATCCAGTGGTTCGGGCTGCTCGGTCGCCGCGTGGTCGGGATCGGCAGTCCGGAGGGGCTCGAGGCGGTCATGATGGACCGGAACAAGGCATTGTCGGCGCAGCGCGGTTGGGACTTCCTGATCGGCCCGTTCTTCCGCGGTGGGCTACTGCTCCGCGATTTCGACGAGCATCTGTTCCATCGGCGCATCATGCAGCAGGCTTTCACCAGGCCACGGTTGATCGGCTACCTGGATCTGACCA
This sequence comes from Nocardia sp. NPDC023852, assembly GCF_040639505.1. Taxonomy (NCBI): domain Bacteria; kingdom Bacillati; phylum Actinomycetota; class Actinomycetes; order Mycobacteriales; family Nocardiaceae; genus Nocardia; species Nocardia sp. NPDC023852. The sequence goes on from NZ_JBFAAB010000023.1 coordinate 86,507, forward strand.
CCCCGCGCATCACCAGCGCAATCGCGGGCTGGCAGCCCGGCAGCGACTTCCGCGTGTACAGCGCGATCAAGAAACTGCTGCTCCAGCAGGCCACGGAGGTGTTCGCGGGCGCCGAACTCGGCAGGGAGGCCGCTCGGTTGCAGCATGCTTTCGAGGACGCGGTGCGCGGTGGAGCGGCGCTGATCCGGACGAACATGCCGGGTGGTGTGTGGGCCCGCGGTTTGCGCGGGCGGCGGACGCTCGAGAGATACCTACGCCGCGAGCTACCGAAGAAACGTGCGGGCAAAGGCAACGATCTGTTCAGCGTGCTGTGCCGGGCGACCACGGAGGAGGGACATACCTTCACCGACGTCGAGGTGGTCGAGCACATGATCTTCGTGATGATGGCCGCGCACGACACCAGTACCATCGCCGCGTCCATGCTGGTCTACGAACTCGCCAGGCACCCCGAATGGCAGGATCGGCTGCGGGCCGAATCCGTCGCGCTGGGGAAGCCGTCGCTCGACTACGACGATCTCGATCGCTTGCCTTCGCTGGACCTCGCGTTCAAGGAGGCACTGCGGATCTATTCGCCGGTGGCCCAGCAGCTGCGCGAAACCCTCAGGGATACCGAACTTCTCGGTTACTTTCTGCCGAAAGGGACGCTTGTCCTGAGCGGCACGTACGCCATCATGCGCACCGACGAGTACTGGCACGATGCGGATGTCTTCGACCCGGAGCGTTTCGCCGACGACCGCCGGGAGGACAAATCGCACCGCTTCGCATGGGCTCCCTTCGGTGGTGGCGCGCACAAATGCATCGGCCTCTACTTCGGCGCGATGACTGTGAAAGCTCTTGTGCACCAGATGTTGTTGAACTATCGCTGGAGCATTTCCGACGGCTACCGGGTGCCCTTGGTCGCAGGAACCGGCCCTACGCCCGCTGATGGACTGCCGATTCACCTGGAACGGATCACCCGATGAAAATCATCGCCGACCGCGCGATCTGCGAGGGGCACGGCATGTGCGAAGCCTTGGCACCCGATGTGTTTCGGGTCGGCGACGACGGGATCGTCGTTCCGCTTGCCGACGCGGTGTCCGCGTCGGGTCACGCAGTGATCGAACTCGCCGTCGACACCTGCCCGGTCCAGGCGCTACGGCTGGAATGAGATCCCGTTGCCGACCGACATGCGGCGGGCGAGTTGGCGGTCGGGACGGCGGATCGGCACGGTCGACGCCCATCCAGATAGCGCGGACCGTTCGCGAGGGCCGCGGCGACTTCGCGGTCGTCCGTGACAGCGGGGTACGGGTGTAAGGCCCGGCGATGCAGGCACCATCGTAGGTGGGTGTGCAGAGCGGTGCCCAGTCGTTCATTTCGCCGGTCGCGGCGTGCCGATCCCGCATAGCGGCACTCGTCGAGGTGCCCGTTCTCAACGAAGGGATGCCGGGGCGATCGGTGTGTCCACGTCGGCCTCGACGGCGACCAGCGCGCTGCCGAGCGGGCGTCGTCATTTCTTCCGCGTTCGTTTCGCACCGTCACCTGTGGGTACCGCGAAGCGGGACTGGCTGTCAATCGATTCGAGAGGAGAGGTGATGCCCCATGGCCACCTGCGACACCTGTGGAAACGAGTACGACAAGACATTCACGATCACCCGTGACGGCCGATCAGCCATCTTCGACAGCTTCGAATGCGCGATCACCGCGCTCGCCCCGGTGTGCACGCACTGCTCCTGCCGGATCCTCGGGCACGGCGTCGAGGCGAGTGGAGACTATTTCTGCTGCGCGCACTGCGCTCACGAGGCGGGACACCCAGCCTTGGTGGACCACGTCTAGGCCGAAGGAGCGGCATCGGTCTGAAAGATTCACCGACGAGGTAGGGGCGCGGAATGTCCGCCGATCCCCGCGGCCGCAGCGGCGTCGCTGAGCACTGCCTCGAGCATGGCCGGTGTGAGCCGCCCGGTGAAGGTGTTCTGCTGGCTCACGTGATAGCAACCGAACAGGTGCAGCGGCGCCCGGTCGACGTCGACCGGGGCCAGTTCCACGTGCGCTCCGTGGCCGAACCGCGGTCGCGGTCGCGGCACGAGCCAGCCTGCGTCGGCCAGCACCGGGAGCAGTGCCTGCCAGCCGAACGCCCCGAGCACCACCACCGAGCGCAATGTCGGTGTCAGCAGAGATAATTCGGTGTCCAACCAGTGACGGCAGCGGTCCCGCTCGTCGGGGGTCGGCTTGTTGCCCGGTGGAGCGCAGTGCACCGGGGCGGTGACCCGCACGCCGGACAGCCGCAGCCCATCGTCGATGCTGGTGGCCGTCGGCTGGTTGGCCAAGCCCACGGCGTGCAGCGCGGCGAAGAGCACGTCTCCGCTGCGGTCTCCGGTGAACATGCGCCCGGTCCGGTTGCCGCCGTGCGCGGCAGGTGCCAGGCCGACGATCAGCATCTGTGCGTCCGCCGGTCCGAATCCGGGAACCGCACGACCCCAATAGGTTTGGTTCCGGAAGGCGGCGCGTTTCTCCCTGGCGGCGAACTCACGCCATGCGACCAGCCGCGGGCAGGCGAAGCAGTCCGCGACCGCGGCGTCGAGTTCGGCGATAGTGCGGCACATGTCAGCTCGGGATGAGGGCAGGGTGGTGATACGCCGCGTGCGGTCGCACTCCGGTGATCAGGGTGGTGCGGTTCCGGCTGTCCTGCATAAGACTCCGTTCGGTGGTAGCTGTGCTGCCACATGATCGGTGAATCGGACCATCATGCTCACTATGCATCACCTAGCGCGGCTCGATCGGCTCTTTTCCCATCGGACCGGATCGCATCCACCGGTCATCTGTCCAGTTCAGCGGGGTGCCGTCGGCGGATAACGAGCCGGACAGGTGATCGGTACCACTCGGTCCGTGTTGGTAGCATGGCCTTCCTAACCGACCGGAAGCGGGTTCTCACCCCCGGATTCACCTCGAAAGAGTCCTCCATGCAGTTTGAAATCGTCGAGCGGGACGAGACGTGGGTTGCCGGGCTACCGGTGCGCAGCCCGAAGCGTGCGCTCGGAGAACTGCGTGACCGTGATCTGGAGGCCGCGTGGGCGGCTGTTTTGCACCAGGAACTCGGCGGCCCGCTGGCCAGCGCCTACACCGACTACTCCGGCGAGCTCGGCACCTACAACACGCAGATCGTCGGCTATCAGTGCGCGTCGTTCGACAAAGTCACCCGCGGTCACTTGGTCGCCCGGTTGCGGCGTGGCCGCTACGCCCGGTTCTCCTCGGTCGGTAACTTCCCGCAGGTGATGACCGACCTGTGGACGCAGATCGCCTACGCCGAGGAACACAAGCAGATCAAACGGACGTATACCGGCGATTTCGAGTGTTATCCGCACGCGTACAAGATCGACCTCTACCTGGCGGTCGAGGCGCGATGACCTATGCGATCGTGGTGCGTGCCGAGGCGATCTACGGCGGACTGGTCGTTCCGCGGGTGCGTCCGAGTTTCAAGGTCAGCAACAGCGACCTGATCGAGTTCCTCAAGGACCGGCTGCGCGACCGGGTCGGCGCGGATCAACCGATGTACACGGTGTACGTGCCCGATCCGGCTGGGAACTACAACGCGGTGGTCTGCTTCGAATACCCGGCGGCGGAGGCCGTTCCGGTGGGTGACGTTCTGGTGCGTGTGCCGAAAGGCGTCTATGCCCGTTTCGCGCCGAACGGTGATTATCACGATCCGATGGAGGATGTGTGGGCGCAGGTCGACGACGCGACGGCGTCGGCCGAAATTACTCGCGCCTACCGTGAAGAGATCGAGATCTGGCGGGGGCCGGAGTCGGTCGAGCTGTTCATCTCTATTCTGGTCTAGATTGCTAATCGGTAGCTGACCAAGAACCGACTGGTCTCCATGTTCTATTCTGTCTCGACGTCGGCTGTTCTGACCTGCTAAAAGACCTCATCGCGCCCAGGGTTTTCGGAAGATTAGCCGGCCGGCTGGTCAATTCCTGTCGGATGACGGATACTGCCCTGGGCAACGTCATCTCGGCTCATGGGCCGCGGGGTGCTGCATGAGGCTGGACTATCGCGCATTGCGGCGCGGCGATGGAGTAGGGAACAACATGACTGTGGAAGTGATTGCAGTCGTGCCGGCGAACTCCCTTGGGCGGGGAGTGCTGCGGTATTACGACAGGCAATCCGAGTGCGCGTTCTTTGCCTCCCAGCCGGATGTCCGGCCGGTGCTCTGGAACAGATATCTGGGCGGAGCGCTGGAGGTTTACCGGCATTTCGGGGTGGAACACGCACTTGAATACGACGCGGTCGCCGACGGTCGGTCGACTTCGCTGTTCTTCGTCGCGGTCGACTCCGCAGGGGAAGTGGTCGCCGGCGTGCGGTTGCAAGGGCCCTACGCGGATGCCGGGCAGGCGCACGCGTTGGTCGAGTGGAGAGGCCATGCCGGCGAGAACGATCTGCGCACGATGATTGCCTATCGGATATCGGAGGGCGTGGTCGAAGCCAAGGGCGCATGGGTCGCTCGCGACGCGACGCACCGCTCCGAGCTGAGCGCTGCCATCTCGCGCACGGTGCTGCACGGCGCGCGCTTGCTCGGGGCGCGTTACGGCTTCGCCACGGTGGCTTCCTACACCGTGGCCAGACATCGGGCATGCGGAGCGGTGCCCGCTGAGCGAATCCCCGCGGTGCCGTATCCGGACGAGCGCTACCAGACCGTCCCGCTCTGGTGGGACACTCGGGGATATCAGGCGTTTGCCGAGGAGCCGCAGCGGTCGCTGGTCGAACTCGAGCAGGAGACGTTCGGCATACCGGGTGCCTGTCCGCCAGAGCTGCGGCGAGGGACTGGAAGGGGAAGGGAGGCTCGGCACCGACATGGGCGATGACCGGAGCCGGCTGGCGCGTCATCGGCCACTGATTCTCGACCGGACCGATCCGGAAGACGCTCGGACACTTGCCGCGCTGCGCGCGGATCCGCACCTCGAATTCACCGATCTTCGGGGGTTGCTGCGTGCTGAAATCGGCAAAATGGTTGCTGCCCCGAACATTTCGGAGGGCTCCGAGGCGGACCGGTGGATCTACTATCCGTGGCGGGCCGCGGTGATCGGATTGCCCGGCCCGCGAACTTTTCGAATGATTCGGCTCGACCGAAACCGGAACAAGCTGACCAGACCCGAGCAGGAGCGCCTGGCGAATCTCGCGATCGGAGTTGTCGGACAAAGTGCCGGACATGCCATAGCGCACCTCCTCGCACTCGAAGGTGTATGCGGAAGTTTGCGGTTGGCCGACTTGGACGATATCGAGTTGTCCAATCTCAACCGGGTTCCGGGAACGCTGTTCGACATCGGCGTCAACAAGGCGGTCGTGACGGCCCGACGTATTGCCGAACTGGATCCCTACCTGCCGGTGGAGATCTTCGGCGCAGGCGTAGACGAAAATTCGGTGGACGAGTTCGTGGACGGTCTCTCGATCGTCGTCGAGGAATGTGATTCCCTCGATATGAAGCTCGTGATCCGCGAGGCGGCCGCGAGACACGGTATTCCATTACTGATGGAGACGAGTGACCGCGGTTTGCTGGATGTCGAGCGTTTCGATATCGAGCCACAGCGCCCCGCATTCCACGGTTTGCTCGGCGATATCCACGCGGCTGACCTGCGCGGGCTGACCGCGAGGGAGAAGGCGCCGTTCGTGGTGAAGCTGCTCGGTGCCGCCGGGCTGTCGCCGCGGCTGGGCGCGAGCCTGGTCGAAGTCGGTGAGACCGTGACCAGCTGGCCGCAGCTGGCCGGCGACGTCACCCTGGGCGCCGTGAGTGTCGCCGCCGCCGTCCGGCGTATCGGACTCGGGATGCCGCTGAATTCCGGTCGTATCCGGGTGGATCTGGAACGCCATCTGGACGAGTTGGCCGACCCGTCGCCCGCCGGTGAACAGGTGTGGAAGGAGGCCGTGGCCGACACCGTCGACGGCCCGATCGACAGCGTGCTCGCGTGTGCACAGCGCGCGCCGTCGGGGGGAAACATGCAGCCCTGGTCACTGCGTGCCGAGTCGGGTGACATTCGCATCGAGCTGGCGCCTGAGTACACGTCGGCGATGGATATCGGCTATCGCGGTAGCGCTGTCGCGCTAGGCGCGGCCGTGTACAACGCGCGCGTCGCGGCCGCCGCGCACGGCATTCTCGGCCCGCACGAGTTCATCGAGGGCGCGCCCGGCTCCGGCGAGCTCGTTGCGAATCTTCGGCTGGGCGGTGACCGGAATCCGGCGCTCGCCGCCGACTATCCCGCGGTGTTGCGCCGCGCGACCAACCGCCGGGTCGGTACCGGCGCCCGCCTTGCCGACGGCGTGCTGGATTCGCTTGTCACGGCCGCCGAATCGGCTGGTGCGCATCTTCGCGCCGTGGTCGATCGACCGGGAATCGAACAGGCTGCAAGTTTGCTGGGCGACTCTGATCGAATCCGCTATCTCACGCCGCGGTTATATGAGGAAATGCTCGCCGAAGTCCGCTGGCCCGACGACGACCCGGAAACCGGGATCGACGCGCGCAGCCTTGAACTCACCGACGACGAGTGGGCGGCATTCGAGATCATCACGCGCGCCGATGTCATGGCGCAGTTGCGATCCTGGTCGGGAGGTGCGGCTCTGGGGAAATACACCTGCGACCGCGTGCTGTCCAGCTCCGCCATTGTGGCAGTGACATTCGATGGCGCGAACCCGCGGTTGACCGAGTATGCCGAGGCAGGTGCCGCGGCTGCTTCGGTTTGGGTACATGCCGAGCGGCTCGGTTTGTGCGTACAACCGATTTCGCCCGTATACCTGTATGCCCGACGCCCTGGCGAACTTACCGCGATTTCTCCCGACTTCGTGGATACACTAGCGTCACTTCAGGGCCGTTTCCTGAACCTGCTGGAAGTGCCTGAGCATGAGATCATGGCGTTGGTGCTTCGCCTGAGCTACGCCTCCGCCGCCACGGTTCGCAGCAGGCGGCGTCCGGTGCTCGGTGTGGACACCAGTAGCTAGCGCGATCGGAGACAATGTGCCACGGCGGACACTCGACTCGTTGGTGACCCAGGTCGCCTCGGAGCTGATGGGTGTGGACGCCACGACGATGGTGGCCGCGACCGAACGTGTGCTCGCTCAATTGGTCGAATACTTCGACGTGGATTTCAGCTATGTACGACACACCGACCGCGAACGTCGAGCAACCGTCCTCGTCGCGGAGTGGCCGCACCGGCAGAACGTGCCCGATCCGGACCCCTTGGGAGTGATCTATTTCGACACCGCCGACCCGGTATTCCGTGCGCTGGAGAATGCGACCGAGCCGATGGTCGCGCGTCCGACGCCGGAGTTCGCCGATTACCAGGAGACGGTCCGGCGGGCGTCCGGCATCGCGGCGGTGACCTCCGCGGCCGTGCCGCTGCTGTCCAGGGGTGAGCCGACCGGTGCCCTAGGGTTCGTGAAGGAGGGCGATCGGGAGTGGAGCACTCGTGAAATCAATGTTCTCAAGGCCATCGCGGCGCTCTTTGCTCAGTTACAGGCGCGGGTGGTCGCCGAGGAACGGCTCCGATACATCGCGCTGCACGACGACCTGACCGGGTTGGCCAATCGGCGGGCGCTGCTCGAGCATATGGAAGAAAGATTACGTACCGGAAGCCCCGGTCCAGTGGCGGCTTTCTTCCTCGACCTCGATCGTCTGAAGGCACTCAACGATTTCCTCGGTCACACCGCGGGGGACAACTTCATCCGCACGCTGTCGACGCGGCTGCGGGAAAACCTGGACCCGCACGACATGATCGCCCGATTGGGCGGCGACGAATTCGTTATCGTTCCCGCCAAACCAATGGACGCGGTGGCCGCCGAGTACGAGGCGAACCGCATCCAGCAGTTGATCGCCCGGCGCGTCACCGTCGGCGGAGAATCCGTCAGTCGCGCTGCCAGCGTCGGCGTGGCGCTCGGAAATCCAGGCGAGACCACTGTTGCCGACGTGCTCCGCCGCGCCGATCACGCGCTGCTCTCGGCGAAGTCCGGCGGCGGCAACGGCGTCGCGGTGTTCACCGACACCATGCGCGCCCAGTTCGAACTACAAGACGACGTGGAACTCAACCTGCGCGGTGCGGTCTCGGACGGCTCGCTGCTGCTGCACTATCAGCCCGAGGTAGACCTGCGCACCGGTCGCATCGTCGCGTTGGAGGCGCTGGTTCGCTGGTTGCATCCGACCAGGGGCCTGTTGCCGCCCGGCGCGTTCGTCACCGTCGCCGAGGCCACCAATCTGGCAGGCGAGCTGGGGCGCTGGGTGATCCGGTCGGCGTGTGCGCAGTTCGCCGAATGGCGGCGCCGCGGCATGGCAGCCAATGTCGTGATGCGGATCAATGTGTCACCGGTGCAGTTGGTCAGCCTCGATTTCGTCGAGCGAATCGAAGACATCCTGCGGCTGTTCGGCATCGACGGAAGTTCGGTGTGTCTCGAGATCACCGAGCACGTCGTGGTGCAGGATCTGGCCAGAACCCAGGTCACGCTGCGCGGACTGAAGCGAATGGGTGTGCAGATCGCCATCGACGACTTCGGCACCGGATACAGCTCGCTCTCCCACCTCAAAGCGCTGCCCGTAGACGCGGTGAAGATCGACCGGGGCTTCGTGCAGCGCCTCGGCGCGAGCACGGACGATCTGGCCATCGTGAAATCCATCATCGGCCTTGCCGGTTCGTTCGGCCTCGGCGTGGTCGGCGAAGGCGTGGAGACCGCGGTCGCCGCGCGGACGCTGGTCGGCCTCGGATGCTATCGGGCGCAGGGTTTCCTGATCGCGCGGCCGATGCCCGCCGAGCAGGTCGAAGCCCATCTCGCCGTCGGCAAGATCGCGCTCGACCTGGATCTGCCCCGTGCGGGTCGCGGATTGGCTACGCACTGAATCGCGGCCCGCGTGTCCGGCAGTTCGTGACTGTTTCTCGAAACGCTCGGGAAATCCGAGGTACGACACTCTTGTCAGCGGCGGCGCCCTGACCATAGATCGGGTCGATCCGCTGGTTAGCCGGTTCTTTCACGGTTGTTCGCGCCCCGTTGGGCGCATCGGTTCCTGCGGTAACCCGATCCGCTGCACGATCGGCGAAGTGCGCATTGTTCAGCTTGCGAACTTCTACGGCCCCCGGTCGGGTGGGTTGCGCACCGCGTTGCACCACCTCGGCGATGGCTATGTCGCCGCAGGACACGAGGTGGTGCTGATCGTCTGTCGCGGGCATGTGCTCGCGGTGCTCGGCCGTTAGCGGCGGTGGCCGTCCGACTCGGATGCTCGACTACCCTGCGGGAAACCGATTCGGCGATTCGAGATGGGATGCGCAGTGCTTGGTATTGGTCGCGGGCGCGCGGGCCGCAAGACGGTGCGCGGCGCAAGGGTTCTGGTCACGGGCGCTGCCAGCGGGATAGGCCGGGCGACCGCGCAGGCCGCCGCCGCGGCCGGCGCCGAGCTGGTGCTCACCGACATCGACGCGGCCGGCTTGGCCGAGACGGTGGCCGACATCCGTAAGTCCGGTGGTGTCGTCGCTGTGGCCGAGGCGCTCGACATCACCGACTACGACGCGGTCACCGCCTTCGCTGAGCAGGTGCACGCTCAACTCGGCAGCCTCGACGTGGTCATGAACGTCGCGGGCATCTCCGCGTGGGGGACGGTCGAGAACCTGGAGCACCGGCACTGGCGGCGGATGGTCGAGGTCAACCTGATGGGCCCGATCCACGTGATCGAGAACTTCGTGCCGCCGATGGTGCGCGCCGGCCGGGGCGGCGCGCTGGTGAACGTGTCGTCGGCGGCGGGGCTACTCGCCCTGCCCTGGCACGCGGCCTACAGCGCGGGCAAGTACGGCATTCGCGGTGTGTCGGAGGTGCTGCGCTTCGATCTCGCACAGCACGGCATCACAGTGCACCTGGTGGTGCCCGGCGCGGTGAACACACCGCTGGTGCGCAGCGTCGAGCTGGTCGGAGTGAACAGGGAGGACCCGAGGATCAAGCGGCTCACCACGACCTTCGCCGAGCATGCGGTGGCGCCGGAGCGGGTGGCGACGGCGATCCTGCGCGGGATCGAGCGCAACCGCTTTCTGGTCTACACCTCGTTCGACATCCGGTTCGGCTATTGGTGGGCGCGCAAGTTCGCCTTCCCGTACGAGTTCGTCATGCGGCGCGCCAGTGCGCGGTTCAGCAGGTTGCTGGCTTCGTCGGGCAGTTGAGGTGCACGTCGAGTACGCGGGCGCCGGGGCCCTCGGCGCCGAGCCGGTCGTGCTCGTTGACCAGGCGGCAGCTACCCAGCGACAGGCAGCCGCAGCCGATGCAGCCGGTGAGGTTGTCGCGCAGGCGGGTCAGCTGAGTGATCCGGTCGTCGAGGTCCGCACGCCATGTGGTGGAGAGCGTCTCCCAGTCGCGCCGGGTGGGGTTGCGGCCCTCCGGGAGCTGATCGAGGGCGGCCCGGATTTCGCTCAACGGGATGCCGACTCGCTGGGAAATGCGGATGAAGGCCACTCGGCGCAGCGTCTCGCGGGCGTACCTGCGCTGGTTCCCGCTGGTGCGTCTGCTCGTGATCAGCCCTTCGCGTTCGTAGAAGTGCAACGCGGATACCGCGACTCCACTACGCTCGGAGAGCTGCCCGGGGGTCAGCTCCTTCGCTCGCCAATCGGCTGTAAACATGCGCTCTCCTCTATTCACCTCAACAATACTTCAGGTTAGGATGAGCTGGGGTCGGAATCCGACAGTGCGGGCCGATCGGCGCCAAGGACGAGAATTCCGTGCTCTCGGGGCCGCGGCGAACTACGGTCTGATCATGGGAGCAGACGCTGTGCCTACGCGGCACGGAGAGGATCCGAACCCGGCGGGGCCCGATCCCGAGCCGGACGGCCCACGACTCGCGGTGACGTCTGAAGTGGGCACCCTGCATACGGTGCTGCTGCATCGGCCGGGTGACGAGCTGCGCAGGCTTACGCCGCGCAACAACGATCAGCTGTTGTTCGACGGCATCCCGTGGGTGGAGCGCGCACAGCAGGAACACGACACGTTTGCGGGCGTTCTGCGTGAACGCGGTACCGAGGTGCTGTTGCTGTCGGACCTGCTCGCGGAGACGCTCGCGGTCAGCGGCGCCGCCCGCATCCAGGGCATCTCGGCCGCGGTGGACGCGCGCAGGCTCGGGCACGCGCTCGCCGACGAGCTGGCTGCCTTTCTGCGCGGCGTTCAGGCCAGGGAACTGGCAGGCATTTTGATGGCGGGGATGACCTTCGATGAGTTGCCGTTCGGGCCCGACGCCACCTCGCTGGTCCGCCGCATGCACCACGGCGCGGACTTCGTCATCGATCCGCTGCCCAATCTCCTTTTCACCAGGGACTCCTCGTTCTGGGTCGGCCCGCGTGTCGCGATCACCTCGCTCGCGCTGCCCGCCAGGAGCAGAGAGACCTCGCTGACCGACCTCATCTACGCCTTCCATCCCCGCTTTCTCGGCGTGCGCCGCGCCTACGAATCGCATACCGCGCCGATCGAGGGCGGAGACGTGCTGCTGCTCTCCCACGGCGTCGTCGCGGTGGGCGTCGGCGAACGTACCTCGCCCGCAGGCGCGGAAGCGCTGGCGCGCAGCCTGTTCGACGACGACCTCGCGCACACCGTGCTCGTGGTCCCGATCGCGCAGAGTCGCGCGACCATGCACCTGGACACCGTGTGCACGATGGTCGACGCCGATGCCGTGGTGATGTATCCCGCCGCGCGAGAGTCGTTGCGCGCGTTTACGATTCGCAAGGAGAGTGACGGTCGGGTCAGCATGAGCGGTTCCGACCCGTTTCTGCCCGCCGCCGCCACCGCGATGGGCATCGACAAGCTACGGGTGATCGACACCGGGCTGGACGGGGTCACCGCTGAACGCGAGCAATGGGACGACGGCAACAACACTCTCGCCCTCGCCCCTGGCGTAGTGGTCGCGTACGAGCGCAACGAGATGACCAACGCCAGACTGGAGGAGGCGGGCATCGAGGTGCTGCGCATCCCCGGTTCCGAACTGGGATCCGGCCGAGGCGGACCCCGCTGCCTTTCCTGTCCGCTGTCCCGGAATGACAGGTGAGTCCGCATGTTCACGATCACGGTGTCGCACGAGTCGGCCGTGCCGCCCTACGAACAGCTTCGCCTCGGCGTCATCGCCCAGGTGCGTTCCGGCGACCTGACGGCCGGAACCAAGATCCCCACCGTCCGCGCACTGGCCGCCCGACTCGGTCTCGCCCCGAACACGGTGGCGCGGGCTTACCGCGAACTGGAGGCTGAAGGGGTGATCGAGACCCGAGGCAGACAGGGGTCTTTCATCGCTTCGTCGGGTGACACGACGCGGGACGTAGCGGGGCGGGCGGCTACCGCGTATGTCGCGACAGTGCGCAGGTTGGGGTTGGACGACGAGGCCGCTCTACGGTATGTGCGGGCAGCGCTGGAAGGCTGACATACAACTCGGAAGCGAGCCACGAAATACGGCACACCGGATGCCGCAGAGCCCCCTCGAGCAACTACTCGGCCCAACCCCGACTTTCGAGCGCAGCGAGACTGAGCATTGCCCGTTCGCGGCCCGGCTCGCGTCCGAGCGGCCGACGCGTTCGCGACGAAGTCGCCAGCGGCGGTCGCTCGGACGCGAGCCCTGAGGGGGCCGCGAACACGCCGCGCCCGCGCGGCCAAATTACC
>NZ_JBFAAB010000024.1:0-96480 GCF_040639505.1 Nocardia sp. NPDC023852
ATCCGAACCGGACGCGACCAGATCCCACAACTGCCCCGGCGACTCCACACCACCCGGAAACCGGCAACTCATCCCCACGATCGCAATCGGCTCATTGAGCTTTTCCCGCATCTGCGTCAGATCGTCGCGAGTCGTCAGGAGCTCCAAAGTAATCTTTTTCAGGTACTCCATCAAGCGTTCGGACGAATCGCCAGTGCTTGTGTCCATTTCTCACATCCAGTGGTATTTCGAAGTTGCCAAAGCCGCCCGGTGGAGCGAGCAGCGACGCAGGCCCACCCACCTACGGTTTTCGTTCGGGTGTCGATGACAAGGCAGCGAGTCGAACAATCGGCCGGCCGCAGCCGGTGCGCGGCGCAAAGTTCGGCAGCTCAGCTACCGCGGGCGCGCAATGTATCGGCAGGACATCCGCCATTGATTGCCATTCGGCTGAGTCGGACCCAGAAAGCCGCAACACTCGGAAGAAATTCCGCCGGCGCTCGGTGCAGCGAAACAACGGTTCAACAAGTAAGCTGCGCACCGTTATCGTCAGATCGGACGAAAAAGGCTGCGCCGAAAACGAACCGGCGACTGTGGTCGGCACCAATCGCTGTCGCAGCGCGGCAATAGTCTTGCCGGAGAGTCCGGCCGAGGCCGCCCTCCGCAACTGCTCGAGCACCTGCGACAGCAGACCGACATACCAAGAGTTCGCACTGTCGACCGGGTCGGTATCCGATATGCGGACTCGCTCGACGGCGACTTCTGATGATCGTCCTCGAGGAACAGTGGCTCGACCACGCACTTCGACAGCGACAGGTTCATCGACAGTCAACGAGCCGTGGCCCATGAGCGAACACTTCCTTTCACTGCAGCGAAAGGATGCCGACAACGTCAGAGGTAACCGCCGGGAGATCTGCGGCAGGTGCCCTACTTTCCCCAGCCCAGAAGACGAAATCAGTGCTCATTCGGTATCTCTCTCCGCCAAGCAGGCCACAAGACACGTCCAAGTGGTCTGCTGGACGTTAGCCTGCCAGCCGAATCGGCTCCTCGCAACCGGTGTACTCCTGCCCTACGGCGCACCGATCACCGGTATCCACGTGTCCTCCCCGAGCGCCACTCGTAGCCAGTTGCAACAGGGATCCTCGGCGACGAGCCGCGTCATCGCGGCCAGCCCGATCTGATCGGGGAGGTTCCCGTTTCCGAACGGGCAGTTCAACAGCATTGCGCACGTCGAGGCCGGTCATTACGTTCATCGCATGAGTTCAGCTTTTCCGCGCTTGCTGTCGCCGCTCGAGGTGGGGCGCGTCAGGCTGCGCAATCGCGTGGTGATGGGTTCGATGCACACCGGCCTCGAGGACCGGGATTGGCACATCGACCGACTGGCCGCATTCTTCGCCGAACGAGCCCGCGGCGGCGTCGGCCTGATCGTCACCGGCGGGTGCTCGCCCAATCGCGAAGGCTGGGTGTGGCCGTTCGCCCGCGGGATGATCACCGAGGCCGACGCCGAGCGACATCGCGTGGTCACTGAAGCGGTACACGAGGCGGGCGCCAAAATCGCATTGCAGATCCTGCACGGGGGCCGTGATTCGCGTGTTCCGAACAATGTGGCGCCCTCGGTAGTGATGTCGCCGCTTACCGCGTTCGAGCCTCGGGCATTGTCCGAAAAGGGTATCGAATCGACGATCGCCGACCATGTGCGCTGCGCGGAGTTGGCGAAATCGGCCGGATATGACGGCATCGAGCTGATGGGCGGCGAGGGGTTCCTGATCAATCAGTTCCTCGCCCCACGCACCAACACCCGAACCGATAATTGGGGTGGTTCGGCAGCCAACCGACGACGGTTTCCGGTCGAGATCGTCGCCCGGACACGTGCCGCAGTCGGCGACGACTTCTTTATCATGTTCCGGATGTCCATGGCCGAGTTGGTCGACGACGGTCAGACCTTCGAAGAGATCATCGCACTGGCGAAGGAATTGGAAGCCGCCGGGGTGGACATCATCAACACCCAGATCGGCTGGCACGAGTCACGAGTGCCGACCCTCGCCACCTCGGTGCCGCGCGCGGCGTTCGTCGGATACACCGCCAAACTCAAAGCGCATGTGTCGATTCCGGTATGTGCGTCGAATCGGATCAACATGCCCGAGACCGCCGAGGAGATCCTGGCCCGCGGCGACGCGGACCTCATCTCCCTGGCCCGTCCACTGCTGGCCGACCCGGAATGGGTGAACAAGGCCGCCGAATCCCGGGTCGACGAGATCAACACCTGCATCGCCTGCAACCAGGCCTGCCTCGACCACACCTTCATCAGGCAAACCGTGTCCTGCCTGGTGAATCCACGCGCATGCCACGAAACACTGCTCCAGCTCCTGCCTACCCGCCGCGCCAAACGCGTCGCCGTCGTCGGCGCAGGCCCCGCGGGCCTGTCTGCCGCGATCGGGCTGGCCGAGCGCGGGCACCACGTCGAGCTCTTCGAAGCCGACGACAAAATCGGCGGCCAGTTCGACCTCGCTCGCCGAATTCCCGGTAAGGAGGAGTTCAACGAGTCGATCCGGTACTTCCACCGAAAACTCGAACTCACCGGTGTCACAGTTCAATTGAAATTCGACGCTACCGCTGAGCAGCTTGCCGCAGGCGACTGGGACGAGGTCGTGCTGGCGACCGGCGTTCGCCCCCAAATGCCCGACATCCCGGGAATCGATCACCCGATGGTGCTGTCCTACCCTGAGCTGATTCGAAAGGAGCGGCCCGTCGGCAAGCGCGTCGCAGTCATCGGCGCGGGCGGGATCGGATTCGATGTCAGCGCATTCCTCACGGCCGCCGGCCACAGCGCGCTGAAACTCGAGGAGTGGCAGGAGGAGTGGGGAATCACCCACGAGGCCCACATTCCTGGACAGTTGACAAGGCCTAAACCCGCCCCCACCCTCCGGGATGTGGCACTGCTGCAACGAAAGTCAGGCGCTTTCGGTACCACACTTGGCACCTCGACCGGATGGATCCATCGTGCCGCTCTCGAGGCGAAAGGAGTCGAGCAGATCGGCCGGGTCAACTACGAGCGGATCGACGATCGCGGGCTGCACATCAGCTTCGGCGAGAGCCGGGAACGGCGGCGCGTCATTCACGTCGACAACGTGATCGTCTGCGCCGGACAAGAATCCGTCCGAAACCTGAAAGATCCGCTCGAAACCCTCGGCATGCGGGTGCATCTCATCGGCGGCGCCGACGAAGCCACCGGAATCGACGCCAAACGCGCCATCGATCAAGGCACCCGCCTCGCCGCCGCGATCTGAAAACCGTGGGCAAGCAGCTCCGCCCATAGCACCGACGCATCGGAGATGACACCGTGGCAAGCGGCAGCCTCGGCGGAGTCGATTTCCCAAATCATCTCCTCCCGTGACCTTTCGGTTCGAGTGCGGCAAAGTGTAAGAGGGAGACACATGTGGCCGACATGTCGTGAGAGACCGAACCACGGCACCCGGACAGTCGGCACTGTCGATCTCCAACCTGTTCCGGTCGTCTTCGGACAGTGTGGAACAGCCCCTCGACGAGGGAGGTGGACACATCGTTCACCGGAAGATGGAAAGGATTTCCTTGTTGTTCTCGACAACCATATCCACTGCTCCGCGCCGGATATTTGCCCGCGTGGCCATCGCAGGCACAATCGCTGCTGTTCCTCTGACAGCATCCACGATTCCGGCCTCAGCCGATCCGGCGACGCCCGCAGCCGTCGTCACCGAAATCAGCCACGATCGTTGGGCGGACCGTCCCGGCTTCCAGGACACCGACCGTGACCGCGGGCGCGGCAATGATCGAGGATGGGACAACGACCGCGGGCGCGGTAATGATCCGCTGTGGCGAATGTTCCGCGACCTCATACCGGGTGGGCTGTTCGGTAGCAGCTGATCGGGATTCACGCCACGCAGCGGCCCACACCGTCTCTCGCTGTCGGGCCGCTGTGGCGTCCTGTTTCTTCATGCGGCCCGGACATCTTCGGCCGACACGGCGAACTCAGGGTCGGACAAGTGTGTCCGTTTGGGCAGCAGGAGCGGGGTGGCGAGCAAGAGAATGCCAGACGTGGTGATCGCGGCGAGCGGACTGGTGAGTGTGGCGAGGATGCCCCAGATCACCATCAGGGCAGACTGTAGGAGTTTGCTGCTGACACTCCACGTAGTGAGGACTCGGGCGGCATGATCCGCGGGAACTCGTTGCAGGCGTTCTGTTGCGTATATCGGATTGAAGATGCCCATGCAGGTGATCAGCAGGCCCTCGACGATGATCACGGTGAGGAGTCCGGGAATGCCGGGATGGATGCACGCGAGACCGAGTGGGAAGAGCGATCGCAGCCAGCCGGAGATGATCATCACCCGGTGCCGGCCGTAGCGGGTCACGAGGCGTGCGGAGAGGCGGGCGCCCACGAAGCCGCTGAGCGCCGGGATGCCGAAGGCAAGACCGTATTGCCAGGCCGGGAAATGATACTGGCCGAGCAGGAGGACGGACAGGAGCGGAACAGTGGCCATGATCAGGCCGCTGACCAGGATTGAGTTGAGGAAGAGGCGGCGCAGAGCGCGGTCGCGGAGGATGAACCGCCAGCCGCCGAGGAGGTCGGCTCCGCGTAACCTGGTGGCCGGGTCACGGAGTGCTGCGACGTCGCCTCCACGAATGCGGAGGACCCCGAGCGCGGACAGCAGGTAGCTGAGGGCGTCGGCCATGACAGTGATGACTGGACCGAGCAATCCGATGAGCGCGCCACCGAGTGGCGGGCCTGCCGCGGTCGCCATCCAGCTCGTGCCCTCGAATCTTCCGTTCGCGACAAGTAGGTGCTCGCTACGGACGAGATACTTCAGATACGCGCCGGAGGCGGCGGTGAAGGCGATGCTCGCTGTCCCGGAGACGACCGAGACGACCAGCAGTTGGCTGTAGGACAGCAAGCCGAGGACGTACGCGATCGGAACACTTGCCATCGCGACGAACCGGATGAGGTCCATCGCGATCATCACCGGACGCTTGGCTCGGTGCTCGACCCACGGCCCGAGCGGGAACGCAGCAATCGCCGCGACGGCAAGCCCAGCCGCCTCCAGAAGCGAAACGGCGAATGCCGGCGAATGCAGCACTCGAACCGCGATCAGCGGGAACGCTCCGAAAGCAATCCACGTGCCGTATGTACTGACGGCGTAGGCCGACCACAGCCAACCGAAGCTGCGCCCCAACTGCACGTGCATGCGACTCCTTCGCGACAACCGATGTTCGGATCTCTGAATCACATCAGCCGCATCGGCGCGGGATCAAACAACCGACTCCCCTGCGAGCCACAACGATCAGTTGGGTAATTAAGCTAGATCGATGGATACCGAGGCGGTGCGATCGTTCGTCCGCGCGGCCGAGCTCGGACAGCTGCAACACGCGGCCGACGAACTCGGCGTGACGCAACAGGCCGTATCGAAGCGGATCGCAACCCTCGAACGCGTACTCGACATCCGGTTGTTCACCCGTACCGCGCGAGGGGTCGAGCTGACACTCGACGGCCAGGCGTTTCTTCCTCACGCACGAAACATCATCACCGGTGTCGATCGCGCCATCACCGCGGTCAGGCCGGGATCACGGGCCCTTCGGATCGACGTTCTCGGCCTACGATCCGCGCAGGCCGTCGTCCTGCACGACTATTGGCGGTCGCATCCCGAAACCGACCTCGACGTGGTGACCCTCAGGGTCAACGACCCGCGCGTGGCGGTCGCCGCCGTCCAAGCAGGCGATATCGACGCCTCGTTCCGCACGGTCACCGACCCGGCCACGCTGCCGCGCGACGTGCAAATGATCCACGCCTTCGACTCCCCGCTGGAACTGCTCGTCGGCCCGAGACATCCGCTCGCCTCCGCACGAACCCTGACACCACCCCAGCTGCGCAAGCATCGGATCTGGGTGCCGGGTATCGCGCCGCGAAGCGAATGGGCAGAGTTCTACGATCAGCTCGCCACCGAATTCGACCTCCGTGTCGACGCCGCGGGCCCGAACTTCGGCAACGAGGTACTCCTCGATATCCTCGCGGACTCCGCAGACGTGGCCACCCTCGTGGGCGCGCGCGACCGGTACATCTGGCCGACGAACTACGACCTACGCCGCATCCCGATCGTGAATCCGACGCTCGCATACCCGCTCTCGCTCATCCTCCCCAGAACGAATCCGCACCCAGGACTCCGGGCAATCATCACCCACTTCGGAAGCCTGACACCGCTCACTGAGACAGCCTGGCTCCCATCCTGGGCCACGACACCACACCGCAGCGAAGGAGACATCGAAAACACCCGACGCTAACGGTCGCTTCCTGCAACACGCTGCCGAACCGGCGTAAACGATTCTGGGGTTGTCAGCGAATATTCGGATGAGGTCGAGGTGGAGGTGGTCATATAGCGGACCGCTGACAGGGTGGCCCACCCTCCGCACTTGACCGCATCTCGAACCACATTCCCAATCACCAGTCCTGGAGACCCGGATGACCCACGCACACCGCGTCTCACGCGCACCCCTTACCGACCACCTACCCGCATTGCGAGCCACACTCCACCAGCAACGCCGCTTCCGCCTGCAGCAGCTGGCCGAACTCGACGCCGAAATCGACCGCGCCACCGCACCCACCCACGCGGCTGATACGGCCAGGCATGAGGTCACCAACAAACTTGCCGTGGCAGCACGCCAAGCGTTGGCCGACGTCGATGAAACCCTCACACTCATCACCACGGGGCGCTACGGCCACTGTCGCGGCTGTCACACCGAGATCCCGATTCACCTACTGCAGACCATTCCCACTACGCAGTGGTGCCTGAATTGCCAGCAGCGTCTGCCTGCTTCCGGCAGTTCCCGTCCGATACGGACCTCGACCTTCGAGAGCGGGTCTGCTGGTGATCGAGGCGTTCCACCCCGCGAGTAGCTCAGTCGCCGACGTGCACGTGGGCGGCCCACCTGGTCGGCACGGCTGGATAGGCGTTCCGCATGCGGCGCAACGTTTCGGTGAGCGCGGTGGCCGCCTCAGCCGCGTCGGCGGGCCGGGTGCCGTGCGCAGTGAGCGCCGCGTAGACCGCCTCGGCGGTCTCGGTGCTGTCCGCGGTGTGCCACAGCGTGCCGATGACGCCACGGAAGCCCGCGAGGTGGAAAGCCGACGCCAGGTTCAGCGGCTCATCCAGCAGTGCTGGGTCGGGGCCCGCGGTGTCGCACGCGGACAGGAACGCGAGTTGTGCCTGCGTGGTGCGCAGGTCGCGCACGAACGAGGGCACGAACATCCCGTCGCTGAGCATCAGTCCACCTTGGTCGGGGTGCTTTGCCGAGCTGACCGCCTGGCCGTGGCAGGCGAAGTGGGCGATCGCGTGCTCGTGCAGGCCTTGCTGGATGGCCTCCGGATCGGCGGCGGAGTCGATGAGCACGGTGGAGCCTGGCAGCAGCCCCGCCACCGCCTCGGCCTCGGCGCGGGCGCTCGGCAGCACGGGCACGCCTCGACGCTCGCCGACACCGACGATGAGCGCGGTGTGGCGGGCGTGGTGCGGCCGAGGCGTGGTCAACGTGTCGGCGAGCGCGGTCAGCGACGGCGTGTACGAGGAGACGACCCGGTCGAACACGGTCTGTCCCGCGCCGTCGCGGTGCCTGCCCGCCGCGTGCAGTGGCAGCTGGGCCGTGATTCCGATCGGGCACCACCACAGCCGCGTCGTCGTGACGCGGTCCAGCACCGGCCCGGCCGTGGTGTCCCACAGCCATTCCAGCACGGCGTGCACGTCCAGCTGGGCCTCCTCGCGCCGTTCGAACGAGCACGCCGGGTCCTTCACGTCGGCGAGCGCCGCTCGCAGCCGCCTGACCTGGGCGCGGGCGGTGGCCTCGGTCATCCGCCGTAGCGGCACAGCCTCGACGGGCTGCCAGTAGTCGGCGGGCACCACCAGCGCGGTGCCCGCGGCGCTGACGACCACCGCGGTATGCCCGGCCGTGCGCGTGCGCAGGACTTCGAGGTTCGGCGGCGCCAGCAGATCCTCGAACCCCGGCACCGCCCGCGCCTCGGCGAGCAGTCGGTCCCGCCGCACCGCGAGCCGCCGGATCTGTTCGACGGCCTGTGGTCGCGGGTCCCAGTCTCGGGTGGAGGTCCGGCCGTCGAACTCCACCTCGATGTGAAAGGTCACGTCGGCGTACGCGTCGGCCTCAGCGAGCTTGCGCTCGACCTCACTGAGCTCCTCGGCCAGCTGCGGCCGTGTCTCGCGCAGTCGCGCCCAGCCTCGGCGGATACCCCACGCGTCGCCGAAGAGTACGCCGCGGCACTGTTCGACCAGCTCCAGCGCCCGGTCGAGCTGGCAAGACCGCACTCCCGCGTCCACCACCCGGTCGGCGAGGCCGTCCAGCTGCCGCACGGCCGCCAGCCTGCGGTACCGCGACAGGGCCCGGCTGACCGTGGCGGGAATGGCGGCAATCACGCGTTCCTGCGCGTCCAGCCATGTCACCGGGTCCGCCTCGGCGAGCATCGCGGCCTGGGCCTGTTCGCAATACATCTGGTGCTGCGCGCTGGTGGCCGGGTGCGCGGAGACCGCCCGGTAGTGGGTGATCGCGAGCTGGCGGAGCTGGTCGGCACGCGGCCCGCCGAACATGGCGAGCTCACGGGCCGAGCGCGCGAGTGCGATCGCCCGCAACGGCCACCAGTGGTGGGCCTGCGGTGTCTGATTGACGGCTTTCTCCGCGAGCTCGAGCGAGTCGTCCAGCGCGTCGAGGTCGCCGCACTGCCGGTATCGGTGGTACAGCACGTCGGCGATGGTGCTCTCGATCCGCGGAACGTCGGGGTGATCGGGAGCCACTAGCGCGAGTGCGGCCCGGTAGGCGCGTTCGGCCTCGCGGAACGGTTCCGCGTCCGTCACCTTCGTGGTGACCGCCTGGGTCTGCACGGCGCCGGCATAGTTGTAGAGCATGCCGATCCGGCGTACGTCGTCCGCCGGGATGGTGGCCACGGCAGCCGCACCTGCGTCGACGGCTTTGGTGAACAAGCCGTGGTCACCGGCCTCGGCCGCCTCCTCGGCCGCCATGGACAGCGTCGACCAGCGCAACGGAAGATTCGAGTCGCCGGGTGGGGTCAGCGCGACGGCTTCCTCCGCGATGGTGACGGCCTCTTGGCCCGCCGCGGGGTTGCCGCCGACTTGGAACTGCATGATCAGCGCGGACGCGAGTGTGGAGAGCCGGAGTGCGCGCTGGCCATGGTCTGCGGGCGGCAGGTCCAGCGCGGCGCGTGCGGCATCAACCGCCCGCTTCGCCTCGTCGTGGGAGCCGGTCCGCATGGCGGCGGTCGTCGCGGAGTTGGCGAGTGCCTCCAGCAGTTCTGCCCGGCCTGCGTTGTCCGGTGATGTGGTGAGCAGCGCTTCGGTCACCGTGTCGTAGGCGAGCGCAATCGCGTCGGTGTCGCCGCCGATCTCCCAGAGGTCGTTGTGCGTGTGGTAGAGGTCCAGCAGCGCGTCCAGCCTGCCGTCGTGGTCCAGCGGCAGCCCGATGGCGAGCACCCACGCCTGGTCGCGTCGCTGCATGAGCACATCAAGCGTGACCGACTGCTGCTGCAGGCTCCCGACCAGGTCGTACTGCGCCTGGAGAACGCGGGGATCGCGATGACAGGTCAGCAGGAACCGCGCAATTTCGGGACCGATCCGGCCGCTTACCTCTTGCTCGAGCTGCCGGAGCGCGGGCACCGTAGCCGTGTTGCCGAAGTCCCGCTCCAACGCGTCGGCGAGGTCACGGCATGCGACCAGCGCACCCATCAGGTGGATGGGCGCCCCAGCGCCCGCGTAGAGATCGGACTGGTACTGGGCGAGCTCCAGCACGACGTCGCGCCACACCGGGCGTTCCCGCAGCGCCAGCTGGGCAGCGGCCCGGTAGTCGGCGAGGATCTCCCCCGGCCGCCTGCCTGCGTTCTCCTGTGCTCGGGCGCGGTCGACCAGCCTGCGGGCGCGTTGCGGATCGTCGCGGGGTGTGCGGGCGATCGTCCAGTTCAGCCCGTTGAGGACGATCTCGCGATAGATATCCGTACCGTCGTGCTCGTCGAGCATGAGCAGCAACTTGGCGTGGTCGGCGGTGAGCGCGGCCTTCATTCGCTCGTCGTCCAGCACGTTCATCAACGCCGTGTAGGCGTTCGCGAACAGCGCCAGCGACTCTCGGTCCTGGTATTCCTGGAACTCGTCGCGTGCCTCGTCCAGCGCCCGGTACTGCGGCATGGCGGTGACGCGCGAGACCGCGGGATCACCCGGCCTGCCCGCGATGGCGGCCGCGATCTCCCGGTCGACCAGGCCGGTGAACCCACTCTGCGCTTGGAACCGGTGCCAGTGCGCTTGGGCGAGGTGGGGCAGCAGGTGCCGAGGGCACTGCTGCGGTGGCGGCAGACTTGCGGCGAGCAGTGCGCCGACATCGCCGGTGTACTCGAAGTTCTCAACCACCCACTGGACGTCGTCGTACACTCGCACCCCCCAATCACTTTCGGTCCACGGTAGCGTTATCTGGATCGCGGAGAAGGAGGTTCGCAGTCGGTATGGCACCAACGACCGGTCCTCGGGTCGAAGTCCTGTGCGAGCAGGCGGGAGAGGCGCTGACCGAACGCGCTTCCCGCTACGGCGTCGCGGACGTGCTGGCCAGAATCGTCGCGGCGGCCGAGCAAGGCGACGTATCCGAAGCAGACCTCGACCTGCTCGACAACGCCTTCGCCCGGCACGGTATCGACAACCTGACGCGGGCGCACCGCGGCTTCGAGCCTTGGAAGGGAGCGCGGGGCGTCGTGGTCACCGCGTGGGTGTGCCCCACGGGTGCGTGCACGCGTGCCGCGACCGACGAACGTCCGTTCTGCCGGCTCACCGGACAGCCGTGCCGCGTAACCAGGATCGACCTGTGAACGCGTTTCTCACCGAGCTCGGCAAGAACCTGGCTACCCGCTGGGCTTCCGCGCTCGCGCTTCCCGCAGCGGTTTTCGTGGCCGTTGTGGTTGTGGCGGTCATGCTCGGGCCTTCTCACGCACTCGATTTCAACCTGCTGCGGACGAGACTGACAGCGGCGTCGACCGGGCCCGCGCTGGTCTCGGCCGCGGCGGCGTTCCTCGCCGCGACCGCCGTGGTGGGGTTGGCGGTGACCGCGCTCGGCGGCGTCGTGATCGCCGCATGGGGAGCGACAGGCACGGGTGCCGGCAGGCCGTTCGTCGTGCTGCGCCACCACCGTTGGCGGCGTGCAGCGGCGAAGGCGGACGCCGCGGTCAAGGCAGTGCTGGCCGACCGATCGGACCTGCGCGCCAAGAGCAAAGCGCGTCGGGCCGTGCTGCGGCGCGACGCGATCTCCGAGATCGAACCGGCATGCCCAACGTGGGCGGGCGACCGGCTGCGGACCGTGGACGACCGTGTCAGCCGTGGCACGGGACTCGACCTGACCACGACGTGGCCGCGGCTGTGGCTTGTGCTGCCCGAGGCGGCGCGGACCGAGGTGACGATGGTCCAGGAACGGTGTGCCTCCGCCGCCCGCACCTCGGTATGGGGCTTGGCCTATCTGTCCGTCGGTGTGTACTGGTGGCCAGCGCTCGTGCCGGGCGTATGCGCATTGCTGATGTCACCCCGTCGGATCCGCCGTGCGGTGGGGGTATACGCGGACCTCGTGGAGGCTTCGGTCGACCTGCACGCCCGCGACGTTGCCAACCAGCTCGGGTTCGAGCTGACGGGCAGGTTGACACCGGCGATCGGCGAGCAGTTGACCGAGGTGTTGCGGAAACGGCCTGGGTAGCCAGCCCGTCCTTGCACCACGAAGCAACGCCGTGACCAGCACGAACACAACACGGCCTTACGACCGCATGACGAGGCAAGTATCAATGGCCATCTGTAGGTCGTCAGCGCCGAACGAGCCGGAGCAGCGGGCCGGTCGCCGGGATTGTGCGGGAGCGTCAGTGTCTGTCGAAATGGGGCTCCGCCAGGGCTTCTCGGAGAAAGGACCGCGGTAGTCTGGGTGCCGGCGTCGGGTCCACATCGAGGGCAGCCAGTATCCGATGCATCGGCAAGCCCTCGTCGGCTGCGAACCGGATCAATCCGTGCTCGGCACACCGCGTGAGCGCCGGGACGGCAAGGGCGATCGCCTCGTCCGGTCGTCCGGACGCGGAAAGGCTTGCCGCCCAGAGGAGTTCGGCTGACGTCAACGCGCGGGGGCGGTCGGAGGTGGCGATTTCGCGCACCAAGCGTTCGGCGCGCGTGCACGCTTGCTCGGCTGCTGCGCGCGAGCGGTGATCGAGCAACAGCCGAATCGCCGTGTCCTGCTGGAGTTCCGCTGTGAGTCTGTGTAGCCCGTCCGGCTGATGGAGGTCGAGTGACAGCTGGATGAGCTCGTCATGGTCATCCTGATCGATCGGTAGTCCGATGCGCACGCGTTCGTTCACGATGCGCGCGGCCAGCCGGGGCAGGGAGAGGTTGGCCGCGATCTTGGCTCCCTCCGCCAGCCGCGCCTCCGCCCCGTCCCGGTCGCCGCGCAGCGCCTTCACCCGGGCCCCGATTCCGTAGGTGGCGTTCATGAATTCGACGAGAGCGCCTTCGGGGCCGAGCGCGGCGCTGTCGTCGAGCAGTTCCTCGGCGCCGACGAGGTCGCCGCGGTGGTATTGCAGCGCGCCGAGCAGTGCGGATGCCAGCGTAGCGCCGTGGGTACGGTTTCCGATCGTCCGTGCCATTGCGAGTGCCGTCCGCAGGTCGGATTCGGCCGCCGCGATATCGAGCTGTTCGTAGGCTGCTATCGCGCCCATGCAGTATCCGTAGACGACGGCGAATGGCCCGTTGCATTTCGGGCGATACGGTGCGACCCAGTGTTGCCAACGGCGAGCCTCGTCGAAATCGAAGCGGTTCAGCGCGCAGGTGGACCCGGTGCTTGCGGCGACCATGGCGAAGAAGGGGTCGAGCTGTCCTTCCGCCCCCTCCACATGCAAGAGCTGCTCGATCACCTCCGGCAGGCGACCGTAGTTATCGGTGAAGTTGCCTGCCCCAGTGCGGATCAAGGACGCCTCCACCCGCATGGCGGCGGCGGCCTCGTCCGGTACACCAGCATCCAGCACCGCATCGACCAGATCCAGTGCGGTGCGGGCCGCCAACGGCCGTTGTAGTGCGACGGTAGCCCAGGCCACCAAGAGCTGTACCCGTGGATTGGTCGTCGCGTACGCCGACGGCAGTTTCGCGACGAGGCCGAGTACGGTCGCCATCTTGGCCTGTTCCAGTAGTTCCCGCCCGTGTTCTTCGATAATCCCGACCGCGCCGGTAACCTCGTTGGCGGCCAAGGCGTGATCGACGGCCTCGTTGAGCATCTTGTGATCGGCGAACCATTTCGAAGCGGTCTGGTGCAGCCGTCGGAGCCGGTCGGGGTTGTGCCGGGTGAGCCGGTGCCGCAATATATCTGCGAAGAGCCGGTGATAGCGGAACCATGTGGACTCATCATCGAGTCGATGCAGAAACAACTCCAGATGCTCGGCTTCCTCCAGCATTTCCTGCCCGTAACCCACCCCCGCGAGCGCATCGGCGAGGTCGCCGCAGACGGTCTCGGTCACCGAGGTCGCCAGCAGGAAGTCGAGTAGGGCGGGGTCGAGCGTGTCCAGGATGTTCGATTCGACGTATTCGCTGATGGCGTAGTTGTGCCCGGACAGTTGCCCGATACATTCGGCGGGATTGTCCTTGCCGCGCAGCGACAATGACGCGAGTTGCAGTGCGGCCGCCCAGCCCTCGGTCGATTCCTGCAGGCCGGCGATGTCGCTCGCGGCCAACTCCAATAGATTGACGTCGACCAGGAAGGAATTGGTTTCTGCTTGGTTGAATCGCAGGTCGTTGGAGTCGATTTCGACAAGCTCGTCACGTACTCGCATCCGGCTGATCGGGAGCCCGGCGAGGCTTCGGCTGGCAACGATGATGCGCAGGTGGTGGCAGGCATTGTCGAGCAGGAATTCCATCGTCGCGATGGCTGCGCGGTTGGTCACCCGATGCCAGTCGTCGATCACTATCGCGAAGGTCTCTCCACTGGAATGGATTTCGTTGATCAGCGCGGTGACGACGTAGCGGGTGGCATCGGTGGCTCGTTCCTCGAGAATCTGATCCAGTTCGGCGCCGAGCGAAGGTCGTGCGCGGCGGACCGCCTCGACCAGGTGCGCCAGAAACCAGACGGCGTTGTTGTCATCGGCATCGATGGTGAGCCAGGCGACCTGGGTCTGATCGGCCGCCAGCGTCTTCGCCCACTGGGCGGCCAACGTGCTCTTTCCGAAACCAGCCGGCGCATGAACCACCGTCAACCGGCGCTGCTTGCCCTTCCGCAGAATCTGCAGCAGCCGGGGCCGGTCCACGAGTGCCCGCGGCGGTGTCGGCGGGCGGAACTTCGTCAGCGCCGTCGGCGGAGGCGCGGCCGGGCGCACCGCGCTCGCGCGTGACGGAACATCCGGCAGTGCCGGATACCCGGACTGCCTCGGAGGGCCGGGGCCGGTGGCCGGAGCCCAGCTGCCCAGCACGTCCCGCAACTGGCGTTGGTAGGCGGCAGCGGATTCCGGGCGCGCCCGAGGGTCGCGTGCCATAGCTGTCTCGACCGCGGCGACAGCCTCGGCGGGAATCCCAGTTCCGCGCAGGTCCGGGATCGGTTCGGTCATCACACGCAGGAATTGCGCGATGACGCGTTCGTTGGTCCGGCGCTCGAAGGCCGCATGCCCGGTCAGCAGGCAGAACAGCGTCGCACCGAGACTGTAGATGTCCGAGGCCGGGTTGGGTGGTTCACCATCGAGAACCTCGGGTGCGGTGAATGCCGGGGTGCCGGTGATTCGCCCGGCCGCGGTCTCGAAGCCACCACTGATGCGGGCGATGCCGAAGTCGGCCAGCTGCGGTTCATCGTAATCGGAAACCAGGATGTTGGCGGGCTTCACATCGCGGTGAACGGTCCGAGCCGCATGCGCGGCGGCCAGGGCTCCGGCGATGCGTTCCCCGATCGACAGTACTTCGTCCCACGGGATCGGACCCTTCGAGCGCAGCCGGCTTTCCAGTGATCCCCGGGAGAGGAAGGGCATGACGATATAGGGTCGGCCGGTAGCCGTGATATCGGCCTGCAGGATCTGCACGACGTTGGGATGCCCATACAGACGTCCCAGCGCGTGCTGCTCGCGGACGAAGCGCTGTCGGTCTTCACCAGCGAATTCTGATGTGAGGACCTTGATCGCAACGGCGCGGTCCAATGATCGCTCGGTGCAGCGGTACACGACGCCGAATCCGCCCCGTCCGATCTCCTCGGCGTCGAAGAATCCGGCCGCGGCCAGTTCCGCGGCCAGTTCAGCCGCGAGATCGACCTGCAGGTCACGCTGGGTTGTGGCGGGTTCGGATGCCGACATGACACGCTCCCTCGGTCACCATGCCGGATCCGCGTCGTTCGGCGCTGCCGACCGTGGCCGAAAGACGACTCCATCCGGGTTGTGAAGGTAGGTAACCATTCGATCACCTCATGAAGCAGAAACCTTGACTACTTCCGATCATAGACGATCGCTATGGCGTCCGAGGTTTGTGTCGCGGCCGATGTGAGGCAGTCCGGCGGTGGTAGTGAGCACCCGAGTTCACACCCTGCTACCGCATCGGCAGCAGAGCTCGACTCGGCTTCCTCAGCGCGGCAGCGATGAGGAAGGAAGAAATGAATTCATCGAAGACCCACTTCGATGGCTTACAACCACAGCTCGGGAGGATCGTCGATTTCGAGCCCCGCCCGCCGGGCGATGATCACCATTTTCTTATCCCATTCGCGGTGCATCCGTAGCGCTTGGCGCAGTTCACCGAGCTGTTCGGCCATCAGCTGTGTCTGCGCGATTGCGGTGTCACTCAGCGTCTTTGCAGCGTCCGCCTTTGTCTTCGTCATGCTGGCGTCGAGATTCTTGCGGCTGAACCACGTTGTCGCGATGGAAGAAACGACCGAGGAGCTGGCGATCAGCACGAACGCCGCGAAGATCGGCGACTGCGAGATGCTGTCCATGCTGCCTCCTCTTGCCTCGACGCGCGTAAGTGCTTGACGTCATTCCATACCTGCTGGCGCTTCCAGAGAAATGCGACGCCGAGCCCGATGACCAACGGGCCGCCGAGCACCGTAGCGGGCGACAGAGCATGACGCTGGATCTGCAGCAGCAGTACCTGCGCGCCGTATGCCACTAGCGACCAGCCCGTCGCCATCAAGCCGATCTGCTCGACGAGGTAGCCCCACACCCAGCGTGAGAGCACCCCACCGAGTGTGAAGACGCAACCCGCCGTCATCAACACCAGCCATACCATCCGGAACCCGGGGGGCAGTGACGCGGCCGTCGACCCCGGCGGTGCCCCGTGGAAGAACTGAAGCACCGCAGAGACCCCGAACACCACGCATAACACCACCTCGAAGGGGTCATAGTGCACCACTCCCAAACGTTGCATGATCACTGCCCCTTCCCGGCCGACGTCACCTTGCCGCGGGCCAGCTCGACAGCCGGAAGCCCGAGCAAAACCGCGACGGCAGCGAGGATGTATTGCGACAAGGCCCAGGTGTGTACCGGCTCGCTTTCCAGGTCAGAGAGCAGCTTGTCCATAGTTGTCCCTTCGTCGGCCCTGCGGATCGCCCAGGCGCATATCGGTGCCGTCGACAGAGTCCATCGTCAGTGTCGGGCGTGGTCGCGAGTAGACGCGACCTTGTCGAACCGCTGGTATGCACGGGTGTCCCAGGAGGTTCGCAACTCGGAGGCCAGCGGCTCGTTCTCGTACGCCGAGCGGTTTCAGCGGTCTCTGATCGCGCAGCGCACCCAGTAGGCATCCCGACCATCGAGCCGATAGATCGCGCTGCCCGGGAAACCCGATACCAGACCGCCGGGGCGATCGGTGTACTCGGTGATCGGATACCCCGAAGCACCTGGATCCCAGCCGGTGTCGTCCATTTCATCGTCAGTGGCTCGGCACCGACCGTCGTGTCCGGGCGGGATTCACTGAAATAGCCGATCGCACCGGCGTATCCGACATTTTTGATTGCCGGCGGGTCGATGAGCCGGGGTGAAAAGTCGATGAGCTCAGCCATGATTACTTCACTCCTCCGAGATATTCGCGAACATGGCCGTCGGTGCGAATTTCGCGTCGAGCTGCTTTTCATCTCAGCCGACGAGGCGGGCCGTCCGAAGGGCGAAGTCCTCGACAAGATCGCGGTGGCGGCCTCCGATATCTTCGGACATCCGGTGAGTGACGGCACCGCAGGACATTTGTCAGCCGTCCACTCCCGGTAATCAATCAGCGCGCGGATCAGCGACGCGACAGCACAACCCGATTCGCGGGGGCGGCCCGGCTGGAGGCGTCGATACTGTCAGCCGGCATCTGCCGCTCACCCCCCTTCGTGTGATTGCTCATCGACGCATGAATTGCGCCGACAACCATTAGAAACCCGCCACACCGGGTTCGTCAATCAGTTGCGCAAGTATTCGATTCGCGCGATGCGGAAGCGGAAGGACCGACCATCACAGCCGAAGGCCGGGCAGACGATGCCTGCACCGCACTCGATCGACTTCGCCCCGGCAAGCACCCAGCCACCTTGTGCGGCGCGAGGTGATCGCTCCCCGAACTCGCTGATACCGCAGCTGGTCATCGAAAACACCGACGCCGCATCGGTATTGCTCGCCGAACCGACCAAGATTGCGGCTCTGCCCGATCGGCGACTCCGCCAATAGAATCCGACCGGCTCATGGCCCTGCGCACCGAGGCATCCGGTCACGAGAGCTCGAATCGGTGACTGCAGGGTACACAGTGAATCGAGGAGGACCGCGACACCCGCGACCGGTCAGCGGAAGTCGGTCGCGTGGTCTTTCGCCCACTGCCCGAACGTGTGCGCGGGGCGACCGGTGACCTCCTCGATGATCGTCGACACCTGCGGTGGTGCGGCTGTTCCGGGCTTACATCCGGCCAGGACGGCCTCGACGTCGATCGACGGCATGGTCTCGCTCAATTCCGCACGTGCCTGTTCGACGGAGATCACCTCGAAAGCGATCTCGCGGCCGATGGCCGCACCGATGTGTCGCATCTGCTGACGCAGGGTAATGACTCGGGGCCCCATACGGCGTAGGCGTGGCCGTGGTGACCCGGCTCGGTCAGAGCGGTACCGCGACCGCCGCGAGGTCCTCTCGTGGATGGGGGCGGTCCGCGCGTCGGCATATGGCACGCGGACGACGCCCTCGTCGCGGATGGACTTCTGCCACCACAACAGTGCGTTCGTGGCGAACATGCCGGGCCGAATGAATGTCCACTCCAGACCGGACGCCTCTATGGCGGACTCGACAACGGCATGCACCCGGGCAATCGGTTGCGCTCGGGGTTACCCTGCGAGACGGCCCCGGACGACAGGAATACCACATGCCATACCCCAGTAGTCTCGGCCGCCGCCACGAAACCGTCGATCCGTCGGGCTTGGCGTAGAGGAACACGCGCTCCGCGCCTTCGAGTGCGGCGGGCAGCGTTTCGGGGCGTTCCAGATCGACCGCGACGACGTGGCCGCTCGGGGAAGTCGGCCGTGCGGGGTTCTCTGCTGGCCAGACGGGCCTGCTCGCCCCATGCGATCAGGCCCGCCGCGACGTGACGACCGACATTGCCTCTGACTCCGAAAACGACTGTGACCAGGCTATGAGCCTCGTTACGACACGCGATCACCGGTAGTAGCACACCAGCAGCGAAGAGTTGTCGACTGTGGTCGCGGCCGCCCGGGCGTGAGCACACCGGCTGGGCGCCGAGGGGTTATGAGGCGAACCCCCCGCCGGTAACGTAACCCATGGGGCCCATGCAGTAAGCGGAGACCGGTCCAGGGGCAAAGAATGTCCCGCTCACCACTCCGGTTGCTCCCGGAGCATTCATGCCGAAGCCCCAGCCGGGACCGAGAACCAAACAGTTGTAGCCCGCCACGCCGGCGGTATCGCTGAGGATTCCGTCGATAGGCGCCCCGAGCGGCCCGGGATTCACCACCGGTACGGCTGATGCTTGACCGGCCCCTACGACGAGGAGCGCCGCGGCCGCCAGGACCGAGCCGAGTGCTGCTTTGACCATTGCCTTACCTTCTTTCACGATTCTCGCGTCTGCGTCCAGCGAGCCAAGGAAACGTTGTGAGCATGTCTGGCCGACGCACAGCACCGCGCAGTGCGGCACTATGGCAATCTCTTTGCGCCAGCCAATCATGCTGACCACCAGCGCAATCGCCGACTAGACAGCATACAGTTACCACACAGCATACATTGGCCGCCACACTGCCCCCAGCTTTTCGCGGTCCAGAATTCGATTTCGAGCGGCGAATCGTCGTATCGAGTTCGCCTGCGTCGGTTGGCTTCTGCACCGGGAGCGACGCGGGTGGATCACGAACCGCCGACAACTCGGCACACACCGTGGCCGAGGCTCGTTCGGCGACGTCGAACAGTCGATGCTGCCCCAAGCCGATCGAGATGCCGGGGAAGCTCAACGGTACTCGGCGACGCCAAAAGCCGTCTCGCGGTACGCATGGTGGCAGGCGGTGCCATCGGGCCGCTGGCCGACTTGGAGGATCCCGGCTCGACAACCGTGGGCGCACCGCCCGCCGCTTGGTCAGAATCGGCGCGCTCCGGCATACGGCATCGATGAGATCGGCGCGAATTTCACACCGGTCCCATAGGTTGCGGCGTGGATGACGTTGCCATCTCCCGCATAGAGGGCGGAGTGGCTGCCGCCGTAGAAGGACACGACATCGCCCGGTCGCAGATCGTCCTGCGACGCAGGGCTGCCCGCAGCGAGCTGCTCGTAACTGGTCCGCGGCAGTTCCCGGCCGGCCTGCCGGTAGGACCACTGCACCAGTCCGGAGCAGTCGAAGGTAGACGGCCCCGCCGCGCCGCCCACGTAGGGCGCGCCCAGTTTGGTCAGCGCGGCGTCGACGGCACGCTCACCCAAGGACTTCTCCGGAGCCGGGGGCGCGGGTGGCGTGAATCCTGGAATACTCGGAAAAACGAGAAAACCGGGTAAGGGAATTTCCTCGGCGCTCTCCGAGCTGCCTGCACCCGGGAACGGCTGGGCGACTGCCGGTGCGGCAGCTTCGATCACTCCGACGGCCGCAAGGGCAACAGCCCCCGTGGCGAGAGCGAGTGTGCGGCATGAAGTGCGTTGCGAGCGTTGATCAGGTCGAACATCGGCGCTGAACGCCATGATGCGGTCCTCCGATCTACGTCGGCAGGCCCGGTGAGACGCATCCGGTATCGCAGGACTTCACCAAGCCTCGAATGAATTCGAAACACCACGGTGTTGTCAATCCAGCGGATCCGAAGAGCAATATTTCAGCACAATCTCTAATTCGCAAAGCCGGACACACCGGAATTCGATAACAAAACGATAACTGGAAACTTTCCACGGTCACACGCATATTCGGAAAGGAAAACGCGATGTTGTCGACCAGCCGCTGGCGCGCCGCGTCGTCGAGGACCTCGCGGGCCATCGATACGCCAGCCGGCCGACGGGCAGCAACCGCAGGAGCGGCGTGCGGGCCGCCCTTCGCGTTCGGCATGTACACCGGGCCGCCGGGTTGCGGTGACGCATCGCGCCATCCTTGGCGTCCGACCGCACGGTCGGCGGGTGCGCCGAACGCTCCGCCGCCCTTGGCGTGCGGTGACGTTCGGGCACCCGCTCCCGGTCGAGGTCGTATTTTCTCGATCAAAGGGGCGTAGTCGAGCAGGATCGGGCCGTCGGACCTGACCATCGACGAGTGCTCGTCGCTGGGGAGCGGGATTCCGGCGTGGTGGAAGTTCGGAACACACCTCCCTCCTCGCGAAACGGCGTGCGATGCGGGCTGACCGGAAAATCGCGGTCCATTGGGTAGATTCCCCGCGATGTCCAGTAACCGTTCGACGTCCGGTGAGACCGACGTGATCGATCCCGCAGCGCTTACGTCTTCGATACTCGGGCGGCGGTACCGCACCTGCGATTACTACGAGGTCGGGCGCGAGAAGATTCGCGAGTACGCCAGTGCGGTGCGTAACTACCACCCCGCGCATTGGTCAGAGGACGCAGCGGCCGGCTTCGGCTACGACAGTCTGCTGGCGCCACCGACCTTCGGCTCCGTGCCCGGCTATCTGGCCTATGCCGAGGTGTTCGACATAATCCTGCCCGGTTACGAACTGGGCAACATGATCCAGACCGATCTGATGATCGAGTTCCACCGCCCGCTGCTGGCCGGTGATCGAGTCGGCTTCGAGATGTGCCTCGACTCGTTCCGCCCAGCGTTCGGCGGTGACCTCATCGGACTGCGCCAGACCATAGTCGACCAGAACGATCGGCCTGTGCTCACTTCCCGGACCAGCCTGTTCGGCCGCGCCAACGGCGCACTCCCCCACTCGGTCGATGCGATCGTGATGCACGGCGCACACCCGGACGCGCGGAAGTCACACCGGACGCCGCCGCGGTACGTCGGTACGCAGACCTCCGAGCCGGTGCGACCCGTGCCCGCGGCTACAGCACCCGCGCACGCGCTGTCCTTCGACGCGGTGGCCATCGGCGACGAGTTGCCCCCGCGCACGCTCGCGCTCAGCCGTGGCGACCTGGTCCACTATGCCGGCGTCGCAGGCGATGCGAACCCGATCCACTGGAGTGCCGAGATCGCCACGCAGATGGGGCTCGATACCGTTGTCGCCCAGGGCATGTTGACGATCGGGCTCAGTGTGGACTTCTTCACCTCGTGGCTCGGCGACCCCGGTGCAGTGCGGGCCTACAACGTGCGGCTGACCAGCCCGGTTCATGTCACCGAGACCGGTGGGCGCATCGAGTTCCACGGCCGGGTGAAAGGCCTGGATCCGGACACGCGGACCGCTACGGTGGCGATCACCGCCGAGCACGACGGACGCAAAATCTTCGGCCGCGCGACGGCCGAGGTCGCCCTCGCCTGATCGCGCGCCCCTACCGCGCACCACCGCTCCGCGGATTCGTGGCCGCCCGGCGACGGCGGGATCGACGTTCTGGTGATCGGCGAGGTGTCATGGGTGCGGACTCGGTGTGTTTGGTCCGGAAGAGTCGGGGCACGTTGGACACGGAGCAAGCGCTGCCAGGATCGGCGGGCCCGCGCTCCGCATCCATGAAGCGGGCATCCCCGCCCGCTCGCGCCCGAAAGGACCGGTATCTGTCGTGGTTGCGCTTCTCGCTGCGGTCGGCTCTGCTTCCCTGGCGGTCATAGCGGCACATGTCACGGTCGTCGCCCGCAGCTTGGCGGAACTGCGATCGCCGCGCCGCGAGGGCGCGCTCGACCGCGCCGAGCAGACATCCTGCACCCCCACGGTCTGATTCCCACCAAGACGCCGTTCAGACGCCGAGTCCCGCTGGTCGGCGTCGTGTCTCCACCCGACCGAAGATCGGATACGATCGCTGGTACCTCTTCGGTCCAGTAACCGGCCGCTGAGATGGCCGGCATGCTGCTGGCGTCGCCATTGGTGATCGGAGGCCCCGTTGTCGGTGCTTGCCGACGACGGCATGTGCTGTCAGTCCTACTTCCCGAGTGCATCCCGACCGGCTGCGTCCGCGCGGCGTGACCGATCGAACGACCTGCCTCGAGTGGTCGCCGCCGTGGAGTGGCCATGGCAGGAACTCTCACGCCGCACTCCTGGAACCCGACCACCCACACCGCCGACCCTTTCGCCCGTGAAGGAGCATCCGCATGACCGTCCCCGGCCGTCCCATCGACATCCTGCTCGTCGAGGACGACCCCGGAGACGAGTTGATGACTCGGGAAGCCTTCGAAGACAACAAGATCGGCAATACGCTGCACGTGGTCCGCGACGGAGAGGAAGCACTCGATTTCCTCTACCGCCAGGGCGCATACGCGGAGGCGCCCCGGCCGGACCTGATACTGCTCGATCTCAACCTGCCCAAGTACGACGGGCGGCAGGTCTTGGAGAAGGTCAAGGCAGACCCCGGCCTCGGGCACATTCCTGTGGTCGTGCTGACCACATCGGCGGCCGAAGAGGACATCCTGCGCAGCTACCGGCTGCATGCGAACGCGTATGTCACCAAGCCGGTCGACCTCGACCAGTTCGTCGCCGCGATCAAACAGATCGACGAGTTCTTCGTCCAGGTCGTGCGCCTGCCGCGCTGGCACTCGTCATAGTTCGCTCGACGGCCGCCGCATCAGGGCCATCCGGTACGCCGTTGCGGAGGCTCGACCGCGGCAGCAACGAGCTAAGTGCCCTCGGGCGGTGATTCTTCCGCGGCGCGAAGGCGAACGTTGTCGGCCTGCAACCGGTCGTTGTCCACGTGCAGGTCGGCGTTCGCGTCCTCCAAGTCGAGAATGCGCCCGATTCCCGCCAGGTTGACTCCCGCGGAGGCCAGCTCGGTGATGCGCTGGAGGCGGGCCAGATCATTGGCGCTGTAGCGACGCGTGCCGCCTCCACTGCGCTCCGGAGTCAGCAGACCGTGGCGCTCGTACAGCCGCAGCGTCTGCACGCCGATGCCGGCGAGCCCAGCGGCCACCGAGATCCCGTACACCGCTTGATCAGGATCCGGCAGATGCCCCGACGCGCCTCGCTGCTGCACCATCCATCCCCACTTCTCCATTGCGAACAATATTTCCTAGTCTAGCTCCTTGAACTCACCATCTCTCAATGGTATAAAAAATCTACATCATATGACATAGGTTATCTGCCCTACGATAGAGAATGGAGTGAGTTGGAGGTGGCGACCATGCTGATGCGCACCGATCCGTTCCGTGATCTGGACCGTCTGACGCAGCAGGTGTTCGGCACAGCGGCCCGCCCGGCGGTGATGCCGATGGATGCCTGGCGCGCGGGCGACGAGTTCGTGGTCGAGTTCGACCTGCCCGGCATCGACCCCGAGTCCCTGGACCTGGACATCGAGCGCAATGTGGTGACGGTACGAGCACGTCGCCCGGAGCTGGATTCGGGGCGTGAGATGATCGCCGCGGAACGTTCCCGCGGCATGTTCAGCCGCCAACTGTTTCTCGGCGAGACCCTGGACACCGACCGCATCCGCGCCGACTACACAGACGGCGTCCTGCGTCTGATGGTTCCGGTGGCGGAGCAGGCCAAGCCACGCAAGATCGAAATCGCCCACGGCAACGGACGCAAGGCCATCAACGTCTGATCCGCGTCTACTCCGATACGCACCGCCGTCGGAAGCGAGGTGATGCCGAAAGATCTGCAACGAGTGTGATATCCACCCCTTCGTGCGGGCCCGGGAGTCCGGGCCCGCACTCGACGGAAACGCGAAAGGCGTTGCCGCATCGGGGATTATCCCCTAGCACATGGATCACCTGATGGAGTAAGCTCGATCATGGCACCCACCGAATACCGGCATACCCCGCCGAGACCGTCCACCACCGAAGCCACTGGCACGCCCGAGACCCCGATCGTCTGGCCCGACCCCAGCCCCCTCGACGCCTGGTGGCGGCACATTATGCACGTCGACCGACCTCGGCACGGTCGCGTGACCGCGGCCACCCAACCCACGTGATCGGTCGGCAGCAGCGTCCCAGCACGACCGCGGAGTCTTGGCGTCGCGGCACCGTGGTCTGGTTCAACGTCGAGAAAGGTTTCGGATTCCTGCAGCCCGACGACGACCCCACGCCGGTATTCGTCGAGTACACCAGCATCGAGACCACCGGCTACAAATCCCTTACCGCTGGCCAACCAGTCGTCTTCACCGCAACCGTGCGCAAACGTGGCCCTGAGGCTATTGCCGTGCGTCCGCTGCTTCCCGGTCCGACGAACGCCGGAACCGCCGCCGGCGGCTGACCAGCCGAGCACCTACAGCAGAAGCGACCTGACAGCCTCAGACCGTGCGACCGGCGCGGGCACGGCATTTCTCCCTCGCTCATCGCCTGGACGCGGGCCACCGGGATTGCGTGGCCCGCGCCGAGGAGATCTGTCGAAAGTATTGGGGGGCAAGCATTTCCGTTCCCGACATATGGCGGTCGAACGCAGAGCTGACGCCGGCGCGGGAATATGCCTCGACCACGCGGTTCGACCGCGCTGGGAGTCGGGCCGTGTGGCGAGAAATGATCTTTTACTCAATTCCCTTAGCAATAGTTGCATTCGCTGAAACAAGGCAGTCGGAATCCGCCCTGAGGCTCTCAGAAATCCTGGCTTGCGCACCATTTCCAGCGCGGTTTCCACCCAAATCTCAGCGCGTCCGGCGTGTCGCGAAGTCGATGTGCGCGAATTCCGGTGCGCCGGCCGACTTGTAGTGTAACGATGGTGGCACTGCCGAGGGGGCGCTGATGTCGAAGGTGTCGAAAGAGTTTTACGCGGCGACCAGCCGGGATTTTCATACAGGCAGGCCCGAGCCGGTGCGCCTTTCTACCATCTCTCGGCCATCTGGCGGCCGTTCGCCATCCTGAAAAGCTAACTATTCAAAGGGGGATTCTCATGTTCACCACTACGCGATCATTGTCTCTGCTCGGCCTCGACGCCGGAGACCTTGCGCCCGCGGTGCTTTCGGCCGCCGACACCGTCTTGCCGGTGGGTGGCAGCCCCCTGGGGGTGGCGCTGTCTCCCGACGGGGCACGCGCCTACGTGGCCGGCAGTACGTCGAACATGGTCACTGTGCTCGACACCGCGACCGACGGTGTCGTCGCGACCATTCCTACAGGTGCGGGGCCGAGGCTCTTTGCTTTCGCACCCGACGGGGGCCACCTTTATCTGACCGTGGCCGAGGATGGCTTGCTCACCGTGATCGACACCGCCACCAACACGATCACCGCGAGCGTCCCGGTGGGAGCGGCACCCACTGGTGTATCAATCACTCCGGACGGCGGCCACGTCTATGTGGCGAACCAGGGCAGCGAATCGGTCAGCGTGATCGACACCGCGACCAACACCGTCACCGCTACGATCGCAGTGGGAGTGCTGCCGACCGGTGTGGCGGTCACTCCGGACGGGACCCGCGCCTACGTAGGCAACATCCTCGGCGACACCCTCAGCGTGATCGACACCGCGACCAACACCGTCACCGCAACCATCCCTGGAGGCGGCGGCCCGTCGATCGTGGCGATCACCCCGGACGGCACGCGCGCCTACGTCAGCAATAACTTCGCCAGCACTCTCAGCGTGATCGACACCGCCACCAACACCCTCACCGCTACCATCCCGGTCGGCGTCGTGCCGCGTTTCGTGACCATCAGCCAGAACGGCGCCCACGCCTACACGGCGAACTACGGCTCCAACACCGTCAGTGTGATCGACACCGCCACCAACACGCTCACCGGAAACCTGCGGGTCGGGCAAGGCCCGAGCGGTGTCGCGGTCACCTCGGACGACTCCCTGCTCTATGTCACCAACACCGACGACAACACGCTCAGCGTCATCCCTCTGACCCTGGTTCCACGGGAAGGGAGCACCGCAGGTGGCACCCTGGTGACCATCAACGGCCACAACCTCGCCAATGCCAGCGCCGTGCACTTCGGCACCACCGAAGCCACCATCCTCACCAACACTCCGACCTCGATCACCGTCGTCACCCCTGCCGGGGGCGGAGCGGTCCCTGTGACGGTCACCACCCCGGGCGGCACCGGATCTCTGGGGTACTTCATCTACTTCCCACCACCGCTGATCAACAGCATCAGCCCCGCCGAAGGCTCCCCCGACGGTGGTACCGCTGTCATCACCGGCTTCAACCTGTCCGGCGCGATCGCCGTGTCCATCGGCCCCAGCCCCGTCATCATCCAGTCCGCCACGCCCACCCAGCTCACTGTCAGCACCATCTTCGGACAAAGCCCCGGCACGTTTCCGGTCATCGTGACCACCCCGGGTGGCAGCGTCGATGATCTCACCTACACCTACCTCACCGGCCCCAACATCAATAATGTCAACCCGAGCGCCGGACCGGCTACCGGCGGCAACGTCGTGACCATCACCGGCAGCAGCCTCGCTCACACCGACACGGTGACCTTCGACGGCATCCCGGCTAGCTTCTCTGCCATCTCCGACACCACGATCAGCACCATCGCCCCGCCCCACCCCGCCAGCCCAGGAATCACCCTCACCGTGACCACCCCCGGCGGCCAGAGCTCCTGGACCTACAGCTACGAGCAACCCCCGGCCCTCTGATCCAAGCGCGTTGCATCGCCGGATCCTTGTCAATAGACAGTGAGCGGAGGTGATTTGGGAAAGTCGACGGGCAGGGACACCAGCGCGCGGTGGAACGGGCCGGGTCGCCAGACCAGGTCCTGCGCCGGGACGGCGAGCCGCAGCTCGGGCAGGGCATCAAGCAGCTGATCGATGGCGTCCTGGGCAATGAGGTATGCCGCCGACCTGGCCGGACAGGCGTGCGGTCCGAGACTCCATGCGAGATGAGCTCGGTTGTCGGTGTATTCACCCGTATTGATAGCGGGGTCGTTGTTGCAGCCGGTCATGCTGATCACGACCGGCTGGTGCGCGGGCAGCCAGACGCCGTCGATGAGGATGGGCTGCTTCGGGTAGCTGACGCAGTAGTTGGCCCCTGGCGGATCACTGAACAGCACCTCATCGAGGGCGTCGCGGGTCGACAAACTACCGCCGAGGATGCCGCTCGCGAACCGGTGGTCGGTGAGCATCAACCGCAGGGTGTTGACGATCAAGTTCTGCGTCGGCTCGATTCCCGCGCCGTACAACGTGACCAGCTGGTGGATCATCTCCACGTCGTCGAGGGCAGCGGGGTGCCGCAACAACCGCGAGGTGATGTCGTCGCCCGGTTCTTTCCGCTTCGTCTGCACCAGGCTGTAAAGCGCGTCGGTGATCATCGCGTTGCCCTTGGCCGCGTTGACGCCCTCGAAGATGGCGGCCATGCCGGTCGCGACGTGCTGCCCGATATCCGGTGGGCAGCCGAGTATGGCGTTGAGCACCGCGAAGGTGAGCGGGAACGCGTACTGGCTGACCAGTTCCGCCGCGCCGTCCTGGCAGAAGGCATTGATCAGCGGAAGGGCGATCTGCTCGATAGTGGCGTGCAGGGCGTGCAGATCGACCTCGGCGATGGCCGCGACGGTGGCCTGCCGATAGCGTAGATGTTCCAGGCCCGCGCTGCGCAAGGCATTGGGCCTCCACTCCAGCATCGGCAGGACCGGGCACTCGCCGGGGATGTTCTTCTGCCAGGTGCGCGGATCGGCCGGAAAGTGCTCGGGGTCGTGGAGAATGCGCAGGGCCGTGTAGTAGCCGATCACCAAGGTGGCGGGCACATCCGGCGCCAACTCCACCGGAACGAGTGGACCATACCTGTCGCGCATCTCGGCATAGGCGCGGTGCGGATCTACCGCGAACGCCTCCGAATACAGTGCGACCCTGGGGCCGTCGGTGTCGATCGGCGAACCATGCTGGACGGGGCAGACAGAATCGGACGTCGACGTGGGTGGCGGGAAATGTGGCGTGGTCAAAAGACGGGACTCCAAAAAGGAAACAAGCATTCGACGACGTGGTCGGTACGCGCGGCACGCGGCTCGGTCACATGCCCAGCTTTTGTACGGGTAACGGTTTTCAGGTTGATCGGCACGAGCCTCGATGGGGGGCGGGGTACAACTGGACCCGTGATCTGTTATCTCCCTTCCTGATCGGTCTACGGCATTCCCTCGCGCCCAGCTGATCGAGGCTAACACCTGGCGGCCCATGAGGAATGGTATTGGAACCATCGTTGTGGATGAGCTTCTGACGCATGCCGAAGAACGCTTGCCGGACCGGAGACGCACGTGCCCGGATTTACAGCGTCAGGCGCCGAGGTCCGATCGTGTAGGTGCTACTGGCATTGCCGCGGCCACCTCGTCGCGGCAGATTCTGTGTCAGAGCAGCTTTGTCCTAGACGGAGCTTGATACAGTGACGACTTCTCACATCAACGTGGAGGATCTCCCGTGCCATGCTGAATGTCATTGCCAATTTCGCGCTCTCGAAGAGTTTTTCGTGAGCTACCGGCCGGACAAGACCTCCGTGGAGATGCGGCTGCCGCCAGACCGGTACTGCGACGCCAAGTTGGGCACTTTCGTCCACTAGAACCCTTTTCGATCCCGGCTTTCGCCGAGCGGAGCGACGACGACTACGCCGCCTTCATGCGGAATCCGACCGCGGGAACAACCACAGCCGATCGGATTCCGTATGCCGAGTGGTATCTCAACTCGTTGCCGGTGCCGGATTCACCGACCCCGCCGCGGACGCGGTGTCATAGACCGTGCGCGCGGCGGCGATCTCGCCTTGGTGGGTTTCGGTCCAGGTCACCAGAGCCTGGATGGTCTCGTGCAAGCTGCCGCCGAGGTCGGTGAGTGCGTAGTCGACCCGCGGCGGAACTACCGGGTGGACGGTCCGGCGCACCAGACCGTCCCGTTCCAGGTGCCGCAGGGTGCGGGTGAGCATGCGCTGGCTGACTCCATCGATCTCGCGCTGCAGCTCGGTGAACCGCATGGTCCGGCCCGCGAGCAGCGCGATGGCCAGCAGCGACCACTTGTCGGCGATACGGTCGAGGATCTGGCGCACCTCGCAGTCCTCGCGGGAGTCCCATTGTTTGGCCGTGTAGTCGACGGTATCCGGACAGTAACTATGGGACATCAATGTGCCGTCTTCCATAGCAGTCAATGGTGACGCATGATGCTGCCAGTTACAAGGAGTAACTGACCGGCTCATCGGTAACTTGAAAGGAAGGCATCCGGTAGTGAGTGCATACGCAGGCAAGAAGGCCGTGGTCACCGGCGGCACCCACGGCATGGGGCTCGCGATCGTCGAGGCGCTGCTCGCCAAAGGAATGGAGGTGGTGCTGACCGGCCGCAATGCGAGGACCCTGGACGAAGCTCGGACCCGGTTGGCCGAACGCGCAGCACATATCGTGGCTTCGGATGCCGCGAGCATGACCGATATCGATGACCTCGGGGCCGTGGTCGAGCAGCAACTGGGCCGAATCGACGCGCTGTTCGTCAACCACGGCACCGCGGAATTCCAGACGCTCGACGAGGCCACCGAGGAGTCGTACGACCGCCAGTTCGCGGTCAACACCAAGGGTGCGTTCTTCACGGTGCGCAGACTCGCGCCACTGCTCGCCGACGGAGGCGCGATCGTCTTCACGACCGTCGCGAACGACGTGGTCTTTCCCGGACTCAGCGCGTACTCCGGATCGAAGGAGGCGCTCCGGGCGATCTCCCAGGTGCTGGCCGCGGAGTTGCTGCCGCGGCGGATTCGGGTCAACGCGGTGGCGCCCGGATTCATCGAGACGCCGACCATGGGCGTAGTCGGACTGACCGAGCAGCAGCGCGCCGACTTTCTCGCACAAGGCGAGCGAAGTACACCGTTGCGGCGCAACGGAACAGTCGAGGAGGTCGCAAAGGCGGCGCTTTTCCTGGCTTTCGACGCAACTTTCACCACGGGCGTCGAGCTTCCCGTCGACGGCGGCTGGGGACAGGGACTCACGGTTCCGTCCGACAATACGACCGGAGCGGCGGCATGACGCGCAAGGTCGGGTCGTTCGCGGAGATCGAGGCGGAGTTCAACGCATTCGTCGGTCGCATTGTCTACGCCACCATGGTGACCGTGGACGCGCAGAACCGGCCACGCACCCGGGTGCTGATTCCGGTGTGGGAGAACGTCGACGGACATCCGCTGGGCTGGCTCGCCACCTACAAGACGCCGGTCAAGGCGGCGCATATCGCGCGAAATCCGCACGTGAACTTCTCGTATTGGGCGCCGGGTCATAATTCGGTCGCGGTCGATGCCACCGCGAGGTGGGTCGATGATCCCCAGACCAGGCAGCGGATCTGGAACCTCTACGCGCGGACCAGCCCACCGGGAGCCGGGTATCACCTGGGGCAGTTCTGGCGTTCGCCCGACGATTCGCAGCTGCACATCGTGCGTCTGGATCCGTGGCGGATCCAGGTTATTCGGGGCATGGATCTGCGCAGCCGGATCTGGCAGATTCCGGCCGAGACGGATGGCGGGATGCCCGAGGCGCGTCCCAGCGAAGAGGCACCCGGATCGCGCCGCGCGACGCTTACAGCAGGCCCCGAAGTTCCAGGTCGGTCGCGTATTTCTCGATGAGCCCACGCGACACGTGCGGAATATCGTGATCGGCACCGATATTCGCGGCCTGGACAGCGGATCGGAATTTCTTCGTGGGAAGGGCGGATCCCCGAGCGGCAGGAGCCGGGTACCGGTAGGCGTGCAGCAACGGCAGCAGCGAGGCTTGGCGCTGCTTTTCCGGTAACGCCCGCAGCGCGCTCTCGAAGCGGGCGAGCCACTCGCCGTAGTCGGCGATCCGCTCGATCCGGTGACCGGAGTCGATCAGCCAGTCGACGAACTCGTCGAGCGAGAGGCCGTCGTCGTGTGGGTTGAGCACGTCGAACGTCTGGAACCCCGCGGTGGCCGCGGCGCCGAGGGTCGTGATCGCCTCGGCGGTGAAGTCCGCGGGCAGGCCGTCGTAGTGGGCGCGCGGCCGGTCGCCCTCGGTGTCAATGCGGTAGAAGGAGAACGGCGCGATCCCGGTGGCGATCAGGCTCACCAGCAATCGAGTGAACATGTCCGGCACGTTGAGCTGACCGGCGTAGCGGCTGTGCGCCAGGATCATGTCCGAACGGAATACCGCGACCGGCAGACCACACAGGTCGTTGGCCTCCCGCAGCAGCACCTCCCCCGCCCACTTGCTGGTGCCGTAGCCATTGGCGTAGCTCTCGTCGACAGCGCGCGTCGCGCTTATCTCACGGATGTCGCTGTCTTCATCGAAGTCAGGCGAATCAATCTGCGCGGCCACCGCGACGGTCGACAAATAGGTGAACGGCTTCAGCCGGGTGGTGACGGCCAGGCGGATCAACTCGGCGGTGCCGACCACATTCGGCCCGAACAGCTGCCGGTACGGCAACACATGGTTGACCAGCGCGGCCGGATGCACGATCAGATCCACGCTACCGGCGAGCCGGCGCCACGTCGCCTCGTCCAGGCCGAGGTTCGGCTCGCCGATGTCGCCGGCGAGCACCTCGAGGTTCGTCGCGGCCAGTTCCTGGAAATGCCGGATCAGCACCTGGTCGCCGCTGTCGAAGGCGGCGTCGAGGCGTTTGCGTGCGGCGGTCTGGTCGCCGCCGCGCACCAGGCAGATCAGCGTGCCCCCGATCGCGTTCAGCCGCTCCAGCCATGCCAGGCACAGAAAGCGGCCGAGGTAGCCGTTCGCGCCGGTGAGCAGCACGGTCCGGGTGGGCCCCGCGGGGTGTGGCAGCGCTGCCGCGTTCGCAAGGGTGCCGGCGTCGAGGAATTTGTCGAGCGTGAGCTCGTCCGCGCGGACCCGCGAGCCGTCGCTATGCACGGAGGCGAAGGTCGGGCGC
Organism: Nocardia sp. NPDC023852; assembly: GCF_040639505.1. Classification (NCBI taxonomy): domain Bacteria; kingdom Bacillati; phylum Actinomycetota; class Actinomycetes; order Mycobacteriales; family Nocardiaceae; genus Nocardia; species Nocardia sp. NPDC023852. The sequence continues at coordinate 32,243 of NZ_JBFAAB010000024.1, forward strand.
GGATCGCCCGAAACTTGCTCGGCCGCGAGGTAGTCCGCCACCTCACGCAGACCGTTGGCCGGGCTGATCACCACCGACACCGGTACCTCGACGCCGAAGATGTCCTGCAGCAGGTTCGAGAAGGACAGCGCCGAAAGGGAATCACCACCGAGATCGGTGAAACGCGCGTCGGGTCGCAGGTCGGTGCTCGCGCATCCCAGCAGTGCCCTGGCGGCGCGGCTCACCGTCTCCAGCACAGGCAGATCGGCCGCGGCGCGGCGCAAGTCGAGCAACTCCTTGGCCTGGCCCTCGGCCAGCTCCGCGTACAACTGCTCCAACCGCTGCCCATAACGCTCTTTCAGCTTGGGCCGCAGCAACTTCCCGATGCCGCTGAGCAGTCCGTTGTCGGTCGTGAATGGCTGCGTCTCGATCAGAAAAGCGCGCGGGATCTCATAGGAGTGCAGGTCGGCGTCCATGGCGAGCTGCTGCAGTGACTCGCTCAGCGCCGCCTCTAGTTTGCCGCGGTCGCCGTCTGCCGACGCGTCATCGGTGGGCACGATCACCGCGAGCAGGTAGGCGCGTTCGCTGCTGCCGTACACGAAGATCTGCCGGATCAGCGGGCTGGTGGCGTAGACGGCCTCCAGATGCGATACGGCGACGAATTCGCCCTGGGACAATTTCAGCACGTTGTTGCGGCGGTCGACGTAGACCAGCCGATCGGGTTCGAGTTCGGCGACGATGTCGCCGGTCTTGTAGAAACCGTCCTCATCGAAGACCTCGGCGGTGATCTCGGGCCGTTTGTAGTACCCGGGAATCATGGTGATGCTCTTCAGCAGCAGCTCGCCGCGCGGATGCGGTTTGTCGGTACGGAAGTAGCCCAGCTCGGGGACGTCCGCGAGCCGGTAGTCGAGCACCGGCGGCCGCCGCACCTGGTTGTCGATCAGGATGCCCCCGCCTGCCTCGGTGGAGCCGTATCCGTCGTGCAGATCCAGGCCGAGCACCGACTCGATGAAGGCTTTCATCTCCGCTCCCACCGGCGCGCTCCCGCAGATGGCCGTCATCACGCGCCCGCCGAGGAAGTCTTGGCACAGTTCGGCTTTCACCTGCGCTTCCAGCGCGGCGCGATCGACGCCCGGTCCGCCGCGCCGGTCCACTTCGCTCTGATAGCGCTGGAACACCATGTCGCACACGCGCGGGACGAAGAACAGCTCGGTAGGGCGGGCCAGCGCGATGTCGTCGAAAAGCGTGGACATGTCGCTCTCGGCGGTGAAATACGCCGTGCCGCCGCGCGCGAGCACACCGGTGAGCGACACGCGGCCGGCGACATGGCTCATCGGCATGTAGTTGAGGTTGATCGCGGCTGCCTCCGGCCGGTCCAACCACGCCGCGGTGACCAACCGTTCGGTGTACATCGCGCCCTTGGGCGTACCCGTACTTCCCGAGGTGTAGATCAGCAGCGCCAGCGGGTCGTCTCCGGACTCAGCAACGAACAGCGGCGCGGGCGGCAGGCGACGTCCGCGCTCGAGCACCTCGTCGAGCGATTCGACGACGACCGGGCTGCCCGCGGCCGCCAGCCGTTCACGTGCCGCCTCGAACGCCGCACGCTGGCCGTCGTCGCGTGCGTGGTAGTCGAAGACCACCAGACACTCGGGCGCGGGACCTGCCAAGACGCATTCGACGGCCGCGTCCAGCAGTTCTGGTGTCGCGGCGAGCACCCGCGGCACGGTCTCCCCGACGATCGCGGTCAACTGGGCGACGGATGCAGTGGACTGGAGAGGAACGGCGACCAGTCCCAAGTGGACGCAGGTCAAGTCGAGTGTGGTGTAGTCACTGCTCGTGAATCCGAGCATGGCTACGAAATCACCTGCGCGCAGCGGATTCTCCGCGTCGCCGTGCCACGCGGCGGCAATCGTGCGAACCCGTTCCCACAACTCGCCGTAGGTGAGGGTGTCGAAGCGTGGCAGTAGCGTGCGCGACGTGCGGCCGGTGGTCTCGTCGGTCCGCAACTGCACCGCACGCTGCCCGAGGGCAGGCCGATCGGCATAGCCGACCATGACCTGCTCGACGATCTGCGCGAGCCGCAACCCGGGCTTGCGGATCGCCCGCACAACCTCCGCACCCGGTGTGGCATGGCGGATGTCTTCATGTTCGGCGTACAGCTCGGCGATGCGGCTCATCGCCCCTGCCTCGCGTGTCCCTGCCTCCACGGCCGACCTCCTTTTTCTGGAAGACGCCTCCGACCTCGAATAAGTTAGCTTGCCTAATCATTCTAGGCCAACCATAGGCTGTGGCAAGTACCAGTGACACGAGACACGGCATACCAAATGTCGCAAATGTACGGTGGATTTTCTTCTGTGTGGCACTCAGCCGCCGGTACCAGGTCTACCGGGCCTGTTATCCCCGAACTCCAGGAGTGGGATGTCTACCGCTGCGCGTACACCGGCACCACGCTGCGGCAGCATCTCGACCTACGCGAGCCGCTCACCCCGGGAGACCCGCCGCCCCCGAGCTCTGCGTCGTCGACCTTCAGAGAACGGATTCGATCGCCGACACCAGTTCCGGCGCGTCGGGCGTCACGGTCGGACGGAAGCGGCCCGCCACCTTGCCGTCCCGGTCGATCAGGAACTTCTCGAAGTTCCACTGGATGTCACCGGCGTTACCCTCGGCGTCGGCGGTCTTCACCAGGGTCTGATACAGGCCGTGCCGATTCTCGCCGTTGACCTCGGCCTTCTCCAGCAACGGGAAGTCGACGCCGTAGGTGGTGACACAGAACTGCTGAATCTCCTCCGCGGTACCAGGCTCCTGGCCCATGAACTGGTTGCATGGCACGCCTACCACGCTGAACCCGCGCGGCCCGTAGGCCTTCTGCAGGTCCACCAGGCCGGAATACTGCGGCGTCAGCCCACATTTCGACGCCACGTTGACAACCAGGACGGCGTGGTCACCGACCAGGTCGGACAGCGTCGTCGACTCGCCGGACAGTGTGCGCAGCGGTACGTCTCGAAGGCTCATTCGTTCGGACCTGCCAATTCTTGATTCCGTTGATCCACCCCGAGGGCCACGGTACCGGATCGAGCAGGTGCGGGCTCGGGCGCGATGCCGGGCGGGCGGTGCGCAACGGTACTCAGCGCAATCTGGTTCGGCGCATGAGCCGCAGCGACATCAAGGTCATCTTCAGCTGTTTGCCGTAGGGCTGACCCGATCGCGCGGCGAGCACCTGGCGCTTGAGCACGCCGACGTTCACCGTGTCGGTATACTTGAGCAGGCCCTCGTCTCCGTGGCGAATGCCGACACCGGACTGCTTCACCCCGCCCGACGGCGTGGATTTGGCGGCATAGGTCGCGACGAACCCGTCGTTGATGTTGATGCTGCCGGCCTGGAGCTGGGCGGCGATCTGGTTGGCATGCCTCGGATTCCGGCTCCATACGCTCGCGTTCAGTCCGTAGTCGGTGGCGTTGGCGAGGCGGACCGCCTCCTGCTCGTCGTCGAACGGGTACACCGTAACGACGGGGCCGAAGGTTTCCAGCGTCGCGTGCGTCATCTCGGGGGTCACCCCGGTCAGCACGGTGGCCTCGTAGAAAGCGGGTCCGATGTCCGGGCGCGCTTTGCCGCCGACGTGGACCGTGGCACCTTTGGCACGCGCGTCCTCGACGTGGGCGGCGACCCGCTCGAGATGCTGCGGGGAGACCAAGGAACCGAACTCCGGCGCGTAGTCGTACGCACCGCCGATCTTGCCGTTCAATTCGTCTGTGGCCGCGACCAATCGGCGCACGAACTCGTCATGGATACTGCGGTGCACGTAGATCCGCTCGATGTGCATGCACGCCTGGCCCGAGTTGGCGAACGCGGCGAAGACCGCCCCGGGGATCACCTCGTTCAGATTCGCGTCCTCGAGCACGATCATCGGGTTCTTGCCGCCGAGTTCCAGACCGCAGCCGATGAGGTTACGTCCCGCCCGTTCGCCGACGACCCGTCCGGTGGCGGTGGAGCCGGTGAACATAACGAACTCGACGTTGTCGATCAGGGCGGGTCCGATATCCGGCCCCTCGCCGCACACCACCTGCACCAGTCCGCGCGGCAGCCCGGCACGGTGCAACAGTTCGACCCCATAGAGCACGCACAGGGCCGTCTTGTTGTCCGGCTTCAGCACGACTCCGTTGCCCGCCATGAGTGCCGGCATGGCATCGGACATGGCGATGGCGAAGGGGAAATTCCACGGCGCGATCACCGCGACCAGCCCCTTGGGCCGCCGCTCCTCGGTCGAGGTGGTCAGCAGCGGCATGGGGCCCGCGTGCCGTTTCGGCCGCAGCACCCGGCGTGCGGTCTTCAGATAATGGCTGATCACCATGGGCACGTCACAGGACTCCTCGACGGCCATCCGGCGGGTCTTGCCGCAACCGATCTGGATGAGGTCGGCGATGGTCTCCACTTCGACCAGGATCAGCTCGTGCAGACGCTCGAACACACGCAGGCGCTGCCGCAGCGGCAGTGCGGACCATTCCCGCTGCGCGGCGCGCGCGCTCGCGCACGCCGCAGCCACGTCGTGCGGTCTCGACTGCGGCAGTTCGCCGACGGGCGCGCCGGTGTAGACCTCGGTCATCGTGAACGGCGCCGCGCTGCCATCTGCGGCGACCAACCCGGTCAGCCGGTCGATCATCTCGTGGGTGATCCTGGCGGGTACGGCGGTCTTCTCGGTATCTGTGCTCATCGGATCTTCTCCATGACGTCGGGCATCACCGCAGGTGTCGGGCCGGCTGCCGCACCCAAATTAGAACACGTTCCGGTTCGACTCCATACTATTCGCAGCGGAGTTCGGCGCGTACCTGCCATGACCGGAGAATTTTCGCGCAGGCGTCCGTGACGATGGACAGTGTCCGAGTCAGGCAGTAGCGCGCTAGCGCCGACCACGGCCGAGCCACCTCCCACTCCGATGACTTCGCCGGGTTGGCCGGAAACCGAACCCTGGGCGATCGCTTGCTCGTATCTTTGCCGTAGTCGGTACAGATCGGAGTAAAACAGTGCAACCAGATGGGCACATCGCGGATTACGTCGTCGTCGGGTCGGGATCCGCGGGTGCGGTCGTGGCCAATCGGCTCAGCGCCGATCCCGGAACGACCGTGGTGCTGCTCGAAGCAGGCCCGCCGGACAAGAACAAGTTCATTCATATCCCCGCCGCGTTCGCGAAACTCTTTCGCTCCGAGGTGGATTGGGGCTATCTCACGCAGCCGCAGCCGGAACTGGCGAACCGCGAGATCTACTGGCCGCGCGGCAAGATGTTCGGCGGCTCGTCCTCGATGAACGCCATGATGTGGGTACGTGGATTCCGTGCCGACTACGACGAGTGGGCGCTGCTGGCGGGCGCGGAGTGGAGCTTCGCCGCGGCCGTCGAACAGTTCCGTCGGATCGAACTGGTCGAGAACGCTCAGTATCCCGACGAGGGGACCGACGGACCGCTGCACATCTCCCGCCAACGCAGCCCGCGCGGCCTCACCGCCGCGTATCTGGCCGCGGTCGAGGAGGCGGGCTACGACGTCGAGCCGCCGAACCGGCCGCAGCCGGAGGGATTCAGCGAGACCATGGTGACTCAGCGCGGCGGGCGCCGTTGGAGCACCGCCGATGCGTACTTGCGGCCCGCCCTGCGTCGCCCGAACCTCACGGTCCGCACCGAGGCGCTGGCCACGAAAGTGCTCTTCGATGGCACGCGCGCTGTCGGCGTGGAATACCGCAGGGGCGGCGGCACGCACACGGTGACCGCGCGGCGCGAGGTCGTGCTGTGCGGCGGTGCGATCAACAGCCCTCAGCTGCTGATGCTTTCGGGCATCGGCGATCGCGACGAGCTGACCCGCCAGGGCATCGAGGTTCGCCAGCACGCGCCGGACGTGGGGGCGAACCTGCAAGACCATCTGGTCGCGGCTGTCGGCTACAGCGTAGCGTCCGATTCACTGTTCGCCGCCTTGAAACCGCGCCAGCTGCTGGACTACCTGCTCCGGCACCGCGGCATGCTCACCTCGAACGTGGGCGAGGCCTACGGGTTCGTGCGCAGCAGGCCGGAGTTGGAGGTGCCCGACCTGGAGCTGGTTTTCGCGCCCGCCCCGTTCTTCCACGAGGGACTGGTCGACCCTACCGAGCACGGCGTGGTCCTCGCGAGTGTGCTGCTGCGCCCGCACAGTCGCGGGCGGATCACGCTGTCCTCGGCCGATCCGTCCGCCAAGCCGCTGATCGATCCGCGTTATCTGTCCGACAGCGCGGGCGCGGACCGTGCGGCCATGATGGCCGGGTTGCGCGTCTGCGCCGACATCGCGGCCGAGCCGTCGATGAAGGCGGTGCTCGGCCCGCTGATCTACCCGCCGCAGGCGCCCACCGAACGGGAAGCCGTCCTCGAACTGACGCTGAACGCCTACTCGCACACCCTGTACCACCCGGTCGGCACGTGCCGGATGGGCACCGACACCGGTAGTGTCGTCACGCCACGGTTGGAAGTCCGTGGTGTGCAAGGACTACGGGTCGCCGACGCCTCGGTGATGCCGCTGATCATCCGCGGCCACACGCACGCGCCCGCGGTGTTCATCGGCGAGCAGGCGGCCAAGTTCATCCTCGCTGAGTAGTGGGCTCATGACGCCACGAAAAGCCCCAGCGAGGCGACCGCCAGCACGAGATACGGCAGCGGGTACCCGATGTGCGAGTACCACCGCGCCCACACCACGGTGAGCACGGCGCCGAGGAAGTAGGCGACCAAGCCGACGGCGGCGGCAGCGCCGATCGGTGGAACCGCGAGACCGACCAGCAACCCGGCCGCCGACCGACGGGAGCCGGGCGATGACCTCACCACCGCCCTGCTCCACGCCGACATGGAGAACGAGCTGACGATCGACGAGCTGTGCAACATGCTCTGGATAGTGATCGTGGCCGGACACGAGACCACCGTGCACCTGTTGGGCAATGCCGTCGTAACGCTGTGCACCCATCCTGAACAACGCGCCAAAGCGCTCGCCGAGGACCGATGTCGTGGAGGAAATGCTGCGGTACAAGTCATCTGTCGTCGGCGCCCTCATCGGACGCCGATACGTTCGATATCGACCACGACCATCGGGACCAGTTGGCGTTCGGTCGCGGCCCGCACTTCTGCCTCGGTGCGCCACTCGCCCGACTCGAGAGCCGCATAGCACTCTCCATGCTGTTCAATCGCTTTCCGCGGTTGAGCCTCGCGTGCGATCCGACGGACATCGAGTACGCCCCGCAGATCAGCACCAACGGCCCCCTCGCGCTTCCGGTGCGACTCGATTCCCCCACCTGACGATGTCGGCCGGATGCGGCTCCCCGCGTCCGGCTCCCTCGGCTCAGGTCAGTGCGTCGCCACCGACTCCCGAGCACTGCCGCGCTCGGTGAGTTCCGCCAACCTGCGGCGCCGGAAATCCCGTGGCGTCTCACCGAAACGCGCCTTGAATGCCGCGGAGAACCAGGCGGGGGTGAAGCCACTGCGGATGGCCAGGTCGCGGATGGGCACTGCCTCCCGTGCCGGGTCCTCGAGCAGGTCGCGGGCCGCGCGCAGCGCCTCGTCCCGACGCACATCACGGAACGTGGTACCCGACTGCTGCAGGACCGTTCGCAGCTGCCGGGGAGACCAGCCCAACGCGTGTGCCACCGCGGGCAATCGCACGTCACCATGGCCTACGTTCGCCCGCACATATCGCCGAATCTGCTCGGCGATATGTGCGTGATGAGCCCGCTGCGGTTGGGTGTCTCCGAGCGATATCAAGGACAGCAGCTCGGCGAGCCGATCGCAGACCGCGTTGAACTCACGGTCGGAGAGATTCGACTGTTCGGCGTGGGTGCTGCGGATCAGGGCCTGAGTGATCCGGCCGAGGCCGGACCCCAGGTCGAGCACCCTGCCCCTCGAGCCGGAAGACCCCGTGCGATGGTCGATCTCGGTGCGAGGCACCTGGAACGCGTACGCCGATAATTCCGGGATGTATTGCTGGCACACGTCATCGAGGGCGGTCAGCGCCGCGTGGCCGGAATGCGCCCAGGTCACCTCATCCCGATAACGGACCGAGTATAAGCCCTGTTCAGGGAGGACGACCCAGTAGAAGTCGTCGCAGGGACCGTGACGGATGTTGGTCCGCGTTCGGGAGGACGTGCAGGTTCCGCGCTGCTCCCAGCGCAGCAACCGATATACCGTCGACTCCTGAACCGTCAGCCCCGAATGCCACCGATCGGGATCGACGTACTCATAGTCCATCGGAACGAAGCTGTTGGCGACCATGGTCCACGACTTCGAATCACTCGCGGTCACCTCATAGCATTTCATGGTGACAATCCCAACCTATCGCCGTCGAGCCACCGATACCGTATTGTGCACCAACACAATACGGCTGCACCATAGACAACGCCCAGTTCGATCTCGGCGTCCGTCCACGTGTAGACGCCAGTCGTAGTACCAGGCACCGGCTGCCACGGTCTGAGGCAGTGTTGCCAGATCATTTCCTGTATCGAGACGAGTGCGGCGAAAGTGAAACGTGCCAAGGGTATTGATAGCGTTCTGACCTTGTCGCTCTCTGTCTGATTCCGCCAGCCTGGCAAGAAAAAGGCCTTCCCAGCGCCAGACCGAGAATATCTCGGCTCGCTGCTCGACCCGCCGACGAGCACCCCGAGCTGCTCGAGACGTTGCGGCGGCACATCGCCGACAACCTCAACCAGCAGGGCACCGCGCGCCCGCTGTCTGTGCACACCATACGATGGACTACCGGCTCGAGTGGATCGGACAGCTGACCGGATTCGATCCGTCGCAGCCGTCAAGCTGCGGTATCTGCGCTGGGCGCTGGTGGCCCGGACGTCCCGGGCGAACTGATCACCAGACGACCCCCCACCGGGCGAACCTGGTGCGGTCTTGTCCTCGCTCACGGCTCGAACACACCGACAAACTCAGCGAGACACTGTTCACCCACACCGTCACGGGCTAGATTTGCCACAACCGGATCGAACGCGCGCCACTCTCTGTCGTCAGTGCGTCAAAACGGCCGACTTCGTCACCACAGAATGATGCCGCCCTAACGATCAGCAGCACGCACCGACTCAGGAGATGTCGTGTGTCTGACCGCTCGTAACCAGCCAACATCTGTTCAGGGAGATCCCTTGGAACCGCTGATCCGCAACCGACCAGGCACACGTAGTGCAGTCGCTACCACTCTCGTCACCGCGGCCCTGCTCGCCGCTCCCCTCGGCTCGACCGACGCCACAGCACGTCCCCTCGGCCCCTTCGACGTCGGCGGAGCTATCGAAGTCGAATACGACCAAGCAGGCGGCCCCGCCTTATTCGGCGACGCCACCAGCCCCGAATCCGATGCCGCCCGCGGCGGCCGCTATCAAACCTTTCAGCGCGACGCCTCGATTTACTGGCACCCCGGCACCGGAGCCAACCAAATCGGCGGCGCCATCCGCGGCAAATGGGGCAACCTCGGCTTCGAGAACGGATTCCTCGGCTACCCCGTCACCCGGGAAGCCGCCACTCCCACCAAACCCGGCGCCTACAACCACTTCCAAGGCGGCTCCATCTACTGGTCTCTCGGCACCGACGCCCACCAAATCGGCGGCGCGATCCGGGACAAATGGGGCAGCTACGGCTGGGAAGCCAGCCCCCTCGGCTTCCCCATCACCGACGAAACCGCTGCCCGCAAAGACAACGGCCGCTACAACCTCTTCGGCGGCGGCGCCATCTACTACTCCCCGCGCACAGGAGCCCACGTCGTCTGGGGCGCCCTACGCGATACCTGGGAAGCCGCAGGTTCCGAAGCCGGCCGCTACGGCTATCCCACCAGCGACGAATACGACTTCGAAAACGGCAAAGCCCAAGACTTCCAAGGCGGCCGCATCACTTGGACTCCCTGAAACGAAATGAACCGGCCCGGCGAACTCGCTGCACCACCGAAGATTCGAATCAGCGGGGCAGCGCCCCGGCGATAACCGCGGTTACCATCTTGCGGACTGCTCCGGCCTCGGGCGGTGCGCCTTTCCGGTCGGCGAACAGCAGGTGCCCGGCCCCGATCAGCGTGGGAGCGAGTGTGTCGACGTCGGCATCGGCGGCGATGCGACCCAGTTCACGCTCCGCGGCGAGGTAGGAGGCGATCATGGTCGCAGCTTCCGTGAGGATCGGGACACCGGCAGGCCAAGTCTGGCGCAATCGTCCGCGCAGCTCGTCCCGGAAAACGAGGAGGGCGACGATTGCCACAGCGACCGACCCGAACAGGGCCGTCAGCGCGTCAGCGAGGTTGTCGGCGATCGTGCCGGTCCCGGCGGAGTCGCGCAGGGCGGCGGCCTGAGAATCCATCCGATGGATGCGATCGAGCACGAATTCGGCGAGAAAGACGTCGAAGTCATCGAAGTGCCGGTGCAGAACACCCTTGGCGCAGCCTGCCTCCTCCGTGACCGCCCGGCTGGTCAGCGCGCTCGGCCCGTCTCGGAGCAAGACCCGCTCGGCAGCGGCGAACAGCTGCTCCCGTACGTCACGGATAGCCAACCCGGTCGGCACCGCGCACCCACGCGGTCTACCGCCGGGTCGTGCCCGACTCGCCGATCTATCAGCGCGGGATGCCCCGCCCGGACGGGTACTCGGCGCTGTGCGCCAACGCCGCCGACGGTATCCGGCAGGTCGGCGGGTTCTGCGACCCTGAGCAGTGGCAATTCGAATGGGACCGGCCCTACACCCGGGACGAGTGGCTGGACCAGCTACCTACCCATGGCTTCCACACTCAGCTCCCGCCGGCCGAGCTGCGGGAGATACTCGCGGGGATCGGCGCCGCCATCGACGCAGTGGGAGGCACCTTCACGATGCGTTACACCGCTGTGGTGGTCACTGCGGCACGAACCGCCACCTGAACCGCGGGTGCCGCCTGCCCCGGTAAGGATGGCCCCTGTCGCCTTCGACCATGCGGGATCGCGAGTTTTCGAGTCTCCCGGCTCGCCTGGGCGATTCACCGGACGCAAGTCGAATATTGCCAGCCGGGCGCAGCACTGCCCGCGAAAGGCAACGGCGCAGCAGAATGCCAACGTGGGATCTGACGAACGTTCGATCGCCGCGCCGGGGCCGGGGTCAACCGTGCAGCCCACGTTCCAGCAGCGACCACGCACGTATGGCTGTCTCCTCCCGGGAAGGCGGCGCCGTCTTCGCGAGCATCGCGGCGAGCATCGCGATCGCCATGATGACGTCCGAGGCCGTCACGTCCGCGCGCAGCGCGCCACGCCTGTCCGGGTCGTCGAGCTTGCGGTTTATCAGGTTGATCAGGCGCCACGCGACCTGGAAGAGGCGAGGGTCGTCCGTGCCGGCGGGATCGAGCATCGCGATGAACGCCGCCGAAGAGGCGAGCTGTGCCACGATCACGGCGAGAACGTGGTCGACGGTCGCGTCCGGATCCGCCGCGATTGTCTCGACCTCACAGATGTTCTCCTCGAACACGGCCAGTGCAATGCTTTCGCGATTCGGGAAGTGGCGATACAGCACACCCTGCCCTACCCCGGCGGCGCGCGCGATCGAGCTGAGCGGCGCGTCGAAGCCGTTCTCCGCGAAGACCAGCCGTGCAGCCCGAATCAGCGCGGCTCGATTTCCCGGTGCCGCCCTCGGCCCGCGGTTCGCCCGGCGTGGTGCTACTGCCATTCCTGAAACATTAATGCACCGAATCCGGTGGCTCGGCCTGCTGCCAGGTGCACCGACGGCTACCGTCAGCGGTCGGGCCCGTCCCCGATGTCGATGGGTCGCCTGGCGCTGCGGTGGGTGGCGAGAGTAAGGGACAGAGCCCGTCGATCGAGCTTTCCACGCGGTGTGCGCGGCAGGCTGTCGACCGCCAGGAGTTGGACCGGCATACTCGGACTCGGCAGGGTCGCGCGCAGGTGCCGCCACATTTCATCGGAGCTCGGAGCATTGTCGTCCACCACGATCGCAGCCGCAGGCACCTCGCCCATGCGCGCGTCGGGCACTCCGACGCAGGCGGCCTCCGCGATACCCGGTATCGCGATGAGCGCCGCTTCGACGGCCGCGGGTTCCACGTTGAGTCCCGCCCGGATGAGCATGTCGCTGTCACGGCCGAACAACTGCAGGCGGTCGCCGACCACTCGGCCCCGGTCGCCCACCGACATCCACCCCTCGACGGGACCGTCCACCACACCTTCCTCCGTCAGATAGCCGTCGAACAACATGTCGCTGCGCACGAACACCCGGCCGTCTCGGATCTCGACCTCGACGCCGTCGAACAGTTCACCCGCCGAATCCCCGTCGGCTGTCCCGAGCCCCCGAGAGAACGACACGAAACTCAATTCGGAGGCGCCGTAGAAGTGCACGAGCGACGCGTTCGGCACGATCTCCTGGAGCGCTCGGCGTCCCGGGTACGGCCATCGGGCCGCCGAGGACAGCACCGCGCGGACGTGCTCGACCGGAGCCATTCCCGACCGCACCACGTCCCAGGCGATCGTCGGCACCGAATACAGGTGTGTGGGCCCGTCGCGCAGAGCCTGTACGACTGGCCGCAGGTCCACCGACGCACCTCGGGTGAGGGCATGCAAGGCGCCGTACAGGAAATGTGTGTGATCGAGAACGCCGGGCACCGAGACCCGACTATGGCTCGCGATGTCGAACGTGCCGTCTGAACGATCGAGAGTCGTGGCCCACGATCGTTGATTGCGCACGAACAACTTCGGTTCACCGGTAGTTCCCGAGGTAATGCCGACCAGCAGTTCGGTGTCGGGATGAGCCTGGCCGACCGGACCGTCGGATTCCAGCGCGACAGCCGTCTGGACGATCCCGCAATATCCCAGCCTGCGCAACCGGCGGTGTTGTTGCGACGCAGCCACGACGGCACCGGGTTTCGCGAGCTCGAGCACCCGGGCCAGCTGACTCGGCAGCAAGTGCCGGTGCAGCAGCACGACGCTGACACCGGCGTGCATCGCCGCCGTCACGACGACAAGCGATCCGACATCCGACGTGGGTAGCACGGCAACCCGGTTCATGCCGCCGAGCCCTGCGGCAGTGCGAGTGACCCTCGACCAGAACTCGCGATAGTCGACGCTCTCATGTCGGGAAACGATGGCTGTCGACTCCGGATGGTCGGCGGCTTGCCGGGCGATACGCTCAGCCGGCAACTCAATCATCGCCCACTCCCCTCGCGGCAAGGGCGTCGCCCATCGCATCCGCGGTGCGCAGCGCCCGGACCAGCACGGGCGTGGCCAGTGCCGTCATCGACCATTGCAGCCCGCGAGCGCGCCGTGCCTGAGCGACCTCGTGAACAATCCCGGTCAACAACGGAACACACCGGATAGCCAGAGCCAGCACGAGCCCCACCCGATCGGGATCGACGCCGACCTTCCGTAGCGGTCCGAGTGCCCGCGTCACGGTGTCGAGCATGTCCGTCACGCGAGTGGTGAGCGTGACCAGCGCCGCGAGCGCCACCGAGATCAGCAGGACGCCGCTCACCACAACAGCCCGTGCCGGCGAGGTGATCACAACTTGGAACACGGCGATGATCAGCACCAACCACACCACCGGACGCAATTGCGCCAGAACGACTTTCACCGGAATACCAGCCGCCGCGAGGAATCCCGCCACCACCATGCCGGCAAGACCGACCTGCGGCGGGGTGTGCACGAACACCGTCACCGTCACGATCGATGCGATCAACAGCACCAGTTTCAGCCCGGCGGGCATCCGGTGCAGCAGCGAGTCACCCGGGAGGTACACGCCGATCATTCGACCGATTCCCGGTAGGCGGGAACGGCGTCGTCCGGGGTTCCATCGAAAACCACGCCACCGTCGTCGATGACGATGACCCGCTCGAAACTGTCCAACAGCGACAGCTGATGGGTCACTACGATCACCTGCTGGTCCATGGAATCCAGTGCCTCGGCGACCACACGGGCGTTCCGTAGGTCCAACAGGGTGGTCGGCTCGTCGGCGACGATCACCTCAGGCCTGCGGATGAGGACGGCTCCGATGGCGAGCAACTGCTTCTGCCCGCCGGACAACAGGTGGGCGGGATGGTCGGCGTGCTCGTCGAGCCGGAACCGAACCAGCATCTCCTCGACGCGCGCGGCAACCTCCTGCTTGCTCAGACCCGTTCGCCGCAACGAGAAAGCGAGATCCTCGGAAACCGTGGGCATGACGATCTGGGTATCGGGATCGGTGAACACGAACCCGACCTTGCGCCGCACCTGCGCGCCCTTCCTGGCTGCGTCGACTCCGTCGACGGTGACGGTGCCGGAGGTCGGCGTCAGCAGTCCGTTGATCATGCGCGCCAAGGTCGATTTGCCGGAACCGTTCGACCTATGATGCCGACGCGGCGCTCGATGATGCGTAAGTCTATGTTGCGCAGGACTTTTCGATTCCCAAAGGCATGGCTCACCGAGTGGAAAACGATCTCGCTCACGACACACGCTCCACAAGCATGGCGATGCCTTGCCCGCCGCCGATCGCACATGCCGCGAGCCCGACTGCGGCTCCGCCCTGTCGGAGCATCTGACTTGCCAACCGCACCAACAAGATAGCTCCCGACGCACCCCAAGGATGACCAAGTGCGATGGCCCCGCCCTGTGGACAGATCTTCGACTCGTCCAGTCCCACTTCATCCGACACTGCCAGCACCACCGACGCGAAGGCCTCGGTGATCTCGATGACATCGAGATCAGCCGTGTGGAATCCGGTCCGCCGCAACAGCTTGCGTATGGCCGGTACCGGTCCGAGACCAGGAAAGGCAGGGTCGGATCCGGCCACCGCGGAGCCGAGTATTCGCAGCGCCGGCAGCCCCGCTGCCCGCGACGCACTGGTGACCGCCACTACCGCAGCCCCGTCGGAGATGCCACACGAGTTGCCCGCTGTCGCCGTTCCGTCTGCCCCGAAACCGGGGCGCAGCCGCGCGAGCCTGGCCTCGGTCATCCCTGCGCGAATGCGTTCGTCCCGGTGCATATCGCCGATCGGCACGATCTCAGCCGAGAAGTCGGCCGCCGCGGCGAGCGTGTGCGAGCGCGCCGCATAGGCATCCTGCCGCTCACGGCTGATACCACGGACTCGCGCTAGATCGTCCGCGGCCACACCCATGTCGGGATCGGGAAAGCCTTGCGGCGCGAACGGAGCGCGGGTGTATCGCACCGGGTCGGCGCCCGGTATCGGCGGCCAGAACCGCCATGGTGCCGTGCTCGCCGATTCGACGCCACCGGCCAGAATGAGCTCGTCAGCGCCGCTGTGCACACGCCACGCCGCCTGCATGACCGCGTCGAGGCCGGATCCGCACTGACGATCGATGGTGACACCGGGAACGTGCACTCCCAAGCCGGCCTGCAATGCCGCGATGCGGGCTGGATCGCCGCCCGGCCCGAGGCAGTTGCCGAGGACCACATCGTCCACCTCGGCGTCGATCCCGGCACCGCGCAGCGACGACAGCACGTCGCGCAGCACAGGGGCGGCCAGATCAGTGGTAGTCAGATCGGCGAACCCGTGTCCGGCGTTGCCGATCGGCGTTCGACGCGGCGCTACCAGAACGGGAACATGGTTCATGTCAGCAAGTCTTTCAGGCGACTACGGGCAACCTTGCCGTTGGCAGTCCGCGGAAGCGACCTGATCAGCACCCAGCGACGGGGAATTGCCTCCCTCGCCAGCACCCGACGTGCCCGCGATCGGACATCATCGAGCCTCGCCGCGCCATCGAGTTGCACTGCGGCCATGACGATTTCGCCGAACACGGCATGCGGAGTTCCGATAACGGCCGCGGCCGCGACGCCCTCGAGCGTCTCGAGGATGCGCTCGACATCCTCGGCGACCACCATGGTGCCACCGACATTGATCGCATATTCGCCCCTGCCCCGGACGGTCAGCTCGCGGTTGTCCCCGAGCTCCGCGAGGTCGCCGACACCGAACCACTCCGGCGCTCCGATCACACGGTAGGGGGACCGGACGTAGAGCAGCCCACCGCGAACGTCGGCATCGACGCCGTCCACCAGTCGAAGCGGCTCGGGCACGCGCCGCGCCGCGACAAGTGAGACTTCCGCGGACCCGTAGTACTCGATGATCTCGATGCCCGCCGCCGCTGTCCGAGCGCCGTCGTCCAGCGCGATGCCCGCGACGATCGCGGTACGCAGCTTCGGAGCACCACGGACCACCTCACGCAGGACAGCGGGGACAGCGTGCACCACCGTGGCCTGCGACAGGTCGTCGGTGACGCACGCACCTCGCCACAGCGCATGCAGCGCACCGAACAAATGCATCGTCGCGTGTAACGGGCCGGTGATCAGCACACGGTCCGCGGGCTCGACGCCGGTGATCGTGGTGAACGCGGGGAAACTGTCGAACCAGGATGCCGCCGTCCGGGCGAGGGGCTGTGGACGTCCGGTGGAGCCCGACGTCGACACCAGCAGAAACGCTGACGGCGGAATGCTCGGGCGGTCGGGACGTGCCTCGGGGTTCTCGACTATCACCGGGACGCCGCGCCGCGCCGCGGCACAGACGCAGATCAAAGCGTCCGGAACCGCGAGCGCCGACGCGTCGTAGACGACCGCGTGCGGTCCCTGCCGGTCGATCCACCGCTCGATCGCCTCATCGAGTTGCCGGTAGGTGTAGGTGCGGCCGTCGAAGTCCATAGCAGGCTGATCGCCCCCGCCGCCGAGTTCAGGACTATGCACCGATCACACCGGGGTACGCACGGTGTACTCCCTTGGCGACCACAGTCGCGACGGCAACTTTTACCAGGTCGCCTGGAATAAACGCGAAGTTGGTGGTGGCAGCGGGACCAACCGCGAGGTCTGTCCGGAGCACGAGCCCGAGGGTGCCGAAGAGATAGACGATCAGAATCCCGCCGACCGCATTGACAAGCAGACCGAGAACAATCGGGTATCGCGGTAGAAGTCGGCCGGTCAGCAGGCCGATGAACAAGGCTGCGGGTATCCAGCCGATGAGGTAACCAGCACTGGGCCCTGCCAGCGCGGTCAATCCGGTACGGCCACCGGACAGCAGCGGCAAACCGATCATCGTCAGCGCGAGGAAGACCACCACGGCCGCCGTGCCCTTGCGGCCCCCGAGCACCGCGCCGGCCAGGATGACACCGAGGGTCTGTACGGTGATCGGCACGCCACTGAATCCCACTGTGATGGCGCCGGGCAGACCCAACGCGGCGATCAGCGCCGCGAACACGGCGATCTGCGCCATGTCCCGCGCGGAAATTCCGGCCTGCGACTCCCGAGAGTTCTCGACACCCTCCACGACGACATCCTCCGCTACACAACTTGAACGACGTTCAAGATAGCAAACCGCACACGGGGGCGGGCCGCCCGAATCCGGTTTGCGGCACCGATGCGCGAGCTCTGCCGGACTCCTAGACTTGGAAACTGCGGCACGGTCGACCGTCGAGGCGCCATCGCGACTCAACGGGCGGCATATCCAGAAGTCCCGATTCAGCCAAGGCCCGAATTCTCTCCCGTTCCCGGAGGAGGCCACATGCCCGATCCGTCGCACATGAAAGTCTGCCTGTTCGGACGGGGGTGCACTTGTCCCACCGTCACGCTGTTTCTCGCCCCCGAGCCCCTGATCCCTGGCGGCAGCATATTGCACCTACTCGAACAGGCGCCGCTCGCCGACGACACAGCCGCGCCGAGCCTCGACGCGGGATTGGTCGAGTCGGTGCAGACCGAGTCGGCTTCCGCCGATCCAGGACGGCTGGTGCGCATCGAGTTCCAGGCGTTCCGATCCGATCTCCCCGACCCCGGCACGGTTCGTGCCGTCTTGCACGATCATCACATCTCCGACACCGCACCGATAGGTCTGGACATCGGCGACCCCGCCGAACTGACGCGGCTGGCGCTACTCCCGGAGCGGCTCATCGGATTCCGCCGCACCGAGGACTTTCAGCAAGACGCGACACGCAGCGCGATGTTCACGGTATACCGCCATTTCGAGGTCGATCAGCGCATCCGCTTGATGTACCACGGCTTCGCCGATCCCGCGACAGGCTGGTTCACGCTGCGCAGCGCGATCGCCTGAGCGTTCGGTACCGGACTTCCGATCAGGGGCCTGCGGTGTCCCATCGACGGACGCGTCCGCCCGTCCGCCCGTCCGCTCCTCGGCCCGACCGGTGCCGACTCGCGAAGCAGGTCCAGTGCCCGCGCCGATCACTCGCGCGGTGGGGCAAGATCGACGATATGGGCTCCACCCCGGAACAGCGTCTCCCCGAGAAAATCAATGACTTCCGCGTGCTCGCGCACTCCCGGCTGGCCGATTTCCCACGCATCGACATTCCGGATGCTCCGGGTACTCGCCGCGCGGCGGTTCTGCTGTGCGTGGTCGAACTGGACGGACGGCTGTCGGTGATCGTCATCAAACGGGCTTACCGTGGCCGCAACGCCGGCCAGTGGGCACTGCCTGGCGGCCGACTCGACGAAGGCGAGACTCCCGAACAAGCCGCGATGCGCGAACTACACGAAGAACTCGGCCTGACAGCAGATCCTGCCGATCTCATCGGCAAGCTCGACGACTTCCCCGCCGCATCGGGATTCGCGATCACCCCGCTCGTCGTAGCGCTGACCGACACCACCGAGCTACGCCCCAGCCCCGACGAGGTCCACTCCGTACACCTGGTCGATCTCGCTCGGCTCGCCGCCGAGGACACCCCACACTGGGTCCACGCCGACGACGCAGTACGACAAGCAGTACTCCGCGAGAACGCCCCGCCGACCGACGAAACCGGCTTTCTCCAAATGCGACTCGGCCCGAACATGACCATCCACGCGCCGACCGGCGCATTGCTCTGGCAATTCCGCGAGATCGTCCTCCTCGGCCGAACCGCATCCGCCGCCCGAGTCGCCCACTTCACCCAGCCCGATTGGACCCATCGCTGAGCCGCGATCAACCGGACATGGCTACGGCCTGCGCACTGTCGCTCGAGGCGAGACCGTTCTGCGGTGCTTCGGTGAATTCCACCGCGATGTTTCGCTGCGGATGAAGCGGGCGAACAGGGGTCGTGGCCCGGTTCAACGGCACTATGCCGCCGTGGCGTCAGTCTGCGGAGACTTCGCTGCGGTCGCCGCTCCAGAGGGTGTGGAACTTACCGTCCGCATCCATGCGCTCGTAGGTGTGTGCACCGAAGAAGTCGCGCTGGCCTTGGGTGAGGGCAGCCGGGAGCCGCTCGGCGCGCAGGGCGTCGTAGTACGACAGCGACGATGCGAAGGCAGGCACTGGAATTCCGAGCAGGGTGGCGGTGGATACGACTCGCCGCCAGCTGTCGATGGCCGTTTCGATCGCGTCGCGGAAGTACGGCGCGAGAATCAAGCTCGGCAGTGCGGGATTCTCGTCGTAGGCATCCTTGATCCGGTTCAGGAATCGAGCCCGGATGATACAACCGCCGCGCCAGATCGTTGCCAAGTCGCCGGGGTGCAGGTCCCAGTTGTACTCCGCACTGCCTGCGGCGATCTGGTCGAAGCCCTGCGCGTACGCGACAACTTTCGACGCGTACAGGGCCTGCCGAATATCTTCGGTGAATTGCGCTGTGTCGGTGGGCTTTTCACCGAGTTTGCCCGAAGCGAGGCCGGCCGCGGCTTTCCGCTGCTCGCGGGAACCGGACAGTGCTCGCGCGAATACCGCTTCGGCGATCCCTGTCACCGGTACACCGAGATCCAGGGCGGCCTTCACGGTCCAGCGACCGGTGCCCTTCTGCTCGGCCGCGTCGACGATGACATCGACGAGCGGTCGGCCTGTTTTCGCGTCGACCTGGTTCAAAACCTCGGCCGTGATTTCGACAAGGTAGCTTTCCAAGTCTCCAGAATTCCACTGGGTGAACACCTCGGCGATCTGCTTCGCACCGAAGCCGAGCGCATCGCGGAACAGATGGTAGGCCTCGCCGATGAGCTGCATATCGGCGTACTCGATGCCGTTGTGGACCATCTTGACGAAGTGCCCGGAGCCATCGGGGCCGATATGTGTGCAGCACGGCGTCCCGTCGACGTTCGCCGCGATCGATTCCAGCAGGGGCCCGAGCGAGTCGTACGACTCCTTCGGCCCGCCGGGCATGATCGCGGGACCGTTCAGCGCACCCTCCTCGCCGCCGGAGATGCCTGCGCCGACGAAGTTCAGTCCACGCTCTTTCATTGCGGATTCACGCCGAATGGTGTCGGTATAGAGCGCGTTACCGCCGTCGATGATGATGTCGCCCGGCTCCATGGCGGCGGCGAGCTCCTCGATGACGGCATCTGTCGGATCGCCCGCCTTGACCATGATCAGCACCCGGCGTGGCTTCTCGAGTGCCGCGACGAACTCTTCGATGGTTTCGGTGCGCACGAAGTCGCCGTCCGCGCCGTGTGCCTCGAGGAGTGCGTCGGTCTTGCCGATGCTGCGGTTGTGCAGCGCCACCGTATAGCCATGTTTGGCGAAGTTTCGGGCGATGTTGCTACCCATGACCGCCAGGCCGGTAACCCCGATCTGTGCGCGCGCTGTAGAGGACGCCATGAACCCGCTCTCTTCGTTCGATAGATGTAATTGCTGTCTTGCCATTGTCGCCGTGATCACTCGCCGATGCGGCCCAGGGTCTCGGCTACTCGCGCCAGATGCTCGGCCATCGCCGAACGAGCGCCCTCCGGCGAACCCACCTCGATAGCCCGGACAATGGCCTCGTGTTCCCGATCGGAATCGGCGCGGCGGTCTTGGGTCAGATTGAGGAACTCCGACTGGATGTCCAGCGCTCTGCGGGTGTCCGCGACCAGGGTGGCGAGCATCTTGTTTCCACTGGCGGCCGCGATCGCGGTGTGCAACTCTCCGTCGTATCGGACCCATTCATGGTCATCGGCGGCGACGGCAAGTTTGCCGAGTATCTCGTCAAGCCGCTGCAGTTGGTTCAGCGAGCGACGTTCGGCCGCGAAGCCCGCGGTGGGGATCTCGATGAGCTGGCGCGCCTCGATCAGGTCTTCGGCATCCACACCGGCGAACGTCAGTTGCGAGCTCTCCTTCTTGGAGACGACGAAAGTGCCTCGACCGGTTCGTGTCTCGGTGAGGCCCAAAGTCGCGCAGGCATGCAGCGCTTCCCGGACCACCGGACGGCTCACGCCGAACTGTTGAGCCAAGGCGAGCTCGGCGGGTAAACGGTCACCTACCGCATATTCCTCGCTTTGGATCAGGCTTTTCAGCCGACGAAAGACCGCTTCTGTGGCGCCGATGCGCTGGACCCGTCCTTCTTCGACCGTCACGTGACCCAGTATGGAGATCCGCTGTTATGGCGTCAAAACGCTTCGTCCAGCACGTATTGACAGCGGCAACTCCGGCGTTGACAGCGGGTGTGACCTACGTTACCGTAATCCTGTCTTACAGCCTGACAGCATGGCAGCTTTACTGACCTGCCGCTCTCGATGAGGGGGAGCGGCGGGCTGTCTCGGAGGCTGAATCAGGCCCAAGGAAGGTTTCGATGACACACCACGATGAACTGTCGGCCCGGCCAGCCGCGACACCAGCACCGAAGCTCGACCTCGGCGATGTCGGCTATCAAAAACGGCTGCGCAAGCGCCACATGCAGATGATCGCGATCGGCGGGTCGATCGGCACCGGACTATTCCTCGGAGCCAGCGGCCGCATGGCACTCGCCGGCCCGTCATTGGCCATCGTCTACATCGTGTGCGGCATCTTCACGTTCATGGTCGTGCGCGCGCTCGGCGAGTTGGTGATGTACCGCCCCTCCTCCGGGGCGTTCGTCTCCTATGCGCGCGAATTCCTCGGCGAGCGCGGAGCTTATTCGGTCGGCTGGCTGTACTTCCTGAACTGGTCGACCACACTGGTCGCCGACATCACCGCCGTAGCGCTGTACGCGCACTTCTGGTCGCTGTTCGTACCGATACCCCAGTGGGTGCTCGCACTCATCGCGCTGGCTGTAGTCGTGGGACTCAACGTCGTGTCGGTGCGGCTGTTCGGTGAGCTGGAGTTCTGGTTCGCGTTGGTCAAGGTCGGCACCATCGTCGTCTTCATGGTGCTGGCCGTGGTATTCATCGTCACCGGCACGTCGGTCGACGGAAATGTCCCCGGCATCTCGATGATCACCGACAACGGTGGCTTCTTCCCACGCGGTCTTGCTCCGATGCTGACGATCGCACTCGGGGTGGTATTCGCATTCGGCGGGACGGAGATGATCGGCGTGGCCGCTGGCGAATCCGACAACCCCGGCGCCGTCGTTCCCAAGGCGGTCAATTCGATCATGTGGCGGATAGTCCTGTTCTATGCCGGCTCGGTTGTCCTCTTCACGCTGCTGCTGCCGTGGACGGCGTACTCCCCCGACGAGAGCCCATTCGTCACGGTGATGAGTTCGATCGGTATCCCGCACGCTGGTGACGTCATGAATCTGGTGGTTCTCACCGCAGCGCTGTCGAGTCTGAACGCGGGTCTGTACGCGACCGGTCGCACCCTCCGGTCGATGGCCGTGGCCGGGACGGCGCCGCGCTTCGCCGCGCGGATGAACCGCCATGGTGTTCCTTACGGCGGGATCTTGATCACCAGTTCGGTCGGCATCGCCGGTGTTGTGCTGAATCTGCTCATGCCGCAGAAGGCATTCGAGATCGTGTTGAACCTGGCCGGGTTGGGCATCGTCGGCACCTGGGCATCAATCATGATCTGTCACTGGATATTCGTGCGGAAGTCGCAGCAGGGCGAGTACCGTCGACCGGATTTCCAGCTGCCCTTCGCGCCGGTCCTCAACATCTTGACCCTCGGATTCCTGGCCATGGTCGTCGGACTGATGTTCTTCGACGCCGAGATCGGGCGAATCACCCTAGCGGCGTTTTCCGTCGTCGTCGCCGCCATGATCGTGGGATGGTTCCGAATCAGGGGCCGTCTCGATCCGGACGTTCTCGGCCCGGTTGACCGGCCCGGCGCGGCGACCGCTGGAGTGCTGGGCGAATGACCTACCGAGAAGCCCGTGCCCACGAGGCCTCGGCGTCTGCTCCGGCAATGCTTGCGGCACCTCGCCACTCGGCATTGCGGGTCCGCATCCTCTACACCGGAGGCACCTTCGGGATGGCCGATGGGGGCGCGGGTATGCGCCCCCGTTCGGGGATCGGCGTCGAAATCGCCGATATCATCACCCGATTCGAGGATGCGGAGGGCAGGTCGGTCGAGTTCCGATATGCCGAATTCGACCGCGTCATCGATAGCGCCGATGCCGGCCCCGAGACCGCATGCCGCATTGCTGAGTGGGTCCGGTCCGGCACCGAACCGGCACAGCCGGATGGTGTCGTCGTTATCCACGGGACCGACACGATGGCCTACATGGGTGCCCGCATCGCATTCGAATTGCGTGAGATCGATGTTCCGGTCGTGCTGACCGGCGCCCAGATACCCCTCGGCCACCCTGGCAGCGACGCGCGAGACAACCTGCACCTGGCGTTGAATTCGATCGCCGCGCAACCAGGCCCAGGGACATTTATCGCATTCGGCTCGACGCTGCATCGCGCCGTGCGAGCCAGCAAACGCGCCTGCGACAACTACGACGGCTTCACCACACTCGGCGAATTCGCACCGCCCCCGCCACCGCCTCCGGCACTCGCCACGCGGCGACACAGTGCAGCGACCCGCTTGCCGGTCGGGTTGCTCACTGTATTTCCCGGCATGCATGCCGACCTGCTCGCCGCAGCAATTCGTCATTACCCCGGCGGGATCGTCCTCGAATGCTATGGCTCCGGCACGTTGCCGCTGGACGGGCCAGAAACAATCGAGGCGATCCGGAACGCAACTCGGCACGGAACGCCGGTCGTCGTCATCACCCAGTGTGACAGTGGTTCGGTTGATCTGGAGCGATACCTGCCAGGACGAGCTCTGCTGGACGCGGGCGCCATCAGCGGAGGAGACATGACCAGAGAGGCGGCGCTCGCCAAACTTGCCTACCTCGTCGATCTCGGGCTCTCCGGTCGACAGTTGCACCGTTGGATGACGACCAACCTGCTCGGCGAGTTGTCGAAGCTTGCCGCGCCCACAGCAATCCATAGCCAAGATACCTACCTGACTGCCTGGAGTCGATGATGACCGACAGCACCCGCACCGAACGTGACTCCCTGGGCGCCCGCACTGTGCCCAGCAGCGCTTACTGGGGCATCCACACCGCACGCGCACTGGACAATTTCGCCATCACGGGCGACAGCATCGGACGATATCCCGCGCTCATCATTTCGCTCGCCGCCGTGAAGCAGGCCGCCTGCCGCGCCAACCGTGAACTCGGCATCCTGGACGCCCGACGCGCCGACGCGATCGAATCAGCTTGCGACGAGATCAGGGCCGGCGCGCTGCACGATCAATTTCCTATCGACCCGATCCAAGGCGGCGCGGGAACCTCGACGAACATGAACACCAACGAGGTCATCGCCAACCGGGCGCTGGAGTTGATCGGCCACGACCGTGGAAGCTACGCCGAACTCGATCCGCTCGACCATGTCAATCTCGGCCAATCCACCAACGACGTTTATCCGACAGCCATCAGACTCACTGTCGTTCAACACATTCGGGAACTCGTGGCCGCCTTGGGCCGGCTCGCGGACACATTCGGCGGCAAGGCGACCGAATTCGCCGATGTCATCAAAATGGGCCGTACCCAGTTGCAAGACGCCGTGCCGATGACGCTGGGACAGGAATTCGAGACCTTCGCGGTCATGGTGCGCGAGGATCGCGACCGGCTCGAGGAAGGCATCGCACTGCTGTGCGAAAGCAATCTCGGCGGCACCGCGATCGGAACCGGAATCAACGGCCATCCGAGCTACCCCGCACTGGCATGCGCCCACCTGGCCGAGCTCACCGGAGAACTCGTCATACCAGCGGCCGACCTGATCGAAGCGACCCAGGATTGTGGCGTCTTCGTCCAGGTCTCCGGAATCCTCAAGCGGGTCGCGGTCAAGCTGTCGAAGACGTGCAACGACCTGCGTCTTATGTCATCAGGTCCCACAACAGGGTTCGGTGAAATCAACCTGCCCCCGGTGCAAGCGGGATCATCGATCATGCCGGGGAAGGTCAACCCGGTCGTCCCGGAGATCGTCAACCAGGTCGCGTTCGAGGCCATCGGAAACGACCTGACCGTCACGATGGCCGCCGAGGCCGGGCAACTGCAACTCAATGCCTTCGAACCGATCATCGCCTACAGCTTGCTGCGCACCACGACACACCTGACCGCCGCCGTCGAGGCGTTGGCAACCAAATGCGTCGCGGGCATCACCCCTAACCGCGACCACTTGGAACAAGGCGTCCGACGCTCCATCGGCATCGTCACGGCACTGACCCCGCACATCGGATACGCCGCCAGCGCCCTGGTCGCCAAACAGGCGCTGCAAACCGGAGAATCCGTCAGTGACATCGCGATCGAACTCGGACTCCTCGCCCGAGAAAGAATCGACGAAATCCTCGCGCCACGCCGACTCGCGGGCATCACCGCTCCCTCAGCGGAAACCACCAGGCCCCGCCAATAGCCCATGTCGCCGGTGGTAACACAGGACATCGCCATCCTGCGATTCGATCTCCACGACCGATGGCTCGCCAGCATGACCGGGTTCTCCGGCCTCGCCGCCATCCTGCACTTCGAGCCCATCCTGCAGCCGATGACAGCGAGGGGAATGCCGGAGTCGTGGCTGATCTTCCCCATCGGCATTCGTAAGACGGCGGAATTCTTCCTCGCCATCGGCTTCGTCGGCTTGGGCATCGCGACACTCACGCTGCAGCTGAGGTAGCACCTGGCCGGGTTTGTCCGGTACCGCGATGTGTCCGCAGTGGATGGCGAGAGATTTTTTGTCAGGCCGCCGTGCCGCGCTGGCGCACGTCGGCGGGATCGCGCGACAGACCGGTGAGCCGCGCCAGCCTGCGGTGCGATTCCAAGCGAACGGCACGGTCGTAGGTACTGGTGTGCACAAGGATCTCGTCGGCGCCGGTCCTGGTCACCAACCGCTCCAGCTGATCGGCGACCTCCTCTTCAGTACCGTGAATATGACCGCGCAACGCTTCGTCGAAAATCCGGCGCTCCCGGTCGGTCATGGTGAGCGCTTCGATCTCAGAAGGCGGAATCAGGGTCGGGAATGTGCCGTGGGTACGTGAGTACGCAGTGGACCAGGCCTCCGGCAGCAGCAGTCGATGCGCCTGCCGAGTGGTATCGGCGATGACGACCGATCCCGAGACCATCACGTAGGGTTCGGCACCGGGGGCGGCGGGACGGAACCCGGCCCGATAGCGCTCGATGGCCGCGATCATGCGGTCTTCGCCGCCCACGGCAGCGATCACCAGCGGGAGTCCGAATCGGGCGGCACGCTCCGCGCCGGATCCGGTCGCCAGCAGGAACGCCGGAACGCGCAGTCCTTCCGTCGGCCAGGCGTGCACGCCCTCCTGCCCGCCGTGAGCGAAGTACGCCAGCAGCTCGGTGAGCTGGGCGTCGAACTCCTCGGCGTCGCGCTTGTCATGCCCGAGCGCTCGCCGCACGCCGTTGGTGAAGCCGACCGACCGGCCCAGCCCCATGTCGATACGTCCCGGATACAACGACTCCAGCACGCCGAACTGCTCGGCCACAATCAGCGGTTGATGGTTGGGCAGCATCACTCCGCCGGTACCGATCCGGATCCGTGCGGTCGCGGCGGCGGCTGCGGCCGCGAGCACCGTGGGCGCCGAGCCCGCCACGCCGGGCACGCTGTGGTGCTCGGACACCCAGAACCGGTGATAGCCCCACTGCTCGACGAGCCGGGCGAACTCGACGGTCTCCCTCAGCGCCGCAGAATGGCTCTGGCCGCGCCGAACCCGCGAGCGGTCGAGGACGGAGAACCGGATAGAGCGAAGTGCCGGGGTCATACCGGTGTCAACGCCACGGTGACGCACTGATTCCGCGGCGCCGTTCACTGGGACTTCGACAGATCCAGCGCCTGCGCCAGCACCTGCCACGCCTTCGGCAGTTGCGCCTCGAAATCCGGCCATGTGTGCATTCCCTCGGCCGTGTACTCCACGGCGGCGGGAATCCTCAATGCGGCGAGCCGAGCGGCGAACAGCTCGGTGCACGACCGTGCCCCAGCCTCGAGCGCCGCGCCGCCGCCCGCGGTCGCCAACGCGTCCACGATCGTCGACGAGTTCGCCACCGCCACAAGATCTGCGCCGGTGGGCAGACCGGTGGCCGCCGAGAGGTAGATCGCGGTGCCGCGCAGCGCTTCGGCGTTCAGCACACTGTCGTGCGCGGCCCATTCGGGTGCGACCGGCGGACCCCAGAGGTTGTCGACGTTGCCGCCACGTGAGGCGACCGTGATCGTGGTGACGGCGCGACCGAGCGGGTCGGCGGTGGAGTAGCACCCGCTCATCCCGGCGACGGCGCGGTACCAGCCAGGGTGGCGCTGGGCCAGCATGATCGCGGCCTGCGCCCCCATCGACACGCCGGCGATCGCCCGCCTGCCGTCGGAACGCAGCAGCGATTCCACGATCGGCGGAAGCTCGGCGGTGAGGAAGGTCTCCCAGCGATTGAGCCCCAACTGGGTGTCGTGACGGACCCAGTCGCTGTACATGCTGCCGGTGCCGCCGGCGGGCAGCACCACGTCGACCGGCTTGTCCGCGAAGAACTCCGCCGCCCTGCCCTTGGTCAGCCAGGCGGAGGTGGCGTCGCCATCGACGCCGTCGAGCAAGTACAGCACCGGCCGAGGCGCCGCTCCGCTACCGCGCAGGACGTCGACGGTGATGACGCGGCGCATCGCCGCCGAGGCGATCGACAACCGCTCGCGCTGCGGCGCGACCTGCTCGAGCGAGATCAGGCCGGTCCGGGTCATGTCCGGATCGACGACGGGCGGCGGGGTGGGCGACGGCACCGGATCGGCAAGCACGGTCGCAGCGCTCACCGAGGCGATGGCCACCATCGCCGCCACCGTGATCAGCACTCGGAGACTCATCCGGCCGCAGGAGCCCGTTCTGCCTGTCGGGCCCCGGCGTACTCGCTGTGCTCCTCGAACAGCCGTGTACGGACCTCCAGCTGTTCGAGACACGGTGGTCACAGGTACTCCTTTGCGCACCCCGAGACATCAGGGCGCAGTCGACGACAGCGACCAAATGTCAGGCCGAACGCCCTGACTACCTGATCGTTGGGCGAGGTGACAACAGCCATCGGGCCCTGCTGAGGCAATCCACAACCGCTCGATTCACCGACGGCCGCTACCGACCAGTTCCGCGCCCTTGTCATGACACCGCCGGGCACGCCATGGCCGGGGTGCCCGGCCAAGTGTGCGAGTTTCGATGCCGGCGCCTCGGTACTCGCGCTCAGCTGTATGCCCGTCATGCCTCCCGAAGTTTAGCGACGGATCGTGATGGAATCGAGATATGCTGGAAAGTATCAGGAAGTCATCAGAGTCGACATTCGCAGTTGGCTGAACACAAGCCCTCGAGCAGATTCCGAGGCACGCGGCGCGTCGGACTGTCACATTTCCGCGGCGCCTCGTTTCGGCCTCGCGAATTTCCTGTCCTGGCGAATTCGTGGGTTTCCGACAGTGTGTGACGCAATGACGACCACGCATTCCGGTGGTCACCATAGAGACGTCCGACGGCCGCGGATAGGCCCCCGCGACGTCGTAGGAACCATTCATCGGCGCGACGGTGCGCGACTGGTAAGTTGCACAAATCGCCGCGCGCCGCGGCGCCGCTGCGGTTCCTGCCGTGAGCCACGGGCGTGGCGGGCAAAGCTGCGAGCCGTCCCATGAGATCATCCCAACGCGTGTGCAGCAGGTCTCACCACCGATAACATCGAGCGCCGTGCCCATACGGCGAGGCGACGAGTTCGAAGGGCGAAATACCACAGATGAGCGGTACGCGAGAAAAGCTGGACGAGCTGCGAGGGATCCTCGAGCTGGCCGAAGAACCCGCCGGTGAAACCGGAATCGCGAAGCGCAAGAGCAAGGGCATTCCGAGCGCGCGGGAACGGGTACGCGCACTGCTCGACCCGGGCAGCTTCGTGGAGATCGGCGCCCTGGTGCGCCAGCCGGGTACATCCGATGCCATGTACGGCGACGGCGTGGTCACCGGCCGGGGCCGCATCGACGGCAGGCCCGTCGTGGTGATCGCGCACGACCAAACCGTGTTCGGCGGCTCCGTCGGGGAGATGTTCGGCCGCAAGGTCGCCAAGGCGCTGGACTTCGCCACCGACAACGCCTGCCCAGTGGTCGCGATCAACGACTCGGGCGGCGCTCGCATCCAGGACGCGGTCACGTCGCTGGCCTGGTACGCCCTCATGAGCCGCCGCCAG
This sequence comes from Nocardia sp. NPDC023852, assembly GCF_040639505.1. Classification (NCBI taxonomy): domain Bacteria; kingdom Bacillati; phylum Actinomycetota; class Actinomycetes; order Mycobacteriales; family Nocardiaceae; genus Nocardia; species Nocardia sp. NPDC023852. Next base: position 61,438 of record NZ_JBFAAB010000024.1, read on the forward strand.
GAACGGCTGTCCGGTTTCGTGCCGCAGGTGTCGATCATGCTCGGCAAATGCGCGGCGGGGTCGGTCTACGCTCCGGTCAATACCGACATCTTGATCGCGACCGAGAAGTCGTACATGTTCGTCACCGGGCCGGAGGTGATCAAAGAAGTCACCGGTGCGGAGGTGACCATGGAGGAACTCGGCGGAGCGCAGGTCCAAGCGGCCAACGGCACCATTCATCACGTCGCCGCCAGCGAGCAGGACGCGTTCGATTGGGCCAGAACGTATTTGAGCTACCTGCCGTCGAGCTGCCTGGAGCAGGGACCGATCGTCAACCCGGGCATCGAGCCGGAGATCAGCTCGCACGATCTGGAGCTGGACTCCATTATCCCGGACTCGGACCGGGAGGGCTACGACATGCACGAGATCTTGCTGCGCCTGTTCGACGACGGCGAGTTCCACGAGATCAGCGCCGCCACCGCGCAGAATCTGATCACCGGTTTCGCCAGGGTGGATGGACGCAGCGTCGGCGTGATCGCGAATCAGCCGCTGGCCCTCGGCGGCGCCATCGACGCCAAGTGCTCAGACAAGGCGACGCATTTCATCCGGCTGTGCGACGTCTACGGCCTGCCGTTGATCTTCGTCGTCGACACCCCTGGCGTGCTGCCCGGTGTCGAGGAAGAGCGTAACGGCGTGATCAAGCGCGGCGGGCGGTTCTTCCGAGCGGTGATCGAGGCGACCGTCCCGATCGTCACCGTCGTGGTGCGCAAGGCCTACGGCGGCGGCTACGCGGTGATGGGCTGTAAGCAGCTGGGCGCCGATATCAGCCTGGCCTGGCCCACCGCGCGGATCGCGGTGATGGGCGCGGAGAGCGCCGTGAGTATCGTCGGCAAGCGCCAGCTCGCCCAAGTGCCCGCCGAGCAGCGGGAGGCCGCGCGGGACTTCTTGATCGACCAGTACAACACGACCGTCGCCACGCCGTGGATCGCGGCCGAGCGTGGCTATATCGACGCGGTGATAGAGCCCTCCCGGACCAGACTGGAGATCCGCCACGCGCTGCGGCTGTTGCGCGAGAAGGAGGCGAGCGTGGAGCCGAATCCGCGCAAACACAGCCTTTTCCCGGTCTGATCCGATCCCACCGCGCCAAGCGGTTGTGTTGTGTCACACCAGAACCGGCTGCCCATCGTGAGATGTCCGGTGATCGACACCGAACCGGGCGCCCCGGCTCGCCGGGGCCCTGATGTGCACAGCGTTGCCGGACCTCTTCGCTCGCCGTGTTGTGGGCTGGCCCGCGACCTGCCCGCTGCGCCCGTCTCTACCGGCTGCGGGCACGCCGCGCTCCTGCTCAGCCATGACTACCCCAGCTGAGATCGGCGGCCGCCCATTCCGATTCCCACTGGTGCAGGCGCCGCCGGTCCAGACCGCGACGCAGCAGGAAGTAGCCGCCCGCGAGCACGACAAAGACGCCGAGCGCCGCGCCCGAGGTGAGCAGGACCGCCTTGCTGGCCGCCTGGGTCGAGGACGGCGGCTCCACGATGGTGCCACCTTCGTTCAACCAGATCGAGACCGTGGAACCCGGCTCGACTACGGTGGTCGACTGGTAATCGCCCGTGTGCGTCACGCCGTCGGCATCCTTCCAGGACACCCGCGCGGGCATGATCGGCGCGTACAGCGGCGCCTTGCCTGTCTCGATCACGGTGGCGTCGACCTGGTGCAGCTGCGCAGTTCGAGCTTGCACCGCTGCCGTTTCCGTGCGATACACCCGACCACCGACCGTCATGGCAAGCACCGGAACGACGAGGACGAACACCAGTGCGAGAAACATCGCGACGCCGGCTTGCAGGCGGTCTTCCTTCCGTCGCAGCGGATTACGGTCCAGCCCGACGCGTCGGCACGTCCGGCGGTACATATTCACCGACCCTGTAGACATGACGGTGACTCCTCGTTCCGGAACTCGGTTGTGATAGCGACGAGGGTGTCGAAGAACTCTTCGACGAGGGCAGACAGGCCCATCGGGTCCGGGCCCGCCGCCCAGCTTTGCAACGCGGCGAGCAGCATGCCCGCACCGGCGCCTACCGCGGCGGCCGGACGTGGATCCGTCAGCGGATCCACCCCCAGCCTCGCCGCGATGATCCGTACCGATTCGCGCTGCCCATCGATGCGGATGCGCTGATAACCGGCGAACAGCTCGGGCTCGTCCTCAAAACGCTGAAACAGCGCCCAACGCCGCGCCAGCAGAGCCGCGCGGGCTCCGCCGTATTCGGTGGCCAGCCAGTCGTGGACGGCGTGGTGATAGGCGGTCAGCGGCGGCTCGCCGATCGGGCGGCGGCGCAGGGCTTCGTTGAACAGGTGCACATCCTGGTCCACGTCGCCGAGGATCGCTTCCTCGATGGAGGCGAAATGCCTACTGAACGTGCGCCGGGTGACGCCGGCCCGCACCGCGATGTCCTCGACGGCGACCGCCTCGAGTCCGCGCTCGGTGAGCAGGTCGAATGCGGCACGCGATAGCGCCTGTCGACTACGCCGCGTGCGCAGCCGACGACCATCGAGATCGACACCGTCGTCGCTCATGTTCAAAGCCTACCACCTTATTGTCTCATTGGGACAATACTTTGCCTTTCTTCGCTTGCCCGACGCGGCTGCCCTCCGCCTGGGTGAGTTCATCCCTGCTCAGCGCTCCGCGGCGGACGTAGCGTCCGATGGCACGAGCATTCGTCTCGGTTATCACATGCCCAAGTTCAGCGACACCCAATCAGCCGCCGAGCTGTTCCGCGTGGTCACCGCGGAGACGCGCGAGGCAGAGACCGCCGGATTCGTGAGGGACCACGTCTATCAGCCGCCCGTTATCGGCAGACCAGACGAGCCGACGCCGGATACATGTACGGGTCGGCGATCTTGTCGAGATAGAGCGCGCCAACCAGGCTAACTGGAGTAGATGCGGGGTAGGTCTGTCTCGGCGAAGCGCAGCATGAGGAACGCGCCGTCGGGGCGAGGACAGCCGCACTGACGCGGTCGGTCGGGATCTGGAGCGGCATGTGTGGTTTGCCCCTCCGCGCGCAACAGCTCGTCGCGCTGGACGCGCCAGACAGCGGAACCACCGATCCGGCGGCGCAGCGCGCCTCTTCGAGGATCAGCCATCAGCTGTGGGGCTCCCGCCGGTGCAGAACTCGCGACGCGGGCGAAGGACGACGCGGCACCCGATCGACTTCGACCGAATGGGCGCGCTCGAGCCGCTGTCAGATGTCGGACGGCTGATCCAGAGTCGATGGATGACATTCCCGCAGTGCCTCGATGAGTTGGCTGGTGTATTCGGGCGGCGCGGCGTGTACCGAGAGAAGGTTCGCGACCGCACGGTACGCGGCGAGATCGGCGTTCTTGTCCAGATAGAGCGCACCGGTGAGCTGCTGAAGATAGACGATGTCCGGCAAATCCGGCTCGGCGAAGCGCAGCATGGTGAACGCGCCGTCGGTGAGCGCGGGCCCGCCGACATGGTCGGCCAGCACCTGCACGGTGATGTTCGGTCTGTCCGTGGCGCGCAGCACGTGGTCCAACTGCGCGAGCCACACCTGCGATCCGCCGATCCCGCGGCGCAGCGCAGCCTCCTCGACGATCAGCCACAACTGCGGCGGATCCGGTCTGGTCAGGATCTCCTGGCGGCGCATCCGCAGCGCCACCCGCCGTTCGATCGATTCCTCGTCCTCGTTCGGGTGGGCGAGAACCATCAGCGCGCGGGCGTAGTCCGGGGTCTGTAAAAGCTCGGGGACCACACGCGGCTCATAGCAACGGATCAACTGCGCAGCCTGTTCCAAGCCCAGGTAGGTGTCGAACCACTTCGGCAGCCAGTCGGTATCACGATGCCACCAGCCCGACGTGTTGGCCTGCTTGGCCAGCTGCTTGAACTCGGCGCGCTCGTCTTCGTCGATGACCCCGTACAGATCGAGCAGATCCATCAGGTCGCGCTCCCGGAATCCGGTGCGGCCCAGTTCGAGCCTGCTGATCTTGGAATGCGAACCCCGGATCGCCTCGCCCGCGTCTTCGAGCGAGATGCCGCATGCTTCTCGCAGTCGCCGCATCCGCCCGCCGAGAATCATCCGCAGGACAGTCGGCCCACCCTCGTCAGCCGGAGTTGTTCCGCGAGCGATGGATTCGTTGTGATACCGCACTACCGAAGCACGCATTCCACGAGTCTTGCATGTGCGTTGTTCACATTCCAGATCGAAACCGCTCGGTCCGAAGAAGGCGCTAGCGCAGCAGCACTTCCGCCGTCGCGCGGCCGAACAGCTTGTGCCCGTGGCAGGTCGCAGTCAGTGCGATGGCGGCGGATCGGCGGATCGGGTCCAGTTCCTTGACGCGGCCGCGGAATTCGATCGCGCTGGCCTTGTCAGCCGGCACCGGCGCGAACCCGGCGAATCGAACTCCGTAATTCGTCACGGCGGTCGGATCACCCAGCCAGTCGGTGAGATACCCGGCACCGAGTCCCATCGTCAACAGCCCGTGCGACACCACATCAGGCAGGCCCGCCCTGCGCGCGACGAGGTCGCTGAAGTGGATGGGATTCGAATCACCGGAAACTCCCGCGTAATTCACCAGGTCACCCCGGGAGAGGACCATCGTGCGCGGGGTCAGTTCCATACCGACCGACAGCTCCTCGAAGGCGAAAACGGTACGCGGCGTCCTGCGCCGCTCATCCTGATCAGGTTGTGCCACGTGGTCGAATCGCTCCACCATGCCCGCGTGCTCGTCCCTGGCACGCGCGGCCGACGCGTCGGACCGGTCGCCGACCGACTGTCCGGTCATGATCACGCCCGCGACCGCGGCGCGCAGGTCGGTGGCGATTTCGACCCCGGTCTGCGCCACCGCGGTGGTGTGGGTGGTCTGCAGCACTTCTTTGTGCTGGTTGCTGAGCACGTTCTTGGTGACCATGAAGTCCTTGTCACCGAACTGCCGAAACGACTCGATATAGGAGTCGCACCACAGCTTGTCGCCCGCGATAATCGGCCGATGCACCTGGATGGACTGTTCGGTCTGCAATACCTGCCCGAGATCGTAGCCCGTCAGCCAGGACTCGAACATCTTGCGCTGCACCAGCATCAGAACGATGGAGGAGAAAGTCAGCGGCGCGACCAGCGCCTCGAAGCCCAGCTCCGCGGCGGCGCCCTCGTACCGGTGCGCCGGATGGCCGTCCTGCACGGCCCGCGCGAACTCCCGGATCTTCTCGCGTCCTACCTCATAGTGCTCGGTCATGCGGAAATGCCGCCCGACCAGCGCCGTGGCCTGTTCAGACGCGGTGGTCGTAGTGTCGTTCATGTGCCTCTTTCACGAATCCGGCGTCACCCCGCCTGGACCGGCCCACCGTACCGGAGCCGCGACGACGACGCACTGCCGCCCCTGACAGTTCGGACATCGCAGCAATCGACCGACCCGGACCGCGCCGGGCATCAATCGTGGTAGTCCGGCACACCGCAACATCGGATGTCCCCGGGCGTTACCGACGAACCGTCAGCACTCGCTCGGCGCAGGCACTCCTCGCAGCCGATCGTCCAGCCAGAGCATGGCCTCCGGATAGCCGAGAGCCGCCGCGATGATGTGCTCGCCGAGCACACTCCGGTACACCGCGGAAACGCCCAGACGGCACTGTTCACGATAGAGATTACGCGCGCCCTCGGCGGGGATCCAGAATTCCTGCTCCCCGTTGTAGATGTACAGGGGGGTCGCCGACTTCATGTCGGCCATCCTGGTCACGCGGTAGATGTCCGTGGCCAGATCCGAATGCAATGGATCGGGAATGTTAGCGGCGATATCGATCGGCAGCATCAGCACGCCGACCGCTCCGAAGCTGCTGCCACAGAGGTCCTTCAGCCGCGACGTGGCCGCCCACTGAGCGAGATTGTTCATCCTGGCCAGGATCTCCGGCCGTTCCCGGCCGATCCCGAACACCGCACCCATGAACACCGCCGAGGCGAGATTGCCATTCATGCTGCGGGCCAGGATCTCGTAGTCGGCGGGCACGCCGCCCAGCGCGGCGCCGACGATCACCTCCGCCAATTCCGGTGCGTAACTGGAGATCAGCTTCACCGCACCGTGGGTGGCGATGGCACCGCCGGAGTACCCCGCCATGCCGAACCGACTGGCGCCGAACTCGCCCGGCAGCAGTCCGCGGACGGCTCTGATCGCGTCCAGCACCGCGTGACCGGCCACGACCGGTTCGGCGTAGGCCATCGAGGGGCCCTCGTGATCCGGGATCAGCACGGCGTACCCGCGCAGCGCCGCCGCATGGGTGGTCGGCGGGACGAAGTCGGTGAAACTGGTGTCCGAATTGGCTCCGTGCGCGAGGGTGTATCCCGGAGTGCAGGTGCGGCCGAGCGCGTCGATCGGCAGGTTGTTCACCACAACCGGCCGGGGGCCGGGGGCCGGCCAGGCCGCGGTGGGAACGATGAGCGTAGCCGTGGCATAGGAGGGGGCGCCATGGGCATCCGCAGTCCGGTACTTCAGCAGCAGAGCCCGCTGGATCGGCATCAGCATCAGCGGGGCGGTTGTCGCGCTGACATCGCGGTAATCGATGACCTGTCCCTCGGTCAGCTCGCCGAGATTCGCGGGCCAGGCGTCGAACATCGGATCACCGATCGGCGCGGGCAGGGTGGCTTTGCGAAGCGCCGCCAGCGAGGGCGATAGCGTGGCCGCCTGCTGAGTCGGCGAAATCGGCTCCGGCACAGGTGTGATCGGTGGCGGGGGGATTATCCGGTCGATGAATTGCTGCAGGCCGGGTAGCAGTCCGCCCGGAGGCGGGAGCATGCCCGACACGTCGGGCACTGCCGGCGCCGGTGGCGTGGGCAACGGCTCGGCGACAGCCTGCCCGGTCATAGCCGGACAAACAACGAGCAACGTGACCGCGATGGCACGTAAGCATCTCATGGCACATGCCTCTGGGTGCGACGTCAGGTTCGTCTGGCGCCCGGGCAACGCGGCCTTCGGCCCCCGAAAATGCCCCCTATCATGCCGGGGCCAGAAAGCCAGGCTACGTCACTACACCCAACTCGAGATGCAAAAGCGCTCGAGTCGTGTATATCGCGTGTCCATTTCGCAACAACCGAGCCGAGACCCGCTAGGGGAGAAAGGGGTCGACTCGGTCGTCACGTACGGTTGGTCAGCAGTTGCTCGGAGGGGGCTCCCCGCGGAAACGGGCGTCCAGCCAGCTCAGTGCCGCCGGGATGCCGACCACCGCCGCGGTGAGGTGGTCGGGTACCGGAATCTGCTCGGTCTGTACCGTGGCACCGGCCGCACACCAGCGCTTATCGGTATTGACCACAGAGTCGATCGGGATGAGCCCGTCGATCGGCGAATGCCATTCGAACACTGGCGTCTTGGGCACGCCGTCGTAGAGCTCGAGACTGTTCTCCGCGACCACGGCGCGGGCGGTGTCGTCGTTGATCATCGAGGTCGTTTTCGCGAAGTCCAGCGCGCCGCGGCCCGCGCCGGCGGCGAGGATGTCGTTGGTGCAGCTGTTGGCGATCTGTGTACGGGCGGCGAGGCCGCGCTCGTTCAGCTGCTCGCTGAGCGGGAATCGGTCCGGATACTCGCGCTCCAAACCGAGGCCCGCGGCCAACGCGAGCCCGAACACCGGGTGCGAGTTCAGCCCGAGCGTCTCGAGCATCTTCACCAGGTTCATCGGCACGCCGCCCATGGCCGCGCCCGCGATATTCAGCTCTGGCGCGTATTTCGGCTGCAGGGCAGCCGCCCACGCGGTGGCCATGCCGCCACCGGAGTAACCGACCATCGCCACCGGGCTCTGCTGTACCTCCAGCTCGGCCACCTGCTTCACCGCGCGGACGCTGTCCAGGGTGATCTGCCCGCCGAGTTTGGCTGCGCCGTAGGCGAAGTTGGGACCGAGGTGGTCAGGCAGCACGACGCTCCAGCCACGGGCCAACAGCACATTCCAGCCCGGCGCCTCGCGCACGATCAGGTTCGGGTCTCCGGTGTAGAGCACGCGGGAGACCGAGCACTCCGCGCCGAGACCGTTGATGATGTGCTGGAATGACAGCAGCGGCCCATCCTTGCGGTGCATCTTCGGGGTGAGGACCGTGGTGGTCGCGGCGATCGGCTTGCCCTCGGAACTGGTCGACCGGAACCGCACCACGGTCACAGTGGTGTCCGGGAAAATCATCAGTGGGGGCATCACGCGGGTCGCGATCACATCCCCCGGCTTCTTGTCCGCGATGTCCGCGGGGGTCGCGTAGAAGGGGTCCGGATCCGGCGCGGGATACAGCGGCGCGCTGACGGCCGCCCCGGCCATACTGGCAACCAGCACGAGACCCGCGGCCACCGCACCGAACGCTCGTGCGAGGCGCCGTCGCCGCACTCCCCTACCCATCGACCGTGGGCCCTGACTCATCGACGTGTGCCTCCTGCATCGTTCAACGCTGTGCTCATCCTCGACAACATCGCGCGCACAGGGCAGCTGCCGACGCGAACGTGTTGACAATTCACAAGTTTCGGGCGACCGACCTGTGACCGTAGTGTTCCCCCGCCGGTGACTCTACCTCGGTTGTCATGTGCCCGCGCTGTGACAAATCCAGCCGATTGCCTAGAACATGTTCTCAGCAATGGTGGGCGCTTACCGTCGGTCTCAACGGCGCGCCGCCGCGCCGGCCCGGAAGGAGACGGTGGCATGGACGGCATGGCGCACAAGCTCGCCGACGACACCGAGACGCCGACACGGCGAATCACTGTCTATTTCGACGGACCCACACCGGAGGACGCCCTGATCCTCGAATACGCGGCGACTGGGACCGAGGCGGGGGAATTCACCTCGGCCGCCGCACACGCTGGGCTCACCGTCACCGTGGACGGGGACGTGCGTCCCGACCTGCGCAGGCTGCCCTGCCGATCACTCTGGCGCTGAGCGCGGCCGCCTACCGGCGGTCGAGCACACCGTCCACGAGCGGACACACATCGGGGATCGCCTCGCGGGCTACACCGAGATGGTCACCGGGATAGATGGCCACCCGCAGGTCCGTACCGGACGACCACAACTCCGCGATCAGCTCGCCCATGCCCATGCCCATGCCCATGCCCATGCCCATGCCGGGAGCCTTCACGTCGGCGCGGAGAACACACTCGAGTTTCCCAAAACGCAGGACCTCGTGACCGGTCGGCGTCAAATACCGGTCGACATCGAGCTCTCCGTGGGATCGCACGCAATCCGGCCAGGCCATCGTGCAATAGGTTGTGGCGGCCCTCTGCGACAGAAGTCACGGGCAGCCAGGGATCGCGAAGGGAACAACAGGCCCAGGTTCGACGGCGCACCCGTCGCGGCCACATTGCGCAGCAGAAAACCACCACAATCCGTGCCCTCGCCGAGGCCGCTCGCGCTCGCTAGGCTCGGATGGGCACGCCAGCGGCGCCGAGGAGAACACAGGAGGTTCGACAGTGGCACAGCGGTACCCGCACCGGAACGGGGTCCGGCAACGTACTGCCGCGCTGCTGTCCGTCGCGCTGCTGCCGATGGTGGTTACGGCCTGCGGTTCCGACGAGTCCGCCTCCGCGCGGGGCAGCACCACGACGCCCCCTGCCACAACCACGCCGACGCGAAACGCACCAGCCTCCGAGGCTTCCGCGTCATTGGGCGCCGTACCCACCGTCGATCCCTACGCGGGTTTGCCATTGATCGACCACGTGACCTGGACCGAAGCCATCGACGGGCCGCGGCTGCTCGTATTTCCTACCTCGGCCGGGCGGCAGACCACCTTTCCTGGGTCCGACGAGCGCGCCTGGCAGGAGGTGATCGCCCAGTCTTCGGACGCGGACGCACCCGGCATGCGCGATCAGCTCATCTGCCACTGGGATTGGGCGCGGCTGGTACAGCCGAACAAACCCAGCTGGAATCTGGAACCCTGGCGTCCAGCGGTCGGTTACTCGGCCACCGTCGACGCACGCTGTAATCCCGGCGGTCCCGAGCGCTGAGCACGGGCACCGCCCCGACCGAAAGGACCGATTCATGCGCGTCGTCATCGCAGGCGGACACGGGAAGATCGCACTGCTGCTCATCCGATCGCTCACTACCGGCGGCGACGAGGTCGCCGCGCTCATTCGCAATCCGGACCACGCCGCCGACGTCCTGGCCGCAGGCGCCGATCCGGTCCCATTCGACTTGGAGAACGCCGGCACCGATGATCTGGTCGCCGTCGTAAAAGGTTCCGACTCCGTGGTCTTCGCGGCCGGGGCGGGACCGGGCAGCGGCGTGGACCGCAAGTACACCGTGGACCTGGGCGGCTCCGTCCGACTGGCCGAGGCCGCCGGACGAGCGGGCGCGCGCCGCTTCGTGCAGATCTCCACGGTAGGCGCCGGTCAGCCGCCCGCGCCCGGCACCGATGAGGTGTGGGCCGCCTACATCGATGCGAAGACTCAGGCCGAGAACGATCTGCGGGACCGGGATCTGGACTGGACGATCCTCCGGCCTGGCCGCCTCGTCGACACCGCGGGCACCGGGCTGGTGACGCTCACACCGCCCGTTGGCTGTCGCGGCGACGTCCCGCGCTCCGATGTGGCCGCCGTGCTCACCGCACTACTACCCGCCACGCACACCTTCGGTACGACGCTCGAACTCGTGTCGGGAACCACTCCGATTAGCCAGGCAGTTGCGCAACTGGCAGATTGAACCGAGGCGAACCCCGCTGCCGCCCCTGCCGATTGATGCCCACGGTCACGATGGGAGAACAACCGTGTTCAGCCGTATCGTCTCGATGAAGATCCGCCCCGGCTCTCGCGCGGAGTTCCTCGCGGCCATATCCCGGAGCGCGGATGCCTCGGTCCGGACCGAGGCCGGATGTCTGCGCTTCGACATCTGCGCAGATCGGGTCGATCCGCACCGATTCTTCCTCTACCAGCTCTACACCGATGACGAGGCGGCGGAAGCGCATCGCTTCACCGAGCATTTCCTTGCCTGGCGGGCCGCGGCGGACCAATTCGTCGAGCCTGGTACGCAGATCGTCTACAGCACGGACGTGCTATTCGGCCGCGATTGAATTCACTCTTCTCAGCACTGCGTCCGCAAACTCACAGGTACGAAATGCCTACTGCGAATACACAATCGACCGTGCAGATGTGCTTGCATCTGAAAGGTACGGCGAATTAAACTCAGTCCCGCAACGGTTTACAGAGGACAACCAGGGGAGCCCACGCGGGCGAGCCGAAGGCCGAAGTCGCCGCGGTTGCCGCCGCCACAAAACAGGGATGTTCGAATGGAACAACCACTTTTCGGATCGGCTCGGCTCAGCCGACATCACACTGGCCGACCAGCCAGCGAACGGTAGAAGAATGAGCACACCGTCGGCCCGAAGCGGCCATACCGACACCGCATTCTCGCGGGAAACCGCCATGGCGTACGTCATCGATGCCGTCGAATCCACCGGTGCGGCGACCCGGCATGATTTCGATATCGACCGAATCGTCACCACCGCGTACGCGATGGCTGACGACTGGGATTTCGACACCTTGCAGCGCGCGACATTCTGGCGGATCACCTCCAGCTTCATCAAACTCTGACCCGGCTTCGGCCCGATGTCCAGGGGCCCGAATCTCCTTGTGCCACAAGCATTAAGTCGCCGCGCCCGGCGTCTTCCACATTCCGCTGCGGGCTGGCGCCGGGCATCACCGCCGCGGTCTATGTGACCGCTGGGAAACACCACACGCCGGACATCCATTGCCCGTTTGAGTGGTTACGACATGGTGTGCTTGTCCGTTCTGGCCGATCGACTCTGCGTCCAGAAACCTCTCAGCGGACTCAGAGCCCGTCGGCGTACCTGTCGATGATCGCGATCGACCCCTCCGGACGCTCGGCCTGGACGCTGAGCCGGTCCATGACCGAGAGGTACAGCGCAAGGTCCTGCCGCCGATCAAGGTACAGCGCGCTGGTCAGGTGCTCGAGGTAGACGATGTCGGGCAGTTCCGGCTCGGCAAAGCGCAAGATACTGAATGAACTACCCGCCGCAGCGTGCGCGCCCGCGGAGTACGGCAGCACCTGAATTGTCACGTTCGGTAATTTGGCGAGCTTGCTCAGATGTTGCATCTGCTCACGGTGCACCGCCGCACCACCGACCGGCCGATGCAACGCGGCTTCATCGATCACCGCCCAGACAATCGGCGGATCCGATCGAAATAGGATCTCTTGCCTACGTTGCCGCACCGCGACCCGCCGATCCGTATCGGCGTCCTCGTACCCGAGCGCCACGACCGCCCTTGCGTATTCGGGCGTTTGCAGCAGTCCGGGAACAAGATGCCCCTCGTAGGTGCGAATCTTGCTCGCAGCCTGTTCCAGACCGAGGTAGGTGCCGAACCATTGCGGCAGCAGGTCGCTATAGCGATGCCACCACCCCGGCTCGTTCGCCTGCCTGGCCAGTTCGAGAAACGACTCGCGCTCCTCGGTGTCGAGTACTCCATAGAGGGTCAGCAGGTCGCGGATGTCGCGTTCCTTGAAACCGGTGCGGCCCAACTCGAGACGACTGATCTTGGCGTGTGAGCCCCGGATCGCGTCGCCAGCCGCCTCGCGGGTGATGCCTTTCTTCTCCCGGAGCTTCCGCAACTGACCCCCCAGCGCGATGCGTAGCACGGTCGGACCACGTTCCGTGACAACAGCTTTCACATGACCATCGTCATCGGGTTCAGCGATCATCGAGTTCGTCTCCGATACTCCGGGGTTGCCCACAGTGTGTCACAACCACCTGTCGCGAGACACACCGCACCGACCGCTAATGCTACCGCTCAGCTAGTCAAATAGTCGAACTCTCCAGACTTGGCGCCGCGGACGAACGCATCGATCTCCGGACGCGTATAGATGAGCACACCCCCTTCTGGATCCCGGGAATTGCGTACTGCCACCTGGCCGTTGGCCGTCTCGGCGACCTCCACGCAGTTGCCGCTCGGATTGCTGAAGGAACTCTTGCGCCAAGATCCGATGATCTTGTTCATGGATGTATCCGACATCTTCCCCACTCCTCGGTTACATGGTCAGCGGATTGGTTCGTGCAGATGCACGCTCAAACGTTCTTGCATTTGCAGCAACACTCGGACGATAGCACGAGGTTCGCCCTTGCGTCCTTACTACTGCGACCCCCCTCGGCCGGGAAGGGGAATCACGGTCGGTTCGACACCGAAACACGTGATCAGCTCGGCGATCCCGCCGGCCCCGCACAACGAATCTTGTACTGTCACAGTGCACATCGGATATACCAGTCATTCGCGACACCCCGCAGCGCCCACCCGCACGGGCCGTGCCGCCGACACGTTTTGCCTGAGGAGTCCTACCCATGCCCGACGACCACAGCCCCCTGATCCGGACAGACATTCCGCACTCCGCGCGTATCTGGAACTACTGGATGGGCGGCAAGGACTACTACGAAATCGATCGCGTCGCCGGGGACGCCGGCATCGAGGTCGACCCCGACATCACCACCATGGCGGTGCAGTCGCGCCAGTTCCTCATCCGTGCCGTGCGCTACCTCACCGGCGAGGAGGGCATCCGCCAGTTCCTCGACATCGGCACCGGCCTGCCCACCATGCAGAACACTCACGAGGTCGCCCAGAGCGTCGCTCCCGAGTCCAAGATCGTCTACGTGGACAACGACCCTTTGGTGCTCACGCACGCGAGAGCACTGCTGACCAGTACGACCCCCGAGGGCGTCACCACCTACGTCGACGCCGATTATCACGATCCTGAGCGGATCATCGCCGACGCCAAAAACGTTCTCAACTTCAACCAGCCGATCGCCGTCATGTTCATGGGCGTGCTCGGCCATGCCAAGACCTATGACGACCTGCTGCGGATCGTGCATACCGTGCTGGACGCGGTGCCCTCGGGCAGCTACCTGGTGATGTGGGACGGCACAGACGACAGCAAGGCCTACGTCACGCTGTGCGAGAACTACACCGGCACCGGCGGCACTCCGTACGTCCCCCGTCCCCAGGCTCAGATCAAAGCGGTCTTCGACGGCCTGGAAATGGTGGAACCCGGCTTCGTCTCCCTTACCCAATGGCGCGCCGACAAGACCGACGTGGGCGAGATTCGGCCGATCTCCGCCTACTGCGCGGTCGCCCGCAAACCGTAAGCGGTAAACACCAAACCGCAAGCACCACAACGGCGGTCGTCGGCTCGAGACCGACGGCCGCCGTACCATTTCCCCTCAACCGATCGTGCAGATGTACTTGCATCTGTAAGCAACGGGGGCATAGACTCATACTCGAAATCGGGGAAGTACGCAGGGAGTTCGCGCCGGCGTCACCATCACATCGCACTCCCCCGCCACACGCAAACGCGAGGGGTAGTCGAATGAGCCAGCCATTCCTAGCTCCCCGCCGGGTCGCCGTCATCGACGGCGCCGGTGCCGAGCCCCTGCGCCAGTGCCTGGTACCGGAATATTCGATGTCCGATTGCGGATTCGAGCCACGCGGCCTCACCTACCGGCAGGCGCGCGACATCCTCTACGCTCACGAGGTACACGGCCCACAGTGCAGGCAGTGGCTGGCGGCCGCCGCCTACCTCTCGGCCGGACTGGACGACGAGTAGCCCTCCGAATCGCCTGGGGCGCATGGATATCGATTAGCGCGCAAGAATATCGTCGCAGCGTGAATCCTCCTCGGCACAACGTGCGGTTGATGCGGCGCCCCGCTCGCAGCGCTTGATCACACGCAGTGCAGTAGGTTGCCATCGATCTCGCCGATCGCTCGCCGTGCGCACAAGCCTTTCGTATAGTGATCCGATCGACTCGGGCGCAGTTCTTTCCACGCCCGAGGTGGCATTGGAGCGAACTGGTAATGACCTTCTCCGCGTTGGATCTGTCCGCTGATTCGTCCGACCCGGTGCTCGAAATCGGCGGGCAGCCGGCTTCGATCCCACTGCAGAACACTGATCGCGTGGCTTCGCGCATGGTCGGATACTTCGAGACGTGCGTGGCCCCCTGTCGCACACTGTCCGGCGAGCAATTGCGCGGGGACGTCACGAGACTCACCCGCAACTGCCTCACCCTCGTCGCCGAAATGTTCGACCAGCGCACCGTCCCGGACGGCGAAAAGCTCGGCACGATACGTGAATCCGCGACACGATGGGCCCGCGAGGGTGTGCCGCTGAGCACCATTCTGCGTGCCTACCACGAAGGGGTGCGCATCGCGTTCGGGCTGGTGACCGCGCACGCCCAAGCCGACGACGTCGATGAAGTGCTGATCGCCACCGATCTGATGCTCGAGTTGCTGAAGGCGCTCACCGCAGCGGTGTCCGACGCCTACGTCGATGAGCAGCACCTGGTCGCGAAGGAACATCAGACGGCGGCGCAGACACTTGCCTCGGCACTGCTGAGCGGGCGAGGAAGTTCGGCACTGGCCCGGCAGACGGGCATCCCGATTGCGGAGTCCTATCAGGTTGTCGCCCTGTCGATTCCCGAACACGCGGACGAGCGCAATCCGCAAGTCGACGCGAACGTCGCCGCCCGACGCAAGCTACGCAGACTGCAGTCCGCACTGGCAGCCGTGTTCGTTTCCCGCGCCCTGGCCCTGCTGAGCACCAAGGGCGGCACGCTGCTCATCCCGCTGGGCTCTGACGACGAGGCCATAGTCAACGCGGCGACCCTCGATCTGTTGGCCCAGGCCGCCGAGGTCCCGCTCACCGCGACCGCGGTGGCCGGCGACACCGATCGGATTCCGGAATCAGCCGATCAGGCCCACGAGCTGCTCAACCTGGTCCGGGTCGGTGACAAACCACCCGGTCTCTACCAGATGTCGGAGCTGGCGGTCGAATATCAGCTCACCCGCAGTGGCCCCGCGACCCGGCGGATCGCCACCATCCTCGATCCGCTCGAGCACCATCCCGAATTGTTCGACACTATGCGCGCCTATCTGGGCAACGACATGAACCGCCAGCTCACCGCGCGCCAGCTCCACGTGCACCCCAATACCGTCGACTACCGGCTGCGCCGCATCGCCCAACTGACCTCGATCGATCTGGCGACCTCGGCCGGCATCTCACAGGCGGCGATCGCGCTGCTGGCCCGCGATCTCGACCGCGGCGTCACTCGGCGTCTGTGACCGATGCCCGCTCCGTGACCGATGTGGCTTGTAACGAATTCGTGCTGGTCACCCAACCACGAACTTGCGATCCTGGAAGTGCCGCGACGTCTGGATGGTGAAACATGCGAATTTCGGAAATTCTGCGCAGGAAGGGCAGCGACATAGCCACCGTCGCGCCCGACACGACGGTACGCACGCTGCTCGCCGCACTGGCCGATCACAATATCGGTGCGGTGGTCGTCTCCCCCGATGGGAACACGATCGCGGGTATCGTCTCCGAGCGCGACGTGGTGCGCAGCCTGCACGCTCGCGGCGCCGACCTACTGGATACCCCGGTCACCGAGATCATGACCTCCGACGTTCGCACCTGTGCACCCGACGACCCGGTCGACGGGCTGCGCCGCACCATGACCGAGCACCGCATCCGGCATCTGCCTGTGGTGCACGACGGTAGACTGGTCGGCATCGTCAGTATCGGTGACGTCGTGAAGAGCGCGATCTCCGAACTGGCGACCGAACGCCAGGCTCTCGTCGAGTACGTGCAGGGCCGGTACTAGTACTAGCTGAGATTGCCCAGGTCGGCCGAGAGCCAGTGCTCCGGCCGCAGGTAGACCGCGACCTGCTCACCGTAGGCCTCAGCCGCCTTCAGATAGCCGTCGACCGATTCCGCGGCCAGGTATCGCGAGGCCATCTCATGGTGCATCTCATCAGTCATGGGGGTTATCCGGGTGACCGGACCTTCCACGCTCACGTATCGGATAGTTGGCTGCAACTGCTGCACCATGAGGGTGAACCGGCCGGATTCCCGGATGTAGCGCATCTTCTGCGACTCCGGGCCGGTGAGCACCCACACCTCACTGCCGGGGCTGTATTGGTACCAGATCGGGACGGTGAGCGGGCCACGACCAGGGCCCGCGGACACCGACAGCGCCGCGATGTGCGGCTGCGCGAAGAACTGTTGACGCTCGTCCAAGGTCAGCGGCATAACGCCCAGGTTAGTGCTTGAAAGCCGTTGCCCGCGACAAAACTTCGAAGTCCGTACCAAAAATGCGTATCGTTGGGGTCGTCCAGTGATCGGGTGAAGGGAGCGTTACGGTGCGGTCCCCCGCCTCGAGATCGCACGTCGCGCGGCCGGAGGTTGCGCGACTTCCGGCGCCGACACTCACACCCGCCACGGTGCGCGCGCTGTTTCCCGCTTTGGCCGACACCACCGAGGTCTACCTCGACAGTGCCGCCACCACGCAGAAACCTCTGCCGGTCATCGAGACCATCCACCGCTATCACAGCTCCCGCACCGCCAACGCGGGACGTGGCACCTACCCGTGGGCGACCGGCCTGTCCGCCGGGATCGCCCGAGTCCGGGAGCGTACGGCCGCGTTCATCGGCGCCGAGCACTCGGACGAGGTTGTCTTCACCGGCGGTGCCACCGCCGCGCTCAACGCCGTCGCGCTGTCGTGGGGGCTGGCGACACTGGCCGACGGCGACGAAATCCTCTACAGCGCAGTGGACCATGCCTCCAACGTGCACCCGTGGCATCATCTGCGTGGGCTGCTCGGGCGGTTCGGGCGCCGCATCGAGCTGATTCCCTATCGGGTGACCGGCGCGGGCGAGGCGGACACCGACGATATCCGGGCCAAGATCACGCCGCGGACCCGGCTGATCACGACCAGCCATCTGCACCACGTCTTCGGCGGCCTCACCACCCTGGAGGAATTGCGCGGCCGCATCGATCCCGCGATCCTGCTGTGCTTCGACTGCTCGCAGAGCGGTGGACACCTTCCGGTCGACGTGACCGAGCTCGACGCGGATTTCGCGATCTTCGCCGCACACAAGATGTTCGGCGCGCCGGGAACCGGAGTGCTGTACTGCCGCAGGCGCGTACACGACAGCCTCGTGCCATTTCTGCCCGGCGGAAACTCGGGGGTGCGTCTCGGCGCGGAGGGGCTGACGCCGCAGGCAATGCCCGAGCTGCTGGAGGGCGGCACGCACAACATCCCTGGCATCCTCGCACTCGGCAGCGCGCTGGAAGTGCTGGAATCGTTCGACGTCGGTGCGATCGCCGCGCACAACCGTGACCTGACGCAGCGCCTGATCGACGGCCTGCGACCGATCCCCGGGCTGGAGTTCCTGCCTGGCCCGGCGCACTCCGCCTGCGCCGTCGGCTACGGGATCGTCTCGTTCAGGCTGAATGGCATCTCCGCGGCCGACCTGGGATTTGTGTTGAGCGAGCTGGGCTTCCTGGTGCGCACCGGCGCGCACTGCACCCCCGCCGTAGGCGATGACGCCGACTCGGTGCGGGTCAGCACCCACGTCTACAACACCCTCGACGAGATCGGCCGCTTCACGGCCGGCATCAAGACGATTGCCGAGGAGGTCGCGTGACGATCGACATCCCGCGCTACGACCGGCGCGCCGCGTCCCGCGTGCTGGCCAGGCTGGCGCAGCCGGGGCTGTTCACCGCGCCGGTGCCGCCGCTCGCGCCACGCAGGATCGAATTCACCTGTGCCGCAGTGCGGCTCGAGCCGAACAGTCATCTCACCTACGCACAGCGGCTGTACCTGGAGCGATTCATGCGGCCGTGCCGGGCAGACCAGGTGACGAGCGCCACCCACCGGATCGCGTGGACCGACAGCGACGGCATCCCCAACACGGGACACTTCCGCTCCGATGGGCTCGGAGCGCTGGTGCCGATCGCGATGCGCGAGACCGTGCTGACACTGTGGCACGCGTTGGATGCGAATTCCGGTTTCGCCGATCGGGTTTCGAGGCTCGGTCCGCACGAGCACGCGGTGCTGGATGGAACGACCACTGATCACGATCCGCTCGACATCTTCCGGGTGGGCATCGAGGCCGCCGGGCGAGTGCTCGCGCAGCACGCGCTGCTGGCCGGGCAGACCCCCTATCGCGGCGCCGCCGAATTCGCCAGGGGCATCCATGATTCCGGACTGTTCGCCGCCGCCGCCACCCGCTGGTTCTGGGAACTGCAAGCCTCGACCTACCGGCGCGGCATGATCCCGGTGACGCTCGTGGCGCAGCCCGACGGCACCGTCCGCTATTCGGCCGAGACGGTGGTGACGCTGCGCGCGATGAAGGACGCCACCATCGAAGACGCGCATACCGTCATGCGCCGCGCCATCACCGTCGAGGGGCTCTCCACCCAGGATGCGATCGCCAAGTACCACGACGACCTCGACCTGATCTCCCGTCAGTACGCGCTGCTACCCGCAGGCACCCGCCCCTCCTGCCTCGCCGCGGTGCCACACCAGCTGAACGGTGCGGCCTACAGCATCCTGCCCATGGTGGTCGACCGGTTCGTCACGACATTCACCGAGATCGCCGAGCGGTGCGAGATCGTCGAAGTGAGTTCCGATCTCGACGGGGCGACCGCGGACCGCGCCGCCACTATCGAGGACCAGGTGTTCTACGTGCCGGACATGACCTGCAAGCACTGCGTCCGCACGATCGGCGGGGTGCTGGAGTCGATGGACATCCGTGTGCTCGACATCGACCTCACCAGCAAGCGCGTGGTCGCGGAGTTCCGCAGCCCGCGCAACCGGGCACGGGCGTTCGAGGCCATCCGCGATGGTGGCTACAACCCGGTCGCCGAGCAGCCCGAGACCGCGGCGCCGGGAGCCGCCGCAGAGCCGTCGGAAACCGCGGTATGACGTCGCCGTTCCCGACGCTACCCGCGAAGCTCCATTCGCTGGTGCGCGCCTTCCTCGACACACCGGATGCCGTAGCGGAGACACTGACTCGCTACGGCTCCCCCGCGCACCTGATATTTCCGCAAGTGTATTCGGAGAACCTCGCGACTCTGCGCGCCGAGCTGGACTCGCGGCTGCCCCGGCACCGGATCTGCTACGCGCACAAGGTCAATCAAGCCCGCGCGTTTGTCCGGACCGCAGAGCACGCGGGTATCGCCATCGACGTGGCCTCGCCGTACGAGTTCGCCAGAGCCGTCGGCGCGGGGTTCACTCCGACGCGCATCGAGGTGACCGGCCCCAAGGGCGAAGCCTTTCTGCGCGACCTCGTCGGCTGCGGGGCGACCGTCAACGTGGACAACCTGTGGGAACTGCGCCGGATCATCGAACTCGCCGAGGAAAGCGCGCGCGTGCCTGTGCTGCTTCGAGTATCCGGTTTCGATGCGGGCCAGGTGAGCCGGTTCGGCGTCCCGCTCGCGCATCTCCCCCAGGCGTTCGACCTGCTTTCGACGCAGCGTAGCCGAATCACGTTCCTCGGCTTTGCGTTCCACCTCGACTCCGGCGACCTCGGCGAGCGGGTCCGCGCGATCGACGCCTGCCTCGCAGCGGTCGAGCGGGCCTACGACTGGGGGCTCGCACCGTCGGTGCTCGACATCGGCGGTGGATTTCGTCAGGTGTTCACCGCCGACGCCGAGCGGTTCGACGCCTACGTGCTCGCGCTGCGCGAATCGCTGCTCGGCCGTGGCGAGCCGATGAGCTGGAGCAGCAACACCTTCGGTTACCACATCGCGGGCGGCGCCGTGCACGGCACACCGGTGTTCCACAAGTACGCCAACACCGTGCCCGCGAGCGGGATGCTCGCGGATCTACTCGACGCGCCTCTGGAGCGCCATGGCGGGCGCACCGTGGCGAACGTCGTGGGCGAGAACCTGCTGGAGCTGTGGCTCGAGCCAGGTAAGGCGCTGGTCGATCACGCGGGCGTTACGGTGGCCACGGTCGAGTTCGTCAAAGAGCTTGCCGACGGCACGGTACTGGTGAACGTGGACCTCAGCCGTGATTCCGTGACCCCCGCCGACCAGGAGGTCATGGTCGATCCGATCGTCCTGCCCGGTGCGGGCGGCGAACCCGCCCCCGCGGGATGCCCCACCGCGTCCCACGCGATTGCCGAGTCCGGCCCGGTCGGCGTGTATTTTGCCGGACGTCTGTGCTTGGAGCGAGATCTGATCACCAATCACAAGGTGTGGCTACCGGAACGGCCGCGGCCGGGTGATCTGGTCGTCTTCCCGAACACCGCCGCCTACCACATGGACTTGTCCGCGGCGTCGGCCTCGATGCACCCGCTGACAGCAAAACTCGCCGTCTCACGTCACTCGAGCGGTTTTCAGGTCGTCGGCGACACCGATTACGAACCACACGTCCCCGCCGATCTGCCGCCGCGTCCTGTCGTGCCGCACTCTCCCCGCCGCCCCCCGAGGCCGGTCCGACCCGCCGAGGCTCCCTGATGCGCTACGAACACATCACCGAACTCATCGGCAATACGCCTGTGCTGCGCCTCGATCCCGCGGTACACGGGCTGGCGAATGTCGAGCTTTACGCCAAGTTGGAGTCGCACAATCCGTTCGGCTCGGTCAAGGACCGGGTGGCCTGGGGCATGCTCCGCGACGACCTGGATGAGATCCGCGCGAGCGGGCAGACCCTCATAGAGGCCTCCAGCGGAAATACGGCCAAGGCGCTACGCGTCCTAGGCGCGATGTACGGGATCGGCTTGCGCGCGGTAACCAACCGAATCAAGGTGGCCGAGGTCCGTGATCTGTTGCAGCTGGTCGGCACCGAGATCGTGGAACTGCCCGGCCTCTCCGAATGCCCGGACCCCACCACACCGAACGACGTCTACTCGGTCATCGAGGCGACCATGGCGCAACAGCCCGGCACGTATCGCCACCTTTCTCAGTACACCAACGAGAAGAACGTCGAGGCACACCATCACGGCACCGGCCGGGAAATCCACGAGGACCTCGCCACCGACGGCATCACCAGGGTCGATTATCTGATCGGCGGGCTCGGTACCACCGGGTCCACCCGAGGCGCCGCCACTTATCTGCGCAAGCACAATCCCGAACTGCGCACCGTCGCCGTGGTGTCCGAGCGGTCGGATTTCATTCCGGGTATCCGGTCGGAGAGCGAGATGTGGGATGTCGGGTTGTTCCAACCCGACTTCTACGATCAGATCGTCACCGTGGCGGCGGGCGATGCCGTTGACGCGACGCTGCGGCTCGCGACGGGGTACGGGGTGCTCGGCGGTCCGACCAGCGGCGCGAGCTATGCAGCGGCTCTGGAAACGCTTGGCGCACTGGATCATTCGACGGCCGAATCGGACGAGCCGATCGTCGCGGTGTTCATTGTCTGCGACCGGCTCGAGCCGTACCTGTCGTATATCAAGAAGCGCAGGCCCGACCTGTTCGGCCGCGCCGACCGCCTACCGGCGCCGACGCCGGCCGATCTGGCCGCCACGCCGGCGTTGTCGCCCGAGCAGCTCGCCGAATTGGACCGGGCCGGTCGACCGACGATCGTCGACACCCGTGGCGCGATGGCCTACCGCCTCGGCCACGTGCCCGGTGCGCTGAACATCCGCGACGACCAGCTAGATGACATGTTCACCCACGGAATCCCCTTCCCGCGGTCGCGACCGGTGGTCTTCGTCTGCCCGGTGGGCGAGTTGTCGCTGCGTTTCGCCGCTCGAGCCCGGCAGGCGGGATACGACGCCGCCAGCCTGGACGGCGGCATCGTCGCGTGGCGTGACTCGGGCCTTCCCATGGAACGCGGCTGAATCGGGTCTCTGTCGCGGAATGCCGGCGGCGGCGAGGTCGCGTGGGCGGGGGCACCAGGCATTATCGTGGGGCCGTGCAGACAGGTCAGGAATCAGAGGACGATGCGAACCCGCGGATTTGGGGTGGAACGACGCTCTTCGAGCGCAGGGAGGCGCGCCGGGCGGCACTGCTGGAGGCCGCGCTGGATCTGATCGGCGAGGCCGGTGCAAGCGGGGTCACCATGCGCGCCGTGTGCCGCAAGGCGAACCTCATCGACCGCTATTTCTACGAAAGCTTCGCCAGCCGCGACGAACTGCTCGACATGCTCTACCGCCGGATCGCTGACGAATTCCTGGAGCCGATGACCGCATTCGCCGCCACCGACGACCCGTCCCGTGACCGCAAGCTGTCTGAGCTCTTGGTGGACCGGGTGCTCGCCGACCCGCGCAAGTCGCGACTGTTTCTGGTGGAACCATATTCCAGCACCGGACTCGGCCAGACCACCATCGCGGTGATGCCGGTGTTCACCCGAGTCGTGCAGGACCATCTGTTCGCCCACATCGACGACCCGGTCAAGCGCAGGCTTGCCGCGGTGACGATGGCCAGCGGCAACGCCGGCATGTTCTCGGCATGGCTGAACGGCTCACTGCGCGCCACCAGGGACCAGATCGTCGACCACTGCGTCGCGATGCTCGCCGCGTATCGCTCGCTGTACCGCTCTTGACCGCATGCGCCGATCGAAGACCGTATCGAAAGCTGCTGCGCGAGAAGTAGGGTGGCGATCCGGGAGCCAGCAGGAGAAGATCGTGGGATGACCGACCCTGTGGTGGGTTTGACAGGTACGCTCACATCGTCGATCCGGGGCGCCGGGGCGCTGAGTGAGGTCCTGGTCGCGATTCGAGGGGGAACCGAGCTGTACATCGCACAGGCCACCGAGCCGATTCCGGCCGGATCGGCCGTACTGGTCATCGCGGTCCATCCTGGCCGCCTCGTCGATGTCGTTCCGTGGATTCCGCTCGGCCCGGATTCACTCGAAGGAAGCTGAACAGTAAGGGAGACAGACGTGCTGGGTTACCACGTGCCAGACCCGGACGAGGCGATGCTGGTCAGCGGCGGCACCAGCCGCGACAACGCACCGTTCAAGGTGATCATCGGACGCGGCGCCTGGGTGATTCCGCTGTTCCGCAAGGTGCGGTACCTGTCGCTGGCGATGTTCGAGTCCGAGATCAAGGAGCGCTGCGTCACCAAGCAGGCTATCCAGCTGGACGTCCGCGCGGTGATCGCGTTCAAGGTCGCCAACGACACACAGTCCATCGTGAACGCGGCGCAGCGGTTCCTCTCCGAGCAGGAACGGGAGATGTCCGTGCTGACCGGACGTATCTTCTCCGGGCACTTGCGCTCGATCGTCGGCTCGATGACGGTCGAGGAGATCATCCGGGAGCGCCAGAAGTTGGCCGACGAAGTGCTCGTCGCGTCGAAAGTGGAGATGAGCAATATCGGCCTGTGGGTCGATTCCTTCCAGATCCAGTCCATCGACGACGGGAACCTCGGCTATATCGCCGCACTCGCCGCGCCGCACAACGCTGCCGTGCAGCGCGACGCGCAGATCGCGCAGTCGCAGGCGGCGCAGGCGTCGGCGCAAGCCGAGCAGGAATCTCAGCGCAGGCAGGCGGAGTATCAGCGCGAGACGGCGATCCTGCGCGCGCAGTACCAGCGCGACATCGACAAAGCCAATGCCGAAGCCGCCCAGGCCGGTCCACTCGCCGAGGCGATGGCGCTGCAGGAGGTGCTCACCGCTCAGGCCGAGCAGGCGCGCAAGGAGGCGGAGCTCCGCGAACAGCAGTTGCAGGCCGAGGTCGTGAAGCCCGCTCGGGCCGAGGCCGACCGGGTGCGCATCCTGGCAGAGGCGGAGGCCGACCGTACCAGGATCCAGGCCGCGGCGGCCGCGTCGAACAACCGGATCGCGCTGGATCAGTTGTTGATCGAACAACTTCCGGAAATCGTCAAGCAGGCCTCGACCGGGTTGGCGAACGCGAATCTCACGGTCCTCAACGGACCAGACGGAGTGGGCGAACTGGTGAACGGAATGGTCGGTCAGGGACTGACTGTTTTCAATTCATTGCAAAAGGCGCTTTCCTCCAACGACGGCGAAAATGCGGGTTAAAGTAGCCGAGTAGCGTCAGAGGATGAGGAGTGGGTGTTGGTGTCCATCGGGAAATTGGTGTCGTTCGACAGCTCTCGGGGATTCGGGTTCATTCGGCCGGAAGACGGTGGGCCGGATGTGTTCGTCCACGTCAACGACATCGGTCTGGATGAGGACGAGTTGCGCCAGGGACGGGTGTTCGAATTCGACATGACCGAAGGCGACCGCGGGCCCAAGGCGGTCAATCTCACGGCGGTCGGCGGCCCGCCCGCTGCTCCGCCGCCCCGGCACAAGGGAAAGGACAGGCCGAGTTCCGGACAGCTTACCGTTGCCGACCACAAACGCCTGATCACCGAGTTGCTCCTGGAGGCGAGCCCCGCGCTCACCGCGAGCGAGATCCTCACGATCCGCGATCGGCTCACCGCTTTCGCCGAACAGCGCGGCTGGCTGGAGAACTGAGCAGACGGCCACAGCATGGAACGCGCCCGAAGTCCACGATCTTGTCCGGGCGGCCGCCTACGATCGAGCCGAAGCCGCATCACGTACCGATGAGTTTGCGCCGCGCGCGACGTCGGAACAGGTGAGGATCGACCCGAGGAGGATCGCGTGGACCTACCGGTGCTGCCGCCCGTACGGCCGATGCTGGCCAAATCCGCGTCCCTGGTGCCGCGCGAGCCGGGCCTGAGCTACGAACCCAAGTGGGACGGCTTCCGTTGCATCGTGTTCCGGGACCGCGACGAGGTGGAGCTCGGTTCACGCAACGATCGGCCGCTGACCAGGTACTTTCCCGAGGTCGCTGAGCTGCTGAAGCAGGCGCTGCCGGACAAGTGCGTGGTGGACGGCGAGATCGTGGTGGTCACCGAGCACGGCCTCGACTTCGACACCCTGCAGAACCGCCTACACCCGGCCGCCTCCCGGGTGAACAAGCTGGCCGTGGAGACGCCCGCCAGCTTCGTGGCCTTCGATCTGCTCGCCCTCGGCGACCAGGATCTGACCGGTGCGCCGTTCACCGAACGCAGGCGACTGCTGGAGACCATCCTGGACACCGAACTCGCCCGAGTCCATCTGACGCCGCTCACGCATGACCCCGACGTAGCCGAGGACTGGTTCACCAGATTCGAGGGCGCGGGATTCGACGGCGTCGTGGTCAAGTCCGACGAGTTGGCCTACCTGCAGGATAAGCGGGTGATGGTCAAGGTCAAGCACGAGCGCACTGCCGACTGCGTGGTGGCGGGCTTCCGCCGGCACAAGGACGGCGTCGGTGTCGGTTCGCTACTGCTCGGGCTCTACGACGACGACGGCACCCTGCACCACGTAGGTGTGGCCAGCAGTTTCACCGCGGCCCGGCGTAAGGAACTAGTCGAGGAGCTGGCTCCGCTGCGGGAGAACGCGCTGGACAATCATCCGTGGCGGGACTGGGCCGACGCCACGGCGCAGGCCAAGGCGGACGGCAAGATGCCTGGTGGAGTGAGCCGCTGGACCGGTGGCAAGGATCTGTCCTGGGAAGCGCTGCGACCGGAACTGGTCGCCGAGGTTCGCTACGAGCACGTGCAGTCTGGCCGGCTGCGCCATGGCGGCAGGCTGGTGCGCTTCCGCCCCGACCGAACGCCGGAATCATGCACCTACGCCCAGCTCGACGAAGTGGCGCCCGCGGAGCTGGGTGCCCTCTTCAGCGAAAGCGCGGCGCGATGAGCGAGTCGACAGATATGGAGGTCGACGGCAGAACCGTCACGATCAGCAATCCCGGCAAGGTGTATTTCACCAAGCGCGGCGAGACGAAACTGGATCTGGTGCAGTACTACCAGGCGATCGCCGAACCGTTCCTGAATGTGGTCGGCGGGCGGCCCCTGCTGCTGGAGCGTTATCCCGACGGCGCGTCCGGCAAATCATGGTTTCAGAAGCGGGTGCCGAAATCCGCGCCGGACTGGCTGCACACCGTGGAGGTGTCCACGCCGAACGGCACCACCAGCGACGCGCTCGTCGCACATGATCTCGCGCACATCCTGTGGGCAGTGAACCAAGGCTGCCTCGGATTCCATGTCTGGCCCAACCGCGCCGACAACCTCGAGATCGCCGACGAACTGCGCATCGATCTGGACCCCTCCCCGGGCATCACATTCGACGATCTCAAGCACGCCGCAGTACTCACCAGGGAACTGTTCAGCGAACTCGGCATCGAAACGCGGATCAAGACCTCCGGTTCCCGCGGATTACACATCTATGTGGCGCTGGAGCCGAAGTGGGACGGCTACCAGGTGCGGGCGGCCGCGGTCGCGCTGGCCCGCGAACTGGAGCGCAGGCACCCGGAGGAGATCACCGCGCACTGGTGGAAGGAAGAACGCGGCAATCGGGTCTTCGTCGACTTCAACCAGAATGCCCCGCACAAAACGGTTTTCGGCGCATGGTGCGTACGGCCGAAGGTCGGTGCACAGGTGTCCACGCCGATCACCTGGTCCGACCTGGATTCCGTGGTACCCGACGAACTGACCATCGCCACCGTGCCCCAGCGCTACGCCGAACTCGGCGACCCGTGGGCCGACCGCGAACCCCAGTCCATCGCCCCGCTGCTGGAGCTGTCCGAACGCGACATGGCCGCGGGTCTCATGGACGCCCCCTGGCCACCCCAGTACCCGAAAATGCCCAATGAGCCGCCCCGCGTCCAGCCGAGCCGCGCAAGGAAGGCCGAATAGCGTTATCCGTCGATATCGAGTGTCGGGTCAACGGCTATTCGGTCCACAGGATCCATGTGCCGCTACGGCCGCTGACTTCGCACACCAGGGCGCGGCCGTCGAAGGTACGGCCGGTCTTCGCGCCAGTGGCATCACATTTCGATCCGGCCTGCTGCACGGCGGTCGCCACGGTGTGCGGGCCGGACCACCGGTAGCTACCGCTGGTGGTGGTGAGGCAGAGGAGGGTGCCGCCGTCCGCGGCAGAGCCGATCTGGCCAAGCTGGGCCTCGGTGCACGGCGAGCCCTTGGTGACGGGGCCCTGGCCGGCCGCCGGTGCGGTCGTGAGTGTGGGGCTGGGTGCGACGGTCGTCGTGCTCGCCACCGGCCGCTCGATGGTCAGCGGCACCGACGTGACGGATGTCGGGGCGAGGGCGGCCGGCCGGTTCATCACGTCCGACAGCCAGTTGCTGGACAGCAGCACGAATCCGGCCAGCGCGGTCACCTCCGCGAAGCCGATCAACAGCGCGAACATCGCCATGACGCGCCCACGGGGATGGCTGAAGGCGATGAACCCGAACACGATCGCGACCGGGAACAGGCCGACCAGCGCGGCGACCAGCGCGACGATCGCGTATGGATTGACGATCGGCGGAATCTCCACGCGTATTCGCCCGGTCCTGCGGCGGCTCGGTGCCTGCTCGGGGCGACGCTCGTCCTCCTCGTCCGGCCAGCGACCGTCGACTTCCGGCTCCGCCCAGCTCTCATCCGGCTTCGCCGTCGGCCAGCGGTCCGTCTCGAGTCGTTCTGCCCGTGCCATCAAGGTCCCTTTCCTACACCACACCGCGCAGGAATCTCGGACTGCCCGGACCCGCCCCGATATACCGACACAGAATAGGGCGCGAAACGCGAACAGAGAATCCGAAATATCGAATTTTCGTGATCGGGCCGTGATATCGAACACGCACCGCCGGTGCGGATCGGGACTAAGGCCGGGATGTCCTGTTCCCTGGGACAGCATCATCGGCCCTCAACGCGGCCGCGACCGCGTTGAGGTGGATCGCGGGCGTCGGCGCATCTGGTCGCCGGACGGGGCCCTCACCGTCGCCGGTCCGCCTTTGGCAACGATTCGGTGACCAGGGTCAGCAACATGTCGGACAACAGTTCGTGCACCTGCTCCCGGGTGAGGGTGCCGCGGGTGATCCATTCGCGCCCGGCGACCTTGACCATCCCGCCGTACGCGCGGACCATCGCGCGCAACTCGGTACCGTGTGCCGAACCGGCGAGACCGACCATCAACAGCAGACGCTCGGCCGCCGCGTCGTCGGCCTCGTCGAGGATCTGCTGCACCTCGGGGTCGTCACCGACGCCCTCGTGGCTGGTGACCTTCACCCAGGTGCTGCCATGCTCGGCGATGGTATCCAGCAGCCAATGCACACTGGCATCGACGCGCTCGCGCGCGGCGCCGGTGGGCACGATCATGTTGTCGAGCTTGGGCAATGTCACCATTCGACGAACCACCGCCAGATAGAGATCGCGCTTGTTGCCGAAGTAGTGGTTGATCAGACCGCGAGCCACCCCGGCCCGCTGCGCCAGCTCGGCGGTCGACACGGCCGCGTACGGCCGCTCACCGAACATGTCGATCGCGCGGGCGAGAATCTGCGCGCGCCGCTCGTCGGGTTCGAGTCGACGGCGGCGCGGTAGCGCCGGGTCGGCGCCACCGTCCGCGGTCTCGCTTCTGGTGTCAGAGAGACCGGGCAATGAGATCCTTCATCACCTCGTTGCTGCCCGCGAGGATGCGTAGGACGCGGGCGCCGGTGTAGAGCTGCGAAATCGGATACTCCGTCATGTAGCCGTAGCCGCCGAACAGTTGCAGGCAGCGGTCAACCACGATACCGAGCTGGTCGGTAAGCCAGTACTTCGACATAGCAGCGGTGGGAATATCGAGTTCGCCGCGCAGATGCCTGCCGATGCAGTCGTCCAGGAAGGTGCGGGAGACCTTCGCGATGGTCGCGCACTCGGCGAGTTCGAATTTGGTGTTCTGCATGGCGAACAGCGGCTTGCCGAACGCTTCACGGCCCTTGGTGTAGTCCACGGTGAGCTGCACGGCCTTCTCCATCATGACGACCGCGATGATCGCGGTGACCAAGCGCTCCTGCGCGAGAAGCTGCATCATCTGGTAGAAGCCCTGCCCCTCGGCCACACCGAGCAGGTTGGACGCGGGCACGCGGAGGCCGTCGAAGAACAGCTCGGCGGTGTCCTGGGCCTTGCCTCCGATCTTGTTCAAAATGCGCCCACGCTGGAAACCCGGAGTGTCATCGCCGACGTCGGCGAAAACCAGCGAGACACCCGCCGCGCCCTTGGCCGGGTCGGTCTTGGCGGCGATGATGATGCCGTCACAGAGCCAGCCGTTGGTGATGAAGATCTTCGAGCCGGTGATCACGTACTCGTCGCCCTCGCGCACCGCGCGGGTCTTGATGTTCTGCAGGTCCGAACCGGTGCCCGGTTCGGTCATGCCGATGGACAACACCATCTCGCCGGTGGCCGCCTTGGGCAGCACTTGCCGTTTGAGCTCTTCGGAGCCGAACTCGTGGAGGTACGGCGCGATGATCGCGCTGTGCACGGGCATGCCCATCGACCCGTCGCCCGCACGGGCCTGCTCCTCGATGATCGCGGCCTCATGCGCGAATGTGCCGCCGCCCCCGCCGTACTCGGCCGGGATCGCGGTGCAGAGCAGACCGAGCTCGCCCGCGCGGTTGTACAGCGCGCGATCGGGATGTCCCTGGGCGACGAACTTCTCCTCATGTGGGACGACCTCTTTCTCGAAGAAGGTCCTCGCCAGGTCACGTACCGCCTCGACCTCGTCGTCACTCCACGCCATGCGTGCCATCGCAGAAATCCTTTGCTCAATCGCGCAGACCTGTCGCACCCGCGTCTCGTCATCAGACTGTCGCACTATTGGCATGATGTCAACAAAGCGGACATGCGCAGGTCGAGGCGGGTTCATGAGGATGAAATGTGGATCAGCCGATCGGCCGCGCCTGGTTCATGCAACCAGTCTTCGGCCAATCCGGATCCTTCCGACTTCACGTCGCTCGCGGCCGTCGACCACGAATCGGCGACCCACAACGGCCGATAATCGATCGCATCGATCTGTTGATTGTCGCCGATTCGGTCGGGTTCGATCGCGTTGAGCGACGCTCGGAGAGGCAAGCTTCCCCAAGGTTTCCCCCAAATCTCCCCGGGATCGACCGGACGCCCACTGTTTGCTACTCCCCGAATCAACGGGACAAGGCCATGGCGACCCTACTCCGACGTGGGACTTCTCGTGCGCCACCGGAACCGACAGTGTTGACGTGCCGCTACTGCGGGTGGTCGAATCCCGACGACAACCACCCACCCGACGGAGCTAGACCCTCTCGACGGTGGCTACAAAAATGTCCCTCAGCGGATCTAGACCATCCGCCAAGGGACTGGTGCCAGGAAGAAGGACCTTCCCGACATGACCATTATCACCATGCCAACGCGCCGACGGCGCGTCCAGGCTGCGGGTTTGTTCGACGTCGACTTCGATTTCACCGAACAGCAGAACCGGGCACGGAAACGCCTGGCTGAGCAGACCGACGAAGCGTTCGTCGACGCCAAATCCGACGATGAACTGCTCGCCGAGCGCGCCGTCGAGGAGGACATCCGGGCTCTGGCCCGCATCGCTCGCCTGAACACCGCGAAAGACGCTCATTGGCACCGGGAACGACGACGGCGTCTCGACATTGCTGATGTCGAGGCCCACGCGGACGCCATCGCCACGCATCGACGTGTCGCCAGCCCCGCTGCCCGGGTCGGACGGCTATTCCGTAGCTCACAGTGGGTGTCACGTGTCATGAGTGGCGTCATGGCGACGGGCGTGTTGTGGGGATCGGTCAACGTGCAGAACAACCTGATGGCGGGGTCCGCCATCGCAGACCCTCGCTATTGGCTTGCATTCCTCGTCGAGCCGCTGATCACGCTACCACTCATCGCGATCATGCACCTTGCGACGACGGCGTCCCGCGAGGGGCACACGATCGCCAAGTCGAAGATTGTTACGATCGAGGCAGCGTTGTTGCTGCTGAGTGTCATGCTGAATGTCATTCCGCATGTCGCAGCAGGTGAAATCCAGGCGACGATCGAGTTCGCCATCGCTCCGCTGATGATTGCGGCTGTCGTGTGGATGCATTCGTTTGCCGCCGATGAGTTCGCCGTGATGATCGGCAACAGCCCCGCCATGGCTGATCCCGTCGCGGTCGGTACTCCCGAATCCGCGTTGGACCTGATGGCTGACGCTGCTTGACTGCGCCCGGCCGGTTCCCCCATCGGCACAACTGAATACAGCTATTCTGATGTGCGAGCCGATGGCGCTGACTGCGCAGCGATGGCCGTCGCCAAACCCCCGCCACCAGTGTCGTCTTACGGCCGAGGAGGTTCCAATCCCTACACCACCTGGGGAATCAGAACTTCCCCGAGCGGCGTGCGCGAATCACCGGGACGCGGGGGCTTGACACTTCAGCGCTTCCCCGGGGGCAGGCCTGCTCGTGTGCTGTGCCGGACCACCTTCCGGGGGATGGCGTGGCCTTTGGGGCCGTGACCGGTTGTGCGTCAAGACAACCCGAGCGCGGGTGCATCACGCGGGTGCGCGTCTTTCAATCGCTTCTCGCTGGGACCGCCACATGCGGGGCATCATCCGAACGTCGTGATTACAGCTTTCGACGCGAATCGGGCTGTATTCGTTCGACTTTCGCGCCGCAACGGCGGATTCGCTTTGCCAATGCAGAGTGGTTGGCGCATAATCAGGGCAGCTCGGCCTAGTCAGGCTGGGCACTCAGCGCGAATGGGCAGCTTCCACGCCTGGCGTTGGACGCGGACCGGGATTCTGCGACTCACCTGCGGTAGCTGTGTCGCATGTGCTGATTCGACGTACCTCCGCGCCCGTCACATGGGTGACGTGTTGCGCCTCTCGGGTCCGCGATTTGTCCCGATATGCTGAGGATGCGTTTATGGAGCTGGTCCGATCCGTCACCTTCTCGCGATCAAAGATTCGCGGCAAATGCTGCCAGCCGCGGGGTTCCGCATGCGAGTGCATCGCGCGCAGGATGATCGAGCAAAAGAGTGCGAAGGTGCCCGAAGATCATCTTGTCGCCGTACTCCAGCTAGCACAGGCAAGCTGGAATGCCAATGCGATCATGATCGAGATCAGACACATCACCGCCACGTCGATCTACCGATCCACGATCGACCATCACATCCTCTGCGCAAAATCGATGGGTCTGGAAATCTCCGCCTCACGGCTGGAGGTCACGCCCAGCATACGAACCACCTGAACCGATAGCCATCCAGTCCATAAGAGACCGGATGGCCACCGTCGACGGTCGACCGAATCATGAAGGCCGCCAGCATCGTCCAATTCTGGATCGTCAACGGACAGGAGGTACCCACCCGAAAATCCCCAACACTGGGTGAGCCCTGATCTTGTGAGTGCGTCGACCACGTTGAGGCACTGAAGCATTGGTTTTGGCCGCGGGGACGCGGCCGAGGTCTCGGTCTTTGAGGCGGTAGCTGTCTCCTTTCATCGAGATGACTTCGGCGGTCGATCATCGCGGCGGCGACGACGTCGTCGCCGAAGACCTCGCCCCAGCGGCCGAAGGGCTTGTTGCTGGTGACGATGAGGCTGGCCCGCTCGTAGCGGGACGACACCAGTTGGAAGAACAGGTTCGCCGCTTCGGCTTCGAAGGGGATGTAGCCGACCTCGTCGACGATGATCAACGGAATCCGGCCGAGCTTGATCAGCTCTGCCTGCAATTTTCCGGCTTGGTGTGCCTCGGCCAGCCGAGACACCCATTCCGATGCGGTGGCGAAGGCAACGCGGTGACCGGCCTGGCAGGCGCGGATCCCGAGCCCGATCGACAGATGGGTTTTGCCGGTTCCCGGTGGTCCGAGGAACACGACGTTTTCCTTGGCGGTGATGAAGTCCAAGGTTCCGAGGTGGGTGATGGTGTCGCGTTTGAGCGAGCGTTGGTGATCGAAATCGAACTCTTCGAGTGCTTTGCGGGCCGGGAATCGAGCCGAGCGGATGCGGCCCTCACCGCCGTGGGATTCGCGGGCGGAGACCTCACGCTGCAGGCAGGCAGCCAGGAATTCCTCATGGGTCCAGCTCTCGGCGCGGGCTCGTTCGGCCAACCGCTCGACGGCGCCACCGAGAGTCGGGGCTTTCAAAGCCCGAGCGAGATAAGCGATCTCCGAAGAGACGTCGCGTGAGCTCTTTGCTGCAGTCTTTGTTGCCATCAGGCGATTTCCTCGCTGCTGCTCGCCTCGTCGAGATCGAACATGCGGTCGTAGTCGGAAAGGTTTCGGTGCTCGACATCGGTGTCGATCGCAGGGACCGCGACCAGGCGCCGGGCATTGCGCAGATCCGCGGCCGCTGCCGCATGGACGGGATCGGTAATCGTCTGGTGATCGGCCCAGCATCGCCGGTGACGAGCCAGTTCCGCGCCAGCGGCGCTGATCACGACCTGGCCGAGATCGGCACGGACCTCGACCCGCCGGCCGACCGCGGCCGGATGAACCGAGTAGTCGTTGGAGTCCAAACGGACGTAATGATCGCGAGGCAGCCGGGTGCTGAACCGCCAGCCGACCACGGGATCCACCGGCGGCAACTCCACCATCGCCGCCTTATCGGCCTCCCACCGATCCACCGGACGACAACCGAGACGGCGATGGTGACGGTGGTTGGCTCGAACCAGCCAATCAGTGAGCTGGACATTGAAATCCGCCGGCCGGCGAACGCCCGGCCCGGCAGAAACGAGGTCTCCAAATAGCCGTTCGCCCGCTCCACCAAACCCTTGGCCTCCGGATCTCGAGGCCGGCACTGCAGCACCTTGATACCCAGCGACCCGCGGAACGCATTCATCGTCTCGGTCAACTGCGGTTTCCCGCCACGCCACTGACCGACCGCCGCTTCGTTGTCCCAGACCAGCATCTTCGGGACCCGACCCCACCCCGAGATCAACGCCCAATGCCCCGCCAGCAGATCCGGGCTCTGCCGCGTCGGGATCATCACCGCGGCCATCACCCGCGAATACCCGGTCACCATTACCAGCACCGGAGGCCGCCCGACATGCCCGAACCCCAGCGGAACATCCACCGGCGGAAACCACAGATCACACTGCGCCAGCTCCCCAGGCTGATACTCGGTCCGCGACGCCGGATCCACCGGCTGAAACAACGGCCGCAACTGCTGCACCCGCTCGAAGAACACCGTCCGGCCCCGCTGCCAGCCAACCCGTTCCATGATCACCGTCGTCGGCATATCCGGAAACTCCGCCAGCACCGCCCGGATCGCCGGCTCGAACTCATCCACCGCCGAACCCCGCGGCTTGCGTTGATACCGCGGCGGCTCATGCGCAGCCAGCGCCTTCTTCACCGTGTTCTTCGAAATCCCCATCCGACGGGCTATCGCCCGGATCGCCATCCCCTCCGAGCGATGCAACCGGCGGATCTCCGCCCAGTCCTCCACGTTCAACACCTCATGATCGTTCACGGGTGGGTCAACATTCACCCGGAACCAGAGGGTCAGTATTCAGGATCTGGCACAAATTTGGTGATCGCGGATCCCGGGTTATTCACTCGCTCAACAGGATTCGCTTTCGGAGGAGGTCGGTCTT
>NZ_JBFAAB010000025.1:0-82933 GCF_040639505.1 Nocardia sp. NPDC023852
GTGGGAGAGTAGGACACCGCCGGAACAACCTTCACGAAGGCCCTCGACACCGTCGAGGGCCTTCGGCATTTCCCAAGCGAAAACCATGTTTCGCAATTCTTGATGGAATTACTGTCGCGACAAGGTCGCTTTGGTTCTCTGCTAACCGACCGAGCCGAGCCGGCGCACGTCAGCCATTGTGCCTGCCCGCTGCCAGTACCGCGGTGACGTCACTTGCGGTCGCGAGGGTGGCCGAAATGAACTCGGCACGTTCGCTTTTCGTCGTAGCGGCGCGCAGCGGGCCGAGCTGGATTTCGTAAGCGGCGTTGCCTGCCGCGTCGAAGACGGGCGCCGCGAGATAGCTCAGGGGCAGCGGGTCGTCGGAATCCAGCTCCGCCCGGGTGAACGGCCGCGAGGTGAGTGCGGCCAGCTGGTGTAAGGCGCGGGCGCGCAGGTGCGGTTGCAACAGCTCGGAGCCGACCGCGCCGAGTAGGTCGGCAAGTAGGTCGACCAACCCCGCGTCATCGGCACGTGGACGGAAGACGGCAACGCTGCGGTCGCGGACGAGCGTGAGCAGCGAACCGGCGATTCGACGGTCCGCGCCCGCAGCGGTGCCCAACCAGGTGTTCTGCTCGCTCGCCGAGCGCCATGGCATGACGCTCGCGCCCGCTGGGAACTGCAACGGAATGCGATGCCCTACCGGAATACCGGGGACGACACGGTCGACGCCGTGCCGAACATCGAGCACCGTGAGCCCATCGGGTTCGATCCGACTGAACGTCGCGCCAGACCCGGTGCGGGCCGCAAGTGCTGCGAGTATCTCGCCGACACCGTTCGGAAGCATGGTGCCGTGCAGCCCGGCCAGAGCGGGGGCGATGCCGTAGCCGCGGGCCTGGTCGCGGATAACCCAACCGGCCGCGTTCAACTCGACCAGGATCGCGGTAGCGGTAGCGCGCGCGATACCGAGCCGCGCGGCGATCCCTGCCACACTGATCGGCTCACCCGAGGCGGCGAGCAGCGACACGATCTCGACGACGCGACGCGTCGGTGGCGAGGCGGATCCTTCCGGCATCGCGGCGACCCCTTGTCTCAGCTCTGGCTGGCGACCTACGATGACGAATATTAGATCATATGGTGTCGAATAGTCGACATCGCGGTGCGTAGGGAGCGTGCATGATTCTGGATCGGTTCAGGATCGACGGACAGGTCGCCATCGTCACGGGAGCAGGTCGCGGCCTTGGGGCGGCGATTGCCTTGGCGTTCGCGGAGGCTGGCGCGGACGTCGTCATCGCCGCACGCACCAAAAGCCAGCTGGAGGAGGTCGCCGAGCAGGTGGCGGCGACCGGACGGCAGGCCCACGTGGCGCCCGCGGACCTGAGTGATGTCGATGCCACGGCGGCCCTCGCGGCAACGGCGGTCGAACGCTTCGGGCGACTGGACATCGTGGTCAACAACGTGGGCGGGGCGCTGCCGTGTCCGTTGCTCGATACAACACCTCAGGCGCTGGCGGACGCGTTCAACTTCAACGTCGTCAACGCGCATGCCCTGGTCCGGGCCGCGGCGCCGCGGATGCTCGAAACCGCCGGTGGCGGCTCCATTCTGAACATCACCTCAACCATGGGACGCCTGCCCGGTCGCGCATTCGCTGCTTACGGCACCGCCAAGGCCGCCCTCGCTCACTACACCAAGCTTGCGGCGCTCGACCTGAATCCACGCATCCGAGTGAACGCGATCGCGCCCGGCTCGATCCTGACCTCCGCGCTCGAGATTGTCGCCGGCAACAAGGCGATGCGCACCGAACTGGAGGCCAAGACCCCACTGCACCGCATCGGCGAACCCGATGACATCGCCGCGGCCGCCCTTTACCTCGTCTCGCCCGCGGGCAAGTACCTCACCGGCAAGATCCTCGAGCCCGACGGCGGCTTGATCATCCCGAACCTCGACTTGCCGATCCCGGACCTGTGACATGACTTGTCGTGTAGTGCAATGGGGCACCGGAAATGTCGGCAGGCATGCGCTCGCCGGCGTCATCGCCAACCCCGACCTGGAATTGACCGGCGTGTGGGTATCCGGAGCCGCGAAAGACGGAATCGATGCGGGAATGCTCGCGGGACTGGATCATTCGGTCGGTGTCGCCGCGACGACCGATGCCGATGCCTTGCTGGCGTCGCGTCCGGACTGCGTCGTCTACTGCTCGATGACCGACAACCGCCTGTTCGAGGCCGTGCAGGATCTGCGGCGCATCCTCGCCGCGGGAGTCAACGTCGTCGCCTGTGCGCCGGTCTTCTTCCAGTACCCCTACGGTGTGCTTCCGGACGACCTGCTCAATCCGGTGCGGGAGGCGGCTGCGCAGGGCAATTCGTCGCTGTGGGTGAACGGCATCGACCCGGGTTTCGCCAACGACCTGCTGCCGCTCGCCCTCGCGGGCACCTGTCTGCGCGTCGATCAGCTGCGCTGCATGGAGATCGTCGACTACGCCAGCTACGACAACCGCGAGGTGATGTTCGACATCATGGGCTTCGGCAAGCCGGTCGACGACATCCCGATGCTGTTACAGCCCGGCGTGCTCGCACTGGCCTGGGGCGGCACGGTCCGTCAGCTTGCCGCGGGAATCGGCGTCACGCTCGATGCTGTCACGGAGACCTACCAGCGGATTCCCGCGCGGGAGCCGTTCGACATCGCCACTGGGCACATTGCTGAAGGCACCGCCGCCGCATTGCGTTTCGAGGTTCGTGGCATGGTCGGCGATGTCCCCGTCACGGTGCTCGAGCATGTCACCAGGCTGCGCCACGACCTGTGCCCCGACTGGCCGCAGCCTGCCCACCCAGCGGGTTCCTACCGGGTCGAGATCACGGGTGAGCCAAGCTACGCGTTGGATCTGGTGACCTCGAGCCGCAACGGCGATCACAACTACGCGACACTGCTCGCCACCGGCATGCGCATTGTCAATGCCGTTCCCGCCGTAGTCGCTGCGCCGGCGGGCATACTCACCGCGCTCGACCTGCCGCTGATTACCGGCCCCGCGGCACGGCCGCCCACTTGATCCGGATGAGGACGTGCGGCGCAACCCGCGCAGCGTACGGCGTCGTTCGAACGCTGGATCCGGATGAGGCGGTGCGGGCGCGACCGGAGCGCGACCGGACGGCCGCGTTCGAGCATGATTGCGTTCGAGCATGATCCAGGAGAGGTCGGGCGGCGCGATGTCGTGCGTCGCTGAATTCGCAGACTCGGACGCGGATGGCCGCGCGCGTCGCTCGAGTGTGCTTACGTGGTGCGTAGCGCTGCCAGTGCCCGCTCGACATCCGTGTCGCTGTTGTAGAGATGGAAGGCGAACCGCAGGCCACCCGCGCGGGCCGAGGCGATCACATGTGCCGTTTCCAGGCGAGGTGCCGCATCGCCGGCGCCGGGAACGACGACGATGGCGGAGCTGGCTTCGACGGGCTTGAAACCGAGCTTGCGCAGTCCATCGCGGAACCGGTCGGCCAGCTCGATGTTGTGCGCGCCGATCTTCTCGACCGTCAGTTCCTCGATCAATGACAGGCCCGCCGTCGCGGCGATGACGCCGAGCCAATCCGGCGTCGCGTCCAGGCGCCGTGCGGTAGTCGGCAGTGCGACGGGATTGTAGAGCTCAGCCCAGCGATCCTCCGCGGCATACCAGCTGGATCCGACCGGTCGCAGCTGGGCAGCGAGTTCGGGCGCCGCGGCGAAGAACGCGACGCTGCGCGCGCCGACGAGCCATTTGAACGAGGCACACACCCAGTAGTCCGCGTCGGCGAAGCGCAACGGCAGCCAGCCCGCGGCCTGGCTGACGTCGACCAGCAGCCGGGTGCCGTTGGCCCGGGTCGTCGCGCGCAGTTCGGCCAGGTCGATGATGCGACCGTCCGCGGACTGGACCACGCTCACCGCCACCAGCGCGGTCTCCGGCCGGACCTGCGCGGCCAACTCGTCCAGCGGGGCGAATCGGACGACGAGGTCGCCGCGGTACACGAAAGGCATGGAGACCGAGGAGAATTCGCCCTCGGCAAGCAGCACCTCGGCGCCCGGCGGCAGTGTGGCGGCCACCGGGGCGATGAGCCCGGCGACTCCGCCGGCGAGCGCGATGTCCTCGGGCGTCGCACCGTCCAGCAGGCGGGCGAACCCCGCGCGCAGTTCAGGCACCAGCTGATCGAGTTCCGTCGGGCCGCCGCGGCCCGCCGCCCAGGTCGCGCTGGCGTCGCGGACCGCGGTCAGCGCTCGCGTGGACGGCAGTCCGTAGGAGGCCGTGTTCAGATAGGTGGTCTCTGGTGTGAATTCGTGCGGCGCTAGGGAGAACATATCCGCAGCATCCGCCGCGATTCCCGGTGCCGTCCAGCGCCACTGGACGAATAGTGGACCGATTCTCCGGCGCAGACCCGCGTCGATACGCTCGCGCCGCCTTCCGGCCATCCGTTGGCGAGCGAGCTCGACCCAGGCGAGCGCAGGTTGGCCCGCATTTGCCGGGTATCGCCGAGATATCCAGGCGACGGCCTAGGGCGGCAATCTACTTCTCAAACGCCCACATGTTGGACAACAGCTGGAAGCTAGGTGTATCGGACAGCGACTGCATAGATTCATAGACCCGCTGGTAGCTGGTCGAGGTGATGCGCCATTGGCCATCGATGTCGCGGCGGTAGGTGTCGGTGTAGTAACCGGCGCCGCGGATCAGGACGCCGTACTGCGTCGCGATCACCGTATCTTCGAAAGCCCATGATCCCGTGGCTGTTTCGCCATCGACGCTGATCTCCGGATGGTTGGCGATGTGGACGGTGACGACCGAGGGGCCGAGATTTTCCCGCATGAACGCGGTGATGGCGTCACGGCCGTCCAGGTTCAGCGGCTCGCCGAGCGCATGGGTGCCATAGCGGCCCGTCGCGTCGACGGTGAGGGTGTCGCCGAACTCCTCCCACCGTTTGAGGTCGAGGGTTCGGAAGTAGCGGTATTTCAGCTGGCGGACGGCTTCGATGGCGTCGAGATCCATCTGTCGAGGGTGGCACGCAGGGGCTCGCAAGACAATAACGTGTTCTATTTATGCCCTTCGGTGCGTGCCATGAAGGGCAATCGGCGCGCCGGTTCGGCCGCACAGCACACCAGCTCGACACATTCGGTGGACATGATCCGGTGGTGCCGTCGGATGGTTCCTGGCGCGCGATGCGGAGGTTGCCAACTTCCTGCCGCTGCTCGCCGAGCGCTACACCCGCGAGTGGCTGAAGGTGCTGGTCGACGCCCAGTGTTCTGGCCAGCGGTCCGGGTAGACGGGTGAGCGTCGCTGTGCGGCGGCGTCGACACACCCACGCGGGCGAGCATCGCCCCCGCAGTCCGGTGCATCGCGATCGGACGAAGCCACGTGGGAACATCCGTAGCCGGGCTTTGTTGTTTACGGCATTTCCGAACGGGGCATTGTGGTGGGACGGCACAAGCGGGTAGGCCGGAAACGTACATACTGGTCGAATTGCTTCTAAGCTCTAGCCGAACGCAGTGTGGAGGTGAGCATGACGGTCGAGGTGGTGACCCATCTCGAGTCCGAAGAGTTGTGGACTGGATCGGGACACGCGGCCACACGGCCCGCGCAGCCCCCGGTATCGATGATTGAGCGAATGACGCTGATACTGGACGCTTTCGATGGCGCGACGCCCACCCTCACCCTCTTAGGCCTCGCCGAACGCACCGGGCTGCCGCGGTCTACGGTGCACCGCATCCTCGACCAGATGATCCGGCTGCGCTGGCTCGCACACACGCCCGGCGGCTACCGGCTCGGCATGCGCACGCTCGAGTTGGGCGGACTTGCCGCCGGCCACAACGAGATTCGTGACGTGGTGAGTCCGATGCTGTACGACCTCTGTCAACGAACCGGCATGGTCGGCCACCTCGGCGTCCTGGACGGGCGCGAGGTGCTGTACCTGGACAAGGCTGGTGGCCGGTGCGCAGCGACCGTTCCCACCCGGCTCGGCGGCCGGATGCCCGCGCACAGCACGGCACTCGGCAAAGCGCTGCTCGCCTCGCTCGAACCGAGCATCGTCGAGGTGTCTTTCCGGGACCGGATCCCGCAACTCACCCCGCGTACCATTTGCGATCGCACCGAACTGCATCGCGAGCTCATGCGTATCCGCCATCGCCAGGGTGTCGCGGTC
The DNA here is from genome assembly GCF_040639505.1 of Nocardia sp. NPDC023852. Lineage (NCBI taxonomy): Bacteria > Bacillati > Actinomycetota > Actinomycetes > Mycobacteriales > Nocardiaceae > Nocardia > Nocardia sp. NPDC023852. Next base: position 6,126 of record NZ_JBFAAB010000025.1, read on the forward strand.
GACAACGAGGAGTCCGTCCCCGGCATCGGGTGCGTCGCTGTGCCGATTCGTGGGCGCAGCGTTGCGGTGGCCGCTCTGTCGCTGTCGGGCCAGATCGGCGGTGAACGTACGGTGTTGGACACCGCGCGTCTCGGCCGCCTGCTGGTCGAGGCCGCCGACGAGGCTGGGCGTTCGCTGTTCCCGCGTCACGAGCGCTCGCGCTAATTATTCGGTAATCGGCTGCAGCATAGAAGGGTTCGTTGTATCGGCCAGTTCCATCGGCCCGCGCTTCCGACAGCCCTTGGAGGGGTGCTGGTGTTTGTTCCGTCGCGGCACGGGTAAGCGACGAGGGTTGCACCAGAAGGAGGTCCGAGGATGACAGCGGATGATGGCATCGGGAAGTTACGCAGCGTCGTACTGGATTGTCCCGAGCCGCGCGAGCTCGCGAAGTTCTATCGCGGACTGCTCGGCGCCGAACTGCTCGACGGCAACGACGACGACTGGGTCGTCCTTGTCGACGAGTCGGGCCGGCGGATCGCGTTCCAGACGGCGCCGGAGTACAAGCCGCCGCGCTTCCCGGATCCCCACGCGTCGCAGCAGATCCACTTCGACATTTTGGTCGACGACATCGAAGTGGCCCAGGCCAAGGCGATCGCTTTGGGTGCGACTCCGGTCCAGCTGGACACTGACGGCGCCTTCCGCGTCTATGCGGATCCGGTAGGACACACCTTCTGTCTTGTCTGGCTGCCCGACGAGTGACGATCGGCGATCGCTGTGACCTTGCGGTCGCTGTCGGCCGAATCCAACCGCTACTATCCGATGCGCTCCAGGAGCCAGCGCGGCCCGACTGTGTGTGCCTCGAGCGCCTGGACGCGATCGCGCAGTCCGCGATCTGCGGTCACGACAGTGATCGAACGGTCGCTGTCCTCCTCGACGGCTGTCGCTACCACGCCAACGATTGCGTCATCTCCCGAGCCGTCCGCCAGCACGATGCGTAGGCTTTCGAACTCCGGATTCGTCTCGTCAGCAACCGCGGCCTTCGCCGCACCCTCGAGCACGACAACCACCTCGGCCGGGCGCTCCAAGCGCTCGTCCAGCCTCGTCAGCTTCACGAGCAATCGCCCAGCCGCACCGGTACGGTCGCGCCACCAACCATCAGGTCGTGAGCCGACGACATTCGCCGCATCGACCACAATCAGCTGAACCCTGTCATCCGTCACACCCTCAGTCTCCTCCCTCCGGAACGACAGCTGAGCTGAGAAAGGCATCAGCGCTGGCCAATGCTGTGCGGACGTGACCGCCGCTGGCCTTCTGGTGTCAACGACGCCGTCGCCGAGCGCCACGGCCGAGGTCGGACACCCTTTTTGTCGAATCACCGATATGACCCGTCATTTTGTGTTCTGCTCGAATGGTGAGCCAAGTCCACTTGGGGCACATCTATCACATTGCCGGGCGTCCCGTTGCCGACGATGCGGTTGATGCTCTGGTCTCTGTGCCGGACGGCGCTTTGGCAATCGGTGACGACGGTCGGATCGGCTACTGTGGTAGTCGCGACGAGGTCCCGTCCGACTACCGCGACGGAAAGGCGTTCGATCACCGTCCAGGATTTCTTCTTCCTGGTTTCGTCGACACCCATATTCATTTTCCGCAGACCTTCGCCGGCGACGCGTACGGCGGTGGTCAACTGCTGGATTGGCTCAATCTCTGCATGTACCCCGCGGAATCTCGGTATGCCGAACCCGACTTCGCGCAGCAGGCGGCAGTCGAATTCTGCGCGCGACGTATCGCGGCGGGAACAACCGCGGCGCTGGTCTTCGGGTCGGCCTTTCCGCACGCGCAGGACGCGTTGTTCACCGAGACGCTACGGCACGGTTTGCGGATGGTCAGTGGCCGCGGTATCCAGACGACGGGAGAGGAATCCGCAGCGCCCCTGATCACCTCCGAGGAAGACGCCCTCAGGTTGACGAGGGAGGAGATCGATAAATGGCATGCCGCCGACACCGGTGACGTCGACACGGCGCTCTTGCATGTGGCTGTCATTCCTCGCTTTTCGCTATCGGTGACGCGTGAGACACTGAAGAACCTCGGTGAACTATATGATTCGGTGCGCGACCGCGGCGTCTATTTCCACAGCCACCTCAACGAGAACAATCGCCCTGGAACCGGTGAGGTCGAAACCACCAAGCAGGTCTACCGAGTCGATGCGTACCTCGACACCTATGACGGGAAGTTTCTGGCAGGCTCGGCCGAGGGTGGCAAGAGTCTGCTCGGTCGGCGCAGCATCCTCGCGCATTGTGTGCACTGTCAAGACATCGAACTCCAGCGGATGGCGGAGACCGGCACTTCGGTCGCACACTGTCCTGTATCGCAACAGTTTCTGGGATCCGGCACGATGCCGTGGAAACGGACGATCGCGTCGGGAGTCAACGTGGCCGCGGGAACCGACTTCGGCGGGGGCGACGAATGGCTGATCCCGCAGGTGTTGTCGGCCGCGTTCAAGGTCCATATCTCCGAGCCGGGTGACGACGGTGTGTCGATGCACCCGGCGGAAATGCTGTTCACCGGTACGCTGGCCGGCGCGCGCGCTCTCGACATGGAAAGTCGATTCGGGAATTTCGACCTCGGCAAGGAAGCCGATTTCATCGTCGTCGAACCGGCACGCTGGCCGGCGTCGGCGGCTGCGTTGGCGCGGGGGATTCGTTCCGAGGACCCCACATCAGCGCGGGATCAGACGTTGTTCGCACTGCTGATGGGTATGCGCGAACCCGCGATCTCGGAGGTCTACGTGCGGGGCCATCGCATCGACGGCGTCTAGAGGCATGCCGATGACAGCTACCGCAACCGCCGTAACCGTCTTTCACCATCCGTCGGACCGCGCGGGATTTCATGCTTGGCTGGCGGGGATGGCCGAAATCGCCGAAGCCGCAGAGGGATTCGTGGATTCATCCGTTGCGGTGCGTAATGGTCCGGAGCTCGAATCGGGTTTCAGTGTCACGTTCCGATCCGAACGGGCAGTGCACGATTTTCTGGACTCGACCGACAGGGCGCGCTTGCTGGTCGAAGGCGAGTCGCTCGGGTTTCGACGCAAGAGTGCGGACCTGATCATCGTCGAAGGTGGATTGCCGCCTGCGGGGATCGGCGTGTTTCGGCACAGCGTCGCCCGCGGAAAGGAAAACGAATTCGCGGCGACGGAATCGCGCTTGGTCGCGTCGAGTTCCACTTTTTCCGGATTCGAGGGCGCCGCCCTTTTCCCCATGAGCGAAGCGGGGCAATGGCTTTCGGTGCTCCGATTCCGAACGGGACATCAACTGTCGGATTGGATGCACTCGGAGGAACGCGCCGCCGTCCTGCCGGAATTGCGCTCGGAGTTGACCGAGGATTTCACGGTCGATGCCCACACCACACCGTTCGGGTCCACGCTCCGAACAGTCGACGGCGAGACCCGAATCACGCCGACGTGGAAGATCGCCATGTTGGTGCTGTTGGTGCTATATCCGACGGTGATGACATTGTCGAGGTTTCTCGGCCCGGTGCTGGACGAGATCGGAGCGGAGCCTTGGTTGGCGATGTGGCTGAGCCAGATCGTCAGCGTCGCATTGATGAGTTGGTTCTTGTCGCCTGCGGTCGCAGCATGCTTCCGGCGGTGGCTCGATCCGATCGACGGTGCGGGGTGGCGAATCAGTGCCGTCGGAGCCGCGGTGGTTGTTGGGGTCTACGCCCTGACGCTGCTGTTGTTCGCGTCCGTGCAGTGGCTGCAGTACTGGGATTACAACTGACGCCGGCTTGCTTCGGTGCGCAACGCAGACTTGCCCTCGCCGCGGTTGTGACCCTAGCGGTCAGGCGAGTTTCGCGGCCAGCGCCCGCCCAGCGGCTCGGCCGGAGAAGATGCAGCCGCCGAGGAAGGTGCCCTCCAGGGCGTTGTAGCCGTGCACGCCGCCGCCGCCGAATCCGGCGACCTCGCCTGCGGCGTACAGGCCGGGGAACGCGGTGCCGTCCGGCCTGATCACCTGGGAGGCCAGGTTGGTTTGCAAGCCGCCCAGGGTTTTCCGGGTCAGGATGTTGAGCCGGACCGCGATCAGCGGACCGGCTGTCGGATCGAGGATGCGGTGTGGTTTGGCGACCCGGCCCGCCTTGTCGCCGATATACCGGCGGGCGTTGGTGATCGCCATCAGCTGGCCGTCCTTGGTGTACTTGTTGGCCAGTTCCCGATCCCGGGCGACTATCTGGCGTTCCAGGTCGTCGTAGTCGAGCCGCGGGAGGTGTCCGTCGATCCCGGCCCGCCCGATCTTGTTCATGCCGTCGACCAGCTCACGCAGCGTGTCCGCGACGACGAAGTCGACACCGTGGCGCTTGAACGCCTCCACCGGGCCCGGCGCTCCTTTGGCGACCCGGCTCTTCAGCGTCAGCGTGAGGTCCTTGCCGGTGATGTCCGGGTTCTGCTCCGAGCCCGACAGTGCGAACTCCTTCTCGATGATCGACTGTGTGAGCACGAACCAGGAGTAGTCGTAGCCGGACTTCAGGATCTCCTTCATCGTGGTGTTGGTGTCGAATCCGGGGAAACAGGGTGCGGGCAGCCGCTTTCCGCTCGCGGCGAACCACAGTGAGGACGGGCCCGGGATGATCCGGATTGCGTGGTCGGGCCAGATCGGGTCCCAGTTGACGATGCCCTCGGTGTAGTGCCACATGCGGTCCCGGTTGACGATAGCGCCGCCCGCCGCCTCGGTGATACCCAGCATCCGTCCGTCTACGTGGGCGGGCACACCGGAGATCATCGTTTCCGGGCACGGGCCGAGCCGCTCGGTCGGCCAGTTGCGGCGGATCAGCTCGTGGTTGTGGCCGATCCCGCCGGATGACACGATCACCGCCTTCGCGCGGAACTCGAAGTCGCCCACCTTGTTTCGGGACGAAGCCTTGCCGCGTTCGAGATCGGTGTCCTCCAGAACGGTGCCGCGCACGCCGACCACCGCGTCGTTCTCTACGATCAGCTCGTCCACCTGGTGGCGGAAGCTGAAGTCGACCAGCCCGCGCCGCTCGCCCTCGAGCACCGGCTCGGCGAACACCCGCACCACCTCGGGGCCGGTGCCCCAGGTGAGGTGGAAGCGCGGCACCGAGTTGCCGTGTCCGTCCGCGAATCCGCCGCCGCGCTCGGCCCAGCCGACCAGCGGTGTCACGCGCAAGCCGAGGTCCCGCAGATAGTCGCGCTTCTCGGTGGCGGCGAACCGCACGTATGCTTGCGCCCACTGCCGCGCCCACAGGTCCTCGTCATCGCGGTCGAACCCGGCAGAGCCGAGCCAGTCCTGCAACGCGAGATCGTAAGAATCTTTGATGCCGAGACGGCGTTGCTCGGGACTGTCGACGAAGAACAGCCCGCCGAGCGACCAGTACGCCTGACCGCCGAGATTGTTGCGGTTCTCCTGATCGAGCACATGGACGGTGTGGCCGGCCTTGACCAACTCGTGCGTGGCGACCAGGCCGGCCAGCCCGGCGCCGACGACGATGACGTCCGCGTTCTCTGCCACATCGGGACTGCTGTGGGGCATGTTCATCCTTCGGTTGCGGTGCTGTAGGCCAGCACGATGTGGTGGAAGAGTTCGGTGCGCCGCCTGCGGACGACGCGGCTGTCCGGCTCCATCAGGACCTGCACGCTGGTGCCGTCGTGGACGGCGATGAGCGCCTGGCCGAACGCGTCCGGGTCCGGCACGGTGCGCCCGCCGCGGCCGAGCGCGGCGACGATCGTCGGCATGAGGGCCGTGATGATCGCCTCCTCGCGTGCGGCCATCACTTGACGCAGAGCGGGTGTGCGCAGGGCGTGCGCGGTGAACTCCGCCGTGATCCGGTACCAGCCGTCGTCGACCGGGACTGCCCGCTCCAGCTGTTCGACCGCTGTGCGGACATCGTCGGTGCTGCCCTGGGTTGCTATGTCATCGAGGATGGTGCCGGCGTCGGCGAGCATAACCGCCGAGCGTTGTTCCCACATGGCCAGAAACAGCTCGTCCAGCGAGCTGAAGTTGGAGTAGAACGCGCCACGGGTGAATCCGGCCCGTTCGCATACCCGCTCGACGGTAGCGCGACCGAACCCCTCTTCGGCGAAAGCCTCGTAGGCGGCGGTGAGCAGCCGATTCCGGGTCTCGCTGCGGCGGCGGGTGACCCGGGTGGGTGCGGCCTGCGCGGTATCGGACACCACCGTGAACCTCCTCGGATCGGGCTGATCGCAGCCATCAGATTCACGGCCATCAGATACAGAAGTGTATTCAATACGAAAATGTATCAGAGTTGGGTGCCGCGACGGTGCGAGACCGCCGAGTAAGGTGGGCTGGGCGCCCGGCCCTCGTCGGGATGTCCCGTCCGTGTCGAGTCGATCGGTGCGAGGTGATCCGATGAGCGAGGTACCGGGCGGAAGTGCGTCGATGCTCTGCTGGCAGGTGCGCAGACCGGGCCCGATCAATAGCGGGCCGATGGACAAGGTGCGCACGGCCGTTCCAGGACCGGCGCCGGGCGAGCTGCTGGTGCGCGTGCTCGCCTGCGGTGTGTGCCGGACCGACCTGCATGTGGCGGAGGGAGACCTTCCGGTGCACCGTGCGGGTGTGGTGCCTGGGCATGAGGTCGTCGGTGAAGTGATCGCGCTCGGGTCGGCGACCGCGGGGGAGGGGTTCGCGGTCGGGGATCGGGTCGGCATCGCCTGGCTGCGGCACACCTGCGGAGGCTGCAAGTTCTGTCTGCGTGGTGCCGAAAACCTTTGTCCACGTGCATCTTATACAGGCTGGGATGCCGACGGCGGGTACGCCGAATTCGCCTGCGTACCTGCCGGCTACGCGCTGCGCCTACCGGAAGGCTACTCCGATGCCGACGCCGCGCCGTTGCTGTGCGCGGGCATCATCGGATACCGGGCACTGCGGCGGGCGAGTCTGCCGCGCGCCGGACGGCTCGGGATCTACGGCTTCGGCGGCAGCGCCCACATCGCGGCCCAGATTGCGTCCGCGCAGGGGGCTGAGGTGCACGTGATGACGCGCGACGCCGCCGCACGCGAGCTGGCGACCGCGCTGGGTGCGGCCTCGGTACAGGGTGCCGCCGATCCGCCTCCGGTGCGGCTGGATTCGGCGATCTTGTTCGCGCCGGTCGGTGACCTGGTGCTCCCCGCACTGGAGGCGCTCGATCGCGGCGGCGTCCTCGCCATCGCGGGTATTCATCTCAGCGACATCCCGTCACTGAACTACCAGCGGCATCTGTTCCAGGAGCGACAGATTCGCTCCGTAACCGCCAACACGCGCGTCGACGCCCATGAATTCCTCGAGCTCGCGGGCGAACGCCGGATACACCTCACCACGCGCGGGTACTCCCTCGATACAGCCGATCGCGCGCTGAACGACCTCGCCCACGGAAGGTTTACTGGCGCAGCGGTTCTCATTCCATAGGAAAAGCGCCGCAGGACACGATTCGGCGCTGACCGTTGCGTGCGGGAGTCGCTTGTGCCGGGATCACTGCTTCTGACTCGGGTGGATCGATACGAAGCTGCCCTATCTAGCGGTCTCCAAGTGAATCGACGCGATTGCCCACCTCCAGTGCCCGGGACCCCGTGCCCTATGACGAGAAGCGCGCACCTACCACTGCAATCCCGGTACGATGCGCGCGACGCGCGCCGCGGGGCCGGGGAGGGCCATGAGCGGCAGGATGACCGGGGCGAGCACAGCGAGGGGGCTGCGGCTCTGCCGCGCGTCCGGGGCGGCTGGCTGCTTGGTCGTGGAGTCGGTGCTGCCTTGTGCCGCATGGGATTCCCCGAACAGACGGAAGCCCTGGTGCATGATCTGACGCTTCACCGACGGCATCAGCAGCTCGACCGCTTGGGCGAAAGTGCCGACGGGGGTGTCGATCCGATGCGGGCGGTCCTCCAGTGCGCGAATCACGATGGCGGCCGCCTGCTCCGGGTCGGGAACCGGAATCGCGCGGTACAGGTCGGTCGGCGCGATCATCGGTGTGCGCACCAGCGGCATCCGCACCGAGGTGAAGGTGATTCCGGCATCGCGGTTCTCGACCGCCGCGATCTCGCTGAAGTTGTCCAGTGCCGACTTGCTCGCCACATACGCGGCGAACCGGGGCACCTTGGTCTGCACCGCGATCGAGGAGATGTTGACCACATGCCCGAAGTGGCGTGCCCGCATGGACGGAAGCAATCCGAGAATGAGCCGCACAGCGCCGAAGTAGTTCACCGCCATGGTGCGCTCGAAATCGTGCATCCGATCGGTCGAGTTCAGCACCGAACGACGGATCGAGCGGCCGGCGTTGTTCACCAGGTAGTCGACGTGACCGTGGTCGTCGAGCACGCACTGCACGAGCTTCTCGACCGCATCGGAGTCGGTGATGTCGCAGGGATAGGAATGTGCCACACCGCCCTCCGCGCGCACCGCGTCGGCGGCGGCGGCCAAGTCGTCATGTCCGCGGGCGACCATGAGTACCGTGGCGCCGCGCCGGGCGACCGCGTGCGCGGTGGCAAGACCGATTCCGGAAGAGGCGCCCGTGATGAGAACGACCCGGCCGGCGAGCGGATCACCGGTGAAGGAAATGCGGCCGCGCTGCGGATCGAGATGGTCGCGCCAGTAATGCCACAGGTGCTCGGCGTAGCTGTCGAACGACGGCACGGTGAGGCCCGCACTGCGCAACTGTGCGCGGGTGGAGTCGCTGATGAACTCGGCCGAGAACGACGTGTGCGGCGCCACCTCGGCCGGTATGCCCAACTGCTCCAAGAGGAAATCGCGCACAGCAGGGACGCCGGGGATGTGCGCGAGCCCACTGAGCGCGAGGCCGCTACCGGGCACCGTGCCGACTCCGGTCGGTGCGCCCGCCGCGGTGGCCAGTGCACCGTAGATCTCGCTGAACGGCTGTGGCTCCGGGTTGACCAGGTGGAAGGTGCGTCCGTCCAGGCCGGGGCGGCGGACCAGCTCGACCATGGCGGCGGAGACGTAATCGACCGGGACGATATTGGTCGCGCCGAGATCGGGCAGCGGCATCGGCAGGTCGGTCGGCAGCGCGCCGAGCTTGGCGATGGCGGCGAAGAAATAGTAGGGGCCGTCAATCTTGTCCATCTCGCCGGTGTGGGAATCGCCCACGATGATCGCGGGCCGGTACACCCGCCAGCGCGCACCGCGCGACTCGCGAACAAGCTTCTCAGCGGCGAATTTTGTGCGGTGATACGGCGAGGTCAGCTGCTGTCCGAGATCGAAGTCCTCTTCGAAGAACTTGCCTTTGTGATCGCCCGCCACCGCGACGGAGGAGACGTGGTGCAGTACCGCGTCCAACTCGCGGGCCAGCGACAGGACCGAGCGCGTGCCCGCGACGTTGGCGGCGTGCGCGGTGTCCTCGTCGGCGGTCATGTCGTAGACGGCGCCCAGATGGATGATGTGGTCGGCCGCCGGCGCTTCGCAAGCCAGGCCGAGCCCGTCGGCGGTGAGGTCACCGATCAGCGCGAAGACGCGCTCGCCGCCACGCCAACCTGCTGCGAGCTCGGTGAATTTTGCCAGCGACGCCTCGCGCACCAGCACGTGCACGATCGCCTCGGGATCGCGATCCAGGAGATCCTGCACAACCCGCCGGCCCAAAAATCCGGTACCGCCTGTAACGATGTAGGAGGCCATCGCCCTCTCCTGCCGTTCGCTCGAAATATGTTGTCGCACAAGTCATCCAGCATGCGGCAGTGGATGCGGAAAGCTTCGATTCGGCCCCCATGACAGTCCGTCGAGCCGAAAGTAGGAACACCTTCGTCCTGACTTGTTACTGAACAGTAACCGACAGTGCGTGATGCGAGCAAGCGATCATGGTCCGGTTCAACTGTGGCAATGGTCACCGTCTGCCCAGGTCAAAGGGTGTGTGTTACAAAGATTTCCAGTTATCTTGATTCCGGTCGAGTATCCAGCAACCTGGCGGCGTTCGGTGTCGCTACTTCTTCTCGACCCGGGCGGGCGGCGTCTGCAGCGGCGGCTTGTCGCGGAGGAACGTTTCGAAGGCGTCCAAATCCGTCGGGCCCGTGGCATTGTCGATGCCCTCGGCGAAAACGGTGAAACCGTCGCCGCCGGAGGCCAGGAAGCTGTTGGTGGCGATGCGGTAGGCGGCGACCCGGTTGAGCGGCTTTCCCGCGACGCGGACGCTGTCGGCGATCACCTTCGTGCCCGTGGGGGCCGCATCGGAATAGGTGTAGGTGATGCCGGCGGGGGACAGGACAGTCGGCTTGCTCGTGTTGTCCCACTGCTGTTCGAGCAGGCGCAGGATCTGAGTGCCGGTGAGCGTGCGCGTGACGACCTGGTTGCCGAACGGCTGAATGGCGAAGATATCGCCGTAGGTGATCGGGCCCGCCTCGAGATCGGCGCGCACACCCCCGGGATTCATGAACGCGGCGACGGCCCCGGCGGGGCCCTTGGTGACCGACAGCATGGAATCGGCGATCACGTCGCCGAGCGGTGAGGTGCCCGCAGGGCCCGGTTCGTGCGGCAGGGCGTCCGCAGTCCCGCCGACGACGCGGTCGGCGCGGGAACGGGACTGCTCGGTGAAGAAGTCGATGAGCGCGTTCGCCGAGGCGTCCGGTGTGACTTCGCGTGACACTACTCGGTTGATCGCGGAAGCCCGCACCTCGTCGGCGCCGAAGCGCAGGGTGATGTCGGTGATGAGCCGCCCGTACGAAGCGGCCTGGGTGACCACCTTCCCGCCGATCGTGCAGACGTAGGGCTGATGGCTGTGGCCGGTGATCACCGCGCGCACCGCTTGGTCGACCCGTTCGGCAAGCCCGGTGACGTTCGGCGAGATGTCGGCGCACCCGTTGTAGTCGAGTGGTGCATCCTTGCCCGGTCGCTGGGCGCCACCGTCGTGTATCAGGGCCACGATCGCCTCCGCGCCGGCCGCCTGCATCTCTGGCACGTAGCGGTTGACGTCGTCGGCTTCGTCGCCGAAGGTGTAGCCGCGAATACCGTCGGGTAGAACGATATTCGCCGTGTCGGGCGTGACCGTCCCCACTATGCCGATCTTGTGCCCGCCCACCGGGAGCAACATCCACGGGCGCAGCGCGGGCGGCAGGTGGCCCTGCGCGTCCGTGACGTTCGCGGCCAGATATGGGAATCTCGCGCCCGTGAACGGCGCGCCGGGGGAGCAGGCGTCCGGGGCGCAACCGCCCTGTTGAATTCGCCCCAATTCCAATACACCGTCGTCGAATTCGTGGTTGCCCACCGCCGACGCGGCCACCCCCACGTTGTTCATAAAGGTGACAGTCGGCTCGTCGTGGAACAGCCCGGAGATCAGGGGGCTGGCACCGATGTTGTCTCCGGCCGCTACCACGGCGCTCACCGGATACGCGGCCTGCAAGCGCCTCAGGTGGGTGGCCAGATACGCCGCCCCGCCCGCGTCATAGCCCGCGATCTTTCCGGTCGGCCCGCCCGGCGGCTGCAAGTTTCCGTGCAGGTCGTTGAAGCCGAACAGGTGCACCTCGTCAGGGTGCGCCGCGGGCAGATCATTCGTCGAAACCAACGGCACCACTCGCGGGGCCGTCGAGGAGGCAGGTCCCCCGCCGGCATCCGTCCGACCGCATCCCCCGACCAGACCCACAAGACCGACAAGAATTATCGCGATGCGACGGCCCGCTCTCATGCCACGAATGTCTCACGCGCAGGCCCTCGTCGAGCACGCGGCGGCGCTCCAGATCGTCGAGGCAGCCGGTCGAGCACAGGGGCCAGGTGGGCGCGAGGGGTCGGGTGGGGCGCGGGGCCCGTACGCATCTCGCCGTTCACTGAACCGGAGCCGACCGGCGGCGACGCCGCACGATCGGGCGTCGCAGCGAGCCGAATCGCCGCAGTATCTGGGGCCTGCGGACGGTCCGGTCGAACCACTCGCCGAGGGTGACGCCCGCCGCCAGCGCGCAGCCGACGCCGACTGCCGCGAGTAGTTGGTTGGCTCCGATCAACAGTTCGTCGTTGAGTAGCGCGGACAAGCCGCGATAGACCTTGAGACCGGGTAGCAGCGGGGTGATGCCCGCGACCGCGACGACCAGCGGGGGAGTCAGCGCTCGGCGGGCCATCAGACCACCGGCCAGGCCGACCAGCGTCGCGGCGACGGCGGAGGAGATCACCGGACCGAACCCGGCTTGCTGCGCGAGCAGGAAGCAGATGGTGCCCGCGGCGCCGCTGCCCGCCGCGGCGGCGAGGGCGCGGCGTTCGGCATAGCAGGCGAGCGCGAAGGCCAGCGCCACGATGGCGCCCGCCATGATCTTCACCGGCAGGTCGGTGATGTCGTGGCCGGAGGTGAGATAGACCGGCGGCACGGTGGCGTCGATCAGATCGGCGATGCGCAGCGTGAGCGCGATACCCGCGATGATCCCGCCGGTCATCATCATTACCTCCAGCATGCGGGCGGTCGCGGTGATAGGGGCGCCGGTGATCGCGTCCTGCACTGAGCCGACCAGTTGTAATCCACTGAGCAGCACGGTGATTCCCGCCGCGATAATCAGGGTCGGGTCGACGTCGACATTCAGCCAGGCAGCGAGGGTCGCCAGCACGATGGCCGGTATCGCGGCGATCGCGCCGCCGACCACGTGCTGGAAAAAGAACGGCAGGCCGTAGCGATTGAGAACTCGGTTGGTGCGGTCGATCGCCGCGGTGCTGGCGAAACTGACGGCTGCGACGAGGGCGCCGCCGCCGAGCAGTGCGGCGATCGCCGCCGCCATGAGTGACCAGGCGAAGGTGGCGGTCCAGCGCTGATAGGGGTGCGGAGCCGAGGTGATCGCGTCAAGCGCGGCGCGCGCCTCGTCTGGCGGAATCAGCTTGTTGCGGATCCGTCGGGTCAGCCGGTCCGCTGCGGCGAGGCGCGTGAAATCCAGGGACCGGTAGTGCACGATCCGAGCGGCGCTTGCCGGTGGCAGCTGCGGTCCGCGGTCGGCCCAGATCCTGATGGCGTCGTAGGTGACATCAACGCTGCAGCGAGATAGGCCGTAGGTGGCGGCGATGAATCGCACCGTCGTCGTGGTGTCGACGACGCCGGTGCCGGAGGCGAGCACTACTTCGCCCACGCGGACCGAGAGATCGAGGACCTCGGCGACGCGGGCGTCGTCGGTGAGGTCGATCGGCTGTAGCGGCGTCGGCGCCGAGACGATGGTGTCCGCGGTCGCCTGACGGTCCGCGACGAGCAAACCGACGGCTTGGCTGACGACGGGAATCCGGCGTGCCCGCCGCAGGCGCAGCCCACGGCGCCAGCCGAGGTGGTCGACTCGCTCGGCGGTGATGTCGCCTCCGGAAAATGCGTCAGGACCCATGACCGCGAACCTAGTCATTGGGCGTGTCCTTGGCATCCGGGCGCGTCAGGGTGGGCGTGTCGGTCCTGCCGAGGCTCTTGGTCGGTTTCGCGAACCGTGATAGAACTTGTTCTAATTCGGCGAGGGGAGCGTGTACGGTGCGGTACGGAATCGTGTTGTTCACCAGCGACCGGGGAATCAGCCCCGCGGATGCGGCGGTGGCCGCCGAACGTGCCGGTTTCGACACGTTCTATGTGCCCGAGCACACCCATATCCCGGTGATCCGCGCGGCGGCGCATCCGCGCACCGGCGACGCGAGCCTGCCTGACGACCGGTACCTGCGTACCCTCGATCCCTGGGTGGCACTCGGCACGGCGGCCGCCGTGACCAGTCGCATCGGGCTGTCTACCGCGGTGGCGCTGCCCGCTGAACATCATCCGATCACGCTGGCCAAGACCATCGCTTCGCTGGACTATCTGTCCGGCGGCCGGGTCAGCCTCGGCGTGGGATTCGGATGGAACACCGACGAGTTGGCCCACCACGGCGTGCCCGCCGGCAAGCGAAGGACTGTGCTGCGCGAGCATCTGGATGCCATGCGTGTCCTCTGGACCGAGGAGGAGGCCGACTTCACGGGGGAGTTCGTGTCTTTCGGTGCCAGCTGGTCGTGGCCCAAGCCGGTGCGAAAGCGAATTCCGGTGCTACTCGGTGCTGCCGGGACCGAGAAGACATTCCTGTGGCTGGCGAAGAACGCCGACGGGTGGATCACAACCCCCACGGAGGACGGTCTGGATGACAAAATCGCACTTCTGCACCGAATCTGGCATGAGCACGATCGCGCGGACACGCCCGAGATCGTGGCCCTTGCCGGTAGGCATGACGCGGCACAGCTGACGCAGTGGGGCGAATTCGGCGTCACGGAAGTGGTTTTCGGGCTGCCCGACCGATCGGCGGACGACGTCAGAGCCTATCTCACGCGGCTGGCGGGAAAACTGGGGATCGAGGAAACCCAGTGACGCCCTGAGCGCGCGCTCGAATTCCCACGATGCCAGCCGCGCCTGCGGGACACCAAGAGGCCCGCGATCACGCCGACGACGGCGGTCGCGTCGAGTCCCTCGACCAGAAGCCATGTGGTCGCCGACCCGGTGGCCCCGTCGGCGGTCGCCTCCGCCAAGGTCAGCTGGGCGCGTGCCCTCGCGTCCACCGCGAAGCCGATCGAGTGGATGATCCGGTCGACGCCACGCTGCTGCATGTCCCGCGCCACCTCGGACGGGTCGGGTGCGTCGCCGTCGCCGTGACAAGCACGACCGAGCGTGGGCCGGAGCCGGCGGGCCGCGGGATCGGGCGGGTCAGCGCAGGTCGCGCCTGCGGAACACGGCGATACCGACGCCGAGCAGGATCGCGGTGATTCCGAGCAGCCACAGTACCGGCTGTGCCTGGAACTCCGCGCCGGGCAGCTTCGGCGGATGGATGTAAGGCACCAGATCCACCATCCACTGCGGCAGCCCGTCCAGGGAACCGACGAAGTAGAGCACCACCATTGCGCTGAGCACGCCCCACGCGGCGGGTGTGAACCGCGGCGCGAGGCCATACAGGGCCACTGTGATGCCGGTAACCACCCAGACCGCGGGCAATTGTACGGCCGCCGCTCCGATCGACTGTGGCAACTTCGTACCCAGATCGCCTGCCGAGAGGCCGTACACGACGCCGATCGCCACACCGGCGACCAGCAGCGCCGCCGCCGGACCGAGTAGCGCGAAACCGATATGGCTGAGCGCGTATCGGGAGCGGCCGACCGCGCCGGACAGCGTGGCCTCGACGCGTGCGCTGGACTCCTCGTCGTGCAGCCGCAGGGCGGCGGAGATCGAGTAGGCCGACGCGGCCGCGGCGAGCATCACAATGGCGTAGGTGATGAACGATTGCTGCAACTGCTCGGAGCCACCCATCCGGGTGACCATGTCGCGAATGGTGGCGCTGCCATCGAGCATGTCGCCGAGACTGTTGACCGCGCCGCCGATCAGCAGGCCGTAGAGCGCGAAACCGACGGTCCAGGCCAGCAGCGTGCCGCGTTGCAGCCGCCAGGCCAGTCCGAGCGGGCCGGACAGGCTGGGGGCCGCGGCCGGCGGTCCAGGACGCTCGGCGAGCAGCCCCGAGCCGGTGTCGCGGTTGCCGAGTAGCGCGTACGCGGCGGCGGTCCCGAGCACCGCGACGGCGCACAGCGGGACCAGCACCCACCAGCGTTCGCTCGCGTACGGCCGAATCTGCAGGCACCAACCGATCGGTGAAAACCAGGACAGCACACCATTTCCGGCGTCGCCGACGGCCCGCAGCGCGAACGCGGCGCCGAGCGTGCCGAACGCCACGCCGCGCGCCACCCGCGCGCCCGCGCTCACCTGGGCCGCCACCGCGGCGACGGAACCCCAGAGGATGCCTGATGCCGCGAGCGCGGCGCCGAAGGCGAGCGAACCCGGGGCAGGCAGGTCGTTGCCGTAGAGCGACAGGGTGCACACTATTCCGGCGAACAGCGCGCCGGAATAGGTCATGATCAGCGCGGCGGTGAGCCCGGCATACCGGCCGATGCTGGTGGCGCCCACCAACTCCGCGCGCCCGGTCTCCTCCTCGACCCTGGTGTGCCGGATCACCGTGAGCACCGTGGCTATGGCGATCATGGTGTACATGGCGCCTGCTTTCCAGGTGCCGATCGAACCGAGCTCGGAGCTGAATACCGGGCCGTACATGGCGCGCAGCGCCGGGCTGTCGGCCGTGGTTCTGGCGAAGCTGTCGAGCTCGCCTTGGGTGTCGTACAGATCCTTGATGCTGGCGATCTGCAGAGCGGGCATCAGACCGATCAGCAGCGTCCACAGCGGCAGCACGATCCGGTCCCGCCGCAGATAGAGCCGCAGCAGCTGGCGGGTGCCCGCGAAATCGCTGGAGTCGCCGAATATCGGTGCCGCGTCGGCGCGGTCGGCGGTGGAGATGGTCATGACCGCACCTTCTCCCCGGTGGTCGCGGCGGCGTCCGGTGTCTGGCCGTCGACGTGGTAATGCCGCAGGAACAGTTCCTCGAGCGTGGGCGGAGCACTGATCAGACTGCGCACGCCGGTGTCGCCGAGTACCCGGATCAGCTCGCCGAGGTGCTCGCCCTCGACCTGGCAGCGCAGCGTGGCACCGTCCCGCTCGATGTCCTCCACGCCAGGGATACGGCTGAGATCGCCGGGGTCGCCGAGTAATTCGGCGGTGATCGAGGTGCGCGAGAGGTGGCGCATATCCGACAGCGAGCCGCTCTCCACCGTGCGCCCGGCGCGGATGATCGTCACCCGGTCACACAGCACTTCGACCTCGGAGAGGATGTGGCTGGACAGCAGGACGGTGGTACCGCGCTCCCGCGCCTCGTGCACGCACTCCCGGAAGACTTGCTCCATCAGCGGGTCGAGGCCGGACGTCGGCTCGTCGAGCAGCAGCAGGCGCACGTCGGAGGCCAGCGCGGAGATCAGGGCGACCTTCTGGCGGTTGCCCTTGGAATAGGCGCGCGCCTTCTTGCGCGGGTCGAGGTCGAAGCGGTCGATCAGTTCGGCGCGGCGTTTCTCGTTGATGTCGCCGCGCATCCTGGCGAGCAGGTCGATGGTTTCGCCGCCGGACAGCGAGGGCCATAGCGTGACATCGCCGGGAACATAAGCCAGTTCGCGGTGCAGGGCGACCGCGTCGGCCCACGGATCGCGGTCGAAGAGCCGAGCCCGGCCCGCGGTGGCCCGCAGGATGCCGAGCAGTACCCGGATCGTGGTCGACTTGCCTGCGCCGTTGGGTCCGAGGAAGCCATGGATCTCGCCTTCGGTCACGCTGAGATTCAGTCCGCCGAGCGCGGTGACG
This sequence comes from Nocardia sp. NPDC023852, assembly GCF_040639505.1. Classification (NCBI taxonomy): domain Bacteria; kingdom Bacillati; phylum Actinomycetota; class Actinomycetes; order Mycobacteriales; family Nocardiaceae; genus Nocardia; species Nocardia sp. NPDC023852. The sequence goes on from NZ_JBFAAB010000025.1 coordinate 23,226, forward strand.
TGTCCGAAGGTTTTGCGAAGATCGTGGACTTCGATGACGTCGGACATCAGTTCTCCTTGGTGAATGTGTCCAAGATCGTTGGATCGGTGAGGAGGCCCTGGGTGTAGAACTCCAGGGCGGGTGCGGTGAGTTCTTCGGTGAGTTCTCGAACAGCCTTGCGGTAGTCGATCTTCTCGCCGTGTCGCTGACGCATCTGCATGTACAGCAGGGTGGCGCCGACATTGAGCAACATCAGGTATCTGGCGCGTGCCGCCGGGTCGCGACTCGGTTTGACAGTGCCCGCCTCGACGCCCTGCTCGAGGTACCCTTCGGCGTCGGAAACCATATGATCGAGGAGCGATTTCGCCATTGGTCCGCCTGCCTGGAGGCTGCGCACCATGTAGCCGACCAGCGGTCCGTACGACTCGATCTCGGCGAGGGCGTTGAGCATGCCCTTCGCGACGGAGGGTGCCGTGATCGCCTTGACCTTCTCGTCGCGGATCAGTTGTAGAACGCGGTCGTCGCAGGCGACACGCAAGCCGTCCTTGGAACCGAAGTGGTGATTGACCAGCCCGGGAGAGACGCCGGCGGCGGCGGCGATCGTGCGGACACCGACCTGGAATCCGTGTTCGCCGAATACCTCGATCGCGGCGTCGCGGATGCGGGCCGCGGTGGTCAGATCGTCGGCGGGTCCTTGCGAAACGGGCTGTTGATTAAACACATGTTCAGTATACTAAACGAGCGTTCAAGAGTCTGGCAAGGGCTTCGGCGGACATGTCGCGTCAACGTTTTACCGTTCGGGTGCCGGTCTATCGTCGAATTATGACTTCCGGCACCGCAACGACGGCCGATCATCTACGTACGGCACTCGATGGACCCTGGGCGGCCGTCCGCGACGAAGCTCGCATCCAGCTGGCGGGGAAACAGTTCACCGGTGACCCCTACCTCGACTACAAGGCGGCGCGGGCGCGGGTGCTCGCGCAGATGCGTGCCATCGCCGCGATCGGCTACGCCGAGCGGGGCTTTCGGCGGGAGAACGGTGGAACCGGCGAGCCGGGAGCGGCAGTGGTCGGACTGGAGATGCTGGCCTACACGGACCTGTCGCTGTGGGTGAAGTCAGGTGTGCAGTGGGGATTGTTCGGCGGCGCGGTGGAGAATCTGGGCAGCGAACGGCACCGGAAGTACATCGAACAGCTGATCTCGCTGGATCTGCTCGGATGCTTTGCCATGACCGAGTCCGGACATGGCAGCGATGTCGCGAATCTGGAGACTACGGCGACCTACGATCCGCAGACCGAGGAGTTCGTCGTGCACTCGCCTACGCCGTCGGCGCGCAAGGACTACATCGGCGGCGCGGCCGAACACGCCAGAATGGCGGCGGTTTTCGCGCAGTTGATCACCAACGGCGCGAACGAGGGTGTGCACTGCCTGCTGGTGCCGATCCGCGACGAGAGCGGCGCCGACTTGCCCGGGGTGACCACCTCCGACGACGGACTGAAGGGGGGCCTGCCCGGTGTCGACAATGGGCGCATCGTCTTCGACCACGTGCGCGTACCCCGGGAGAACCTGCTCAACCGTTACGCCGATGTCGCGCCGGATGGCACCTACCACTCCGAGATCGAGAACCCGAGCCGCCGGTTCTTCACCACGCTGGGCACGCTGGTGCGCGGTCGGGTCAGCGTCGGCGGCGCCGCGGCTGCCGGTGCGCGGGTGGCGCTGAGCATCGCGGTGCGTTACGCACTGAAGCGGCGCCAGTTCGCCGACCCGGACACCGGCGCGGAGACGGTGCTGCTGGACTACCGCAGCCACCAGCGGCGCCTGCTGCCGCTGGTCGCGAAGTCCTACGCGCTTGCCTTCGCGCAGAACGACCTGGTACGTCGGATGCATCTGGTGCAAACCGGCCAGGACCTCGACCCGGGCGCGCAGCGTGCGCTGGAGAAGCGCGCGGCGGGCCTGAAGGTCGCGCAGACCGAGCACGCCACCCGTGCGATCCAGGAGTGCCGCGAAGCGTGCGGCGGCGCGGGCTATCTGACCGAGAACCGGCTGGTCACGTTGAAGGCGGACACCGACGTGTTCACTACCTTCGAGGGCGACAACGTCGTGCTCACCCAGTTGGTGGCCAAGGAACTGCTCACCGCCTACGCCGACGAAGTGCGCGACCTGGACGCGCTCGGCTGGGTGCGCTTCGCCGCAACCATGGCTGGCGATGTGGTGCGCAAGCGATCGGGCGTTCGCCAGCTGATCCAAACTCTCAAGGACCGCGGTGACGAATCGATCGACGAGGGGGACCTGTCGCGTCGGGCGGTGCAACTGCAGCTGTTCGCCGACCGGGAGGACTACCTGATCCGCACCGCGGGACACCGGCTGCGCGCCCGGGCTGCGGACACCCGCCCGTTCGAGGCGTTCAACAACGCCCAGGACCACATCCTGGCTGCCGGCGCGGCGCATATCGACCGGTTGGTGCTCGAGGCGTTCATCGAAGGCGTCGCGGACATCGAGGACCCGCGCGCTCGCGCGCTCGCCGACTCCATGTGCGACCTGTTCGTCTACTCGACGATCGAGGAGAACCAAGCCTGGTACATCATGCACCGGTTCATGTCGGTCGACCGCGCGAAGGCGGTGCGCCGGGGCGTGAACGAGCTGGTCGACCGGCTGCGTCCGCACGCGCCGGCCCTGGTCGAGGCGATGGGCGTGCCCGAGTCGATGCTGTGTGCGGCCATGCTCGACGACGCGAGTGTGTTCGACCGGACGTAGTCCGAGGCCCGGCGCGGGGCGTAGCAATGCGGCCGCGCCGGAATCCGGCTGCCCAGCACAGCAGTATCACCATCGCGATCGCCGCTGCGGTGCCGCCGAGGATGTCGGTCGGATGGTGGTAATCGAGGCCGACCATCCCGGCAGCGGCGGCCAGTAGTGCCACGCTCGCCATGGCGCACACCGCGCATCGCGTGCGGTGCGTGTCGGCCAACAGCACGAACGTGCCGGCGATAGCGACGAGGTGGACGGTGTGCCCGCTGGGGTAGGCGAGGTAGTCCTGCCACTGCCGTCCCCACAGCGGTTTCAGCAGCCAGGTGTTCACCGCGACGGCGAGTTCCGGCACCACGGCCATCGTCACCGCGCGGCGCCGGTCGCCGCGATACGCGAACCACGCGCACGCCAGCAGTAGCAGCGGGAGCAGGATGTAACCGTTGCTCGGGACGACGAGGGCCTCGTACACGCCGGGTCGCGCGTCGAGCGTCGAGTGGAGAGGATCGGCAATCGCACGATCGACTGTGGACGGACCGCCGTCGGCGGGCAAGGTCATCGGCAGCGCGGCGGTGACCGCGGCTCCTGCCGCGGCGACGCCGATCAGGACGATATTTCCTGAGACACGTTTCTCCGGAACTTCGAGCACCGCTCGACGATAGTCGCCGGGTCAGCCGGGGCCATAGGTCGAAATCGCGCTGACCACGAACCACAGCACCCAGGCGAAGCCGATGATCATGCCGATCACCAAAAGGGTGCGCATGAATGTGCGGCCGAGGTCCAGATCGCCGGCCTCCCTCGGGTACAACTTCCACGGGCTGTACCACGGCGCCTCGATCGTGAAGGCGGACGTTTGCGCGTCTCGTTCGGCCTGCGCCAGCTCCTCCGCATAGGCCTCGGCCTGCGCCTGGTTCGGTCCGCCGTGCCACAGCGTGATATCGATCGGACCGAGGAAACCTTCGTTGAGCAGGTCCTGCGGCGCGGGCAGATACGGCAGGATGCCGAGACCGCGGAACGCGACGGCGACGTCGTTGGCCGTCCAGAGAAAGTTCTCCTCCTCGGCGAGCACGTCGAAGTAGTGCCGGAGCCGCGCGGCATCGTCTCCGATAATCACGTCGAAGCTCGGATCGGTCCACGCTTGTTCGATCCGTAACTCGGCGCCGCGCAGTGGGACGATCACTGCGAGGCCGTGGACGGATCGCTGCCCGAGGCTGCGGGCGGCGAGCCAGCTTTGCAGCGCGAAGGTGTGTTCGCGGGACCTCTCCAGGGGTGTGCCGCGGTCGCGCCCCTCCATCGCGGCGGGCGCGCCGTTGATCGTCCACTGGCCATTGAGCGGGACCTCCAGGACGCCGTCCTGCCGGGCGACGAGCGCCTCGGCCTCGATCACCACACAGCTGGTCGGCGTCCACACCACGGCATCGAACTGGTGCAGCCGGTCCTGGTGGAACAGGCTGCAGTTGATGGTCGCGACACCATGCGGAGTGTCGGGATCCTTCCAGGTGCGCAGCCAATCGATCAGCGCCCGCTCGGCATTTGTGCCTGCGGCGTTCTGGACTCGCACGAGCATTGGCGACCGCCCTTCCCGTCGACACTCGACAGTGGACAGGATACGAGGTCCCGCGCCGAGTTCGCCGCGCCGACGGCAACAATCGGCGTGTTGGGACCGGGACTACTCCGGCTGTCCTGCCGCAATCCGGCCTACACGGACCGCGTCGACCAGTTCGGCGTGATCGGCCTCGGTGCGATCGGCATAGCGCACAGCGAAACTCGCCACCGCGTCGTCGAAATGCTCGTCGCCGTCGAGGTATCCCGATAGCAGCCGCGGGTCCAGCGAGCGGGAATGTGCTCTGGCCAGCAGCGCACCCGCCAGCCTTCCGTAGTCGTCGAGGTCGTTCGTGGGCAGCTCCGCGGGGTCGATGCTGCCCTTGAGATTGCGGAATTGCCGTACGATGAAAGGCAATTCAACCCCCGCACCGGTCGGGTCGATCGAGGTCCAGCCGAGCAGGATATCGCTCTCGGACTGAACGAGCCTGGTGCCCTGCACAATTCGCTCCCCTTCATGCCGGGTGCCGGCCGCGGGCAGGAACGGGGCAAGTGCGGAGGGGGTGGCCTGCTTCACCTGGAGGACCAGCGCCTCGCCGTCGTTGCCGTGCAGCAGCGCGAGGTAGCTGTGCAGCCCGACACTTCCGGTGCCTACAATTCGAAAGGCGATGTCGGACACCGCGAATCGGGCGATCAGGTTGCGCCTGGATTCGCGCAGTGTCCCGGAGTAGCGTTCGAGTCCTGCGATCACCGCGTCGGCGACGTGGTCGGTTACCAGGGTGAGAATCGGTGGGTCGCTGACGAACCGATGTTGGCGGATGCCGGTTTCGTGGTCGTCGAGGTGTTCGGTCCACTTGGCCACCACCTTGGCACTGGTGTTCTTACGTGCCTTCTTCGCGGCCTTCTTGAAGTCGTCCAGCAGGTCGTCGGCCTTGGCGCGGCTGATCACCGACTCGTCCGGCAGCGCGCTCCAGGACTCCATGAACGGCATGGCGGCCAAGGCGTCGACAGCCAGACGGTAGGAGCGGGCCGCATCGCGCGCGGCCGTGCGGCAGTCGTCCTCACCGGCGCCGCCTTCGCGCCCCACCAGCACCAAGCCGGCAGCGAGCCGCTCCAGGTCCCACTCCCACGGTCCTGCGATGGTCTCGTCGAAATCATTGATATCCATGATGATTTCGCCGCGAGGGGTGCCGTAGAGGCCGAAGTTCGCGGCGTGCGCGTCGCCGCACAACTGGGCGACGAGCCCACTGTCCGGACCACCCGCCAGGTCGGCCGCCATCAACCCCGCCGCGCCGCGGTAGAAGGTGAACGGGGAGGTGATCATGCGGCCGATGCGCAGGGGTACCAGGTGCGGCAGCCGACCGGCGTTGCTCGACTCGACGAACTCGAGCACGCTGGGACGGCGCACGCTGGTCGCCTCCCGGTCCCGCGCGATGACCGGAGTCCGCTGACGCAGCGCGCGCCCCTTGGCGCGGACATCGTCGGCGGGCACATAGGAGCGCAGGTCGATACCACCTTTTGACACACCGATTCACGCTAGTGGGTGCTTGGCCCCGCAACGGTGTGGTGTCGGCCTCACTTCGCCAGGGGCGGCACCGGCTCGATCGGTAGCCGTAGCGAGCCGGGCGCCGCAGCGGGCACCGCGGGATGGGTGGGCGCCACCGGTGTGACTCGCCGGTAGGACGATCCCAGCTCCGGACGGGTGTCGGGTTCGTTCCGGTTGGGCCAGAATGCCATCGCGCGCTCGGCCTGCGCGGTGATGGTGAGCGACGGGTTGACGCCGAGATTGGCGGTCACCGCGGAGCCATCTGCGATGTGCAGGCCGGGGTGCCCGTAGATCCGCTGATACGGGTCGACTACTCCCGCCGCTGTGCTGTCGCCGATCACGCAGCCGCCGATGTAGTGGGCGGTCGCCGGGATATCGAATACGTCCATGATCAGGCCGTGGGTGTCGCCGTCGATTTTCGCGCCGAACCTGCGACCTATGTCATGAGCAAGCGGAATCCACGTCGGGTTCGGCTCGCCGGTGCCTTGCCTGGTCACGAGCTGCCCGTGCCGGCGAAACGAGGTCAGCGAGTTGTCCAGCGACTGCATGACCAGCAAGATCACCGATTTCTCCGACGCGTGCCGTGCGTTGAGGCTGCGCAGGAACACCAGCGGGTGCAGCAATATCGCCAGCAGGAACCGCAGGAAACGGAACGCGCCGCCGTCCACGATCGGTGCCGACATCGGGAACAGCGCGTTCTGCCCCTTGCCGTAGTGGCACACCTCGACATGGGTATCGGCCTCCGGATGGATCGAGGAGGTGATGGCGATGCCCTCGGCGAAGTCGCGGCGCGACCGGCTCACCACGTTGAGAATCGCCTCGGAGTTGCTGCGGGTCAGCTCGCCGAGTCGCGGTGACAGGTTGGGCAGCACGCCGTCGTCGCGCATCTTGTGTAGCAGCTTCTGGGTGCCGAGGGCGGCTCCGGCGAACACCACCTGCTCGGCGGAGAAAGTCCTGCGCTGCTTTCGGACCCAGCGGTCGGACCGGTGAGTGTCGACCGCGTAACCGCCGTCGGGCAGCGGGCGGACGGCGGTGGCTGTGGTCAGCGGGTGTACCTGCGCACCTGCCTGTTCAGCCAGATACAGGTAGTTGGTGGTCGTCGTGTTCTTGGCGTTGTGCGGGCAGCCGGTGAAGCACCGCGCACAGTGCACGCAGCCGTTACGGCGCGGCCCCGCGCCACCGAAGTACGGGTCGTCGACTTCGGTGCCCGGATCGCTCTCGTTGAAGAACACGCCGACGTCGGTGGGGTGGAAGGTATCGGCGACGCCGAGGTCTTCGGCGATCTGCTCGAGCACCTCGTCGGCCGGGGTCATGCGCGGATTCGGCGCGACGCCGAGCATGCGCTTGGCTTGGTCGTAGTACGGCGCCAGCTCCGCACGCCAGTCGGTGATGTGGGCCCACTGCTGGTCGGTGTAGAAGTTCGGCAGCGGTTCGTAGAGGGTGTTGCCGTAGATGAGTGAGCCCCCGCCGACGCCCGCGCCGGAGAATACGGCGCACTTGCCGAGCAAGCTGATCCGCTGCGGTCCGGTGAGGCCGAGTCGCGGAGCCCAGATCGATGAGCGCACATTCCAGTTCGTGCGTGGAATGTCCTCGGCGTTCCACCGTCGACCCGCCTCGAGGACACCGACCCGGTATCCCTTCTCCGTGAGCCGCAAGGCACTGACGCTGCCGCCGAAGCCGGAACCGATCACTACCACGTCGTAGTCGAATGCGGACATACCTACCTCTCACTTCTCTACCGATAGATGAGATAGTTTCATACTCATTCTTTCACTGTCGATCTGTGGCGAAAACCATCGCCGCCCGGCATCGGCGGCGGGGATATCGGAGAATCGGCGCGGGGGAGATGGCGGTGGTGGGGGTCGGTGCGGTATGCACGGGTCGTGACAACCGAATCGGGCAGAACGGAACCGGAGGAGCGCGCGGGCGCCGACGGCGCGGATACCGGTGTCCTCGCCGACCGCGTCCTAACCGTGCCGAACGTGCTCAGCGTGCTGCGCCTGCTCGGCGTTCCGCTGTTCCTGTGGTTGCTGCTGGTCGAGCGGGCCGATGGCTGGGCGTGCGTCCTGCTGGTCGCCAGCGGCGTCACCGACTTCCTGGACGGCAAGCTCGCGCGGCTGCTCGACCAGTCCTCGCGGCTCGGGGCGCTGCTCGATCCGTTCGTCGACCGGCTGTATCTGATCACGACGCTGGCGGCCTTCGTGATCCGAGGCATGATCCCGTGGTGGGTGGCCGTGATCCTGGTCGGCCGCGACCTCGTGCTCACCCTCACGCTCTCGGTCTACAAGCGTCGCGATCTGCCCCCGCCCGAGGTGATCTACCTGGGCAAAGCGGCCACCTTCGCGCTGATGTCCGCGCTGCCCTGGTTGCTGGCGGGGCAGATGGACTGGGCGGCCGCCGGTTTCGGGCGAGCCCTCGGTGGGGCATTACTGGTCTGGGGTACGGCGGTCTACGTGTGGACCGGCGTTCTCTACACCGGCAGGGCCATCTCGGTCGCAAGAGCGATACCGGCTGTGCCGGCCCGGGCGGAGTAGCCGATAGAGTTTGCGTGCAACGTTCAAACGAAAGGACGGCCTGTGGCCCAGACCCCCGAGGATTTGCGCTATACCGAGGAGCATGAGTGGGTTCGCCGGATCGCCCCGACCCGGGTTCGGGTGGGCATCACCGACTACGCCCAGTCTCAACTCGGTGACGTTGTGTTCGTACAGTTGCCTCAGACGGACACGGATGTGGCCGCCGAGGACAGCATCGCGGAGGTGGAGTCGACCAAGAGCGTGTCCGACATCTACGCGCCGCTGAGCGCGAAAGTCGTTGCGGTGAACGAGAAGTTGACCTCGGAGCCGGAGACGTTGAACACCGATCCCTACGGTGACGGGTGGCTGTTCGAGCTGGAGGTGAGCGACACGGAGCGCCTGGATGCGACGCTCGGTGAACTGCTGGATGCCGCAGGTTATCAAGGAGTTATCGGGGGCTGAATCAGCCTTCCCAGTTCTACCTGCACGGGTGCGGCCCGGCAGGGTACGGTCAATGCCAACAGAGGTATCCGGCGGTTGTGCCGGGAGTCCAGGCACTCGAGGGCAGGTCGTGGTGCCACAGGTATCACCTGCTTGCATGGATAATCAGGTTCGAGGAGGAGAGAAACGGTGAGCGAGAACAAAGACCCGGGTTACGGGGAGACCGCGGCCGAGACGACGTCGGTCTTCCGCGCGGATTTCCTGAACGAGGTCGACGCGTCGCGCGCCGCAGAGACGGCCGGCGAGCAGCCGGTCCAAGGGGTCGAGGGTCTGCCCGTTGGCGCGGCCCTTCTGGTCGTCAAACGCGGCCCGAACGCGGGCTCGCGGTTCCTGCTGGATCAGCCGACCACATCGGCGGGGCGCCACCCCGACAGTGACATCTTTCTCGACGACGTCACCGTCAGCCGTCGGCACGCCGAGTTTCGTCAGGACGATGATTCGTTCCAGGTCGTCGACGTGGGCAGCCTGAACGGCACTTACGTGAACCGGGAGCCGGTGGACTCCTCCGAGCTGCAGAACGGTGACGAGGTGCAGATCGGCAAGTTCCGGCTGGTGTTCCTGACCGGACCGCGCGCGCAGGTGACCGACTCGTCGGCGGGTGCGGGCAGCCTATGACAATGGCGGCGCTGGTCTCACACCTCATGAAAGGCTCGGGGTCATGAAGGACCTGGCGCGGTGACCGGTGCGGCGCAGTGGGCCCGCGGAGGCATGTCGATCGGCTCCGTGCTCGACCTGCTGCGCCCCGACTTTCCCGACGTCACCATCTCGAAGATCCGCTTCTTGGAAGCGGAGGGCCTGATCCGGCCGGAGCGGACGCCCTCGGGCTACCGAAGATTTTCCGTCGCGGACGTCGAACGGCTCCGGTTCGTGCTGACCGCGCAACGCGATCAGTACCTGCCGCTGAAGGTGATCAAGGAGCAGCTGGAAGCTATCGACAGCGGTGCCGCGACGCTCGGCGTCCGGGAAGCCCGCGCCCGGACGCACGTCGGCCGCGTCGGTGCCGCGGAGTCCGGGCGCGTGTCGCCGGACGCCGAGCGTCCCGCCTCGGGTGCCGAACCTGGCGGGGGGCAGGTGGCCGCGCCACGGAGGCTCGGCGTCGTGCCGAGTGAGATCTCCCCGGATGATCTGCGGTTCGATCAGGAAATCCGCGTCACCCGGGCGGATCTGCTCGACCAGGCCGAGATCGAGGAGAAGTTCCTCAACGACCTGATCCGCGCCAACCTGATCACGCCGGGACCCGCAGGGTACTTCGACGCCGACGCGGTGACGCTGGCGAAGGCCGCGCGTGCAATGGCCGAATTCGGTTTGGAGGCAAGGCATCTGCGCGCGTTCAAGCTCGCCGCCGATCGTGAGGCCGCGCTGGTCGCGCAGATCGCCGCCCCGATTGCGAAGAGCCGCGACGCGGGTGCGCGAGCCCGCGCGGAGGAGACGGTGCGAGAACTAGCGGCGCTGTCGCTGACCCTGCACACCTGTCTGGTCAAGGCTTCGGTCCGGAGTTCACTGGGCGGTTGAGCCCCTTCCGCGCCGGCCCGCGAGTTTCGTCGAGCCAACACGCCGATTTCGGCTGTGCACACGGATCGCTGCACCCGTGCTGGTTCGCTTAGACTCGTGGTACGGCGAGCTCTGCAGTGGTAATGCCGGGCTGGCGGCGAGTATGGGAGGCAGTGCGATGAGCGAAATGCGCGTGATCGGCATACGTGTCGAACAGCCACAAAACCAGCCCGTGCTGTTGCTCCGCGAGGTGGCGGGGGATCGGTATCTGCCGATCTGGATCGGGCAGGCCGAAGCGACGGCGATCGTGCTCGAGCAGGAGGGGGTGACACCGATTCGCCCGTTGACGCACGATCTGATCAAGCTCCTGATCACCGAGCTCGGGCACACGCTCAAGGAGGTCAGAATCGTCGACCTCCAGGAGGGCACGTTCTACGCGGACTTGGTCTTCGAGAATGATCTGCGGATCTCCGCGCGCCCGTCCGATTCGATTGCGATCGCCTTGCGGGTGGGTTGCCCGATCTATGCCGAGGAGGCTGTCCTCGAGGAGGCCGGGCTGGTCATGCCGGACGAGCGCGAGGACGAGGTGGAGAAGTTCAAGGAATTTCTCGAGTCGGTGTCACCGGACGACTTCAAGGCGACCGACAGCTGAAGTAGAGGTCGAGACTTTTACCGCGCGTCGCGTTTGGCTCGATGAGGGCGCTCCCTGGACAATCGAAGGGAGTAATCTCGACAGTTGGGGCCACGTCCGTTTCGGCCGGATCCGACCCGGTTCGGCCACCAACGGAGCCGGGTCATCGATGAGGCTGTGAATGCGTCGGCGAAGCAAGGGAGTGGTCAGTGGCAGAGCAATCGCAGGATGTGGTACAGCCAGGCCTGTTCCCGGACGACTCGGTACCTGACGACCTGGTCGGTTATCGCGTCCCCAGCGCGTGCCAGGTGGCCGGGATCACCTACCGGCAACTCGACTACTGGGCGCGCACCGGTTTGGTCGTGCCCTCCGTTCGTGGCGCCGCCGGTTCGGGTAGCCAGCGGCTGTACTCGTTCAAGGACATCCTGGTCCTCAAGATCGTCAAGCGGCTGCTGGACGCGGGCATCTCGCTGCAGAACATCCGCATCGCCGTCGACCACCTACGCAGCCGTGGCGTGCAGGATCTGGCGGGCATCACGCTCTTCTCCGACGGCACCTCGGTCTACGAGTGCACCTCGCCCGAGGAGGTCGTCGATTTACTGCAGGGCGGACAGGGGGTCTTCGGGATCGCCGTCAGCGGTGCCATGCGCGAGTTGACCGGCGCGATCGCCAATTTTCCCGCGGAACGGGCGTCGGCTGTCACCGAACGCCCCGAGGACGAGCTGTCCTTCCGCCGCAAGGCGCGGATGAATCGCAAGACGGGCTAGGTCCAGTCCGCGGCGCGATCGGAGCGACGGCGCTATCGATCGCCCGTACTCGCCCGCCCTGATCGCTTCGCTGCACAACGCGGAGATCGGCGGCGGTTTCTTCGACACCACCGGTGGTGGCCCCGGGTACTAGTTGGCGCTGACCGAGCGGCTCGTCACCGCGAACGTGCCGATCTATCGCGTCCAACCCACGCGGTGCGCGCACCGTGGCGCATGGCGTCTTCGAACTGCCGCGATTCGACGCGATGGCCGACCGGCTCACGGCACAGTGCGTCGGGCGCTGGGGAGGCGGCCGCCGGGACTACGTCGCGCTACGGCACGGCGATCCTGGGCGGAGGCACTGTCGCTCGCGGCGATCCGGCTGCGCGACGGCCCTGCGATCAGGGCCGCGCGCGATCGGGAGTGACGAGAACGACACGGCTGGGCGGGGTCCTGCGGCGCGCTTCGGCGTGGCGTCGGCATAAACTACCGATGCGTCGCCGCCGTGCGGGAGAGTCCCGGCTCGACATGAGTCCGGGCGCCGAAGGAGCAGCACCTCCCCGTCAATCTCTCAGGCAGCAAGGACCGTGCGGGCTTCGGCGCCTCTGGAAAGTGGTGGCTTCGAGCTGCCCGCCCATGGGGAAAGGGGCTCGGCACCGTCCGCGCCACCCGAATCTCTCAGGCGCCACGACAGAGGGGGAGGTCCGGTACCCACCGACCACCGATGAACCCCGCCCGACCTTGGGAGCTGCCGTGACTCGCTCATTCGCCGACCGCCACATCGGACCCGACCGAGACGAACTCGCCCGGATTCTCGACATCGTCGGCGTGCTGTCGCTCGACGAACTGGCTGCCAAGGCGCTGCCCGCCGGCATCCGGGACAGCACCGGCCTGACCGGACTGCCCGCGGCGGCCACCGAGCACGAGGTGCTGGCCGAGCTCGCCGGGCTCGCGCAGGCGAACACTGTGGCGAGCTCGATGATCGGGCTCGGCTACTACGACACGCTGACCCCGCCGGTGCTGGTACGCAACCTGCTGGAGAACCCCGCCTGGTACACCGCTTACACCCCGTATCAGCCCGAGATCAGCCAGGGCAGACTCGAGGCGCTCATCAACTTCCAGACCATGGTGTCCGAGCTGACCGGAATGGACGTCGCCAACGCGTCCATGCTGGACGAGGCCACCGCCGCCGCCGAAGCGATGACGCTGCTGCGCCGAGCGAGCAAGTCCAAGTCCTCGCGCCTGGTCATCGACACCGATCTGTTCCCGCAGACCAGGACCGTGTTGTTCACCAGGGCCGAGCCGCTCGGCCTCGAGATCGTCGAGTCGGATCTGTCCACTGGCGATCTGCCCGACGGCGAGTTCTTCGGCGTGCTGGCGCAGACGCCCGGCGCCTCCGGTCGCGTCGTGGACTGGACCCGCGTCATCACCGCGGCACACGAGCGCGGTGCGTTGGTCGCGGTGGGCGCCGACCTGCTGGCGATGACGCTCATCACGCCGCCCGGCGAGCAAGGCGCCGACGTGTGCTTCGGCACCACCCAGCGTTTCGGTGTTCCGCTCGGCTTCGGTGGTCCGCACGCCGGGTATCTCGCGGTGCGCAAGGCGCAGGCTCGTCAGCTGCCCGGTCGCCTGGTCGGCGTTTCGGTGGACGCAGACGGCGACATCGCCTACCGTCTCGCGCTGCAGACCCGTGAGCAGCACATTCGCCGAGAAAAGGCGACGTCCAACATCTGTACCGCGCAAGTGCTGCTGGCCATCGTGGCCGCGATGTACGCCAGCTACCACGGCGCCGAGGGTCTGCGCGCCATCGCCCGCAGGGTGCACGGGCACGCTGCGTCGATCGCGGCGGGGCTGGACGGCGCCGTCGTGTACGACACCTTCTTCGACACCGTGCTCGCATTTGTGCCCGGGGGAGCGGAAGCCGTGGTGGCGAAGGCGAAATCGCGCGGCATCAACCTGCGCCTCGTGGACGCCGACCGCGTCGGCATCGCCTGCGACGAGGCAACTACCGACGCGCACGTCGCGGCCGTGCTCGAATCGTTCGGGACCGCGCTGTCGTCCGAGCAGGGCGCGGCTGCCCCGATCGCCGCGATCGAGACCCGCACCTCGGAGTTCCTGACGCATCCCGCGTTCACGAAGTACCACACCGAGACGGCTATGCTCCGCTATCTGCGGTCGCTGTCCGACAAGGACATCGCGTTGGACCGAAGCATGATTCCGCTCGGCTCGTGCACCATGAAGCTCAACGCCACCGCGGAGATGGAGGCCATCACCTGGCCCGGCTTTGCCCGTCTGCACCCGTACGCGCCAGTCGAGGACGCGACCGGACTCCTGCGGGTGATATCGGACCTGGAGAACTGGTTGTCGGATATCACCGGCTACGACTCGGTGAGCCTGCAGCCGAATGCGGGCAGTCAGGGAGAGTACGCCGGGCTGCTGGCCATCCGCCGCTACCACCTGGACCGCGGTGACCCGCACCGCGACACCTGCCTCATCCCGTCCAGCGCGCACGGCACAAACGCGGCATCGGCGGCCATGGCCGGGCTGCGCGTCGAGGTGGTGAGGTGCCGCGACAATGGGGATGTCGATCTGGACGACCTGCGCGCCAAGATCGCCGACCACGCCGACCGGCTGGCCTGCATCATGATCACCTACCCGTCCACGCACGGGGTGTACGAGCATGAGGTCGCGGAGCTGTGCGCGCTCGTGCACGACGCGGGCGGCCAGGTCTACGTGGACGGCGCGAACCTGAACGCTCTGGTCGGCCTTGCTCGTCCGGGCCGGTTCGGCGGCGATGTCAGCCACCTCAACCTGCACAAGACGTTCTGCATCCCGCACGGTGGTGGCGGTCCCGGTGTCGGCCCGGTCGCGGTGCGCGCACACCTGGCGCGGTATCTGCCCGGCGATCCGCTGCAGTCAGGCTCGCACGCGGTGTCGGCGGCGAAGTACGGCTCGGCCTCGATTCTGCCGATCACCTGGGCTTATATCCGCATGATGGGCGCCGACGGCCTGCGCAGGGCGTCGCTGTCGGCGATCGCCTCGGCGAACTACATCGCTCGCATGCTGGACGAGTACTTCCCGGTGCTCTACACCGGTGAGCATGGCATGGTCGCGCACGAATGCATCCTCGACCTGCGCGAGATCACCAAGCAGAGCGGCGTCACCGTCGACGACGTGGCCAAACGCCTGACAGACTACGGTTTTCACGCGCCGACCATGAGCTTCCCGGTGGCGGGCACCCTCATGGTAGAGCCGACAGAGAGCGAGAACCTCGCCGAGCTGGACGATTTCATCGAGGCGATGATCGCCATCCGGGCCGAGATCGACCAGGTCGCCGCGGGAGTGTGGCCGGTGACCGACAATCCGCTGCGCGGCGCGCCGCACACCGCGGCGTCGCTGGTGGCGGAGTGGAAGCATCCCTACAGCCGGGAGCTCGCCGTCTATCCCCGCGGCCGCGCGCACGCCAGAGGCAAGGTGTGGCCGCCGGTACGCCGGGTCGACGGGGCTTATGGCGACCGGAACTTGGTGTGTTCATGCCCGCCGCTGGAGACTTACGCCGACTGACACGCATGCGCCGGTGCCGGATCGTTCGATGGGCAGGGCCGGTATGGCGTTGTCGGATATTTCATCGGTCCGGCCGTGTAGCCGACCGGGAATCGGCTACGGCGTGGTAAGGGCCTGAACGACGGCGGAGCCGAAGCTGATGTCGTCGGACGTGGCCAGGCGGGTGTAGGTGCCGCCGGTCTGCTGCGCCAGGCCTTGGAGGGTCTGGGTGCCGCTGCCGAGGGCAATGACGTCGATCCGGACCGGGTGGGCGCGGTCGATCGCGGCGGCGATGTCGGCTGCCAGCTTGTTGCCGGTGACCGTCGAGTCGTCGTCGGGTCCATCGGTGATCAGCAGCACCGAGTTGGTGTGGCCCGGTGTATACCCGGCGAGGGCGCTCTTGTACGCGGCGATCAGCGACGGGTAGGCCTGGTCGGACCGAATCTCACTGGGGCGCACGGAATTCAGGGCGGTGCTGATCTTTGTGCGCTGATCGGCGGTGAGCGGCGCCGTGGCAGCCTGCACCTGGTACGGGGCGGTGCCGTCGAGATTCTTGCCGAAGGTCCATACGCCCAGGCCGAAATCGGGTGGCATGACGGTCATCGTGGAGTTCAAGGCGGCAAGAACATTCGCCAACCGCGTAGTGCCGCCCTCGGCGGTGGCCATGGAGGACGATACGTCGACCAGGACCGTGGACCGCACGCCGAGAACGGGATTCGCGAGGGTGGCCCGCAGCTTGTCGAGGGCAGCACGTGGCGGGGCAGCGGCCGCGGACTGCGGTGCGGTGGTGAATCCTGCCGCAAGGAAGTTCTGCGCCTGACTCGGGGCACGCAGGTAGTCGATGAAGCGTCCGGCGATAAGATTCTGCGTTTTGTCCACCCATGGCCCGGACATCAGCGCGGCCGGATAATCTGCCATCGGCGCGGACCCGGTGGGGCGGAACGCGGCGAGCCCAGGTCGCGCTTTCAGTTGCTGTTCAGTAGCAGCCACCGCGTGAATCGGCGCGTCCCGCGTACCCGTGAGTATGGAGAGCGCGGCCGCGGTGTCGGGTGCCGCAGGAGCGCCGGCGGCGAGCCCCGAGACCGCGGCGATGACCTGACCGGACTGAGCGGCCTCCGCGTTGAGCGGGTCGGCGCCCGACACCGCGGTGCCGACCGCGGTCGCCGCGGCGAGCGTGGCGTCATCCGAGGGCAACGCCATGCGCAGACCGCCCCAGCCGGACAGTCCGAGCTCGCCGAGTGAACCTTGTTGCAGGCGTGGCAGATCCGCCCAGCCGAGCTGGGCCTGCTCCAGCGCGCTGCGCAGATCCTCCGGCACCGCGAGCACGATCGGACTCCCGGCTACCGACACCGGAGTGCCTTCGATCAGCCCGGGCACCCGCATCGACTCGATCGAGCGGGTCGAATCGGCGATCCACAGCGCAGGCTGCGGGCCGAGCGCCCGGTCCCACGCTTTGCCGCCGGTGAACGCGGCGACGATCGCCGAGGACGGCTGTGCTGTCACCTCGACCTGCGCGCAGTGGTCGCGTACCCGCGGCTTGGTCGCGTTGTAGCTGTCGGCGACGGCCCGCACCTGCGACGCGATGTCCGGATCGGCCGTCACATAGAGCGTCGCCGGCCCCTCCACACACTCGGCTGCCGCCGCGATGTCCTGATCGGCCGCCCGATCCCGCAGTTGAAACCAGCCGACGACGAGTGCGACGAGGAGCGCCACAGCGACCACTGCGATAACCGGACCTTTGCTGACGCCCCGGGACCTGGTTCCGCTGCGATGAGTGCCCACGAGCTCAGTGTATGGTCACCCGCGGTTGCCCGGATCGGCGAGGTTCCCCACCTGTGCCGCGGCGGACGGTGCGTATCGCATGCGATGTTCCGCCGTCGCGCCTGGCGGGGCGTGACGGCGGATTGTCACTGGCGGGTTACGCGTCCACGGTCGAACTCGTGCCCGCCCCAGACACCGGACTGTCCGGTGCGTGCGGCGAAGGCACCGCACGCGTCCTGGATCGGGCAAACCGCACAGACTTCGCGCGCATAGTCGAAGTCCTGGGAGGGGTATGGGAACCAGGCTTCGTGGTTCGGGTCGCCGCGGCAGGCTGCCCGGTGCCACTCTCGGGAATCCGAGAGGGGGAGCAGGTCGGCCAGGGTCAACTCCACGACGGTGGCGGTTTCGGTGTGCGTCATCGCGATCTTCTCCTTTCTCGGATCGTGGTCATGTGGCGGCGAGTTGCTTCCAGATCCGCCGTTGCTGCTTGGCGCGGTGGTTGGGCGCCTTCGGTTCCCAGAGCAGGCGCATGCCCGCCTCCTCCGGGGTGCGGTCGGCCTTGGCCGTGTTGCATGGCGCGCAGCAAGCCACCAGGTTGCTCCAAATGTTCGGACCGCCTCTCGAGCGCGGCCGGATATGGTCCACGGTGTGGGCCCAGCTCGCGCAGTAGCCGCACCGGTGATTGTCCCGGCGCAGCACACCGGCGAGCGTCGCTCGGCTCTCGTCGTGCACCCGCGCGGCGTGTTCGATGTACACATAGCGCAGCAGCCGAATCATCTCCGGCAGAGCGAGTTCCACGCGCCGAGACCGAATCGGGAAGTGTGGTTCGCGGTCCGTGACCGTCTCCGCCGCTCCGGCGATGAGCAGCACGACTGCCCGGTCGGCACTGATCTCGTCGAGCGCCTCGTAGGAGGCGTTCAGGACCAGCACTCCGGTGTGTATCCAGTTGGCGGCGGTCAATACCACCTGATCGGTGGCACGGCGGAAGAGCATGGGAATCACCATGTTTCGTGCGATATCGAGCGAGAGAAGGGAGAGGTGCGCCGGCGTCAGCAGACAGCCGGGAGGCGGCTGTCGTCCGGTTCGCCGTGCACTACGCACAGCTGCGTGCCGAACGCGTCGCCCGCGGTCGATAACCGCAGCATCGTGTCGGGATCCACCCGATTCGTTTTCTCCGGAATCACTGCCGCCCCTCCTCTCCACTGCTCGGCGACCAGCCTCGATCCGGTGGTCATCGTCGAATCACATGGTGACACACCACACCCGCCGTTGTCGGGTCATTTTCCGGTGGTCGGTTCACGTCCCACCCAAGTGCGTCGCAGCTGCCTGACGTCCACGGCTGCCTCCGCCATTACCAGCGGCATCGCCGCACCGATCACCGTGTTCGGTATTGGCGGCCAAGCGTCCGCGGGGCGGGTCAGCGATACCGCCGCGTCGGGCACGAACACGTCCTCGACAACCAAATATGAGGTCTCCAGCGCCGGAGCCGACGTCCAGAACCGACACCGTCGGCTCCGCGGCCTGCAAAAGTGCAGACAAGCTGGTCAAAGCTCTCGACATGCCTTGGGGGAAAGTACGGTTGAGGGAATGGGTGAATTTCGCACGATCGCTGTGAAGGGAGCAAATCTGGGATTCGCAGCGACCGGAACTGGTCCCCCAGTTCTGCTGATTCCAGGCGGTGGTGGATGCAGCGACTATTTGGCCCCGGTTGCTCAGCAACTCAGTGGTTTCCGCGTCTACCGAGTCGAGCCGCGCGGCTGTGGTCGGTCCGACCACGACGGGCGATACGACCTCGAAACAACCTTGGACGACTTCGACGCACTCCTCGACCAGTTCGGTCTCGAGCGGTGGGTAGTCGGAGGCCACTCCCACGGGGCTTTTCTTGCCCTGGCTTACGCACTCCGGCGGCCGGATCGAACCCGAGCGGTGCTGTATCTTGCCGGAACCGGCATACAGAACGACCGCTCCTGGCACGCCGCGTACGACAACGACAGGAGCGCGGGCCACGATCGAGAGGTGCCGCCAGGGACGTATACCTGGAACGCTGAGTGCAGCGCCGTGGCCAACGCCGATTACAAGGAGTATGTCCCTCGCTCAACCCTCTGGTATGACATCGCACACTTGCCGATTCCACTTCGTGCCGTGCATGGCGGCTTGGACATCCGTCCCGTCTGGCCTGTGGAACAACTTGTCGCAGCAGCGCCCGACGCGAAACTGCGAATGATTCCTGGTGCTCCGCACGACTTCTGGTATACGCATCCTCAACAGCTCGGATCTATCCTCCGGCAGGAGCTTGAAGAGCTGAGACCGGGCGAGCGGGCATGAGCGCGGGCTATCGGATGGATCCCCTCTCACCTGACCCATCCGGGCTGACCCGCCGACGGCTGAAAAGCCACGGCAAATCGGCGAGTCTGCTTGAAAAGCGGAGAGAAATTGCTGATCCTGCGCGATCTACCGCTCGGCGCCACCCGGTTCAACGACCTTGCCCGCGGCCCACCCGACCTGTCGCGCAGCGTGCTCGCCAAGCGCCTGCGCCAGTTCGAGCGGGCGGGCTCAAGGACAAGATGGGCAGCGAATACCTGCTGCGTCTTGACCCAGGGCGGCACGGCGGGTGGGACCGATCCGCAAGGCGCCGGGGTCGCAGTCACGATCAACGCCTGCGCGTGGCACTTGCCCTGGTGCCCCGAACTCCGACGCCTCTGCGAACCGTCGAGTGCTGGACCCACTCACGACCGGCATGGCGGACCAGGATGGGCAGACGGCGTGTCGACCCAACGCACGGTGGCATCACTACCCACGGGTAACATGGTTGCGTCTTTTCCCACCCGACTTTCTCAGAAGTGAGGCAGTAGATGACAGAGCGGATTCAGGTCGGCGGGCTCCAGGTGGCCAGCGTTCTCCACGAGTTCATCGAGAACGAGGCGCTCCCCGGGACCGGCGTGGATTCCGCCGCGTTCTGGGCCGGCGCCGAGCAGATCATCAACGATCTTGCGCCGCGCAACCGCGCCCTGCTGGCCGAGCGCGACGAGATCCAGGGCAAGGTCGACGCCTGGCACGCGGAGCACCCCGGCGCGAACTACGACAAAGCCGCCTACAAGAGTTTCCTGACCGACATCGGCTACCTGCGTGCCGAGCCCGCCGAATTCCAGATCGCCACGCAGAACGTGGACGACGAGATCGCCACTACCGCTGGACCGCAGCTCGTGGTGCCGGTGATGAACGCCCGCTTCGCGATCAACGCCGCGAACGCGCGTTGGGGCTCGCTCTACGACGCGCTCTATGGCACCGACGCCATCTCCGAGGCGAACGGCGCGGAGAAGGGCAGCGGCTACAACAAAGTGCGCGGCGACAAGGTCATCGAGTGGGCGCGCAACTTCCTCGACGACTCGGTCACCCTGATCACCGGCTCGCACATCGGCTCGACGTCGTACAAGATCGTCGACGGCGAGCTGGAGGTCGGCTTGGAGGACGGCACCAGCATCGGCCTCGCCGACGCCTCGCAACTGGTCGGCTACCTCGGTGATCCCGAGTCCCCGAGTTCGGTCCTGCTGAAGCACAACGGTCTGCACATCGAGATCCAGATCGACCCGGCCTCGCCGATCGGCAGCACCGACAGCGCGGGCATCAAGGACGTCGTGCTGGAGTCCGCGGTCACCACGATCATGGACTTCGAGGACTCGGTCGCCGCGGTGGACGCCGAGGACAAGGTGCTCTGTTACCACAATTGGCTCGGCCTGATGAAGGGCGACCTGGCGGAGAAGGTCAGCAAGGGCCAGAAGACCTTCACCCGCACCATGAACCCCGACCGCGTGTACACCGCGCTGGACGGGGGGGAGCTCGTGCTGCACGGCCGTTCGCTGTTGTTCGTGCGCAACGTCGGTCACCTGATGACCTCCGACGCGATCATCGACGCGGAGGGCAACGAGGTGCCCGAAGGCATCATGGATGGCCTGATCACCTCGCTGGTCGCCAAGCACAGTCTGAACGGCGACACCGAGCTGAAGAACAGCCGGACCGGCTCGGTCTACATCGTGAAGCCGAAGATGCACGGCCCGGACGAGGTCGCGTTCACCAACGAGTTGTTCGGCCGGATCGAGGACGTGATCGGACTGGATCGCAACACGCTCAAGGTCGGCATTATGGACGAGGAGCGCCGCACCACGGTGAACCTGAAGGCCTGTATCCAGGCGGCCGCAGAGCGCGTCGTGTTCATCAATACCGGCTTCCTCGACCGCACCGGCGACGAGATCCACACGTCCATGGAGGCCGGCCCGATGGTCCGCAAGGCGGACATGAAGTCTCAACAGTGGATTCTGTCCTACGAGGATTGGAACGTCGACACCGGTCTGGCCGCGGGCCTGCCGGGCAAGGCACAGATCGGCAAGGGAATGTGGGCCATGCCGGACCTGATGGCCGACATGCTCGCGCAGAAGATCGGCCACCCGCGTGCGGGCGCCAACACCGCGTGGGTCCCCTCGCCGACCGCTGCCACTCTGCACGCAACGCACTACCACCTGGTCGACGTGTTCCAGCGACAGCAGGAGATCGTCAAAGGCGGCCGCCGCGCCACCGTCGAGGAAATTTTGGAGATCCCGCTGGCCGCCCAGCCGAACTGGACCGACGAGGAGAAGCGCCAAGAGCTGGACAACAACTCGCAATCCATCCTGGGCTACGTGGTGCGCTGGATCGATCAGGGCGTCGGCTGCTCCAAGGTGCCCGACATCAAGGATGTCGCGCTCATGGAAGACCGTGCGACCCTTCGTATTTCGAGCCAGCTGATGGCCAACTGGCTGCGCCACGGCATCGTCACCGCCGATGAGGTGGTGGCCAGCCTGGAGCGGATGGCCCCGGTTGTGGACCGGCAGAACGCCGGCGACCGGAACTACCGGGCCATGGCGCCGGACTTCGCGGGAAGCATCGCCTTCCAGGCCGCCAAGGAACTGATCCTGGAGGGCACCAGGCAGCCCAACGGCTACACCGAACCGATCCTGCACCGTCGCCGCCGTGAGGCGAAGGCGCTGGCCTCCGTGTAATCGCGCTTTCCGCACCGCGACGAGCTTCGACTCCCCTTTATCAATCCGTTACCCTTGGGGCGCACAGAGATCGTCGATTTGTGAGGAAGATTTATGGGAAGCGTTGTGCTCGACATCGTGGCATTGCTGGTCAACCGGTCCGCGATGTTCTGGAATTGGATGGCTACCGGGTCGGCGGGGTTCCCGCCGCTGTAAGCGATGGATTTCGTAGTCGAATCCCCTGGTCAGATTACTGGCCGGGGGATTTTTGTGTCCGAGGCCGGTGCCGGACCGAAACGTGTGCTTCTACGATTGCGGGTTACGCGGCGACGGCAAGTGATCCTCGGATCGTCAGAAAAGTTCGAAGGGTTAGCGCGGCGCCGACATAGTCGGCCTGATCATGCAGCGCTCGGTGGCTTGCGGAGTGGGTGTACACAGGTTGCGCGGGCTTCCCTCCTCTGAACGTCCCGTCTGCGGGTGTCCACAGCATCGTGACCGCCAGCAGGTCGGGCGATTTCGTCCTCGATAACGCCCGCGAAGCCCGCGACGCTCGTATCTTGATCAGGTGAGCACCACCAGACCCCGTGCACGGGCGCGTATTCCTCGTTGGTTCGTCCTCTGGATGGGGCTCTTGGCCGCCCTTGTCGCGGTGTCCTGTTCAGCGCTGTTCTGGCAGCTGGCGGCCGAGGGGACGCTCCCGACCATCGTCGTGCTGTGGTTCGTCCTCGGAGTGCTCGGCGCGATCGCCCTGCTGTTCGGGCTGCTGGGCCTGCTCCGCTACCGCGCCTTCTTCCACAGTCTCGTGTCGCCTCTGCTGCTCGGCGTACTGGTAGCGCTGGTTTGGTTCGACATACCCGAAGCCACCGGCTGGCGGCTCTCTCGCCCGATTCTCGAAGACCACGCCGCCGACTGCGCCAATCCCGGCCACCGCACCCGTCTCGGCATCTACACGATCACCTACATCACTTCCCGTGACGGTGGCTGCCTGTTCTACACCCAAGCACACGAATCGAGCTCGGGCGGGTTCGCCTACTTCAGCGACACCACGACCCCACCCCACATCGGCCCGCCCGCCACCAACGGCGTCGAGTACGAGACGTTCGAGGGGCACTGGTACCGATTCGTGGAGCACCATTGACAGGCACTGGTCGCCGACGACCTCGTCGAGTGATTTCGCTGTGGCTGCATGGGTGATCGTGCAGGTCGGAGACTCGCGGGAATTACTTCGTCGCGAGTGGCGTTGCGCCGAAATGTGACGGAAGCCGGAATGAACGTACTGGTCGTGTACGCCCACCCGAAGCCGGACTCACTCACCGGTGCGCTGAAAGACGTGGCAGTGCAACAGTTGCGGGCCGACGGGCACCAGGTACGGATAACGGATCTGTACGCCATGGGCTGGAAAGCCCACGCCGACCCCGACGATTTCGGTGTGGTCGAGGAGACCAACTTCATGCTGGCCTCAGGTGCCGCCTATCATAACGGGACGCTGAGCACCGACATCCGTGCCGAGCAGGAGAACCTGCTCTGGGCCGACACCGTCCTCCTGCATTTCCCGCTGTGGTGGTTCAGCATGCCCGCGATCATGAAGGGCTGGGTCGATCGGGTTTTCACCTGCGGGTTCGCCTACGGCGCCGGGGGGAATGCGCTGCCGAGGTATGGGGCGGGCGTGCTGGCGGGCCGGCGTGCCATGCTGGTGGTCAGTATCGGTGGCAGGGAGCCGTCGTACTCCGATCGCGGCGTCAACGGGCCGGTCGACGACCTGCTGTTCCCGATTCACCATGGCATTCTCTACTATCCGGGCATGGACGTGCTGCCGCCGTTCCTCGTGTACGACACCATTCGGCTCGGCTCGGAGCGTTTCGACGAGGTCGCCGACGACCTCAGGCAGCGAATGTCGAATCTGGCGAAGCTGGAACCGATCCGCTACCGCCCACAGGGCGGTGGCGACTACGACCGGAGCCTGCGCCTCGAGCCCGGCCGGGAAGCGAAGGGCGCGAGCGGGTTCGGTTTGCACGCGGCGTCCTGACGGCGCGTGCCGGTCAGGACAGCCGCGTCCCGCGCTGGGTGAGCCTATGCCCATCAGCTCCGTTTTCCTGCCCCTGCTGGTGGATCATCGAGCGAGCGCTCTCTTTCACCCGGCCGAGCGAACGGTGGCCGAGGCGGAGTGCTGCGCGAGAAGTCCGTCGCATACGCCGAGGAAGATCCGGCGCAACTCGGCCGCGCGATCGGCCAGCGCCGATTGTGCGCGGACGTACTCGGCGCGCCCCGCCGGTGTCTCGATGCGCACCGGCTCATAGCCGTACTCGGACAGATCGTAGGGGCTGGCGCGCATGTCGAGTACGCGGGCAGCGCAGGCCGATTCGAAAAAGTCCAGCAGCAGTTCGGAGGAGATCAGCGGGACCAGCTTGAAGCCCCACTTGTACAGGTCCATGTTGGCGTGCAGGCACCCCGGCTGTTCGCGGAGCACCTGGTCGGCGCGCGTCAGCGGCTCGGCATTCCGGTCCACCGCCTCCGGGGTGAAGAAGCGATAGGCATCGTAATGTGTGCAGCGCAACGACATCGACTCGACCACAGCGTCGGTGCCTGCTCGCCCCAGCCGCAGCGGCACCTTCTGGTGGCGGATGTCGTCGGTGCGATACACCATCGCCCACTCGTGCAGACCGAAGCAGGACAGCTGTGCGGGCCGGGAGGCGGTAGCGCGCAGCAGGTTCGCGACGAACTCGACGGTGTCGCGGCGCTTGGCCAGATAGGCGGGGTCGGCCGTGCAGACGTTGTCGAAAACACCGCAGGGTGATGCGTGTGCCGCGCCGTCGCTTCCGGTAGCGGGTTCGACCGTCATATTGCGATACCCGCGAAAGCCTTCGTACTCGGCGGCATCCGCCAGCGCGACGCCGTAACCCGGATGCCAACGCCGCAAGTGGGCGGGTTTGTGACCGTAATAGGTGAACAAGAAGTCGATCACCGGATGCGACGAACCCTGCGCCCGCTGTTCGAAGTATGGCCCGACCAGCTCGTCGAGCCGGGTCCGGTGGGCGGCAGCGCTCGCCCGCCAGCGCGCCGCCGGCAGTACGGTTATGCCGACATCCCGTCGCGACGTCGCCGAGGCGGCGGGAACTCGCCCGGTATTCATTCGATCACCCGGTGCGTACCGTCCCGGACGGTGCCGACGAACTCCTCCACGAGGTCCTCCAAGGCGACGACGCCGGAGGTGTTGCCCCGCTCGTCGACCACCCGGCCCAGGTGGCTGTTGGTGCGCCGCAGGCGGGCCAACGCCTCGTAGAGCGTGGTGCCCATGCCGACGGTCGGCAGTGGCCGGATGTCGGTGCGCGGGATCGGTGTCGCGGGGCCGGCGCTCTCGTCGGCGACCTTGTCGAGCACATCCTTGACGTGCAGGTATCCCACCAGCGAGCCATCGCCCGCCCGAACCGGGTAGCGGGAGAAGCCGGTCTCGGCGACGGCGGACTCGATGTCGCCGAGGGTGGTCCCGTTACCACGCAACGGAATCGACCGGGTCGCATCCAACGGCACCATGACGTCGGCGACTACCCGGTCGCTGGTGCCGAGCGCCTGGGTGAGGCGGCGGTGCTCCTCCTCGTCGAGCAGGCCTTCCGAGCGTGACTCGCCGATCATCTCGGCGAGCTCGACCGAGGAGACGGTGGCTTGCAGCTCGTCCTTCGGCTCGATCAGCAGCAGCCGCAGCGACAGGTTGGCGGCGAGATTGTAGAGCGCGATGAGCGGGCGGGCCAGCCGCAGCCACATCAGGTGCACCGGAACCAGCAGCAGCGCACAGCGTTCCGGCCCGGCCAGCGCGATATTCTTCGGGATCATCTCGCCGAACAGGATGTGCAGGATGACCACGATGGTGAGCGCGAGCGTGAACGCCACCGGGTGCAACAGCTGCTCGGGTAGGCCGAGCAGCTCGAAGGGGCCCTCGAGCAGATGCGCGATGGCGGGCTCGCCGACGCGGCCGAGCAGGATCGAGCAGATCGTGATGCCCAGCTGGGCCGCCGCGAGCATCATCGAAAGGTTCTCGCCCGCACGGATCACCGTGGTCGCGTTCCGTTTGCCTTGCGCCGCCAGCGCTTCCAGCCGGTCGCGGCGCGCGGAGATGAGTGCGAACTCGGCCGCGACGAAGAAGGCGTTGCCGCCGAGCAGCACGACGGTGAGCAGCACGCCGAACAGGTCACCCATGGCTGTGCTCCCTGGTGGCGAGGGCGTCGGCGGCGACAGGGATCAGGCGCACCCGGTCGATGCGCCGCCCGTCCATCCGCTCGACCCGGGCGACCCAGCCGCCTGTGCGAGGAGTGTCCGCCGACGACCACTGCTGTGAGCGGGGATTCGGTAGCACGATTTCGTCGCCCGCCACGGGGATGCGGCCCAGCCTGGTCAGTACGAGACCGCCGAGGGTCTCGTACTCGCCTTCGGGGGCGTCGTATCCGGTAGCTCGGGATACCTCGTCGATGCGCAGCAGGCCTGAGCAGTCCCAGCCGTCGGAGACACGCCGCACATCGCGCTCCTCCTCGTCGTGCTCGTCGCGGACGTCGCCGAGGATCTCCTCGATGATGTCCTCCATGGTGACCAGGCCCGCGGTGCCGCCGTACTCGTCGACGACGAGCGCTACCTGCATACCGTCGGCCCGGATGCGTTCGAGTACTTCGTCGCCGTCGAGGCTGGCGGGCACGATCGGCACCGGGCGGGCGAGCATGCGCAAGGGGATGGTCCTGCGCGCGTTCGCCGGATGTGTGAACGCCTGCTTGACGTGCACGAAGCCCAAGGTGTTGTCGAGATCACCGTCGATCACCGGGAACCGGGAATAGCCGGTGCGGCCCGCCGCGTCGATGAGATCGGCGATGGTGTCGAGCTTGTCCAGTGACTCGATCTTCACCCGCGGCGTCATCAGCTCCTCGGCGCTGCGCTCGCCGAACTGTAGCGAGCGATCCATCACCTGGGCTGTGCGCTGGTCGAGCGCGCCGCGTAGCGCGGACGTGCGCACCAGGGAGCCGAGTTCCTGCGGGGACCGCGCCGAGCGCAACTCCTCGGCGGGTTCCACGCCGAGCCTGCGGACCACCCAGTTCGCGGTGCCGTTGAGGAAATGGATCATCCACTTGAATACCACCGAGAAGCCGATCATCGGGCCGGCCGTCGTGCGGGCGGTGGCCAGTGGCTTGGCGATGGCGATGTTTTTGGGCACCAGCTCGCCGTAGATCATCGATAGCGAAGTAGCCAGCACCAACGCGAGCGCGAGCGCGACGCCGTGCGCGGCGGCGTCGCTCAGGCCGATCCCGGTGAACACTGGGTTCAGCAGCCTGGCCAGCACCGGCTCGGCGATGTAGCCGGTGATCAGCGTGGTGATGGTGATGCCGAGCTGTGCGCCGGACAGCTGGAACGACAGCGTGCGATGCGCCTTGCGGACCATCCGCGCGCGCACGTCACCGGTGCGAGCGTGGGCTTCGACGGTGCTGCGTTCCAGTGCGGTGAGGGAGAACTCGGCGGCGACGAACAGAGCGGTGCCTACCGTGAGAGCGACGAGCCCGATCAAGCTGAGCGCGGTGAGCGCGACGGACATCGTCAGCACCATCCGAACGGTGCTGGGAACCGGCCTGTGGGGAATGGGACGACTACTGCGAAGAGGAGGACGCCGGGTTCGTCACCCGGCTCGATAGAGGAGCCCTCCTGTGCGGCGCCCTCGGACGCGGGTGACAACTGGATCCTTTCGCGGAATGAGCCATGGTGCCGGAGTCCGGCAACCACCATGTTACCGGCCCACGCGTCAGGTCGCGTGGGCCGGTGGCGGGTTGTTCGCGCGTGTCTCGACTCACCAACCGCTGGGCAGCGGACGGCCTTCGGCGAAGCCAGCCGCGGACTGCACGCCGAGCACGGCCTTGTCATGGAATTCGCTGAGGCTTCGCGCACCCGCGTAGGTGCACGCGCTGCGGAGACCGGAGCAGATGTGGTCTATCAGGTCTTCGACGCCGGGACGCTCGGGGTCCAGCCGCATCCGTGAGCTGGAGATGCCCTCCTCGAACAGCGCCTTACGTGCGCGGTCGAATTCACTGTCGGAGGCAGTGCGGGCGGCGACGGCGCGCTTGGACGCCATGCCGAAGCTCTCCTTGTAGGCGTTGCCCTCGCGGTCGACGCGCAGGTCGCCGGGCGACTCGTAGGTGCCTGCGAACCAGGAGCCGATCATCACGTTGGACGCGCCCGCAGCCAGTGCGAGCGCCACATCGCGGGGATGGCGCACCCCGCCGTCGGCCCAGGTGTGCACGCCGAGTTGTCTGGCGGCGGCGGCGCATTCGGCCACCGCGGAGAACTGCGGACGGCCGACGCCGGTCATCATGCGGGTGGTGCACATGGCGCCGGGGCCGACACCGACCTTGATGATGTCCGCACCCGCCTCGGCGAGGTCCCTGGTGCCCGCGGCGGAGACCACGTTGCCTGCGACGAGTGGGACGCCGAGGCCGAGATCGCGGACGGCGGCGAGGGTTTCGAGCATCTTGGTCTGGTGGCCGTGCGCGGTGTCGATGACGAGCAGATCGGCGCCTGCGTCGACGAGGGACTTGGATTTGGCGGCCACGTCGCCATTGATGCCGACCGCGGCGGCGACGCGCAGCTTGCCCTTGGCGTCAACGGCCGGCTGGTAGATGCCGGCGCGGACGGCACCGGTGCGGGTCAGCACACCCGCCAGGGTGCCGTCCGCAGCGGTGAGCACGGCGAATGCGGCGTGCTTGCTGTCCAGCAGGTCGAAGATGTCGCGCGGGGAGGCGCTTGCCGGCGCCTGGACGAAATCGGTGACCGCGACCTCGTGCAGTCGGGCGAAGCGGTCGACGTCGGCGCAGGACGCCTCGGTGACGACGCCGATCGGACGTCCGGCGTCGACGACGATCACGGCACCGTGGGCACGCTTGTGCATGAGGGCGACGGCCTCGGAGACCGAGCGGTCGGGGTCGAGCGTGACCGGGGTGTCGGCGGTGAGGGAGCGGTCCTTGACGAAGGCGATGGTGTCGGCGGCGGCGCTGATCGGCAGGTCCTGCGGGAGAACCACGATGCCGCCGCGGCGGGCCACGGTCTCGGCCATCCGGCGCCCGGCGACGGCGGTCATGTTGGCCACGACGATCGGGATGGTGGTGCCGGACCCGTCGGCCGTCGACAGATCGACGTCGAAGCGTGACGTGACATCGGTCCGGTTCGGGACGAGGAAGATGTCGTCGTAGGTCAGATCGTACGGCGGCTGGTGACCAGGGAGAAAGTGCACTTGACCGATGATAACCGGGAGGCGGTGCCAGTGCGCCGTTCTCTGGCACGGCTATCCCGCCGCGGCGATCGACCTGCTGATCGGCGTGTCATCAACTGGTTCTTCCGCGTCTGCCTCGCGGCGACCGGAACCATGCCGTGGTCCCGCCGCACTTCGTCGCGACCATGTACTTTTGCGTGGCATCGCGGGCGCTGCGGACACACGCGCGATAGCCCGCGCTGCGGCGAATGCCCAGTCGGCCGCTGGTGCCGGCGATCAGGCGGCAGCCTGGGAGCGGGAGAGCGCGATCGCGGTAGCGCACATGACCAGCACCGCGAGCCCGGTGACAACGAGGCCCACCGTGTCGGTGCGGAAGCGTTCGTCGAGCGCTGCGACGCCGAGGAAGGCGGCGGCCAGCGGCTCGGCGATTGTGACGGCGGGCAGTGATGCGGTGAGCGACCCGGCCTGAAACGCGCGCTGCTGCAGATAAACGCCGGCGATGCCCGCTGCGACCAGGGCCCAGGTCTGCCAGGCGCCGGGCACGTCACCGAGACCATGCTCGAACAGGCCGGTGACATAGGAGGTGAGGGCGGCGGCCAAACCGTACAAGGACCCGCTGGCCGCACCGAGCAGCAGCGCCCGCCGCGCCGGGTCCGCCGCGACGATGCCGCATGCGGTGGCTGCGAGGATCAGAGCGAGTAATACTCCTAGCGGAAGCAGCCATTCACGCAGCGGCGCATTGGCATTGCCCGGGGTCGGATTGCCGACGAGGAGAAAACAGGCCAGCGCGGCGCTCAGGGCGAGCGCGGTCGCCCAAGTGCGGGCGGCGATTCGGCGGTTATTGAGCCGCGCTGCCAGCGGCAGCGCGAATACCAGCGCGCTCACCAGGATAGGCTGCACCAACAGCACCGCGCCCAGGGTGAGCGCCGCGACCTGCATGGCATATCCGCCCGCATCCCCGACGGTGCCCGCCCACCACCGCGGGTTGCGCAACAACGATGCGACGAGGGAGTCCCCTTCCGGTACTGCGGCCGCTGCCCGTTGCTGTGCGACCGCGGCGACCGCGAACAGCATCGCCGCGATCAGCGCGCAGACGACGGCTCCGACCGTATGGGTGGCCACCAATTAGTTCGCTCCGCGATTGCCGAGCCTTGGTGACTGCTGTGCTCGCACGGCGCGTCGCCTCGTACGCCCGGGCGTGTCGGCGGACCCGGAACCTCCAGCTCGAGTCGAGAATTCGGCCGTCGCATCGAAGTTGCGTGCGGGTGCCGCCTTCGGCGTGCCGGCGTGCCGTCCCACGTTGTTGCCCGCAGCGGGATTCCCAGTGAGTTTCGCGGCGCTGCGTCGGCCTGACGTTCCCTTGGCGGGGCCGCTGGTGTGGCCCGCCGAGGACGCCGCGCCCGAACGTCCGCCGGACTTCTTCGCCGCACCCGCGCCGCGCCCACTGGTTGCGGAACCCTCCCCGCGCCGCCCCGGCTTCCGGCGAGCGGATTTCGCCGGGTCGGTGGCAGGCGCCACCGCGGGTGCGGTCGGCGCCGCGACCGGAATTCCGGATGGTCGGCGCGCGCCGGTGATCCGAATCAGCGTGCGGTCGCCTGGACGGACGTCGACCCCGTCGACCTCGACGCCGGCCTTGCGCGCCATCGACTCGACGTCCCGGCGTTCCTCGTCCATGACGAGCGTGACCACGACGCCGTCCTCGCCGGCGCGGGCGGTGCGCCCGGCCCGGTGCAGGTATGCCTTCGGCTCGGCTGGCGGATCGACATGCACGACAAGGGAAATACCGTCGACATGGATGCCGCGGGCGGCGACGTCGGTGGTGACCAGTACCGGCACCGAGCCGTCGGCGAATGCGGCGAGGGTGCGGGTCCGGTTGTTCTGTGCCTTACCGCCGTGCAACGCGCCCGCGGGGATGCCCGCGCCGCGCAGCTGTTTGGCGAGGCGGTCGGCGCCATGCTTGGTGCGGACGAACATGATGGTCAGACCGTCGCGCGCGGCGATCTCGGTGGCGACAGCTCGCTTGGCTAACTTGTCCCGTACGTACAGCAGATGGTGCGACATCGTCGCGACCGAGGCCGACGGCGGCGCGGTGGAATGGGTAACCGGCGAACGCAGGTAGCGCTTGACCAGCTTGTCGACATCGCCGTCCAAGGTGGCCGAGAACAGCAGGCGCTGGCCGTCTTTCGGTGTACGGTCGAGCAGCTTGGTCACCTGCGGCAGAAAGCCCATATCCGCCATGTGGTCGGCCTCGTCCAGCGCGGTGATCGCCACGTCGGACAGGTCGGCGGCGCCCTGCGCGAGGAGATCCGCGAGCCGCCCCGGCGTGGCGATGAGCAGGTCGACGCCGCGGGCGAGCCGGTCGGCCTGGCGCCTGATCGGCGCTCCGCCGACTACCGAGGCAACGCGGAGACCGAGCGCGAGCGCAGGCTCATCGAGCGCCCGCTCGATCTGTGCGGCCAGCTCGCGGGTCGGCACCAGCACGAGCCCGCGCGGTCGGCCCGGCTTGGCGGACGCGCCCGCCAAACGGGTGAGCATCGGAAGGCCGAAGGCGAGGGTCTTCCCGGAACCGGTCGGCCCGCGGCCGAGCACATCCTTGGCGGCCAAGGCGTCCGGCACGGTGGCGGACTGAATCGGGAACGGCGTCTCGATGCCGTCGCGCCGCAGTGCCTGCACGAGCACGGCGGGCAGGCCCAGTTCCGCAAAGGTCACGGTGGGCGCCGCGGCGACGGTGGTCGAGGAGGTCACGAGGTGTGTATGCCTTTCGTCGCACAACGCGTTCGACGGGAACGCACTGTTCGGTGGGATCGAGAGCGGTGCACGATCGGTTCGCCGCGTTGCGGCGCGAGCGATCGAGTGCCGGTGGTGAGGTGGAGCGGCCGACCGGAGAGCGGGCCGAGTGTCCAGGATACGTGCCCGCGATTCAGCCGTGGAACAGCCGACCCAGTTCCACGAGCCAGGGTACGGCCACAGCCAGTGTCGGAACCACGAGAATGGTGGCCGAGCCGAGATAGGCGGCCGTGGCGATGCGCACGTCGCCGATCCGATCGCTCAGGCGCTGGATACGGATTAGCGTGGTCGGCCCGCCCGCCGCTAACGCCCCCTGCGGGGCGGTGGACTTCGCGCACGCCACCAAGGCGCGGGCCAGCGGTTTCGGACCGGTGACCTTGACGGCGGAATCGTCGGCGAGCAATTCGATGAGCAGTTTCACCGAGCCGAGGGCCGCCTTGCTGCGCACCAGCCTGGGGAAGGCCTCGTGCACCGCGGTGAACGCCTCGAGCACCAGATCGTGCCTGGCCCGCAGGTGCGACCGCTCGTGGCTCACGATGGCGGTGACCTCGGCGTCCGCCAGGTTGGTCAGCGTGCCCTGGCTGAGCACGACCCGCTGGCGCAGGCCGGGCAGGCAGTAGGCGATCGGCTCGGTGGCGGCCAGCACCCGGATATCCGCCGCGCGCCGGTGCGGACCGCTTTGGTCGAGCAGGTCGACGAGCATGCGGTGGCGCGCCCGGCGCCTGCGGGTGTGCACGCCGACCCGGACGATGGCGTAGATCAGCCGGCCGCCGACCAAGAGCGTGAGCGCGAAGACGAGCACGTAAGCCAGCCACAGCGGCAGGCCGAGTGCGTCGATCTCGCGGGTCGGTGCGGTGGTCGGGCGTCCGTCCGGGCCGGGAACGAGCAGTTCGGCCGCGATGGCGAGCCCCGACCCGAATGCGCTGAGCACTGCGGCAAGCGCGATGGCCTGCCAGAGCACCAGCGCTGCCCGGGGCGTCCGGTAAGTCCAGGTCGCTCGACTGAGCAAGCGCGGGGCAGGCCCCGCGAGAAGCAATGCGAGTCCGGCGAAGACCGGCGCGGTTGCGTTCATCGACTCAGCTCACTGCGTTGTGGGGCCAGGGCGCCCGAGGAGGCTACTGCGGTGGCGGTGCCGAATCCTCGGTTGCTTCGAGCTTAGCGAGTGCTTCCCGCAATGCGGCAGCCTCATCCTTCCCGACCTGTTCGACGAAGTGCACGAGCGCGGCGGCGCGGCTGCCCGCCTCATCGGCCTGTTGTAGGGCGTCGACCATCAAACTGGCCACGAGTTCGTCGCGCGTGTGCACGGGTGCGTAGCGGTGCGCACGATCGTCGCGTTGCTGAACCACGAGGTTCTTCTTCGCGAGGCGTTGCAGCACGGTCATCACCGTGGTGTACGCGAGCTCACGGCGTGCGGCGAGCGCCTCGTGCACCTGCCGGACCGTCTGCGGTTCGTCGGCCGACCACAACTGGTCCATAACCGCTTTCTCGAGTTCACCAAGACCTGCCATTCCACAATTTTAGGTAATCAACGACGTCGATGCGTACTACAGGACGTCGTAACTATGGAATAGCTGGTGTGTCATTTCTCATAGCTGCGGTTTCCGGCGTGACGGAAGCCGGTCCGCCCGCTGTGCCGCGCACGTGCCTGGTGCCGATCGGCACGACCATCGGCCTGCCTGAGACCGGATCCTCGAGCACTGCGGCGTCCAAGTCGAAGACCTTGCGCAACAACTCGACGGACACGACGTCAGCTGGGGCACCGGCGGCGACGACGCGCCCGGCCCGCATCACGACCAGCTGGTCGCTGTAGCGGATCGCGAGGTTCAGATCGTGCAGCACCATGACGACGGTGCGACCAAGGTCGGCGTGCAGCCGGTCGACGAGATCGAGTACCTCGACCGAATGCGCCAGATCGAGGTAGGTGGTCGGCTCGTCGAGCAGCAAGATGTCGGTGCCCTGGGCCAGCGCCATGGAAATCCAGGCGCGCTGGCGCTGGCCGCCGGAGAGCTCGTCGAGCGTGCGGTCGGCCAGATCGGCGATCCCTGTCTGTTCGAGCGCGGTGGTGACCTCGGCTTCGTCGGTCGCCGACCACTGCAGGAACCAGGACTGATGCGGATGGCGACCACGCGCGACGAGATCGGCCACGGTGAGCCCTTCCGGTGCGACCGGCGACTGCGGAAGCATGCCGACGACGCGGGCCACGTCCTTGGTCTTCATCGTCGAAATGGCCTTGCCGTCCAACAGGACCTGGCCCGTTCGCGGGCGCAGCAGCCGCCCGAGCGAGCGCAGCAGCGTGGACTTGCCGCAGCCATTCGGCCCGATCACCGTGGTGATCACGCCGGGGGCGATATCCAGGCTCAACCCCTCGACGATCACCCGGTCGCCGTAGCCGAGGGTGACGCCGTCGGCGCCCAGTCGGTGCACCGGGACGTGAACCCGGCGGCTCGTGGTGTCCGTAGTGGTGATGTCCGCGGTGGTCATGAAAGCGTCACCTTCCGATTCATCCGCACGAGCAGGTACAGCAGGAACGGACCGCCGAATGCCGCGGTAACGACGCCCACCGGCAGCTCGGCCGGGAGCAACGCACGCGAGGCGACATCCGCGCCGACCACAAGGATGGCGCCGATCAGCGCTGAGCCGATCAGTGGTTCGCCCGGAGTGCGCAGCACCAGGCGCGCGATCTGCGGGCCCGCCAGCGCGACGAAGCCCACCGGACCGACGGCGGCCGTCGCTACCGAGGCGCCGACCACGGCCGCGCCGATCAAGACAGCCTGCTGAGTCTGGATTCGCACACCGAGCGCGCGGGTGGTGTCCGCGCCGAGGCGCAGCGCCGCGAGTGTGCGGGCCGAGCCGAGCGCGACGAGCACGACTATGGTCGCGGCGATCCCCGCGGGCGCCAGGTGGGCGCGGTCGGCTGTGTTGAGCGATCCGTTGAGCCACAATTGCGCGCGCTGCGCGTCTACCGAGCTGGCGCGCGTCAGCAGCCAGCTGACGCTCGAGGCCAGCAGCGCGTTGACGCCCACGCCGATCAGCACCAGCCGAAGGCCGGTGGCGCCGCGCTCACCGGTGGGATTGCGTCCCCAGGCGAGCAGGTAGACGGCCACCGCGGTGAGCAGCCCGCCCGTCAGCGCGGCCAGCGGCGCGCCGACCATGGCGGCCAGTCCTGTGCCGGTGCCTCCGGTGCCGACCAGGACGGCGACCGCGCCGAGGCTCGCGCCGGAGGTGATGCCGAGTATGTCCGGCGCGGCCAGCGGATTGTGCAGAATCGACTGCGTGATCGCACCCGCGAGGCCGAGCGAGACGCCGACCACCAGAGCGGTGAGCGCGCGCGGCAGCCGGGATTCGAGCACGATGAACCGCTGTGAGCGGGTGCCGCCTCCGGTCAGCACGTCGAGCACACGCCCGAGCGTGAGGTGCGACTCGCCGACGGCGATGTCGAGGCAGAACAGCGCCAGCGCCAGCGCGGCCAACGCGACGACGATCAGCGTCATCGCCGGACGCAGCACCATCGAGACCGGTCCTACCCGCAGTGCGCGTCTCCTGCTCGTGGTCTCCACCGAAATCGTCACAATCTCACCAGCTCGCGGCGACGGACGAACGTGAGGAAGAACGGCGCGCCGAGGGCGGCGAGCGTCACCCCGACCTGCAACTCGCCGGGCCGGACCACCAGGCGGCCGACGATGTCGGCGACCAGCAGCAGCAACGCGCCGAACAACCCGGAGTAGGGAACCAGCCAGCGATAGTCCGGACCGGTGAACACCCGGGCGAGGTGCGGGACAGTGAGGCCGAGGAACGCGATCGGCCCGACCGCCGCCGTCGCCGCTCCCGAAAGCAGTACCACGGCCGCCAGTCCTACCGCCCGGCTGCGGCTGACGTGCACGCCGAGCCCCCGCGCGACATCGTCGCCGAGGCTGAGCACATTCAGTCTCGGCGTCGCCGCGACCGCGAGCAGCGTGCCGAGTGCCAGGAACGGAAGCACCTGCCAGAACACCCCGGCATCGCGGCCCGCAACCGTGCCGACTACCCAGAACCGGTAAGTGTCCAGCGCTGACGCGTCGAGCACGATGATGGCATTCGTCATCGCTTGCAGGAACGCGGTCACCGCGATGCCGGCCAGCACAAGGCTCAGCGGACTCGCCTTGCCGCCGCCGACGGCCGAGATTCCGAACACCACCAGACCGGCGATCAACGCTCCTGCGAAGGCGAACCAGATGTACTGCTCCGGCGCGGTGAACGCGAACAGATACACGCTCAGCGCCGCGAGGAATGCCGCCCCCGCGTTGAGGCCGAGTAGCCCGGCGTCGGCGAGCGGGTTGCGGGTGTAGCCCTGGATAAGCGCGCCCGCGATGCCCAGCGCCAGCCCGCAGACCAGCGCTAGCGCGGTGCGGGGGATGCGCAGGCCGCGCACGATCTGTTCCTCGGTCGAGCCCGCGGGGCAGGTGAAGGGCCCGCTGGGGCAGCTCAACGCATGGTGCGCGGCGTCGTACACGGTTCCGGGAGCGAGCGAGCGCGTGCCGACGGCGACGCCTGCCATAACGGCGAGCAGAAGCATGGCGGTCAAGACGAGGAGTCCGGAAAGACGACGCCGCCTCACGGTGCCAAGGTGTTTCACGGCGACGACCGCTCCTGACTCGAACCGCGATACTTGCTAGGTCTGGTAAGCCTAACCTATCTTTCGAGGTACGCCGACCTGAGGAGGTTCGATGACTGAGCTCGTCACCACACCGCGCCGATGTCAGCCGGCATTCGGGCGCGCCTGTGCCCGGCTGCGCGCGCTGCAACCCGAGCATCCGCGGGTGTACGCCGTGGCAGCGATGGCTGAGCAGGGCAAACGACGCTGGTGGCGGCTGTCGGACGGAGTGTGCGAGGGTCGGATCGAACTCATGTACCGGCGTCACGCCGCGGAGATGATCAGCGCCGACATCGCCGCGGAGGTCGTTGCGACAGCTCTGATTCACGCGGTCGTGGGTCGCGTGGTCGCGTTACTTGTCGCGGAGGGCCGCGCGTGGGATCCGGGTCTGGAGAACCTCTGGATACACACCGACAGCGACGGCGGGATCGACTGGGCCGGCTTGGAAGACACCACGATCCGGGTGCTGGACGGTGACCGGCTCGCTGGCGAGGCCGGCGTGGTCAGCTTGCCGTGTGAGGAGGCTATGTACGTCTGGCTCGCACATCGCTGCGAGCCCCCGCTGGCGCTCATTCAGGCCAGCATGGCGCACTGCTCCATGCTGAGCCCGCGCCGGTTCTGGTCTCTTGTCGGCGAGTCCATCGCGGGCGCTTCGACTTACGTGCCCGACCTCGCGCGGACCGACGCGGTCCTCGGCGTGCGGCGTGGTCGGGGGCTGCTGGCCGCGCTCGCCGATCGCGGACTCCCGGTGTGTTGATCCGCGGGTTGCCTAGTTAGGTAAGCCTGGCCTATGCTCGTGCTCGGCGTAAGGATCGCGTGCGAGTCCCGAGGGCTGCGGTGACCCCCGATCCCTTGCCGCGACGGGCTCCACTCCGGTGGGGCCCGTCGCTCTGTTTCCCATGGCTGACCGTCGACCCGCAAGACGCCGGGTGTGCGGCGGGCGGTCGTTCGCGTTGTGCGACAGTGAAGGCATGACAGAGCAGGAGACCCAAGCCATCGGCTCGCTGGCGGAGCTCACACCCGAGCAGGTGAACAAACTCAGCGAAGGCACCTTCACCGACCTGATCGGCCTGCGCTTCACCGAGTTGAGTGCCGACCGGGTGCGCGGCGAGTGGGTCGTCAAGCCGCACCTGTATCAGCCCGCAGGCATCCAGAACGGTGGTGTGTACTGCACTGTCATCGAGACACTCGCCAGCATGGCGGGCGGGATCTGGTTCGGCGACCAGGGCACGGTGGTCGGCGTGAACAACAACACCGACTTTCTGCGCGCGGTTCGCGAGGGCACCCTGACCGGCGAGGCGACGCCCGTGCACCGCGGCAGGCTTCAGCAGCTGTGGCAGGTCGTCATCACCGACGAGCAGGGCCGCACCGTGGCGCACGGCCAGGTGCGGCTGCAGAATCTGCCGCATCGACCCTGAGTGCTCTCGTCCGGCGTCGGCGGAACGCGCGTGCCAGAATGTCGGTCACCCAGCTACTCCGACCCGGTGAGGAGCCCGGATGCGACTGTCGCCGCACGAGCAGGAGCGCCTGCTGCTGAGCTACGCCGCCGAGCTGGCCCGGCGCAGGCAGGCGCGCGGACTCAGGTTGAACCATCCCGAGGCGGTCGCGCTCATCACCGACCACGTGCTCGAGGGCGCGCGGGACGGCCGCACTGTCGCCGAGCTGATGTCCTCGGGGCGAACAGTTCTCACCCGTGGCGACGTGATGGAGGGTGTGCCGGAGATGATCCACGACGTCCAGGTCGAGGCGACTTTTCCGGACGGAACCAAGCTCGTCACCGTGCACCACCCGATCGGCTAGGAGGACCGCGTGATTCCGGGCGAGTATCTGTGTGCTGAGGGTGCGATCGAGCTCAACGCCGGGGCCGACCGGATCGAGCTCGATGTGCTGAACACCGGTGATCGACCGGTGCAGGTAGGCAGCCACGTGCATTTCCCGCAGGCGAATGCCGCGTTGCGGTTCGACCGCACGGCCGCGCACGGCCGCCACCTCGATATCCCGGCGGGCACCGCAGTGCGCTTCGAACCGGGCCTCGGCCAGCGGGTTTCGCTGGTCCCGTTGGGCGGGACACGTGAGGTGTACGGTATCAGTCCGACCCCGCCCGGACTGCTGGATGGACCGGCATGAGCCAACTGAGCCGCGCCCGCTACGCCGAGCTGTTCGGGCCGACCACCGGTGACCGGATCCGCCTCGCCGACACGAATCTGCTGATCGAGATTACCGAGGACCGCAGCGGCGGACCGGGATTGGCGGGCGACGAAGCCGTGTTCGGCGGCGGCAAGGTGCTACGCGAATCGATGGGCCAGGGCCGAGTGACCCGCGCCGCGGGCGCCCCGGACACCGTGATCACCGGCGCGGTGGTCATCGATCACTGGGGAATCATCAAGGCGGACATCGGTATTCGGGATGGCCGCATCTGCGCCCTCGGGAAGGCGGGCAATCCGGACACCATGAGTGGGGTGCACCCGGACCTGGTCGTCGGCCCATCTACCGAGATCATCGCGGGCAACGGCCGCATTCTCACCGCGGGCGCCATCGACTGCCACGTTCACTTCATCTGCCCGCAGCTGATGGGAGAGGCCCTCGGCGGCGGCATCACCACGCTGATCGGCGGCGGCACCGGTCCCGCCGAGGGCAGCAAGGCAACCACCGTGACCCCCGGGTCGTGGCATCTGGCGCGCATGCTGGAGGCCACCGACGGCTGGCCGATGAACATTCTGTTGCTCGGCAAGGGCAACACGGTCAGCGCCGAAGCCATGTGGGAGCAATTACGCGGCGGCGCAGCGGGTTTCAAGTTACACGAGGACTGGGGTTCCACCCCGGCTGCCATCGACGCCTGCCTCACCGTCGCGGACGCCGCTGGTGTGCAGGTGGCGTTGCACTCGGACACCTTGAACGAGGCCGGTTTCGTCGAGGACACCCTCGGCGCCATCGCGGGCCGCGGCATCCACGCCTATCACACCGAGGGCGCGGGCGGCGGGCACGCGCCCGACATCATCACCGTCGCCGCCCAGCTCAACGTGCTCCCCAGCTCGACAAACCCGACTCGCCCGCACACGGTCAACACCCTCGACGAGCACCTGGACATGCTGATGGTGTGCCATCACCTGAGCGCCTCCATACCGGAGGATCTCGCGTTCGCTGAGAGTCGTATCCGGCCGTCCACCATCGCCGCCGAGGATCTGCTGCATGATCTCGGCGCCATCTCGATGATCGGAAGCGACTCTCAGGCCATGGGGCGTATCGGCGAGGTCGTGATGCGCACCTGGCAGACCGCGCACGTGATGAAGCGCCGCCGCGGCGCACTGCCGGGCGACGGCGCGGCGGACAACGCCCGCGTCCAGCGCTACGTCGCGAAATACACCATATGCCCGGCCGTCGCGCACGGCCTCGACCACGAGATCGGCTCGGTCGAGGTGGGCAAGCTGGCCGACCTGGTGCTGTGGGAGCCCGCGTTCTTCGGTGTCCGTCCGCATGCCGTGCTCAAGGGCGGCACGATCGCCTGGGCCGCCATGGGCGACGCCAACGCCTCCATCCCGACACCGCAGCCGGTGCTGCCGCGTCCCATGTTCGGCGCCGCCCCCTCGACCGCCGCGGCCACCTCGTTGCATTTCGTCTCCGAACAGGCGATCGAGGACGGTCTGGCCGACCGGCTGCGGGTGCGGCGAGAACTCGCCCCGGTGCGCAACGTCCGCGGCGTCACGAAGGCCGATCTCCCGCACAACGACGCTATGCCGCGCATCGAGGTGGACCCGGACACCTTCACCGTCCGTATCGACGGCGAGGTCTGGACCGAGCAGCCCGCCACCGAACTCCCGATGGCCCAGCGCTACTTCCTGTTCTGAGTATCGCGCTGGCTGCTGCTCTGAGCGCGGAGGTCACCTTCGGCGCGGCCGGCGTCGAGATAGAGGCTGTGGCGAGCGCGCCGCTCCGTGCGGTTACCGAGAAGCGGGCGCTGGTGCTCGCCCAGATCTACTTGCCTGGTGACCGCTGGCGGTTGCGTGCTGTCGGGCACGGGTATCCAACCGATCCGGCTCGGTTTGGCCCGTGACTACGGAGTGGAGGTCGAAGAGTAACGCGGTCACTCGGATGGTCCTGCTTTCGCGCCCCGCTGGTGGCGGAAGGCGAGGCGGACGATGTCGGCGACGTCGGGGTCGGCGATCGCGTAGACGTTGCGCCTGCCGTCCTTGTGGGCGCGGACGAGACCGGCGAGTTTGAGTTTGGCCAGGTGCTGGCTTACGGCGGGCACCGTCTGGCCGATCGCGGCGGCGAGGGTCCCGACATCGCGCTCGTCCTGGCTGAGCAGCCACAGGATCTGCAAACGCGCGGTGGCCGCGAGCATTCCGAAAACCGCCGCCGCATCCTGTAATCGGTCCGCCGGGATAAGGCCCGGCGGCTCGCCGTGCTTGGTCACGTCCGCCTCCAACCTGTCGTAGCGTGGCACGGCGTGATCAGTTGCGCAACCGGGCGCGGATCAGGTAGCGGCGGGGCCGATCAGCCGACGACGGCGTTCATGATGGTCCCCGCGCTGGTGGCGACGACACCGCCGATCATGGCGCCCGCGACCATCTTCGGTGAATCGAGGGTGCCGCCGCTCCACTTCTCCCAGGCGAATTTGCCTCCCGCGTAGGTGATGCCGGAGACGCCCGACAGCAGCACGAACCAGGTGAGATAGCGGACCAGCTGCAGGATCTTTTCCGAGCCGGGCGGCGCCTCCGGCGTGGGATTGTCGATCTGGGCAAGGAGGACTTCGTGAACGGCGGTGAGAATCATGGCTGCACTCACTCTGGGTCGTGGGGCGTAGGGGGCACGGCTACCCTCCCGGGCCGCTCCTGGCTACGGGATCTGGTGTCTTGCCGCAGCCTCTACCGTGCATTCCAGGGGATAGCCAAATCTTTACCGAACAGTATGTGTTGCTCCGATTGATTTCGGGTGGTGTCCTCGGGTTTCTGTCCGAAATGACTGATATAGCGCGCGCTTTGCGTAGTTTGTCATGTGATGATTGCGAGGAGAACTCAAGTTTGCTACTAATTCGCTACAACGCTGAGCGGGCTCTGTACCCCACGCTGCGGGTCCGGATGGGCGGCGTGTTGATCGACCGGGCGCACATGTTCACCGTCGTGCCCAAAGGCGCTGTCGCAGTCGGTGATCGCCTCTTCCGGGTGATAGCCGACGACCACCCTTTTCAACGCCGTGACCGTGGACCGCTTCGACACCGAACTGCTCTAGCGGCATTGGATTCCCTGGCCCGCGACGACGTCGACACCGCCGCTGTGCTCCGGGAACGGCTCGGCGTGGACTTCGCCGCCGCGCGCGACCGCGTCGGGGGACCGACAACTTTCTCCTGCCGTCCGGTAGTCGCCAACTACAAACGCGGGCTGGCTGCGCTGATCCGGGTCCGCCCGATCATTACCTCGCGCGTAATCGACTTGGCGCACGTGGCCGGGCATGGTGGAGGAAGCCGGTCCGAAAACCCGGGTCGGATAACGAAAAGTTTTTCTGCACAGGAGGATTCGCTATGTCGCGATACGAGGAAGCGGTAGATCGGTACTTCGAAGCGTGGAATGCCACCGAGGAGGAGTCCAGGGCGAAGGCGGTCGCCGCCGCATGGACCGAGGATGGGTTCTACATCGACCCGCTGGCGGACGTCAGTGGGCACGACCAGCTTGCGGCGGCCATCGGGGGAGTGCAGGCGCAGTTCCCGGGTTTCGAGTTCCGTCGGATCGGCGTGGTCGACGGCCACCACGACGTCGCGCGCTTCGCCTGGGAGTTGGTCTCGCTCGCTGACGGCAGTGCACCGGTCGCAGGCTCCGACGTGATCACG
This sequence comes from Nocardia sp. NPDC023852, assembly GCF_040639505.1. Taxonomy (NCBI): domain Bacteria; kingdom Bacillati; phylum Actinomycetota; class Actinomycetes; order Mycobacteriales; family Nocardiaceae; genus Nocardia; species Nocardia sp. NPDC023852. Next base: position 65,705 of record NZ_JBFAAB010000025.1, read on the forward strand.
CTCTCCGCCGACGACCGGATCACCGGCGTACACGGCTTTCTGGACCGGGTGCCGTCGGCGTAATTCCCGCGCTCGAGCGCGGGGGCATCGACACTCGTCGCGGGCCGGATCATCGCATCCGGCCCCCGCGAGCTCGACCGTCCGCGCTCCGGCCCCGCGACCGGACTACTCCGGAACCAGGACGGGCGCGGGCTCCTGGGCCGGCGGTGTGGTCATGCGCCACCGCGCGTCGACGACCAGGCCGACGACGCCCACCGCGAGGCAGACGCCGGAGAGCGCCAGCATCGCCGGATGCGTCGCCCCGGTCAACGCGTCACCGAGGATGACCGTGCCGATGGTGCCGGGCAGTACGCCGAGCACCGTGGCGATCAGATACGGCCAGAACCGGATCGAGGACAACCCACTGCAGTAATTGATCACCGAGAACGGCACCGCGGCGATGAGCCGCAGGGAACCGACTGCCAGCCAGCCTCGGCGTCGCAGGCGGTCGTCGATGGCGCGCACCGCAGGATGGGTGAGCCGGGAGGCGACCTGATCGCGATCGAGCGCGCGTACGAGCAGGATCGCCAGCGCCGCGCTGACCGTCGTCGCCCCCACTGCGAGCGCGCTGCCCAGCAGTGGGCCGAACAGCAGTCCCGCGCTCACTGTAAACATGGTCCGCGGGATCGGCGCCACCGTGACCAATGCATGGACCGCGAAGAACAGCAGGGGAAAGGCGGGGCCGACCGAGGTCGCCCAGACCTGGATCTGATGTGGACTCGGCAGCGGAACCAGCACCGCCGCGACGAACAACGCGGCCGCGCCGACGAGTAGCGCGGCGATACGCGGGTCACGGATCAGCTTGGTCATCGCGACAGGTTACCGGTTGGTAGTGGCGGGCAGGGTCAACCGGCGCGAAACCGCCCGCTAGCATCGAAGGAAGCGGGACGAATGCTCGTTAACCAAAATGGTCGTTGAGCTGGGCAGATGTGAGGGTACCTGGCCCACGGAGGCGGTACGCCCGTGTTGAGGAAGAGGGACAGCAATATGCCGATTGCTTCAGATCCTGGGGTGGATCCGGTGCCCGAGTACGTCGCGTGGCGCGAGGGCGTGGCCGGCGTGCTGGCGAAGTCTCGCCGGGTCGAAGTCACCGAACTTCCCGAGGAGCCCGAGCGGCTGCTCGACGAGACCACCTATGACGGGCTGACCATTGCCCCGCTGTACACCCTGCGCGACGAGCTGCCCGAGCAGCCGCTGCCGGGCTTCTTTCCCTTCGTCCGGGGTCGGGACGCCACCCGGGACGTGCACCGCGGGTGGTACGTGAGCGCCCGGGTCGGCGAACGTGATGCCGCGACGGCCAACCGGGAGATTCTGGCCGGTTTGGAGAACGGAATCAGCGCCGTCTGGCTGACGGTCGGCGAGCGCGGCCTGCCGGTGGCCGACCTGCCGACCGCTGTCGCGGGTCTGCTGTTCGAGCTGGCTCCCTTGACCCTGGACGCGGGCAGCGCGGCCGCCGACGCGGCGGAGCGGATATTCACCGCGCTGGACGGCTATTCCGGACCGTCCCGCAAGGACATTCGGGTCGCCCTCGGTGCCGCGCCGCTGACCAGCCGCTTCGCCGGCCTCGCCGATGTCGGCCTCGCTGAGGCGGTCACGCTCGCCGGACAGGCCGCCGCGCGCGCCGAGACGGTGCGCGCGATCACCGTGGACGGCACCGTTTTCCACGACGCGGGTGCCTCCGATGCCCAGGAGCTGGGCGCGGCCGTCGCGTCCGGGCTGGCCTACCTGCGGTCGCTGACCGAGGGTCTCGACATCGTGGACGCGTTGGAGCAGCTGGAGTTCCGGTTCGCCGCCACCGACGACCAGTTCGCCACCACCGCGAAGTTCCGCGCCGCACGCCAACTCTGGGCCCGCGTCGCGCACGTGTGCGGCGCACCGGATTTCGGGGGCGCCCCGCAACACGCGGTGACCTCGGCGGCCATGATGAGTCAGCGCGATCCCTGGGTGAACATGTTGCGCAGCACGCTCGCCGCGTTCGGCGCGGGCGTCGGCGGCGCCGACACTGTGACCGTGCTGCCTTTCGACGCCGCGCTTCCACCAGGTGAGCTCGGCGTCTCGAAATCGTTCTCCGACCGCATGGCGCGCAACACCCAGTTGCTGCTGCTCGAGGAATCGCATCTGGGCCACGTGCAAGACCCGGGCGCGGGGTCCTGGTATGTCGAGGACCTTACCGCCGCACTCGCCACGAAGGCGTGGGAGTTCATGCAGGAGATCGAGGCGGCGGGCGGTTACCTCGCCGCACTGGACTCCGGACTGCTCGCCGAGCGCATCGCCGCCACCAAGACCGCGCGCGACACCGATGTCGCGCATCGCAAGACTGCCGTCACCGGCGTCAACGAATTCCCCAACCTGGCCGAGCGGCCGCTGTCCGAGACAGCGCGGCGGCCGGGCCGGGTCGCTCGTTACGGTGCGGCGTTCGAGGAACTGCGCAACCGCTCGGACGCCTACCTGGCGGCTACCGGCGTGCGGCCGAAAGCCCTTCTGGTGCCGCTCGGTTCGGTAGCCGAGCACAATGTGCGGGTCACCTTCGTCGCGAACCTGCTGGCCTCGGGCGGGATCGTATCGATCAGCCCCGGGCCGCTCGAGGTGAGCGGAATCGTCGCCGCGGCAACGGAAGCCGGTGCGCCGATCGCGGTGCTGTGCGGGTCGGACGCGCGGTACGCGGCGGAAGCCGGGGCCGCGGTGCAGCAGTTGCGTGCGGCAGGCGTGCCGACCGTGCTGCTGGCCGGTGCGGCCGAGGCCGTCACCGAACTGAGTGACGCGCAGCGTCCGGACGGATTCCTCGCGGCGCGCATCGACGCGGTCGCGGCACTGTCCGCCCTGCTCGAGAAGGTGGGAGCCTGATGACTACTCGCGAGATCAAGCATCTGATCGGCAGCTTCGCCGACGTGCCGCTGGCCGAGCGTGCGCAGAAGGCGGCCGCCGTCGACGCGGCGCAGGTGGAGGCGTACGTACGGGCGGCAGCGGTGGCCAACCACTACACGCCCGAGCAGCTGGTGTGGTCGACGCCGGAAGGTATCGACGTGCCGCCGGTGTTCACCAAGGCCGACCGCGATGCCGTTGCCGCCGAGGGATATCCGCTCGACAGCGTGCCGGGCATCGCGCCGTTCGTACGCGGGCCGTACCCCACGATGTACGTCAACCAGCCGTGGACCATCCGCCAGTACGCGGGCTTCTCCACCGCGGCGGACTCGAACGCGTTCTACCGCCGCAACCTGCAGGCGGGCCAGAAGGGCCTGTCGGTTGCGTTCGACCTGGCCACCCACCGCGGCTACGACTCCGACCACCCGCGGGTGCAGGGTGACGTCGGCATGGCGGGTGTCGCCATCGACTCGATCCTGGACATGCGCCAGCTGTTCGACCACATTCCGCTGGACCAGGTCAGTGTCTCGATGACGATGAATGGCGCGGTGCTGCCGATCCTGGCGCTGTATGTCGTCGCCGCCGAAGAACAAGGCGTCGTGCCGGAGCAGCTGGCCGGAACCATTCAGAACGACATTCTGAAAGAGTTCATGGTCCGCAACACCTATATCTACCCGCCCAAACCCTCGATGCGAATCATCTCCGACATCTTCGCCTACACCAGCGCGAAGATGCCGAAGTTCAACTCGATCTCCATCTCCGGCTACCACATCCAGGAGGCGGGTGCGACCGCCGACCTGGAGCTGGCCTACACCCTCGCCGATGGTGTCGAGTACATCCGCGCGGGCATCGACGCCGGCATGGAGGTCGACAAGTTCGCACCACGGCTGTCGTTCTTCTGGGCCATCGGCATGAACTTCTTCATGGAGGTAGCCAAGCTGCGTGCCGGGCGTCTGCTGTGGAGCGAGTTGGTCGCGAAGTTCAACCCGAAGAGCGCGAAATCGCTATCGTTGCGCACTCATTCGCAGACCTCCGGCTGGTCGCTCACCGCGCAGGACGCCTACAACAACGTCGCCCGCACCTGCATCGAGGCGATGGCCGCGACCCAGGGCCACACGCAGTCGCTGCACACCAATGCGCTCGACGAGGCGCTGGCGCTGCCGACGGACTTCTCCGCCCGCATCGCCCGCAACACGCAGCTGCTGATCCAGCAGGAGTCCAAGACCACCCGTCCGATCGACCCCTGGGGCGGTTCGTACTACGTCGAGTGGCTGACCCATCAGCTGGCCAACCGAGCGCGCGCGCACATCGCCGAGGTCGAGGCGCACGGCGGCATGGCGCAGGCGATCAGTGAGGGCATTCCGAAGCTGCGTATCGAGGAAGCGGCCGCGCGGACCCAGGCGCGTATCGACACCGGCCAGCAGCCGGTGATCGGTGTCAATAAGTACCAGGTCGAAGAAGACCAGCAGGTCGAGGTTCTCAAGGTCGAGAACTCCCGGGTGCGCGCCGAGCAGATCGAGAAGCTTCGGCGGTTGCGCACCGAGCGTGACCCGGATGCAGTGCGGCGTGCGCTGGCCGAATTGACCCGCGCCGCAGCCTCTTCGGAGGGCGGCATGGCGAACAACCTGCTCGCGTCGGCGATCGACGCGGCGCGCGCCAAGGCCACCGTCGGGGAGATCTCCGACGCGCTGGAGCAGGTGTACGGCCGCCATCAGGCCGAAATCCGGACGCTCTCCGGTGTGTACCGCGACGAGGCTGGAAAGGTCACGAACATCACCGAGGCGAGCGCGCTGGTCGAGGAGTTCGCGGAGGCCGAAGGCCGCCGTCCGCGCATCCTCGTCGCCAAGATGGGCCAGGACGGCCACGACCGTGGGCAGAAGGTGATCGCCACCGCCTTCGCCGATCTCGGCTTCGACGTCGACGTGGGCCCGCTGTTCCAGACCCCGGAAGAGGTGGCGCGGCAGGCGGCCGACAACGACGTACATGTCGTCGGCGTGTCCTCGCTGGCGGCAGGCCACCTCACGCTGGTACCCGCCCTGCGGCAGGCACTGGCGGATGTCGGACGTCCCGACATCATGGTCATCGTCGGCGGCGTCATCCCGCCCGGCGACTTCGACGAGCTCTACCAGGCGGGCGCAGCGGCGATCTTTCCGCCCGGCACGGTGATCGCCAACGCGGCGATCGACCTGCTGAAGAAACTCGGCGCCGAACTCGGTCACGAACTCGGGAGCGGCGCCGCGGATTCCGCCGCCACCGAATGAACGAGGCGGGTTCGCCGGTCGCGAAGGTGACCGCGCGCCGGACGATCGATGTCGACGCGCTCGCCGAGGCGGTCCGCAACAACGAGCGGTCCGCCTTGGCGCGGGCGATCACCCTGGTGGAGTCCACCCGCGCCGATCACAGGGCGCTGGCGCAGCAACTGCTGCTGCAGGTGACACCGGAGGGCGGCGGTTCCGCGACGGCTACGGTCTCGAACCGGGTCGGGATCACGGGTGTTCCCGGCGTCGGCAAATCCACGTTCATCGACGCGCTCGGCATGTATCTGATCGGCAGAGGGCATCGGGTCGCCGTACTGGCGGTCGATCCGTCCTCGACCAGGACGGGCGGCTCCATCCTCGGCGACAAGACCAGGATGGCACGGCTGTCGGTGGAACGCGACGCTTATATCCGCCCGTCGCCCACCGCGGGCACGCTCGGCGGCGTCGCCAAGGCGACCCGCGAGACCATCGTGCTGCTCGAGGCCGCGGGCTACGACGTGATCCTGGTGGAGACCGTCGGGGTCGGCCAGTCCGAGGTCACGGTCGCGAACATGGTCGACGTGTTCTGCTTCCTCACTCTGGCCCGCACCGGTGACCAGCTGCAGGGCATCAAGAAAGGTGTGCTGGAGCTGGCCGACCTGGTGGCGGTGAACAAGGCCGATGGCACACATGAGAGGGAGGCCAAAGCCGCGGCCCGCGAACTCGCGGGAGCGTTGCGCCTCATCCACCCGCACGACGCGCTGTGGCGGCCGCCGGTGCTCACCATGAGTGGACTGCAAGGCATGGGACTGGACAAATTTTGGGTCACCGTGCTGGAGCATCGCCGGGTGCTCACCGATGCTGGGGAGTTCGACGAGAAGCGCCGCCGCCAGCAGATCGACTGGACCTGGACCATGGTGCACGACCAGCTGTTGCGCAGGCTGGCGGACAACCCCGAGGTGAAAGCGATTCGGGCACAGGTGGAGAAGCAAGTCCGCGATGGCGCCCTGACCGCCGCGCTCGCGGCCGAGGAACTGCTGCGGGCCTTCGACGGTCGCTGATCCAGCTATGGCGCCGGCTACTGGCACGTCGGCCGAAGGGGGCAAGTCAGACGGCGTCGTCGAGTGATTCGAGCAGGTTATTCGACGCCGAAGAGCCGGGCCGCGTTCCGGTGGCAGACCTGCCGTAACCAGTCATCGCCGAGCTCGAGGCGCTCGAGAACCTGGATCGAATGGACGTAGGGGTAACACCGAAGTCGCGCAAAGTCTTCAGGCGGACTTGCTCCTCGGCGCGGTAGGTGATCGGCCAGCTGCGGCCGATCAGCGGACCTACCGAATCGAAGTACGCCCACACCTTGCGCAGTAGCTGGTCGGGCATGAAATGGGTGTGCACGTCGATGATTCCGGGCAAGCCGAGTCTGGTGCGAAACGCGGAAAGGTCCGTGGTGTCGTCCTCGGTCATCGCAGCTCCGAGATCTTGCGGCACAGGCGTGTCGGGTCGGCACCGATGAGCGCTGCGCGATGGCGTCTCATCGCACCTCTTGGGCGGCGGGCGGATGGACGGCCCGCGCGAAGTCGCCGACCCGCGTGATCAGCCGCTCGAAAAACAACTCCGGGTCGGTGCCGATCACGATGTCGGCATTGGGTTCCCTGCCCCACATGCCCGCCCAGTCGGCGACCGTGGTCGCGCGCGTGAGGGTGCCCGCCAGCTCGACGTCGACTGTCGCGGGACGGGTGCGGGCCAGCGTCGGGTCCAGCGCTACCGCTGCCGCGAACGGATCGTGCATGTGGGCGAGGTACCCCTGGTCGTAACTGCGGTGGAAGTCGAAATAGAACCGCACGGCATCGGTGACGTACCGGACGATCGGATTGCTCGCGGCCGAGCGGGCCCCAGGCTGATCGTTCTCCGAAACCAATTCCACCGGAAAACTTTTCGCACGCTCGGCCAGCCGGACCAGGTGTGACGGCCGCATCTCGATGGTCTCGGTGATGTCGAGCGCGCAGACGATCGGCCTGCGTTGTGCGGGCGCCGCGGCGAACGCGTCGAAGACCTCCTTGGCGGCCTCGGGGTCGACGTGCACGTTCCACTCGTTGGTCGGTGTCGTGTTGCCGGGGTGGTTGAACGCGCCGCCCATGATCACGAGGCGGCGCAGCAGCACCGGCAACTCGGGCTCGATCCGCAGGGCGAGTGCCAGGTTGGTCAAGGGGCCGGTGCAGAGTCCGACGAGCTCGCCGGGGTGTGCGCGAGCCTGGTCGGCCCACATTCGCGCGGCCGGGCGCGGGGAGAGACGGCGGGTGGAGGCGGGCAGTTCGGCGTAGCCGACGCCCTGCGGTCCGTGGGTGTCCTCGGTGGTGCGTAAGGGGATCGCGATAGGGTCGGCGGCACCGAGCGCGACCTCGATGTCGGGGGCATGGCAGACATCCAGCCACGCGAGATTGTTCGCGGCGACTTGTGCTGCGGACACGTTGCCAGCCGTGGCAGCTATCCCGGCGATCTCGGCGTCGGGGGAGCCGAGCAGGTAGAGCAGCGCGAGCGAGTCATCGATGCCGGTATCGACGTCCATGATGATTTTCTGCCGCACGGCACGAGACTAGCGAGTCCGAGCCGCCCCGCCGCGCCGAGGCGGCAACTCGCCGGCATCGACGGTGGGCGGTGGCACGAGCGTCTAGTACATTTGTCTGAGACGTTGTAGCCTCGAGTCATGGGAAATCGCGAGGATCTACTGGCTGGGGCACGGAAAGTCATCGTCGAGCGCGGCGTCGCCAAGGCTACGGCCCGTGACATCGCCTCGGCCGCGGGCGTGAGCCTGGCGGCGATCGGATATCACTTCGGCTCGAAGGAGCAACTGATCACCGAGGCGCTGACTGACACCCTGGGCACCGCGATCGGCGACAGCATGGAGCAGATGATCCGCGAGGGAAGCGGCGTCGCGCCGCTCGAAGCGTTCGTCGCGATGTGGAACGCGATGCCCAAGGTATTCGCGGACAACCGGGACTCCATGCTCGCGAGCATGGAGAACCTGGTCCGGGTCGCGCGGTCGCCGGAGTCGCAGAGATTCTTCGCCGAGAGTCTGCCCGGGGCCTATCGTGACATGGCGGCGGCATTGCGCGAGGCGCACCCGCACCTGCGCGCGGAACAGGCGGAGGCGATGGCCGAGCTGTACTTCGTGCTCGTCCAGGGACTCGGCGTCCTGCAGACGATCGTTCCGGATGTGAGGCTTCCCGACGGGGACCGTTTGGCGCAAGCTGTGGCCGCCCTCATGGGAGACGTGCCCGCGGCTGGTTGAAATGCGGGTGGCCACACGGTCGACCCCGGTGGGGGATGTTAGTGGCCATGTTGCGATCACGTTGATCGCATATCTCTGGTCGCCTTTCGGTGCGCTCTACCATGATCGGACGAAGCGCGCTGGCGATTCTCTCTACCGCTCTCAGTTCATGTCGTGACCAGAGTGTGTGGTAGCGCAAGGGTGGAAGAGCGGTAGGGTGGCGCAGGCCAAAATGGTACTAGCGTACCGGTTTAAGTTAAGGGCCCCATCGATGTCGGCCGACCGATCTTCGACCGAAAGAGCCCGATGACTGTGCCGTCGAACCTCTCCTCCTCAACCGTGAAACCCCTTGCTTCGGTGCGGAACTCGCGATCACGGAGGGCATGGTCGGCTCGCGAGATGGCGTTCTGGGATCCGGTGAGCTGGCAGCTTCCTGTGCTGCTGGGGCGATGCCATGCGTGGGTCGGCGCCTCGCGCGTGCGACGCAGGGTGGTGTCGTTTCTGGCCATCGCAGCCGTGTTGCTCGTCTTCCCAGGAGTTGTCGGAGCTACTGCCGTGGCGGTGGGGGAGGGTGACTCGACCATGGTGGGATCCAGTATCGATGCGTTGAGCTGGATGGATATTCGGGATTCGGCCGGGGTCCCGTTGACCGGTTATGTATTCGCCACCAGTGGCGGCGGCCTGTTCAATCCGGTGGAGACCGCGGTGTCGACGGTGCTCGGCCTGGAATTCGTCGGGTACATGGTGATTGTGACCAGCGCGGTGTGGGCGATCGGTTTCGCGATCAGCTTCCAGTGGCTGGACCCCTTCGGCCGGGCGTTGAGCGGGGTCGCCGACAGCCTGACCGGCCAGATCGCCACCCCGATCCTGATGGCCCTGGCGGCGACGATCGGCGCGTTCTTCGTCGGCTGGTTCGTGATACGCGGATACCACGCCAAGGCCACCATGCAGATCGTGACGATGCTGGGGGTCGCGCTCATGGGCCCATTCGTGCTGGCGGCGCCGTTGGCGGAAGTGTTGTCGTCGGACGGGCTGTTGGCACAGGGACGTGACCTCGGAATCTCGGTGGCCGCTGGGTTGAACGGCCACGCCGCGGCGAATCCCGACCAGTTGATCGCGAGGATGCAGGGCGATCTGGCCGACAACTTCGCACGGCGGCCGGTGCAGGTGTGGAACTTCGGTCACGTGGTCGACGAGTCGCCGCGGTGTGCGGCCGCCTGGACGGCGGCGGTGCGCTCCGGTGAGGACTCCCGGGTGGTGAACGGCATGCGCGCCTGCGGCGACCCGATGGCGTATGCCAAGGCGAACCATCCCAGTATGGGGCAGATCGGTTCCGGTCTGGTGTTGCTGTTCTGTGCGGCGGTCCTGCTCTGCTTCGGGGCGTATCTCGGGATCAAAATCATTTGGGCAGCTCTGGATTCGGTTTATCACGGCTTCATGTCGATCTTCGGATTCGCGGCAGGGGGATTCGTCTACGGGCCCACACAGACCTTCCTGGTGCGCAATGTCGTGGACAGCGTGATCGCGGCCGGGCGAATGGCGACATACACCATCTTTCTCGGGGTGTACGTACTGTTCCTGGGCAATCTGTTCCACGAAGCTCGCGGCCAGGTGACGTTGGTGCTCGTCCTCGGCGCCATCGTGGAGGTCATCGCCATTCTCCAGCTGAAGCGGCTGAGCGCGGGTCTCAGCCGCGGCAACGACTGGATCGCCAACCGGTTCGCACTTGCCGTGCAGGGCGGGGGCGGCCAGGGCGGCGGTTCGGGCCCCGCTCTCGGGATGGGCCCCGGCGGCACGGCACATGCCATGGCAGCCGGGCTGATGACCGGGCTCGCGGCGGTCAACACCATCAACAGCAACCCGATCGCCGGGTTGCTGCTCGGGAACAAGCGCAACCCGCTCGACCCGAACGCGCGACTGCGCAACCGTGCGGAGCGCGGGAGTTGGCAATCGAACGCTTTGATCAACGAAAAGGGCTGGAATGTCAATTACATGCGAACCCGCGAACAGATCATCGAGGCGGCAAGGAGCGCTGTCCGCGAGCACGGCGGGCGGCACACGGCCCGCAGCGCCGCCGCAGCCGTCGACCGCATCGTCAATCGCGGCGGGGGTATGGGCGATATAGGTACCGCGATGATTGATGCCGGGTTCACCGATCAAGAGATGATCATCGACGCCATGCGGGCCTACAACTACCGCCAGAACTTCGCGCCGAGCGTGTGGGACGGCGACAAGTACATCGGCGAAGCCGCGGCGTCGCTCGCGGTGCTCAAACTAGGCCGCTCGCCCGCCAACATGGCGCTGTTCCAGCAGACGGCGCACCGGCTCGCGAACCGTCGCTACATCGATCGTGTCCCGGAATCCGCGCTCACGCGGGCCGAACGCGACTACCTCTACGACTACTTCGACACGCCGACCCGAGACAAGATCAGGGGCATCCAGGCTCTCGCAGGGGGGAGCAAGATCATCGAAGACGCCCATGGCAACCAGGTGCAGTCCAACCCGGCCTACCCGCTACCAGAGCAGTTCAAAGGCTGGAGCCAGGAACGCGGCGAGCTGATGAACAGGTTCATCATGCCGCATCTCGCCAGCCGGTACCGCACCGCCGCCGAGGCGGGAGACCTCAAAGAAGCGTCGAACGTTCTGCACACCATGGCGAACTCCGAATACTGGACAGGCAATGTCAAGTTGACGCCGTCGAAGGCGATCCCGCGGTTCTAGCGACCTACCGTCGGCGACGGGCCATGCAGTCCGGGAACTCACCGACTGGCCCTACACCGGCATGCGGACGATGCCCGTACGGCATGGGTCTCAATGGACCACCCCCGGTGCGACGGATGCCGAGCAGGCCGGGGATGGTGCACCGGTGGAGGAGATCTTTCGGGCGGTCGGCGTCCGGGGGTGGGTGTATGCCCGCTGCCTGGACTGTGGAGCGGACGCGGGCTCTGGCGCGGACGAGCCCGTGGTGCTCGCGTCCGTGGTCAAGGTGCCGATGGTGCTGGAGTTCGCCAGGCAGGTGGTGGCGGGTCAGCTGGATCCCGCCGACCGAGTACGCGCCGGTGCCGGCGACCGGCTCGGCGGCATCGGCACGGCGGGCTGCGCCGACGACGTCGAATTGAGCCTGCGCGACGCCGCCTACTTCGCGCTCACCCTCAGCGACAACACCGCGGCAGACCTGCTGTTCGACCGTGTCGGTCTGGACAATGTGCGGTCTCTGCTGCGTGAGCTCGGCCTCACGGCGACCCATGTGGTCGGCCCGCCTCGAGCGGTCGTGCAATCGATGGCCGAAGACATCGGTGCCCGGGACGCAGCCGAGTTCGCCCGGCGGTTTCCCACTCTGAGCCCTGAGGAGGTACTGCGCACCCGGGCGCTCGACCCACACCGGACGAGCGCGAGCACTCCGCGCGAAATGGTCCGGCTGCTCACCCTCCTCGCGGAGGACCGGGCGGGCGCCGCCGAGGCGTGCCGGTGGGTGCGCGATCTGATGCGCCAGCAGGTGAGCTGGCACCGCCTAGCCGCCGCGTTTCCGCCGCAGGTGCAGATCTGGGCAAGACCGGGACACTGCCCGGCGTGCGCAACGAGATCGGTGTGGTCGAGTATCCAGACGGAAAGCGCTACGCCGTCGCGGTTTTCACCAGAGGATCGACGCCGGCGCAGCGGCTGCCCGAGGTGGACCGCGCCATCGGCGCCGCCGGAGTGCGCGCGATCGAAAGTATCGCTCACGGCCTCCCGTAGACGACGTTCCACGGGCGCTGCTGCGGCAGCAGGACGGTCGCGGGCCGCGACGCACCGTCGCCCTGCACCACGGCCACGACCAGCTCGGCCAGTTCGCGCACCAGCGAAGGGGGAAACCCCACCACCTGGGCACCGAGACGCATTCAACCTGATGGCCGCGCTCGGTGCGCCGGAGGATCAGCTGTCCTTGGCCACGGGCGGCGAGTTCCTCCGTTTCGACGGCTACTCGATCCGGGTGCTGCGGTCGCTGCATTCGGCGTCCGGAACGAGTGCGACGGTGGCGTTCGCGGGTACCCGTCCCGGGCTCGGCGCGGGAAAGCTCGCCGAGCCGAAGGTAATTCGTGATCTGGTCGAGGGCGGCACCCTCGCGTACGAGGTGAGTGGCGGCGGGGTGAGCGTGCTGGACTTCGGCGGATCGAACTACATCGAGTCGGAACTTGGGGGCCTGCGCCCGGACGTGCTGCTGCTTCCCGCGGGTGGGACAAAGATCGTCGACTACGTCGCGCGGCTGCTGCGCGTCACCGGCAACCCGCGATATGTGCTCCCGACGCACTGGGACGACTTCGACTATCCACTCACCGCTCCGGCCCGCGACTGGGGCGGTCTCGAGCCGCTGCGTGCCGCCGTCGCCGCGGCTAGCCCGCAGAGTACCTTCGTCACCGTCGACCATCTGCGCACCTTCACGCCGTAACCGTCCCGCGCGGCATCCTGGACGGAGAACGTTGTCGGCGGTGTTCGGCCGGTCGCGCCGATCCAGCGGTCGACGGCGGCGCGCGGCAGGATCGGTCCCGACAGGGCGCACTCGACGACTACGGTGGCCTTCGTCCCGTGCGGGCGCCGACACAGATGATGGAGAAGGAGACCGAACGTGGCTGGAACCCTCGCCAACTCGGAGTGGTTGCGGACCTTGCGATCCGAGGCGACCGCGCGACACCATCTGCTGTGCTTCCCGCCCGGCGGGGGACCGGCCACGGCGTATCGAGAACTGGCGCAGCGGTTCGGTGCGGGCGTCGTCGTCCTCTCTGCGCAGTATCCGGGTCGGCAGGACCGGCTGGCTGAGACGCCGATCACAGATATCGGTGAGCTTGCCGATCGGATCGCTGAGGAAGTGCTGGCGCAGGGGCGGATCGACCAGCTGTCGCTGTTCGGGCACAGTATGGGCGCCACCGTGGCGTTCGAGACCGCGCGCAGGCTGGAACGCTGTGGGCAGCAGATCGCGACGCTGTTCGTGTCGGGTCGTCCCGCACCGACCTTTCTGGAGCTCCAGCGCTTGCATCTGGCCTCCGACGACGAGCTGATCCGGGATCTGGAGCGGTTGGCCGCCGACCCGGCACCGGTGGAACTGTTGCGTAACGAGCCGAGTCTCGCCGAACTCGTACTGCCCGCGGTGCGCGCCGACTATCAGGCCGTGGAGACCTATCGATACCAACCGGGTGACCCGCTGCGCGCCGACATCGTGGCGCTGGTGAGCACCGAGGACCCGACCATGCGGCCTGAGCAGGCCGACGAGTGGCGCGAACACACCGGAGGGGCCTTCGAACGAGCGACGTTCTCCGGCGGCCACTTCTACCTCGACGAGCGCGTCGCGGAGGTCGCCGACTTCGTCGGCCGCCATCTCCGGTGTGCCTGAGACCTCGGTCTTGCGCGAAGGTTCGTCAGCTCGGGGCATTCAGGCGAATCGGCCCGCCGGGCCGCTGCCGAAGGGTCCACACATAACCGATCCAGGACGCCGCTACCAGCGCGGCAGCCAGGACGCGTACCAGCCCCAGCGCGTCCGCGGGGTAGAGCACGCCGGTGATGTAGTAGTCGATGAACCCGCTCGACGGCAGCCGCGCCTGGCCCGCGCGCTCTCGCGCCCAGTTCTCCAGGCGCGTCAACGGACAGTCGAATCCGAATATGACCGTGCTGAATCCCCACGCGGCCGAGACCAAGTGCGGCCAGATGGTGCGCGGCAGGCGCCACGCGAAATATCCGCCGACCACCACGTAGGCCACGAAGGCGAAATGCGCGACGGCCGTGGTATCGGCCAGTAGCCGGTACAGCACGCTTCAAGGGTAGCCCGCACTCGACCGGGGTATCCGGGCTTCAGCGCAGGCCGTGGCGGACTACCACGGGGAAGGCTCGTAGTCCTTGAGGAAGCAACCGAACAGGTCGGTGCCGTTCTCGCCCTGCACAATCGGGTCGTAGACCCGTGCCGCGCCGTCGACCAGATCGAGCGGTGCGTGAAAACCCTCCTCGGCGAGGCGGACTTTCGTGTAGTGCGGGCGTTCGTCGGTGATCCAGCCCGTGTCGACGGCAGTCATCAAAATGCCGTCTTCCTCGAACATCTCGTGGGCGCTGGTGCGGGTCAACATGTTCAGCGCGGCCTTGGCCATGTTGGTGTGCGGGTGTCCCGGGCCCTTGTAGGCTCGGGAGAACTGGCCCTCCATCGCGGAGACATTGACGACGTACTTGCGTCGCGCCGCCGCGGCTGCCATCGCCGGGCGCAGGCGAGAGACCAGGATGAACGGCGCGACCGAGTTGCACAGCTGTACCTCGAGCAGCTCGGTCGGATCGACCTCGGCGACGGTTTGCACCCAGCTGTTGGTGTGCGCGAGATCCGGCACCAGACCGCCCGCGTCGATCGCCACGCCGCGCGCAATGCGGTCCGGCGTCGCAGATCCCGCGACCAACGCCAGCTCGGCGATGTCGGCGGCGGAGAGCGTCGGAGTGAGCGAGGCGGTGAGCGCGGTCGGGTGCGCCTGCATGGTCTTGCCGAAGCTGACCACATCCGGCAGCGCGCCGGCGGGCAGCGGTCCGGACTCCGCCTCGACCAGCGCGCTGTAGGCGCCGGCGGAGCGGCGTACCGTCTGTGCGGCGTTGTTGATCAGGATGTCCAGGGGGCCGTGGGCGGCGACGTCATCGGCCAAGGCGACCACTTGGGCGGGGTCGCGCAGATCGATGCCGACGACGCGCAGCCGGTGCAGCCAGTCGGCGCTGTCATCCATCGCGGCGAAACGCCGGATCGCGTCGTTCGGGAAGCGCGTGGTGATGGTCGTGTGCGCGCCGTCGCGCAGCAGCCTGAGCGCGATGTACATGCCGATCTTGGCGCGGCCGCCGGTGAGTAGCGCCCGCCGCCCGCTCAGGTCGGTACGAGCGTCCCGCTTGGCGTGGCTGCTCGCCGCGCAATCCGGGCATAGCTGGTGGTAGAACGCATCCACCTGGGCGTATCGCTGCTTGCAGATATAACACGGGCGCGGGCGGACCAACGTGCCCGCGCTGGCACCGGCCGTGCTGGAGCTGATCGGGATGCCGGCGGTCTCGTCATCGATCCGGTTCGGAGAGCCGGTCGCGGTGGCCGCGACTACCGCGCGATCGGCGGTAGAAGCCGCCTCGCGCGCCTCCGACCTGCGCCGTTGCTTGAGCTTCTTGAACATGTGCCCGACCGCGCGCTGCACGGTCACCGAGTCGGGATGTTCTTTCTCCAGCGCCCCGGCCAGCTCCAGGACCCGTAGGCAGGTCGCGAGGTCCTCCGGATCGATCATGCTTTCGGCCATCGCGGCTACGGACATCCTTCATCGAGCTGGGCAATTGACCGGGCTATTGTCGCAAACCCCGCCCGGCGGGTCGGCGCCTGGTCGCGAGCAGCTGCACCGGAACGAAGGTGCGCCGCACCCGCGTTCCCCAGGTGATGCAGCAGATCGACCTGCGCGATCCGCCCTCCAGCGACGAGGTCGATGCGCCAGGTGCGCGCGGGAACGGCGAGATACCGCCGGACTGTCGCAGTAGTTCGGCAACGGCCGGGGTGGCCGAAGGCTATGTCCGCGCACGTCGTAGGTGATTGTTTGGACGCCGTCGGCCAGCTGGGTGCCGAGAGTGCTTCGATACGAGTATCGCCATTATTGACAGTTCGCCAATAGTTGGGAACTCTAACTAAGGGCAGAACCGGCGACAGGATCGGACCGGAGCGAGCAAAGGATCGAGCGATGGCACGCGTGGCGTGGAGTGACGACGAGGTCGAGGCGGTACGTGACCTGGCGAGGACCTTCTTCGAGAAGGAAGTCGTCCCGCACGAGGAGAAGTTCGTCGCACACTGTTGGTTGAATGACTGAATCATCGCCTACCTGCATCATTCGTGCCGGAAGGATCGAATTGCCAGTGGCGCGTGCCGGAGGGCTGCGGCGCCGTCATCCGCCAAGATCGATTTTGGGGGAAATCGGGGGAGTTCTTCATCCTTGGCGACCGGTCCGAGGTTGATGCTTGGGCAACTCGGCAACGGCTAGCAAACCGTCTACGAATCCGTCGGAGAATATCGGCGTGTCGCGTTCGTTGTCGCTTCGTGTCGCACAGGTCGACAGCATCGTGACTGCCCTCGGTGAGGCTTCGTGTCAAGCGCATGAGCCGAAGCTGTTGCGGCTGAGCAGATCTGATGGCATGCTGTCCAAGCAGATTCTGTGCTGATGGTGCGTCTCACCTCAGCCGCGTCGAGGGTCTAGATCGGCGCGACACCGGCAATCATCCGAAACTCGGATTCCTGTGCCGCCATCCTTGACCCAATCTTCGTATCGCGCTCCATCTAGCGCACGACGCCTCGGAGGTCTGCCGTGACTTCGCCTACTGCCCGGACTACCCCATGCGACTTCGATAAGGCCGCCTGACATGGGGCATGCGAATAGACGAGAAACGAAGAAGGATGGGCTCTTCTGGGAGGCCCGATATAAGGCTGAAGACGGCAAGTACAAACCGATCCTCGACGCCAACGGCAAGCCAGTTCGGTACTGGACGCCAGAATCAGCCAAAGAGGCGGCCGACCGCGCCGAGATTGAATTCGAGATCCGGTCGAAGGTAGGCGTTCCCGCCGCACATCCGACCCAGCTGAACGATCCTGACGTCCAATCCTTCAAAGACTTCGTGAATGAATGGCTGGATGAGCAGGACCTGGCCGAAGCCACGATCGCGAAGTACGAATCCCACATCCGATGTCATCTGCTGCCCGCCTTCGGCCACATTGGCTTAGTACTCCAGCTGCACTTCGTGATGTTGCGGGGTAGCCTTTTTCGTTGTGTCGGTGGATGAGGATCTGGCTGCGTGGGTGGCCGGGTTGGATGAGTT
>NZ_JBFAAB010000026.1:0-79945 GCF_040639505.1 Nocardia sp. NPDC023852
TGCCTCAACGTCGAGGTGCTGTCGTCCGACGGCGCCGCCATCGAGATGCGCGACGGCGACGACGAGGATCTGGAGCGCGCGGCGGCCAACCTGGGCATCAACCTGTCCAGGAACGAAGCGGCCACCGTCGACGATCTGGCGAACTAGGCGGCCGGCCGGATGCCGCTCCCGCGAACGGCATCCGGCCTTCCGCGTTTTGCACGTGCGTGCTCGGCCGAGCAATTGCTCGGAAGACACCGACTAGTGAACTTTTGCTCGAATTCGACCCGAATAGGGGAAAGGAAGTTACGTGCTAGACGTCAACTTCTTCGATGAACTCCGGATCGGCCTTGCCACCGCCGACGACATCCGCCAGTGGTCCTACGGCGAGGTGAAGAAGCCGGAGACCATCAACTACCGCACGCTCAAGCCGGAGAAGGATGGCTTGTTCTGCGAGAAGATCTTCGGTCCCACCCGGGACTGGGAGTGCTACTGCGGTAAGTACAAGCGCGTCCGCTTCAAGGGCATCATCTGTGAGCGCTGTGGCGTCGAGGTGACTCGCGCCAAGGTGCGCCGTGAGCGGATGGGCCATATCGAGCTGGCCGCGCCGGTCACCCACATCTGGTACTTCAAGGGCGTGCCTTCGCGTCTGGGCTATCTGCTCGACCTGGCGCCGAAGGATCTGGAAAAGATCATCTACTTCGCCGCCTACGTCATCGTGGCCGTCGACGAGGAGCTGCGGCACAACGAGCTGTCCACGCTCGAGGCCGAGATGGAGGTCGAGAAGAAGGCGGTCGCCGACCAGCGCGACGCCGACCTCGAGGCCCGCGCCCAGAAGCTCGAGGCCGACATCGCCGAGCTGGAGGCCGAGGGCGCGAAGTCCGACGTGCGCCGCAAGGTCAAGGACGGTGGCGAGCGTGAGATGCGCCAGCTCCGCGACCGTGCTCAGCGCGAGCTGGACCGGCTGGAAGAGATCTGGAACACCTTCACCAAGCTGGCCCCCAAGCAGCTGATCGTGGACGAGGTGCTCTACCGCGAGCTGATCGACCGCTACGGCGAGTACTTCACCGGCGCCATGGGTGCGGAGTCCATCCAGAAGCTGATGGAGAACTTCGACATCGACGCCGAGGCCGAGTTGCTGCGCGAGACGATCCGCAGCGGCAAGGGTCAGAAGAAGCTGCGCGCGCTCAAGCGGCTCAAGGTCGTCGCGGCCTTCCAGTCCAACGGCAACTCGCCGATGGGCATGGTGCTCGACGCCGTTCCGGTGATCCCGCCGGAGCTGCGTCCGATGGTTCAGCTCGATGGTGGCCGCTTCGCCACCTCCGACCTGAACGACCTGTACCGCCGCGTGATCAACCGCAACAACCGCCTCAAGCGACTGATCGACCTCGGCGCGCCCGAGATCATCGTCAACAACGAGAAGCGGATGCTGCAGGAGTCCGTCGACGCGCTGTTCGACAACGGCCGCCGCGGCCGCCCGGTCACCGGGCCGGGCAATCGTCCGCTCAAGTCGCTGTCCGATCTGCTCAAGGGCAAGCAGGGCCGGTTCAGGCAGAACCTGCTCGGTAAGCGTGTGGATTACTCCGGTCGCTCTGTCATTGTTGTAGGCCCGCAGCTGAAGCTGCACCAGTGCGGTCTGCCCAAGCTGATGGCGCTGGAGCTGTTCAAGCCGTTCGTGATGAAGCGCCTGGTCGACCTGAACCACGCACAGAACATCAAGTCGGCCAAGCGGATGGTGGAGCGGCAGCGGCCGCAGGTGTGGGATGTCCTCGAAGAGGTCATCGCCGAACACCCTGTGCTGCTCAACCGTGCGCCCACCCTGCACCGCCTCGGCATCCAGGCCTTCGAGCCGCAGCTGGTGGAAGGCAAGGCCATTCAGCTGCACCCGCTGGTCTGTGAGGCGTTCAACGCCGACTTCGACGGTGACCAGATGGCCGTTCACCTGCCGCTGTCGGCGGAGGCGCAGGCCGAGGCCCGCATTCTGATGCTGTCCTCGAACAACATCCTGTCGCCGGCCTCGGGTCGTCCGCTGGCCATGCCGCGCCTGGACATGGTGACCGGCCTGTACTACCTGACCCGCCTGGAAGAGGGCGCGAAGGGTTCGTACCGTCCGGCCACCAAGGACGCACCGGAGCATGGCGTGTACTCCTCGCCCGCCGAGGCGCAGATGGCGGTGGACCGCGGTGAACTCACCGTGCGTTCGCTGATCAAGGTCCGGCTGACCGACCAGCGTCCGCCGAAGGACATCGAGGCGGAGCGGTTCCCGGAGGGCTGGCGGCGCGGCGATGCGTGGATCACCGAGACCACGCTGGGCCGGGTGCTGTTCAACGAGCTGCTGCCCGTGGACTACGCGTTCATCAACGAGCAGATGCCGAAGAAGCGTCAGGCGACGATCATCAACGATCTCGCCGAGCGCTACCCGATGATCGTGGTCGCGCAGACCGTCGACAAGCTCAAGGACGCGGGCTTCTACTGGGCCACGCGTTCCGGCGTGACGGTCTCCATGTCCGACGTGCTCGTGCCGCCGGAGAAGGCCGAGATCATGGAGCGCTACGAGGCGCAGTCGGATCAGATCGAGAAGAAGTACCAGCGTGGTGCGCTCGATCACCAGGAGCGCAACAACGCCCTGGTCAAGATCTGGCAGGAGGCGACCGAAGAGGTCGGTAAGGCGCTGCGCACGCACTACCCGGCCGACAACCCGATCATCACGATCGTCGACTCGGGCGCCACGGGTAACTTCACCCAGACCCGTACCCTCGCGGGCATGAAGGGCCTGGTGACGAACCCGAAGGGTGAGTTCATCCCGCGACCGATCAAGTCCTCCTTCCGTGAGGGCCTGACGGTTCTGGAGTACTTCATCAACACCCACGGTGCCCGAAAGGGTCTGGCCGACACCGCGCTTCGTACCGCCGACTCGGGTTACCTGACCCGTCGTCTGGTGGACGTCTCGCAGGACGTCATCGTGCGCGAGCACGACTGTGGCACCGAGCGCGGCATCGTGGTGCCGATCGCGGAGAAGCTGCTCGACGGCTCGATCATTCGCGACGCGCACGTGGAGACCTCCACTTACGCGCGCACCCTCGCCGCCGACGCGGTGGACGCCGCGGGCAATGTGGTGGTGGGCAAGGGCGCCGACCTCGGCGACCCGGCTCTCGAGGCGCTGCTGGATGCGGGCATCACAGAGGTGAAGGTCCGCTCCGTGCTGACCTGCACCACAGGCACCGGCGTGTGCGCGACCTGCTACGGCCGCTCCATGGCGACCGGCAAGCTGGTCGACATCGGTGAGGCCGTCGGTATCGTCGCCGCGCAGTCCATCGGTGAGCCCGGTACTCAGCTGACCATGCGTACCTTCCACCAGGGTGGTGTCGCGGGCGACGACATCACCGGTGGTCTGCCGCGTGTTCAGGAACTCTTCGAGGCTCGCGTGCCGAAGGGCAAGGCGCCCATCGCCGAGGTCTCCGGTCGCGTGCGGCTGGAGGACGACGATCGCTTCTACAAGATCACCATCATCCCGGATGACGGTGGCGAAGAGGTTGTCTACGACAAGCTCTCGAAGCGGCAGCGTCTGCGTGTGTTCAAGCATGACGACGGCACCGAGCGTCTGCTCTCGGACGGTGACCACGTCGAGGTCGGCCAGCAGTTGCTGGAAGGCGCGGCGGATCCGCATGAGGTGCTGCGCATCATGGGCCCCCGGCAGGTGCAGGTGCACCTGGTCCACGAGGTCCAGGAGGTCTACCGTTCCCAGGGTGTGTCGATCCACGACAAGCACATCGAGGTGATCGTGCGCCAAATGCTGCGTCGCGTGACCATCATCGACTCGGGTGCGACGGAGTTCCTGCCCGGCTCGCTCACCGAGCGTGCCGAGTTCGAGGCATCCAACCGCCGCGTCGTCGCCGAGGGCAACGAGCCCGCGGCGGGTCGCCCGGTGCTGATGGGTATCACCAAGGCGTCGCTGGCCACCGACTCGTGGCTGTCGGCGGCGTCCTTCCAGGAGACCACTCGAGTGCTGACGGACGCGGCGATCAACTGCCGCTCCGACAAGCTCATCGGCCTCAAGGAGAACGTGATCATCGGCAAGCTGATCCCGGCCGGTACCGGTATCAACCGCTACCGCAACATCCAGGTGCAGCCGACCGAAGAAGCCCGTGCCGCCGCGTACGCGGTGCCGTCTTACGACGACACCTACTACAGCCCGGAAAGCTTCGGCCAGACCACGGGTGCCGCGGTCCCGCTGGACGACTACGGGTTCAGCGACTACCGGTAATTCGGTAGAGTACGGCAGCATTCGGCCCCCGCTTCATTCCGGAGTGGGGGCCGAATGCGTTGCGGGCTGGTGCGGACTGGATCACCTATGATGAGGTGATTCCTCCTGCGAGCCCCCTGCCTGCTGGCGAGTCCGCACCGTGTGATCACAGGTCCAGACGGTGCGGTTGAGGTAATTGTCTCGCTGCAGGAATACCAGCAACTCGAGGCGGCGCGTGAGGAGCTACATCGCCTTCGTGGCCCGCGGGGCAGGGGCCTGATCGCAGAGCAGTTGCGCAAGGGAATGGCGCAGTTCGCAACCAATCCAGAGGCGTTTCGCCGCGTCGAGGTCGGTGAATTACTCTGCGAGACAGGTGATGTCGCGGGTGCACGCCGACTTCTCGAACCACTTCACGCGGATCCGTGCGTGCTCAGAGGGGCGAACAACGAACTCGCGGAGTATGTGGCGCAGATGTTGCGACGATTGTCGGAGGATATGTGAGCATAGGTCACGTACCGACACGTGCAGGCGCCGGCGAACCAGCCGCCCCGACGTTTGCCGACGCGTGAGCGACTACTTCATGGTGGCGATCTGAATCAGGTTGCCGCAGGTGTCGTCGAGGACCGCGGTGACCACCGGCCCCATCTCGGTGGCGTCCTGGGTGAACTCGACGCCCAGCCCCTTGAGCCGCTCGACCTCGGCGTACACGTCGTCGACGGCGAACTGGGTGAAGGGGATGCCGTCGGTGACCAGGGCGTTTTTGAACGGGCTCGCCGCTGGGTGGCCGTCCGGCTCCAGCAGCAGCTCGACGCCGTCGGGGTCGGCGGGGGAGACCACGGTGAGCCAGCGGGCCTCGCCGGCGGGCTCGTCGGTCTTCTTGATGAACCCCAGCTTCTCGGTGTAGAAGGCGAGCGCCTTGGCCTGGTCGTCGACGAAAACGCTGGTGAGGTTGATGCGGATCACGGGTTTGGTTCCTCTCGGTCGATGGGCCACCGCTCGACGATTGAGCGCAGCGGGCTCGTGTCGATGTGATGGAACTTGTACCGGCCCTGCCGTCGGGTGTGCACCAGGCCGGCCTGTTCGAGCACCGCGAGGTGCTGCGAGATGGCCTGACGCGAGGAGGCCAGGCCGTGCTTCATGGTCAGTCGGCCGCAGATCTCGAACAACGTCTGACCGTCCTTGTCGGTCAGCTCGTCCAGGATGATGCGTCGCGTCGAGTCGCCGATAGCCTTGAACAGGTCAGGGTCTGTCGCCACGGACACGATTTTAGGCAAGTGTCCGCTTGCATGTCAACGGAGGGGAGGCCGCATAGGCTTTCGCTTGTCGTGCCGCCACCAAGTTCTGAGACCAGGTTTTGGTCAGTGCGATTGCCCGCTCCAGCTGGGAGCGGGCAATCGTTGTTTCACGGATAGCCGAGGCATGGGGCCCGACCACCGAGGGTGGGAAGACCTGAGTCGCCCACCCTCGGAACTGTCAGCCCATGAGTGCCAATGGTTTTCGCTAGTCGATACCGAATGGCTCGGCGTAGCGAACCGTGCCGCGCGGTAGTGGGTGAGCAGGGGTGAGCGTCAGCGCCATCAACGCCTCATCCGGCACCTCGATGGTGAGACCGATGCCGTGCTCGGATGCCTTCCCGAAGCCGAAGCGCGGGTAGTACGTCGGATGGCCGAGCACAATGACGAAACGCTCGCCCATCCGCGCCGCGACCGTGAGCCCCGCCCGGATCGCGGCGCTACCGGCGCCGGTCTTCTGGTATTCGGGCAGTACGGCGCACGGACCGAGACATAGCGCCGGCGTGGTGTCGACATGGCAGCGGGTCAGCAGTGCGTAGCCGACCGGTGTGCCATCCGGCAGTGTGCTGACAAGGGACAGTCCGTCGATCCAGGCAGGGTCGTCGCGTAGTGCGTCGACCAGATCGGCCTCCTCGGCCCTGTCGAAGGCCGCATGGTTGATCGCGTGGACAGCGGGAATGTCGGCATCGTTTTCGGCGCGCGTGTGCCAATCGATGGGGGAATTCAACTCGGATTCTCCGTATTCGTGATGGGGGTCGGGCCCGTCCGCGGACACAACACCGCCGTCACACGAGCCGGATAGCTCGCAGCACGAACGCCGGACGAAGAGAGATCAGACCGGGACCCGAGACGACTGGACAGTCTGGGCGTCGTGTGTGACGGCGGTCTTCGGCGCGGTCATCCCGCCCCACCTCCTCAGGTTGCTCACCAGGTCGAATACGAACAAGCGATGCTAGCGCGCCCGACTGCAGGGGGCTATCGAATTGACGCCGAGTGCTGGACTCCGACTCCGACTCCGACTGCGGCCTCAGCGCTCGCTGTCGAGCAACGCCATCTGCGCGCTCGCGTAGCGCTCGCCCGCGACCTGGTCGGCCGGCACTGCCGCCTCGATGATGGCCAGCTCCTCTGTGTTGAGCGAGATATACGAGGCGCCAAGGCTTTCAGCTAAACTTTCGCGACGCCGCGCGCCGATGACCGGCACGATGTCTTCGCCCCGAGTGAGCGCCCACGCGATAGCCAGTTGCGCCATCGAGACGCCCTTGTCCGCCGCGATCGCGCCGAGCGCGCGCACCAGTTCGAGATTCCAGTCCAGGTTCTCGCCCTGAAAGCGCGGACTGTGTGCGCGGAAGTCGTTGGCGGCGAACCCGGTCGCGGCCCGGATCGAGTCGCTGAGCAGGCCCCGCGAGAGCACGCCGTAGGCGGTCACGCCGATGTCGCCGAGTTCATCACGAAGTTGCGTTCGTCGAGTATGGAATTCGATCGACACTGGGACGAACACGAAGTGGCGGTGCATCTTTCGGTCACCAAGTGCATCCTGCATCCGCGAGTCGGCCTGACCGACACCGTCTGCGAAACGTTGCTCACGCCCCAACGCCGCGCACCGCCTCGTGGTCTACCTGCCGCGTCCGGGCACGGACGCGGCCGAGAAGCTGGACTTGCTGCGCGTGATCGGCGACCAGACGCTGGCCCCCGCCGGCGTCGACGCAATGGCCGACCCTCTCGATTAGGGCGTGCTGGTCACGTATTGCGACGCCGTATCGACGACGGCCGTCCGCAGCCGCCGAACCCGGCCCATGCGCCGATCGCGCGTGTCCGGCCAGCTGTTGAGCGGTGCGAAGCGCTGGGGCGCCTTGACCGCCGCCGCAGCCGTCGCCGATGCGGTAGATGCCCGCCGCGTGCCAGCTCAGCCGGCCCCGCGACCGCGGCGCCGTGATGGAGTCGAGCACGAACAGCCTGAGCCTGCCCTGTCCAGTTTGTCCGATGACGATGCCGTCCGGCCTGCGGCATGAGAAGAGTTGACGCCGACCCCTTGACGAACTCGCTCCGGCACGTAACACTGAACTAGATGGTTCAGTATGACTTCCTGGATGCCTCTTTCGGGGCGCTCGCGGATCCCACTCGACGTGGAATTCTGGAGCGCCTCGGCCGTGGGCCCGCGACCGTCAGCGAGCTGGCCGAACGCTTCGAGATGACCTTGACCGGCATGAAGAAGCACATCCAGTTGCTGGAGGCGGCGGGCATGATCCGCACGGAGAAGCGTGGCCGGGTGCGGTACTGCCGACTCGGCGAGAACGTCTTCGACCGAGAAGTGGCCTGGATGCAGGGCTATCGGCGCATGGTGGAAGCCCGGATGGACCGTCTCGGTGAATTTCTCGAGCGAACGGAGCAGGACTGATGGGCACAACCACGAACGACGCCGTCGTCACCGCCGACACCGACCGCGAGATCCACGTCGAGCGGATCTTCGACGCCCCGCGCGAGCGCGTGTGGGCCGCCTACAGCCGGATCGAGCTGCTCACCCAATGGTGGGGGCGCGGCAATCGACTCGACGTCGAGCGCTGGGAGTTCCGCCGGGGCGGGCACTGGCGCTTCGTCGAACACTCCGACGGCGAAACAAACGGCTTCGAGGGCAGATTTCGCGAGATCACACCGCAGGAGCGGATGGTTTACTCCTTCGAGTGGGACGGTATGCCCGCTTATGTCGCGGTCGACAACGTCAGCTTCGTCGACCTCGGCGACGGCCGGACGAAGGTGGTCACCGACAGTCAGTTCCATACGTCGCAGGAGCGCGACGGAATGCTGCAGTCGGGCATGGAGACCGGGCTCAACGCGAGCTATCGGGCGCTGGACGCCCTATTGGCCGCTGGATCTTGACCGGGAACGTGTTCGGCCCCGGGTGATCGGGGTCGAATCACGTTGTGTCACTTAGTCTCTGGCCGAACCGATCCGGCGTTTGCGCGGCTTCAGATGCAGGCCCGGCAGTGGCGGTGCGGGAATGCGCTGCTCGGGCGGGTGCCCCGCGATGTCGGCGAAACGGTGGAGTTCGCGGCTCTCCCAGTCGTTTCGGGCGGCGACGATCTCCTCATGGCCGCGGCCGACGAAGTTCCACCACATCACCAGTTCCTCGCCGAACGGCTCGCCACCGATCAGTGCGAAGTGGGCACCGTCCGCGCTGGCAAGCCGGAGTTCGTCGCGATCGGTGCCCAGATACAGCAGGGGCCCCGGCGCCAGCTCGGTCTCCGCGGCCGTCAACTCGCCCTCGATCACCAACACCGCGTGCTCGAAACGAGGGTTCAGTGGGAGGGTGACGTCGGCGCCCGGCTCCACCCGCACGTCGGCGCCGACCAGAGGTGTGTACGCGATCGCGGGCGAAGCGACCCCGGCCAGCGAGCCGATCAGGACGATCGCCCGTAGGCCGGCAGCCTCGAGGACGGGCAACTCGCGATGCTGCTCGAAGTGCGGGTCGATGCAGGCCTGATCGCCGGGCAAAGCGATCCACAATTGCAGGCCGTGCCCTGCTGGGGCGCCCGGGACGGCATACTCCGAATGCGCAATGCCGCGTCCCGAGGTCATCAGGTTCAGCTGGCCCGGCTCGATCTCGACGTCCGAGCCGACCGAGTCGCGGTGCCGGATGCGTCCTTCGAACGGCCAGGTCACTGTCTGCAGGCCGATGTGCGGGTGCGGATCTATGTCCGGCGGCGCGCCGGTCTTGGTGACGGTCGGCGAGCCGAAGTGGTCGAGGAAGCACCATGCGCCCACCGTCGGCAGGTCCCGTTGCGGTAGGACGCGTTCCACGAAGACTCCTCGGACACCGCCGAGCGGCACCTCGCGCGCCGGATACAGCTCCACGGCAGGACCGGGGCCTGGTGCCGGCTCACAGAGCGTCTCCGCGGGCCGCGGGTCGAGGTCACTCACGAGTGACGCCCTTGCCGATGACGTGGGCGTCGTATTCCGCGTGCTTGTCCAGGTATGCCTTGATGAACGGGCACAGCGGCCGGATCACACGGCCGCGGCCGATGGTGTCCTCGACCGCGCGCTGGGCCAGGGCTGTGCCGAGGCCCTTGCCGGAGAACGCGCCGTCGATCTCGGTGTGGGTGAACACCGTCTCGTCGGCGCGCTCCTCGTAGTCGGCGAAGCCGGCCGGCTCTCCGCTGTAGAACACCTCGTATCGGTGCTTTTCGTCGTTGCGGACGACCTCGGACTCCGGAGTCGATGCGGTCATGGTTGCCTTCTCCTTCCGTGCGCGGACCGGGTGCCTGCTGAGGATCGACACGCGGTTGAACGCGCCGATCGTGGTCGCCACCCAGGCGACGGCAGACAGCTGATCATCCGTCAGGTACGTGCGAGCGAAAGCGTACTCACGCTCTAGGGTGTCTTCGTCCGGAAGCGTCGCCGTGATCTCCGCGACCGCGAGTGCGCCCTGCTCGAATGGGGTATACGTTCCGCCGCGCCGCCATCCCGGTAGTACCGCGATCTCCTGTTCGGTGACTCCGGCCGCGAGTGCGGCCCGGTAGTGCACGTCCAGGCAGTACGCGCAGCCGTTGATCTGGGAGACGCGCAGGTTGATCAGTTCGATGATCCTGCGGTCGAGCCCGACCGCGGCGCCCGCCGCCCGCACCTCGCTCGCGACGCTGTTGAGCGCGCGAAAGGCGGTCGGTGTCTGTTTGTCGATCCAGACACGGTCATGGGGTGCGGAGAACTTCATATTCGTCGGATGTTAGTCGCCGCCGGTAAACACGCAGACAACGACCACCGAATAAGCGGACTTCAGTCCGGGTGCTGGAGTGTTGTCCGCAATGCCGCTGGGGCGCCATGATCTGAACCGGCAGATACGTACCGACCTGGTGAAACGCCGAACGCCCGCCCGCGATCTCAGCGGGCGAGCGCTTCTCGGACCAGGAACGGTCGCGCAACCCTCCGGCGCTCCGAGGATCGCCGGACGGTTGCGGCCGCGGATCAAGCGATCTCGGCGAACCGTCGCAGCTCGAACGGCTCGACCAGGATGCCCTCCAGTGCCGCCGCGCAAGCCTTCAGATGCGGCGTCTGGAAATGCGTCGCCAGGGCGTCCGCCTCGACCCACTCCTCCAGCAGCACTACCCGTCTCGGATCGGTGGGATGCAGGTAGAGCTCGTAGCCGAGACAGCCCTCCTCCGCCAGGGTTGGTTCGATCATGCTCTCCAGCAGTTCCTTCAGATCCGCCTCACGGCCCGGCTCGGCGGTGAAGCGGACGTTGAGCGTCAACGTGGACACGGCTGTCTCCTGATTTCTCGTGCTGCCGGCTATTCCCGGCCCGCCGAGGTGAAAGACATATCCGCGTACCGGTTGCCGGCCACCTTATCTGCGATCGGCTCCAGCGTAGCCAGTTCGTCGGCGGTCAGCGCGATGGTCGCGGCGGCCACGTTGTCGGCGAGCCGGCTTCGGCTGCGCGTGCCGGGAATCGGGACCACCGCGAGGTCGTGCACCCCGGCCTGCGCGTGCACCCAGGCCAGCGCGACCTGCGCGAGCGTGCTGCCGCGCGCGTCCGCGATCGCCCGCAGTGGTGCGAGCAGTTCGGCGTTGTGCACCGCGTTGTCGCCGGAGAACCGTGGCATCGAGACGCGGAAGTCCTTCCCCTCCGCCGATCCGCTCGAGCCGGTGAACGATCCGGCGAGGAAGCCGCGGCCGAGCGGCGAGTACGGCACGAACGTCACGCCCAGTTCCGCGGCGGCGGGCACCACGGTCCGTTCGACATCGCGGGAGAACAGTGACCACTCCGACTGCACCGCGGCGATCGGATGCACCGCGTGTGCGGCCCGCAATTCGGCTCCGGTCACCTCGGACAGGCCCAGCGCGCGAACCTTGCCCTCCTGCACCAGTTCCGCCATGGTGCCGACGGTGTCCTCGATCGGCACGGCGGGGCTCTTGCGGTGCATGTAGTAGAGGTCGATGGTGTCGATCCCGAGCCTGCGCAGGCTGGCCTCCACCGCACTGCGGATGTAGCCGGGGGAGTTGTCGAAGCCGCGGTAGGTCGGGTCGTCGGCCTTGCGGACGATGCCGAACTTGGTGGCCAGCACCACCTGGTCGCGATGGGCGCCGACAAAATCGCTGAGGAATTCTTCGTTATGGCCAGAGCCGTAGATGTCGGCGGTGTCGAAGAGCGTGACACCCAGTTCCAGGGCCTGTTCCAGCGTCGCCCGCGATTCGGTCAGGTCGCTGGGGCCGTAGAACTCGCTCATCCCCATACAGCCCAACCCCTGCGCCCCTACCCGTATGCCGCTGGTGCCCAGTGGGGTGGTGGAAAGGGTGTCGGGCCCACTCCTCGCCGGGCCCCCACCTTTCATCGAATCGCTCCGCGATACGGCGTTCATACCTTGATCCCTTCGCTGTCGTGCGCGATGACCGCGGCCGGCCGGCCCGCCTGGGCTCTGCCCTCGTAGACGGCGATCTTGTAGTCCAGCACGGCCAGGGTCTGATGAAGTTCATCGATCTTGGCGAGTACCTCCGAGCGCGTGTTCTGGAACATCGCCAGCCGCTCGGGGAACGTGGATTCCCCTGCCCGCACCAGTTCGGCGTAGCGGACCATGTCCGCCACCGACATGCCAGTGGTGCGCAGGCGACCGATCAGCGCCAGCCATTCCAGATCGCGATCACTGAACCGGCGCTTGCCGGTGTGGTCCCTGCCGATGTAATCCATCAGCCCGATCCGCTCGTACCAGCGCAACGTGTCCCGGCTCAGCCCCGACCGCTCAGCCACGGCACCGATCGAGTACCGCGGGTGCTCCCATTCGCTCACACTCTCTCGAGGTGCGGTTTCGCTCATGCCCTCGCCGCGCTGCCGCTCGGCTCCGTCATGCGCGATGCGCGCTGTGTTGGTGATTCGCTCGCTGCGCTCCCTCATGCCCTCGCCCTTCTCGTTGAACATCGACGACGCTAGTCACCTGGAGTGCACTCCAAGCAAGCCCCATTCTGCCGAAGTCCCGATCCCGGGTCCGAAATTTCGGTCTGCACCTGAAGACGGGCAGACAATCGCCTGCCCGATGAGGTCTGCCTTTTGCTGAGGCGCTGAGCTGGTCAGCTGCTGTAGTCGGGCATTTGCTGAACGGCCCATTTGTTGCCGTCCGGATCGGAGAAGAACGTGAACAGGCCCCAGCCGAGGTCCTGCACCGGAGTGGCCTGCACACCGGCTGCGACCAGCTGCCGGTAGGCATCCTCAGCGTTGGCCACCACCATCTGCATGCCCTCGACGCTGCCGGGCGCTGCCTCGGTGATGCCCTCGCCCAGACAGATGGAACAGCCGGAACCGGGCGGGGTCAGCTGAACGAAGCGCAGGTTCTCGTTGACCCGGTGATCGTGGTCGGCGTTGAAGCCGATCTTGGTGTAGAAGTCTTTGGCACGGTCGACGTCGGTCACCGGAATGGCGACGAGCTCAATTTTCCAGTCCATCCGCCGAGCATTTCACCCGCCACCGACAAAGTCCCCACTTCCCGCCTACTCTGGGGACATGCCTGGAAAGGACATCGACCGGATCAGGGCTCGTTCGGCTTGGGCGACGGTCAAAGAAAGCCCGGTGATCACCGCCATCGCGGTGGCGCCCTTCGTGCTCGCGCTCGGTGTCGTGTGGTGGCTGTTCGGCGGTTTCGCCGCGTTCGTGCTGCTGGTGATCCTCGGTGCGGTCGTGGTGGTCGGCGGCAAGTTACTGCGCTGACCGCGAGTAGTCAGCGCGGAATATGGAAGTAGGTCAGCTTCCCGGTCCCGGGGTCGATATCGGCCCATGGCCGGTCGAATTCCAACACGGCGAGCGCCGACGTGGGGAAGTTCCTGCTGAGCTCGACGGCCGGTACCGAATCGCGGTTGCTCGCCAACTCCCATGCCGTCCATGGCATGCCGGGCGCGTGTCCGATCACCAGCAGCGTCGAGACGTCGTCGTCGCTGAGCTGGATCAGCTCGATGACCGAAGGCGGCGCGGCCTCGTAGATCCCGGCCTCGAAGACGACCGGCGCCGTGATCCCGGTGGCGATCAGCGTCTGCCGGGTGCGAACGGCGGTGGAGCAGCGTACGGCGTCGATCGGTGGCTGGGTCTCGCGTAACCAGCGACCCGCCAGCCCGGCCTCACGCCGACCCCGCGGCGCCAGTGGTCGTTCGTGATCGCCGATACCGTCCGGGTACGCCGACTTGCCGTGCCGCATGAGGATCAGAGTCCGCGCCATGCGGATACCGTAAGGCCTCCGGACGTGAGGTCTCGACCATACTCGAGGCAGACTGAAAGCGGCATCACATCACGCCTGCCGCGGGGGATCCCTGGGGTGGAAGTGATGGACGCCACTTCTGCCCACCGCAACCCTTGGGTGGCCACAGCCCACGTACATCTTCGAGGATCAGCACAATATGGCCTACGTAATCACGCAGCGCTGTTGCAACGACGCCAGCTGCGTTTCCGAGTGCCCGGTCGATTGCATCCGTCCCACCCCGGACCAGCCGGAGTTCGCGACTACCGAGATGCTCTACATCGACCCCGACACCTGCATCGACTGTGGTGCCTGCGTAGACGCCTGCCCGGTGGAGGCCATCTTCCCTGAGGACGACCTCACCGCCTCGCTGGCGCGATACCGGGATATCAATGCGGCCTACTTCCAAAGGCATCCGCTCGAGTCGAACTTCGATCCCATCGTCACTCCCGCGCGTCCGCCGAAGCAGCTGGGCACTCTACGCGTCGCGATTGTCGGAGCCGGGCCGGCGGCCTGCTACGCCGCCGACGAACTGTTGCGCAGGGCAGACGTCGAAATCGAGATGTTCGACCGGCTGCCCACCCCGTGGGGTCTGGTCCGGGCGGGCGTCGCTCCGGACCACCCCGGCACCAAGACGGTCTCGGGCATGTTCGAGTCCGCGTTCCGCCGCGAGGCACTGCAGTACTACCTCAACGTCGAGGTCGGCACGGACATCTCGCATGACGAACTGCTGCGGCACCACCACGCCGTGATCTACGCGGTCGGCGCCTCGACCGACCGCCGTCTCGGCGTGCCGGGCGAGGATCTGCCGGGCAGCCACTCGGCCACCGAGTTCGTCGCCTGGTACAACGGCCACCCGGACTACGCCGACCGGACCTTCGACCTGTCCGGCGAGCGGGCCGTGATCGTCGGCAACGGCAATGTCGCCTTGGACGTGGCCCGGGTGCTGACCGTCGACCCCGACGAACTGGCCAAGACCGACATCGCGGACTACGCGCTGGACGCGTTGCGCCAGAGCAACATTCGGGAGGTCGTCGTGCTCGGCAGGCGCGGCCCGCTGCAGGCGGCCTACACCTCGTCGGAGTTCCTCGCCCTTGCTCACCTGAAGGGCGTCGACGTCCTCGTCGAGGAGGGTGATCTGCAACTCGACCAGGCGAGCCAAGCAATGCTGGACGATCCGGAGATCGAGCCGTCGCTGACGCTGAAGTACACCTTGGCCGAAGAGTACGCCGCCGGTCGGCGCGCGGAGAGCAACAAGCGGATCGTCTTCCGCTACCTCGCCTCGCCGACCGCGCTGACCGGCGCCGACCGCGTCGAGTCGATCGAGTTCGTGCACAACGAGCTGGTCAGCGAGGGCGGTCAGCTGGTGGCCGTGGCAACCGACCGGACCGAGAGCATCGACGCCACGCTGGTGCTGCGGTCCATCGGCTACCGCGGGGAACCGGTCGTCGACCTGCCGTTCGATGAACGGCGCGGTGTCGTGCCCAACGAGCACGGCCGGGTGATCGGCGCCGACGGCATACCGATTTCCGGCGTGTATGTCAGCGGCTGGATCAAGCGCGGTCCGCGCGGTGTGATCGGCTCGAACCGGGTCGACTCCGAGGAGACAGTGGAACAGCTCCTTTCCGACTTCACCACGGGCAAACTCGCTGTGCCGAAAGGCGATCGGGCCGCGCTGAAGGCGCTGCTCACGCAGCGGCAGGCCGACTTGGTGGACCGGACGGGCTGGCGGGCGATCGATCAGGCGGAGAAGGTCGCGGGCAAGTCCGCGGGGCGGCCGCGGGTCAAGTTCACTACGCGCGAGGATCTGCTGAAGGCCGCGCGCGGCTGACAGTGCCGGTTGCCGGTCGGATCATCCGAGATCCGACCGGCTTCCGACTCGGAGAGGCGGGCAGCCTGAAGACTCGGAGAGGCGGGCAGCCTAAAGACTCGGAGAGGCGGCACCGGGCAGCGGCATGATGCGGACCACTGTGGTGGTCGTACTACCGACGACGAACCACAACCGCAGCACCGGCTGTCCTGACCGGTCGCTGGGCTCGTATCGGCTGCGTATGGTCACATGCTGGCGCGCGAGGACCGGGGCGACGTATTCGATCACCGCGCGGTGCGGGCCGGCGAGCAGCTTGGGGTAGTCGACCAGGAACTGTTCCACCGCCTGCCAGTAACAGGCATTGTTGACGTGGTTGTACTGATCGATATCCGTGGCGCGCACCGGGAACGGCATGTCGGTGTCCGATTCCGGCGGCGTGGCGTCTGCCAGGTACGGCCGCCAGCGCAGCCGATGCTCGTCGGTCGTGCGGCCCAGGTAGGCGAGGCCCTCGTCGCTGATCCGGGCGGGCATCCCGGTCGACTCGCTGATGTTGATCCAGAAGCCCTCGGTCTCGATCAAGCCACCGTTTCCGCTGGTGATACGCACGCGCATATTGGTCCACCTAGTGGACAACGCCGAGCACCAGCGCAATAGCCGCACCTCGTCCGGCCAGAGGATCGGTCGGATGACGTCGATGACCGTCCGTCGGACGATCCAATTCGGGTCGGTCCGGTGAAAGAACGTTGTCTGCAGATTTTCCCAGGCAATATCCTGCAGATAGCGGGCGACGGCATCGAACCGCAACCGGTCGTAAGGATCCACATCGCCAGCCCGGACTGGCCACGCCGAAGTAAAGCCCATGCCCTCCTGGGGAAGCGGGGCGAGTGGCTGATCGAGTGACACTGGTGCTCCTCGCGCTGCACGGTGTGCTGCGTTTCTTCATGCGGTGCTGTTGTGACACGACTTTACGGGGCGTACGTCACACCCTCGCGTCGAGCCGCCTGTACTCCCGCATAATCCGCCAAAAAATGCTTGGACCAGGCGGGATGGTGGGGACGGCCGATGTGGGCGGGTCGCGAAGCTTCGATCAGCAGCCCTGGGACCCGTCCGCCGGATTCCAGACGTCGTCGTGGCCGGGCGTCTTGTAGGGCGTGCGGCATACCGGACGGACACTGGTCCGCGGCGGCCGGTTAGGTTGGTTCCGGCGGCGTCGGCGAGGCCACCCGCCGCCACGAGACAGAGAGGTCAGCACATGCGCGCAGCCCAGGTCAGCAAACTGGAAGGACCGCAGGCGATCCAGGTCGTGGACATCCCGGAGCCCGCGTCCCGGGGTGGTGTCGTGATCGACGTGCACGCGGCAGGTGTCGCGTTCCCGGACGTGCTGATGACGCGTGGCCTGTACCAGGTGAAGCCCGAGCTGCCGTTCGTCGTCGGCGGCGAGGTTGCGGGCATCGTGCGCGAGGCGCCGGAGGACTCGCACGTCGAGGTCGGTGACCGGGTGGTCGCACTGACTCTGCGCGGCAACGCCATGGCCGAGGTGGCCGTCGCGCCCGCGCAGATGGTGTTCCGGCTGCCGGACAACGTTTCGCTGGAGGCGGGCGCCGGCATCCTGTTCAACGATCTGACCGTGCACTTCTGCCTGCGTAACCGCGGCAGGCTGGCCGAGGGCGAGACCGTGCTCGTGCACGGCGCCGCGGGCGGCATCGGCACCTCGACTCTGCGGATGGCGGCCGCGCTCGGCGCGGGTCGGGTGATCGCAGTGGTGAGCACGGAGGCGAAGGCCGCGGTGGCCCGCGCCAACGGAGCCAGCGACGTAGTGCTCGCCGACGGCTGGCTCGCGGCGGTGCAGGAATTGACCGCCGGCCGCGGCGTGGACATCGTGCTCGACCCAGTCGGCGGCGACCGCTTCACCGACAGTGTTCGTTCGCTCGCCTCGGCGGGCCGGTTGCTGGTGGTCGGGTTCACCGCCGGCGAGATCCCCACCGTCAAGGTGAACCGGCTGCTGCTGAAGAACGTCGAGGTGGTCGGCGCATTGTGGGGCGAATGGGTAATGTCGCATCCGGGGTATCTGGCCGAGCAGTGGGCCGAGGTGGAGCCTTTGCTCGCCTCCGGCGAAATCGCGCCTCCGGAGCCGGCGCTGTACCCGCTGGACAAGGCGGCCGAGGCGGTCGCCTCGCTGGACAACCGCACCGCCACCGGCAAGGTTGTTGTCACGCTGCGCTGACGCGCACGGACCTGCCGTCTCTGGAGTGCGCTATGAAGCTGTCCACCCGGGTGCTGAATCGCACCCTGCTCGCCCGCCAGCACTTGCTGGAGCGCTCCTCGCGCACCGTGCACCAGATGTGTGACCATCTCGTCGGGCTGCAGGCGCAGGATTCGCTGCCGCCGTTCGTCGGACTATGGAGCCGGCTCGCGGATTTCGATCCGACGACGGTGTCGGACGCGCTGCAAGACCGCTCGCTGGTCCGCATCACCCTGATGCGCGGCACGATTCACCTGGTCACCCCGCCCGACGCGCTACGCATCGCGCCGCACGTGCAGCCGGAACTGGAGAAAGTGCCGTTCCGCAAGGGATTCAACTACGGCGCGATGGTCGGACTCGACCCGGAGGAGGTGCGCGGGCACGGCGAGGCGGTTCTCGGCGACGAGCCGATGTCCGCTGCGGAGCTGCGCGCCCGTGCTACCGAACTCTATCCGGACCGCAACGCCGGCGCGGTGGTGCAGACCTGGCTCTATCAGCTATCGGTGCTGCAGACCCCGCCGCGGGGCACGTGGAAAGACAACAGCAGGCCGATCTGGTCCCGGGTCGAGCCGTGGCTCGCCGCTCCGCTCGACCCGAGCTACCCGCTGGCGGAGTTGCTCGTCCGATATCTGCGCGCTTTCGGCCCGGCCTGCACCATGGACATGCAGACCTGGTCGAAACTGCTCGGCATGAAGCGGGCGATCGACGAACTCGGCGACCGCGTGCGCACTTACACCGACGAGCGCGGACGGACTCTCTACGACGTCGCCGACGGCGAGCTCGCCGACCCTGACATGCCCGCTCCCGTGCGCCTGCTCGGCTGGTACGACAATGCCCTTCTCTCCCATCGGGATCGGGCCAGGATCGTGCCGGATGGTGCGGCCCCTCCGCTGCGCGCCTTCGCGGCGCAAGTGTCTCCGGTGCTGGTCGACGGGTTCCTCGCGGGTCTGTACAAAGTCTTCGTCACCGCCGAGACCGCCCGGCTCCGGATCAGCCCGACCCGGACGTGGACCAAGAAGGAAAGCGCCGACGTTGCGGCCGAAGCGCACGCCCTGCTCGGCTTTCTGGAGGCAGGCAGGCGGGCCAGCGTGGAAATCCTCGACGTGGACGCCGGCCTGCGTCCCTGAGCGTGGAAAGCACCTCGATCGAACGGTTGCCGCGGCTACGGTTCGTGGGTCGAGCGGTATGCGGGCGCCTTGGTGGTAGCGGCCGGACTCACCGTGCGCAGCAGCGGCAGCGAGCGGCGTGCCACCACCGTCGACAGCACGATGACGCTGTGCGAGCGCACCACCGACGAGGTCCGGTCGATGCTCAGCAACGCGGCCTGCAGTCCAGCGTGCGAGTCGGCGCCGATCCGGCAGAGCACGTCGCCGGAGCCGGTGGTCGCGTAGGCCTCGAGCACGCCGGGGATGGCGTCTAGTTCGGCCGCGACGGTGTCGAGAGCGCCCTGTGCGATCTCCAACGTGACGAACGCCTGCACGTCGAACCCGGCCGCGGTGACGTCGATTTGCGGGTCGTAAGAGGCGATCACGCCGGACTCCTCCATACGCCCGATCCGGGATTGCACCGTGGCCCTGGCGACCCGGGTGCGGCGGGACAGCTCGAGAATGCCCGCTTTCTGGTGCTCATGCATCGCGGTGAGGATGGCGAGATCGAGTTCGTCGATTTTCGCGGGCGTGCGCGACATGACGGCCTCCGTTCGGGGCATGGACCAGCTTGCGGTCTGTCTTGCAAATACTATTCAGATTGTCCAGCATTCCGCGTGATTTCCTAGGCGAATTCGCCACACTGTCTATCGATAATTGGTGCTGTTGCCTACCGTGCCGACCCGGCGATTTCCTTGGAGCATGACCATCGATCACCTGCCCGATGCCCGGCGCGGCACCGCCCCCAGCGACGGCGAGCTGCCTACGCTCGTCGGGCTGGTCGACCACGACGACAGCGGCGACCCCTTCCCCGTGGTCGGCTGGGACGCGCTGGTCTGGGTGGTCGGCAACGCCACACAGACCGCGCACTTCCTGGAATCCGCTTTCGGGATGCGGCTGGAGGCATACTCCGGTCCCGAGACCGGAAACCGTGACCACAAAGCGTTCGTCTTACGCAGTGGCTCAGCGTGTTTCGTGATTACCGGGGCAGTCGACCCGAGCAGTACGCTGATTACCCATCACGATCGGCACGGGGACGGTGTGGTCGACATCGCGCTAGAGGTGTCGGACGTGGATCGCTGTATGGCATGGGCCCGCACGCAAGGCGCCACCATCCTGGTCGAACCACACGACGACACCGACGACTTCGGCACTGTCCGCTCGGCCGCGCTGGCCACTTACGGCGAGACCCGGCACACGCTGGTCGACCGGTCCCGTTACCACGGCCCCTATCTGCCCGGCTATGTACATCGGCGCTCGAACTATCAGCGGCGGGCGGGCTCGCCCATTCGACTGTTCCAGGCGATCGACCACGTCGTGGGCAATGTGGAACTCGGGCAGATGGACCAGTGGGTCGAGTTCTACCGCCGCGTCATGGGTTTCACCAACATGGCCGAGTTCGTCGGCGACGACATCGCCACCGAGTATTCGGCGCTGATGAGCAAGGTGGTCGCCAATGGAAACCACCGGGTGAAGTTTCCGCTCAACGAACCCGCCGCCGGCAAGAAGCGCTCGCAGATCGATGAATACCTCGAGTTCTACCGCGGCCCCGGTGTGCAGCACATCGCGCTCGCCACCGGCGACATCCTCGCCTGTGTCGACGCGCTGCGCCGCGAGGGCGTCGAATTCCTCGACACGCCCGCCGCCTACTACGAGGACCCCGAACTGCGCGCCCGCATCGGCCGGGTCCGCGTGCCGGTCGAGGAATTACAGGGCCGCGGCATCCTGGTAGATCGCGACGAGGACGGCTATCTCCTGCAGATCTTCACCAGACCGCTCACCGACCGTCCCACCGTCTTCTTCGAGCTCATCGAGCGGCACGGCTCCCTCGGCTTCGGCAAGGGCAATTTCAAGGCGCTGTTCCAGGCGATCGAACGCGAACAGGAGGCCCGCGGCAATTTGTGATCGGTTGTCGCACTGTGTATTTAGCAGTACTCTCCTGGTCGGATCATTCGCCGGACACGGGGGGAGGGTCGCGGTGGCCGGGAAAACCGCCGCGGTGGCTTCGATCGTCATCGCGCTGTGCGGTGGCGCGGGTCCGACCGCGCGGGCGGTGCCGCCCTCCAGCTATCACCCGAATCTGGACGCGTGCCTGACGGCGATGTCGAACTTCAAGACCGGGCGGGCGGAGTGCGTCTATATCGCGCCCATAGACACTTACGTGCTGCGCGTCGAGGGCGGATAACCTTTGCCGCTCGCGCGATCCGGACCCGAATGCCACGCCGTGGGTAGAGTGCAGCTATGCGGATAGGGGCGTTGGTCGGCTGCGCGGCGGTGCTGGCGTTGATGCTGACAGCGTGCGGTTCGGGAGGCGACACGGACGACTCCCAGACCTCGCTGCGGCCGCCGCCGAAGGTGGCCGCGCTCGGCCCGTTCGTCGGCGAATGCGGGCACGTGACCGACGACGAGGTGCGCGATATCGCGGGTCTCGGCCAGATCTCCCAGGTGCTGAAGAACTCGGTGGGCTGCAATTGGCAGTCCGCGGGGACCGGTTCGTCCAGCGTCACCTTCGCCTCCTACCGGGGCAGCCCGATCGAGCGAGAGAAGGCATGGGTCTCCACTCAGGGCCGCAATCCGCAGACGATCGAAGTCGGAGGGCGTACCGGTTTTCAGGCGCTCGAGCCGAGCGGGCAGGTTTGCGACCTCGCGGTGCGGCTCGACGACGACTTCTTCGAATGGTCGATGTCCTTCGGCCTGTTCGGCGCCAACGGCAATCCGTGCGACCGCATGCACAAGCTGGCGGAACTGACCGTGCAACGGCTGGGGTAGGGGAGGACCGATGACACTTCGGCGCGGCTACACCCGCGGAATATTCGCCGCGGTCGCCCTGTTGACCCTCGTGTTCGGCGCCGCGGGGTGCGGCCGAACGGTCAGTGGGTCCGCCTATCCGGCCGGATCCGGTACCGGGGACACCGTCAACACCGATTTCGACAAGCTGCTGCGTGAATGCGAGGTTGTCACCAGCGAGGACATCGCCAAGGCGGTGGGTACGGACTCCCTCGTTCAGCCGTCCTTCTACGGCGCGGTCTGCATGTGGGACCTGCAGGGCGCGCCCGGCGGCAACGCCATGGTGACGCTCAATTGGTACGAGATCGGTGCGCTGAACAACGAGAAGGCCAACAACGACAAGCTCGGCTACATCACCAACAACATCACCGTCGAGGGCAGGCGTGCGCTGGAGACGCGCCGTCCCAACGATCCGGACTCCTGCGGCGTCAGCGCGGGCGCGGCGGATCAAGGCGTCATCGGCTTCTGGGTCAACTACCGTCCGGGCTCCAGTCATCCCGACCCGTGCGGGGCAGCGAAGAAGCTGGTCGAGTTGACCTTGAATTTGGCGCGGTAGCGGGGTCCATACCACCCGCTTTGACCCTGTGTCCCGGCCGCGGGTATCGTGGACCGCTGTGCCCGGAAGCATGCGGGCAGGTTCGTGCGTGATCGTAGGCCAGCGAAAGCGGCTGACTACTCCAGCGTGCCCGGATTTCGGGCCTTGCGCCGCGTGCGACACGCCCGACCTCGGGACGCGAGAAACGTGGCCGGACGTGCGAGTGAAAGCTCGATGACAGCGACGTGAACGACGGGCCCGGAGGCGAAAGCTTGCGTGACCACGAAGGGTCCCGGGAACGTCGCCAACTGAACAGACATGAAGTTCCAGACACCGCGTTAACTAATAAGGAAAGCCGGTCTATGCCAACCATCAACCAGCTGGTCCGCAAGGGTCGCCGCGACAAGGTCGCCAAGACGAAGACCGCGGCCCTGAAGGGGAGCCCGCAGCGTCGTGGCGTGTGCACCCGTGTGTACACCACGACCCCGAAGAAGCCGAACTCCGCGCTGCGCAAGGTCGCGCGTGTTCGCCTGACCAGCGCGGTCGAGGTCACGGCCTACATCCCGGGTGAGGGCCACAACCTGCAGGAGCACTCGATGGTGCTCGTGCGCGGCGGTCGTGTGAAGGACCTCCCCGGTGTCCGCTACAAGATCATCCGTGGCTCGCTCGACACGCAGGGTGTGAAGAACCGCAAGCAGGCCCGCAGCCGTTACGGCGCCAAGAAGGAGAAGAGCTGATATGCCACGCAAGGGCCCCGCACCCAAGCGTCCGCTGATCAACGACCCGGTCTACGGTTCGCCGCTAGTTACTCAGCTGGTCAACAAGATCCTGCTGGATGGCAAGAAGTCCACTGCCGAGCGCATCGTCTACGGCGCGCTGGAGCAGGCGCGCGACAAGACCGGCACCGACCCGGTCGTCACGCTGAAGCGCGCGCTGGACAATGTCAAGCCGTCGCTGGAGGTGAAGCCCCGCCGCGTCGGTGGCGCCACCTACCAGGTTCCGGTCGAGGTCCGTCCGGGCCGCGCCAACACCCTGGCCCTGCGCTGGCTGGTCAACTTCTCGCGTGCGCGGCGGGAGAAGACGATGGTCGAGCGTCTGGCCAACGAGCTGCTCGACGCCAGCAACGGCCTCGGTGCCTCCGTCAAGCGTCGTGAGGACACCCACAAGATGGCCGAGTCCAACCGGGCCTTCGCGCACTACCGCTGGTGACGTCTGCCCGGCCCGTCGTCTGGGTCGGGAGGCACAGCCGGAGCGCGGCACTTACCTGCCGCGCCCGGCGTTGACATAGAGACGACCACAGGGTCGTCCCCGATAATCCCAACTAGCTACGAGCGGGGAAGATTTCCGTGGCACAGGACGTGCTCACCGACCTGAACAAGGTCCGCAACATCGGCATCATGGCCCACATCGATGCGGGCAAGACGACCACAACTGAACGCATCCTCTTCTACACCGGTATCACCTACAAGATCGGTGAGGTCCACGACGGCGCTGCCACGATGGACTGGATGGAGCAGGAGCAGGAGCGTGGTATCACCATCACCTCCGCGGCTACCACATGCTTCTGGAACGACAACCAGATCAACATCATC
This sequence comes from Nocardia sp. NPDC023852, assembly GCF_040639505.1. Taxonomy (NCBI): domain Bacteria; kingdom Bacillati; phylum Actinomycetota; class Actinomycetes; order Mycobacteriales; family Nocardiaceae; genus Nocardia; species Nocardia sp. NPDC023852. The sequence goes on from NZ_JBFAAB010000026.1 coordinate 23,830, forward strand.
GACACCCCCGGGCACGTCGACTTCACCGTCGAGGTGGAGCGGTCGCTGCGCGTGCTCGACGGCGCCGTTGCGGTGTTCGACGGCAAAGAGGGCGTCGAGCCGCAGTCCGAGCAGGTGTGGCGTCAGGCCGATAAGTACGACGTGCCGCGAATCTGCTTCGTCAACAAGATGGACAAGCTCGGTGCGGATTTCTACTTCACCGTGCAGACCATCAAAGACCGCCTCGGCGCCAAGCCGCTGGTCCTCCAGCTGCCGATCGGTGCGGAGGACACCTTCGAGGGCATCATCGACCTGGTCGAGAACAACGCCAAGGTCTGGCGGGGTGAGACCAAGCTCGGCGAGCAGTACGAGGTCGTCGAGATCCCCGAGGACCTGAAGGAGAAGGCCGAGCAGTACCGCCAGGAACTGCTGGAGACCGTCGCCGAATCCGACGAGGCGCTGCTGGAGAAGTTCTTCGGCGGCGAGGAGCTCTCGATCGATGAGATCAAGGGCGCTATCCGCAAGCTGACGGTCAACTCCGAGCTGTACCCGGTGCTCTGTGGCTCCGCGTTCAAGAACAAGGGCGTGCAGCCCATGCTCGACGCGGTCATCGACTACCTGCCCTCGCCGCTGGACGTGGAGGCCACCACCGGCCATGCGCCCGGCAAGGAAGAGGAACTGCTGACCCGCAAGCCGAGCGCCGACGAGCCGTTCGCGGCCCTGGCGTTCAAGATCGCGGTGCACCCGTTCTTCGGCAAGCTGACCTACGTCCGCGTGTACTCCGGCAAGGTCGACTCCGGCGCCCAGGTCATCAACTCGACCAAGGGCAAGAAGGAGCGTCTGGGCAAGCTGTTCCAGATGCACTCCAACAAGGAGAACCCGGTCGGCGCCGCCTCGGCGGGGCACATCTACGCGGTCATCGGCCTCAAGGACACCACCACCGGTGACACCCTGTGCGATCCGCAGAACCAGATCGTGCTCGAGTCCATGACCTTCCCGGACCCGGTCATCGAGGTTTCCATCGAGCCGAAGACCAAGTCCGACCAGGAGAAGCTGGGCACCGCGATCCAGCGTCTCTCGGAAGAGGACCCGACCTTCTCGGTCAAGCTGGACCAGGAGACCGGTCAGACCGTCATCGGCGGTATGGGCGAACTCCACCTCGACATCCTGGTCGACCGCATGAAGCGCGAGTTCAAGGTCGAGGCGAACGTCGGCAAGCCGCAGGTGGCCTACCGCGAGACGATCACCAAGCGGGTCGAGAAGCTCGAGTACACCCACAAGAAGCAGACGGGTGGCTCCGGCCAGTTCGCGAAGGTGGTCATCGCCATCGAGCCGTTCGTCGGCGAGGACGGCGCGCACTACGAATTCGAGAACAAGGTCACCGGTGGCCGCGTGCCGAGGGAGTACATCCCTTCGGTGGACGCCGGTGCGCAGGACGCCATGCAGTACGGTGTGCTCGCGGGCTACCCCCTGGTGAACCTGAAGGTCACGCTGCTCGACGGCGCGTACCACGACGTCGACTCGTCAGAAATGGCGTTCAAGATCGCCGGCGTGCAGGCGCTCAAGGAAGCGGCTCGCAAGGCCGGTCCGGTGATCCTCGAGCCGCTGATGGCGGTCGAGGTCATCACGCCCGAGGACTACATGGGCGATGTGATCGGCGACCTGAACTCCCGCCGTGGTCAGATCCAGGCCATGGAGGAACGCAGTGGTGCCCGTGTCGTCAAGGCGCTGGTTCCGCTCTCGGAGATGTTCGGTTACATCGGTGACCTGCGGTCGAAGACCCAGGGCCGGGCGAACTACTCCATGGTGTTCGACTCGTACGCGGAGGTTCCGGCCAACGTGTCGAAGGAGATCATCGCCAAGGCGACCGGCGAGTAACACCGTTCGGGGCAGGTGGGACACTTGCCCCGACAGCCGGGCGTCAGCACGACCCCATTCAATAACCGCACTGCTGCAACTGCACGCACCAACAAGTCCAGGAGGACAAAGAAGTGGCGAAGGCGAAGTTCGAGCGGACGAAGCCGCACGTCAACATCGGCACCATCGGTCACGTCGACCACGGCAAGACCACGCTGACCGCAGCGATCACCAAGGTGCTGTCTGACAAGTACCCGGATCTGAACGAGAGCTTCGCGTTCGATCAGATCGACAAGGCGCCGGAGGAGAAGGCTCGTGGTATCACGATCAACATCTCCCACGTCGAATACCAGACGGAGAAGCGCCACTATGCGCACGTCGACGCGCCGGGTCACGCCGACTACATCAAGAACATGATCACCGGTGCGGCGCAGATGGACGGCGCCATCCTCGTGGTCGCCGCGACCGACGGGCCGATGCCGCAGACCCGTGAGCACGTGCTGCTCGCCCGTCAGGTCGGCGTGCCCTACATCCTGGTCGCGCTGAACAAGGCCGACATGGTCGACGACGAGGAGATCCTCGAGCTCGTCGAGATGGAGGTCCGCGAGCTGCTGGGTTCGCAGGAGTTCGACGAGGACGCGCCGGTCGTGCGGGTCTCCGGTCTGAAGGCGCTCGAGGGCGACCCGAAGTGGACCGAGTCGGTTCTCGAGCTGATGGCCGCGGTCGACGAGTCCATCCCGGACCCGGTGCGCGAGACCGACAAGCCGTTCCTGATGCCGGTCGAGGACGTGTTCACCATCACGGGTCGTGGCACCGTCGTCACCGGTCGTGTCGAGCGTGGCGTGATCAACGTGAACGAGGAAGTCGAGATCGTCGGCATCCGTACGGAGAAGACCAAGACCACGGTCACCGGCATCGAGATGTTCCGCAAGCTGCTCGACCAGGGCCAGGCCGGTGACAACGTCGGTCTGCTGGTTCGCGGTATCAAGCGCGAGGATGTGGAGCGCGGCCAGGTCGTCGTGAAGCCGGGCACCACCACTCCGCACACGGAGTTCGAAGGCCAGGCGTACATCCTGTCGAAGGACGAGGGCGGCCGCCACACCCCGTTCTTCAACAACTACCGTCCGCAGTTCTACTTCCGTACGACTGACGTGACGGGCGTTGTGACCCTGCCCGAGGGCACCGAGATGGTTATGCCCGGTGACAACACCGAGATGGCCGTCAAGCTGATCCAGCCGGTCGCCATGGACGAGGGTCTGCGCTTCGCGATCCGCGAGGGTGGTCGCACCGTCGGCGCCGGTCGCGTCACGAAGATCATCAAGTGATTCGCTGAATCGCTGAACTGAACGGCGCCGCTCCGAATGGAGCGGCGCCGTTCGCTATTCCGGAGCGGCTTCGGCGTCCGGGAGGCCGGCGGATGAGATCGCTTTCTGATTCTTGCGACGTGCACGTGTGTTGACCGACGAGGGGCATGACGCCGTGCATGTCTGTGACATCGACTTGACGTCCGCCGCCGACTCGGAAGTGTGGAATGAGGCCCTTCGGCGCGACGCCGTCATCATTTCGAAGGACGAGGACTTCATTTGATCGGTAGGAGCCATCCCGACGCTGCGGCGCCTGCTGTCGTGTGGATCCGAATGGGCAATTGCTCCCGGAAAGCGCTTCTCGCTGCTTTCCTGCCAATCCTGCCGACTGTATTGGAGCTTCTCGGAGCTGGCGAGAAGATCGTCGAAATACGCTGATAACTGTGTGGACGGCAGTGCCTGTGTGGTCGGCTCAGCAGGCGTAGGCGCGGCCGACGGAGGATTCGCGTTGCGACTCGGGGACTTCTTGCAGGCAGCCGACCGGGACGATGCCTTCGTCGCTGATCTGCACTCCGGTGCGCTCGGTGGGGTTCACGCAGGTGAGGCCGGTAGTCGCGAGGCGGCAGGTGTAGTTCCCGAAGGTCAAGGTGCTGTCGTACGGCAGCGTGTGCCCTTTGCCATGAATGAAAAGCCCCGGGTCGCCGCGGAATTGGCCGACTGTCAACCGCTGCCCGGAGTAGGAGACAAAGCCGCCGAACCAGTTCCCATAGCCTTCGCTCGGCTGGGGCATCGGTGCCTTCAGCTCGACTTCGCAGTCGAATCCCTCGATGCCGTAGGCGACACCGGTGATACAGCTGATCTTGCCGGTCGGGCTGACGAACGCGATGTCGGTCTTCAGGTCGGTAGCCGGTCCGTTCTCCATCCTGGCCGAATGAAAGCCTCCCAGATCGATCGGTGTCCCCTGCTGAACCCACGAGATCCGATCCTGCAAACTACTCTCCCGGCTGGGCGCCGCCGACGAAGCGTTCGTCTGCGACGAACCACCCGCCGAACTCTGTGGTTTCCCTGCCGTGGTCTGGGAGCAGGCGCTCAGCACCAGGGCAATGGCTACAAGTGCCGCAATCCGCATGCGGCAACAGTAGCCGCTGCGCCCCAGTCCTTTCCGGCCCTGGCGACCAGACCAACCCGTCATCTTGTCAGGTATAGCTGTGTCCGGTTAGGCGCGAACGTGCGAGGCACAAACCGACCGCGCACAGGGCCATCGATGGCTGCCGCGGTTGCGGCTCCATGACCTGGGAGGTCATCGCGGAGGGAGGGTGAGCTCCGTTAGCGTCAAGGCGACAGATGACGACCGACGACTTGGAGGGATCATGAGTAAGACCGCCCTGGCTGCTGAACTCGCGATCGAGGAAGGGGTGCTAGAGCACGGCATGCCGTATCTGGCGATGGGCTCCGGTCGTCCTCTGGTATTCCTGCGGTGGTTCAGTCCGGACCACACGAATCCGCAAGGCTGGCTGCGTGATTCCGAGATCAAGCTGTTCGAACCACTCGCGCGGCACTTCCGCATCTATGCGGTGAGCCGTCCACCCGGGATGGCCGAGGGCATCACGATGAGAGAGATCGCCGCTGAGCATGCGGACGCCCTGCGCACCGAGTTCGGTGAGCCGGTCGACGTTCTTGGCGTCTCGTCGGGTGGTTCTGTCGCACTGCAACTCGCCGCCGATCATCCCGAGGTCGTGCGCCGCCTCGTCATCGCGTCGTCAGGATACCGGCTGGATCCGGTCGTCAAGGAAGGCCAGATGCGCTACGCCGAGGCGGTACTGCACGGTCGCCGGGCGATGCACCACCTGGCGCCGGGCATCTCCGCCTCGCCGGTGGTCGCCCGTCTCGCGGCCGCCGCGCTGTGGTTTTTCGATCCTGTGGCCCGTCCGAAGAATCCCGCCGACACGCACGCTTTTCTCCGCGCCGAAGACGGTTTCGATCTGACCGATCGCCTCTCCGAGATCCAAGCACCTACCCTCGTCGTCGGCGGCGAGCGAGACGCCGCATACAGCACCGCCAACTTCCGGCACACCGCCGACGGAATCCCGAATTCGCACTTGATCATCTACCCTGGCGCCAGCCACATGGGCACGGTCAAAGACTCCCGCTTCGCCAAAGACGTCACCAGCTTCCTCACCCAGCCCAATTAGTCCAACCTCGAACCCGGGTACGCGGATGATCCACGTTCCATACGGACGCGGGTACGTCACATCCCATCGGACTTCGCACCTCCATCTCGCTCTTCGGGATGCCGCACGCCTGTCGGTTCGGCATTGCCGCGTACGTGAATTCCATACTCAGGCCGCCGGCCACGTGGTCGGGAGGCAGGTCAATGTTTGGGTGTGGCGGTCCAGTAGCCGCGCCGTTGGGACCCGCCGGCTATCCGTGCTGCCATATGGATGCGGTCGGCAAGGAAAGCCGGGGCGTCGAGATCGTCCCAAGCCCAGCGGATCACCATCCATCCGAGGGCGCGGAGGCGGTCTTCGCAGTTCTTCTCGCCGACCGCCCTCTGTTCCGGGGCGTGTGGGTCGCGTTGCGCGCTCTGGTATTCGATCTTTCCGTCGAAATCTGCGACCACGCCGAGGTCGGGGAACAGGAAGTCGAAACGGCCGACACAGATATCGTCATCGGAGAAGACACGTGCTTGCAGTTCGGGGGCGGGGAGTCCGCATCGGTGCAGCACGATCCTGCTGAGCGATTCACCAATGCTCTCGCTGCGCCCGTCCAGGAACTCGACGACCTGCGCGGCCTTGCGGCAGCCGGGGCGGTGCCGTGCCTGTCGCACGTGCTCCCGTAGCTCGGCGATGGTCGTCAACCCCTGGCGCAGCGCCGAATCGCCGAGTGCGACGGACTGCTCGAAGCCTTCCGAGCGGGCGATATCAATGATCGTCCGCGCAGGGGTGGTCACCCGGATGCCGTTGACGAGGGTGATCTCGTGGGGCTCCAACCGTGCCGAGTGCACGACGACGCGCCGGCCCATGCGGCCGCCGTTGATGCGATCCCTCGTCAGATGTACACGGTCGAGCGGAATATCCCAGGTCGACATCCCGTGCAGCACCGCTGCGGAACAGTGGCTGGTGATCGCGGAATCACACGTTGTCTCCGCGGTTGCGAGCACCATGAGCAGGTGACGACCAGTCACGCTGACGTCGCATCCCGGCGAGTTCAGGTAGTGCCCGGCCCGCAGCCGCTGCCACCTTCCGGTTCGGCAGAGACGACGCAGGTCCTTATCGGACAGTCCGGACGCGAGCGCCTGCCGCCGCGAGATCAGTTGCGGTGCTTCCATACGCCGATCGTGCTCCACAGCCGGTCACCAAACACCCACCTCAGCATCGAATGTGGACAACACGCCCGCTGTGGATAACTTCATTCCCGATGATTTACCGCGGCCACCGGCTTACTGTGCGCGCGCCGCCGGCCACGACGTCGAGATCGGATCGGATCCCGGCCCGCGCGTGTACGAGGATGCGCGAAGTCAGCCGAGCTGTGTCATTCCCGCGGCGACTACCTGGGCGACATTGAGCACCTCGTCCCCGGTGGGGAGGGGGATGCCGTCGAGTGCGTGCAACCGGTCCGTGCTGGCGATGGCGAACATTGCCGAGACCCACGCGGCAGCGCACGCGCGGAGCGTGCCGGGGCGGACCGGACCCGGCGCGCTCGCCTGGAGCACCTTGGCGGTCACGTCCAGCATTTGATCGCGCAGGTGGCGGACCTGGCGCCGCACGTCCGGGTGGGTGTCGGCTTCGCGCCACATGATCACCCGAAGCACCGACGAATGGTGGTCGCGCAGGTTCAGGGCGGCGTCGAGATTGACCAGGCTCGCCGCCGGATCGCCGGGTGCCACCACGGTACCGATGTCAGCGATCGGCCGCGGGGGTATCCGCTCGGCCATCAGCGCGGTGAGTATCGAGTCCTTGGTCGGAAAGTAGTAGAAGACCAGTCCTTTGGGGACGCCTGCCGCAGCGGCGACGGCCGCGGTCGCGGTGGCGTCGAATCCCTGTGCCGCGAAGAGTTTCTCAGCGGCATCCAGGATGAGCTGCCGGGCGTCGCCGTCGACTTTCGCACTACGGCGACGCCCGGCGCGCCGGGGTTTCGGCATCTGCATCAGTGATGCGGAACCATGCCGTGCAGGCGCCCCGACACGGTCGGCAGTGCCGCTACCGCGACCACCGCCGTCACTACTCCGACTATCCATGCGGTCCAGGATGCGCCGCGGTACTCCGTGAAGTCCATGACCCAGGGGGATAGGAACAACAGCACGCCGAACAGGCCCATCGCGTAGTCCGCTGCCGCCATGGCGGGTCGGGACATCTGCGCGAGGCCGGTGAGTGCGATGAGTACGCCGAGCACGATCAGCGACCACATGGCCTTGTCGGTCGTCTCTACCCAGATGGGTGACAGTGCGGCGAAGATCCCGAGCACGACAGCCAGTAAATCTTGCGCGCGGCTCTCGGTGAACATGTGTGCCTCCTCGGGCTGTGAGTATGTCCTCTCCTCGGTATAGCCCTGATTGACCGACCGATCAATATCTAGAGCGAAACGATTGTGCCGCTATTGCCTCGACGGATCGGACGTGACGGACGTCACCGCGGGAGGAAACAAGCAGACGTTAGGGTGGGCTTCGCATGTCGACCAGAACCGGTTGTCCGGTTTCAGCGAAGGGATGGCCGCATGACTGCGCCGATCGTGATCGTCGGGGCCGGCCTCGCGGGCCTGCGCACCGCGGAGGAACTGCGCCGCGCCGGCTACGACGGTGAGCTGGTCCTCGTCGGCGAGGAGTCACGCCTGCCGTACGACCGTCCGCCGCTGTCCAAGCAGTTCGTGCGCGGCGAAACCGATGACACCACGCTGCGGCCGCGTGCGTTCTTCGCCGAGAAAAAGATCGACCTGCGGCTGAACACCGAGGCCGTCGGCGTCGACACCGAAGCGAGGCGGATCTGCTTGGCCGACGACAGCACGCTGGCCTACGACCAGCTGATCATCGCCACCGGCCTACGCCCGCGCCGTTTGCCGGGCCTGCCCGACTTGACGGGCGTCCACGTACTGCGCGGCCATGCCCACGCCGCCGCGCTGCGCGCCGAATTGGCGGATGCCGCGACGGCGCTCGTGGTAGGTGCGGGGTTTATCGGCTGCGAGCTCGCGGCGAGTTTCCGTGCCCATGGTGTCGCCGTCGTGCTGGTCGAGCCGCAGCCGACGCCGCTGGCCTCCGTGCTCGGTGCGGAGGTGGGTGCCCTTGTCGCCGCGATGCACCGCGACGAAGGCGTCGACCTGCGCTGCGGCACCGGCCTCGACTCACTCCTCGCCGATGATGCGGGCCGGGTGCGCGGCGCGAAGCTTTCCGACGGCACGGAAATCGTGGCCGACCTGGTCGTGATCGCGGTCGGTTCCCGGCCGGCGACCGAATGGCTGACCGATTCCGGCATCGCGCTGGCCGAACCGTCGACGGGCGGCGGGGTTCTCGCCGACGAGGTCGGGCGCACCTCCGCCGAAGGCGTCTGGGCGGTCGGCGATGTGGCGGCCTGGCCGCACGGGACGGGACTGCGCAAGCGGGTGGAGCACTGGACCAACGCGGGCGAACAGGCCAAGCTGCTGGCCTGTGCGCTGCTCGGGGCCGAGCCGTCGACCGCCGCCCGGGTTCCGTACTTCTGGAGCGACCAGTACGACGTCAAGATCCAGGCCCTCGGCACCCCGAACGCCACCGACGACGTCCAGATCGTCTCCGCCGACGGACGCAAGTTCCTCGCCTACTACTCCCGGGGTGGCAACCTGACCGGAGTGGTCGGCGCGGGCATGACCGCCCAGGTCATGAAGGCCCGCGCGAAGATCGCCGCTGCTGCGCCGGTGACTGACCTGCTCACACCCAGCTGAGAACGCACCCGAGCCGCGCCGGGACTGAAGCCGACGCCGACAGTTCGCATACCTCCTGACCGGCGCAGCGGGCGGCACAAGGAGCCAACCCGCGCTCGAGGACGATGAGGATTGCCGGAGGCGCGGGCGTGGCTCGGCGCGCCGCTGTATACGGTGGTCGAGTGATCGTCGCGCTCATCGACTCGGGTCTCGGGTTGCTGCCTACCTCCGCTTGGTTGCGCAAGTTGCGGCCGGATGTGGATCTGCTGCTGCAGTTGGACTCGGAGGGTGCGCCGTGGGGGCCGAAGCCGGAGAACTGGGTGGTCGAACGGGTGGTGGACGCCGCGCGGACTTCGGTTCGGTCGGGTGCGGACGTGATAGTTCTGCCGTGCAACACCGCCAGCGTCACGGCGCTGGAGCATGTTCGAGCGGAGGTCGGTCCCGGTGTGCCGGTGATCGGCACCGTTCCCGCGATCAAGCCCGCGGCGGCCGTGTGCCGCTCGGTAGCGGTGTGGGCCACCGCGGCGACCACGGCAAGCCGGTATCAGGCCGATTTGATCGCGAAATTCGGCGGCGACGCGAACGTGGTCGGCGTCGCCTGCCACGGTCTGGCGGACGCGATCGATCGCGGTGACCTGGTGGCTGCCCGCGCCGCGATCACCAGCGCCGCCGAGCGGACTCCGCGGGACGTGCAGGGCGTGGTGCTCGGCTGTACGCACTACCCGTTGGTGATCGATTCGATCATGGCCGCGCTGCCCGATGGCGTCCGCCTCTTCGACAGCGCACAAGCCGTTGCGGCACAGACCATCCGGCGCATGGATTCCCTCGGTCGCCCGAGTACCGGCAACGGCGAGGTCCAGGTGCTCGACAGTGGTAGGCCCGGTGAACTGCCTGCCAGTGCGGCCGCGTTCGAGTCGGGCCGTATCTTGGGCGCGCAGGAGTGAACACTGGCGTGGTGCGACAGTCCGCCGTGGAGGTCCAGGAAGCGCTGCGGGCGATCGCGAACCCGGCCGATGCGATTCATCTGCGGCGTTTTTTCAAGACCGGTCCCGGTGAGTACGGTGAGGGCGACGTATTCATCGGAGTCCGAGTGCCCGCGACCAGGGGCGTTGCGAAACGTTTTGCGGCGCTTCCGCTCGACGAGATCGATCGATTGCTCGACAGCACTGTGCACGAGGACCGGTTCGCCGGCCTGGTCATCCTCAACGCCAGGTTCGCCGCGGTGTCCAAGCCGCGCACCTTCGACGACGCGGCTCGCGCGACCGTGGTCGAGCTGTACCTGGCGGCGGTGCGTCGTGGCAGGGTGAACAATTGGGATCTGGTCGACGTGTCGGCCGAGAATATTCTCGGCCCGTGGCTGCTCGATAAACCGCGCGAGCTGCTTTTCCAACTGGCGCAGGCGGATTCGGTGTGGGAGCGGCGGGTGGCCCTGCTGTCCAGCTTCGCGTTCATCAAGGCGGGCGACGCCTCGACCGCGTTCGCGCTCTGTGCAGGGCTGCTCGACGACCGGCGCGATCTGATCCAGAAAGCGCTGGGCTGGATGCTGCGCGAAGTCGGTAAACGTATCGATCGATCGCTGCTGATCAGCTTCCTCGACCAGCACGCCGCGGTTATGGGTCGCACCGCATTGAGCTACGCGACCGAACATCTCGAGCCCGCCGTTCGCGCCCGCTATCGCGCACACTAGCCGTTCTGGCGATCGAGGAATCCGCATCGCCGACACGTCGAACCTGTGAACTCCTTGCCGCGCAGGCCGTTCGGCTGCAACCGGCGGCGATGAGAATGTGTTTCCGGCACCGATCGGTGCCCGATCAGAACTGAATCTTCAGGTGATCGGTCACCGGATGCGCCTGGCATCCGAGGATGTAGCCGTTCTCGATATCCTCCGGATCGAGGATCTCGGCGTTGTCCATGTCGACCTTGCCCTCCAGCACCGTGCACGCACAGGAGCCGCATTCCCCTTCCTGGCAGGAGTAGGGCACGTCCAATCCCTTGGCCAGCATGATGTCCACCAGAGTCTGCTTGCGCGGCCAGGTCAGCTCATGCACCTCGCCGTCGAGTTCGACCTCGACGGTCGCTGCGTCGGCTGCCTCTTCGTCGGACACCTCGGCCGGTGCCTGGTCGGCGAACGGGTCTCCGGCGAGGGAATTGAAGACCTCGGCGTGCGTACGCGCACGAGGCACGCCCAGCTGCGCGAGCGCGTCGTGCACCCGGTCCATGAACGGCTTCGGCCCGCACATGAACGCGTCATAGCCCCGGTAGGGCGCGACCAGGGTGGCCAGCGCGTCGGCCGTCGGCAACCCCTGCAGGTATTCCAGCCAGTGGACCACCGTGAGTCGCTGCGGATGCTTCTCCATGAGATCGCGCAGCTCGCCCGCGAAGATCACCGACTCGTGGTCACGGTTGGCGTACACCAGCATGATGCGGCCGGTGCCGCGCGCGAGCGCCGACTTCAGGATGGACATCACAGGTGTGATACCGCTGCCCGCGCCGAACAGCAGCAGGTCTTCGTCCAGGTCCTTGGGGGTGAAGACGCCCGACGGTGGCAGCACTTCGAGCTGGTCGCCCGCTTTCACGTTGTCGCACACCCAGTTCGACCCGTAGCCGCCCTCGGTCCGCTTGATGGTGACCTTCGGCCGATCGTCGGTGTAAGGCGAGCTGGCCAGGGAGTAGCACCGGGCAACCGAGCCGGTTCGGTTGCTGGGAATCCGCAGTGTGAGGAACTGGCCGGGCTGGTAGCGGAACTTTTCGGCCAGTTCGTCTGGGACGTCGAAGACCAGCGAGCAGGTGTCGGCCGTCTCGGTGATGACGGTGGATACTCGCAGCACGACCGAGCGCGAGCCGTGTGGAACCTCGACAGTGGTCATGTCGTCCTCTCGAACCTGACACGGGCGCCGCGGGGCGCAAAAACTAGAACGTGTTTCAGTTTCATCGTACGTCGGTCGTCGCCTGCCTCACAAGCTGGGCCTCGAGACCGGCGATCAACACCTCCATGCCGAAGTCGTACGAATACCGTCCGCGCAGGTCCGCGATGTGCCGGGTGGCTCGCTCGACAACGGAGGGCAGCGTCACGTCGACGGGTGCGGACCGATCGCGGGGATTCACCCGGCTGCGGCCGAACAGATAAGTGTGAATGGTCGCGTAGCCGGCGAGCACGTTGCGGTCGTCGAAGCCCGCGTCGGCCAGGATGTCCATCACCGCCGCGATCAGGTCCAGCTGTTTGCCGAGCATCTGTTCGATCAAGATGTCGCCGAGCCCGGGGTGCTTGCGGAGTTTCTCGTCGATCTGGTCGACGAGGTCACGCAGCCGGTGCTGCCACGGTCCGGACTGCGGCGGTGGTGTGCGAACCCCGGTCAGCGCCGCGGTCGCGACGAGGTCGAGCAGCTCCCGCTTGTCGGCGACGTAGTAGTACGGCGCCATGGGGGAGACGCCGAGTTCGCGCGAGAGCCGCCGCATGGAGAGCTTCTCCACGCCGTCCGCGCGGACCACCCGCAGTGCCGCCTCGACGATCTCGGACTCCGACAGTGTGTTGCCGCCTCCGTTCGCCTGCATTCGTCCGACTCCCATGCCACCTCTACCGCTGTGGGCGCGCGTCGCCCGCCACGTGCTGTTCACCCGATTTCCATCCGAAGTCTAGAGTGCCGCGCCGCTGGCCCGTCAGCGCGCGTTCGACTCGGGCCGCAGAGGGAATCATCCGGTCGCCCCCGATGGCCGGCGTGATACAGCCGGTCGTCATCCCACTGACTGATACCTGTTCCATTTTGTCAGCTGATGACGTTATCGTGGGGTCGCGGCTGCATCGGGTAGCCGGGCACACGGATCGTCCTCTCGGAGGTAGACATGCCGGAATACGGATCCATCGGACACACCGACAACATCGGACGGGTGGAGACAGCGGCCGCGCGGTCGTCCGACGAGACGCCCCTGGTGGAGGAGAGCCTCATCGAAGAGGTATCCATCGACGGTATGTGCGGCGTCTACTAGACGGGCGGTACACGACGATGCTCGATCTCGATACCCGCTGGCAGCTGCATCCGCGAGTGGCGCTGCGCCCGGAACCGTTCGGCGCGCTGCTCTACCACTTCGGCACGCGCAAGCTCTCGTTCCTGAAGAATCCGCGGATCGTCGAGATCGTGCGGTCGCTGCCGGAGCACGCCTCGGCCCGCGCCGCCGTCCGTGCGGCGGGCGTGCCGGACGACGGTGTCCCGTCGTACGTGAAAGCACTGACCCAGCTGGTCGATTCGGAGATGATCATCGGTGTGCCCGCCTGTGCACCGGCGGCGCCTGCCGCCGTGAGTGAGCGCCAGCGAGCGAACCGAGGGCACAGCGCTGCTTCGGCAGCCTCGGAGGCAGGAGTGGTCCGGCCGTCGGACGGTGCCGTACGCCTGGTGGACCGCTTCGAATCCGGTCTGGCCGCGCCGATCTGCCTCACCTGGGAACTCACCTACGCCTGCAATCTGTCCTGTGTGCACTGTTTGTCTTCCTCAGGACGCAGGGACCCGCGCGAGCTGAGCACGGAGCAGTGCAAGGCGCTGATCGACGAGTTCGAGCGGATGCAGGTGTTCTACGTGAACATCGGCGGCGGCGAACCCACGGTGCGCCCGGACTTCTGGGAGCTGGTCGACTACGCGACCGCGCACCACGTGGGAGTGAAGTTCTCCACCAACGGCGTGCGGATCACGCCCGAGGTCGCGGCCCGCCTCGCGGCCAGTGATTATGTCGACGTGCAGGTCTCGCTCGACGGTGCAGACGCCGCGGTCAACGATGCCGTGCGCGGGCCAGGCTCCTACGACATGGCCATCCGCGCGCTGGAAAACCTTGCGGTGGCGGGCTTCCGGGACGCGAAGCTGTCGGTCGTGGCGACCAGGCACAACATCGGCCAGCTCGACGAGTTCCGCGCCATCGCCGAAAGATTCGGCGCCACGCTGCGTTTGACCAGGCTGCGGCCGTCAGGACGTGGCGCCGACGTGTGGGACGAACTGCATCCCACCCCCGAACAGCAGCGCATGCTCTACGACTGGCTCTTGCGCAACGGTGCGGGTGTGCTCACCGGCGACTCGTTCTTCCACCTGTCCGCGTTCGGGCAGGCGCTGCCGGGCCTCAACATGTGCGGCGCTGGACGGGTGGTCTGCCTGGTCGACCCGGTCGGTGACGTCTATGCCTGCCCATTCGCCATTCACGATCGGTTCCACGCCGGCAACGTGGTGGCGGACGGCGGTTTCGGTGCTGTGTGGCGGTCGTCGAAGGTTTTCGCCGAGTTGCGCGAGCCCAGCGGCGCCGGCGCATGCGCGTCGTGCAGCCACTACGACGGGTGCCGTGGTGGCTGCATGGCGGCGAAGTTCTTCACCGGGCTCCCCGCTGACGGGCCGGATCCCGAATGTGTGCAGGGCTACGGCGAGGCGGCGCTGGCCGACACCGGCCGGATGATCCCGCGCTCGTCGGTCGACCACTCCCGCGGGACAGGGCCGCGTGCCGGTGCGCGCGGGACCGGCCCGATCCCGCTGACGCTGAGCGCGACGCGCCCGGCCGGATTTTCGCCTGAGCGCCGACCTGCCCGAGCCTGTGACGAGAGTCCGCTGGCGTGATGCCGTGTGGGTAGCCAGAGGTTTGCTACTTGTGCGGCAACGGCGTTCGTCCGGTTGCGACCGGGCGATTGCCCGTTCGTTGCCGGATGCTCGCACAAGATCACGAGCGGGGTCCCTGCGCTGGTTATGGCGAGTGCTGCGTCCTGCGGTGAGATCGATTCGGCCGGAAATCCTTTCTTTTTTCCGGACTGTTGATGCTCTCGCGCGAAACTCCGCCTAGCATGCCAGGAATGCGCCATGATCGCCTGCCCGATGGATTCGGGGTGCGGATCGATCCTCGGGTACGCGCATACTCCGGTGGGCGGGTCCTGATCGGCGGTTCGCCTGCTCGGTTGCTGCGGCTTGCCCCGGAGGCCGCCGAGATGATCGGCGACGGGTACCTCGAGGTGAACGGCCCGAAGTCCGCCATTGTTGCCAGACGGCTGCTCGACTCCGGGGTGGCCAATCCCCGTCCCCGGCTACTGCCCTCGCCGGACGATGTCACCATTATCGTGCCGCTACACAACAACAGCGAGGGGCTGGTCAGGCTGCTGGCCGCGCTACGCGGGCACAACGTCATCGTGGTCGACGACGGTTCAGACCAGCCGGTCCGTATTCCATCCAACCGCGGCGCCCGTTGCCGGGTGACGGTGCTGCGGCACGACCGCAAGCATGGCCCTGCCGCCGCGCGCAACGCCGGGTTGCGGGCGGCGACAACCGACTTCGTCGCGTTCCTGGACTCCGACGTGGTGCCGCGCAGCGGCTGGCTCGAGGTGATGCTCGGCCACTTCAGCGACCCCGAGGTGACGCTGGTCGCCCCGCGGATCGTCGCGCTGGACCCGGAGTCCAACGCGCTTGCGCGCTATGAGCACACCCGTTCCTCACTCGACCGCGGCAGGCGGGAGGCTGCCGTGCAGTCGCGCGGGCTGGTGTCCTACGTCCCCAGCGCGGCGCTGCTGGTGCGCCGCAGGGCGCTGCTGGCCCAGGGCGGCTTCGACGAGTCGATGCACGTCGCCGAGGACGTCGACCTGTGCTGGCGGTTGGAGCGGGCGGGCTGCCGACTGCGCTACGAACCCGCCGCGCACGTGGCGCATGATCACCGGGTCTCCTTTCGCGCCTGGTTCGGTCGAAAGATGTTCTATGGAACCGGCGCCGCACCGCTGGGCGAGCGGCACGCGGGAATGGTCTCGCCGCTGTCGGTGCCGTCCTGGACGGTGCTCGCCGCTCTCCTGTTCGCCACGCTGACGAAGTGGGGACTGATCGGCGGGATCATCACCCTGATCACCGCACTGGCTCGACTACGCCGTGTCTTCACCGAGTTGGACAACCCGACCCGGATCGCAGCGATCTATTTGTCCCGCGGCTTCTTCGCCGGTCTCTGGCGGCTTGCCTCGGCAATGTGCCGCCACTACTGGCCGGTCACGCTGCTCGCCATGCTCATGTCGCGGCGGATTCGCCGTATCGCGCTGACCATGGCCGTTGCGGACGGCCTCGCCGACTGGTTCACCCATCGCGACGCCGGTGGCCTCGACCCCGTGCGGTACATCGCCTACAAGCGGCTCGACGACATCGCCTACGGCGCCGGACTGTGGCTCGGCGCCTTCCGTGCGCGCAGCGTAGAAGCGCTGAAGCCCACGACGCCACCACGTTGATCGAGTCGGACGACTCGAGATGACCCGCACGCTGCCCGCCGAACCGCATCGTCGTCGCACGGCGACGTGGCCGGCGCCGAGATACTGAACGGGACGGGTCCGGATGGCCGACACGCTCATCGTCGGGGGCGGGACCGCCGGGTGTGTGCTCGCGGCGCGGCTGAGTGCGGACCCAGGCCACGCGGTGCGACTGCTCGAGGCGGGTCGGCTGTGGACCACCCCCGGTGCCGTCCCCGACGAGCTGATCGACGCGACCGCCATGCCGATCGGCCCGCATTCGCCGTGGCTGTGGCGCTACGAGGTCACGCTCGCCGCCGACCCGCCGGTGGTCGGAAACATCGTGCGCGGCCGGGTGATCGGCGGCTCGGGATCGATCAACGGCGGCTACTTTCTCCGTGCCACCGCGGCGGATTTCGACGCGTGGACCCGCGCGGTGGGTGCGTCGGCGTCCTGGTCGTTCGACGACGTGTTGCCGATGTACCGCCGCACCGAGCACGATCTGGACTTCGGCCATCAGCCGTGGCACGGACGCTCTGGTCCGATTCCGGTGCGCCGCACGGCGAATCCCGCCGCGCTCAGCGCAGCGTTCGTGACGGCGTGCCTGGCCGCCGGATTCACCGAAGTTCCTGATCTCAACGCACCGGAGGGTGACGAAGGCGTCGGCGCGGTGCCGTGCAACGTCGCCCAGGGCAGACGGATCGGCGCGGCACTGGGCTATCTGCTTCCCGCGTTGGCCCGCCCCAACTTGACGGTCAGCGGGGAAACGCATGTCACCCGCATCCGTTTCGACGGTACGCGCGCGATCGGCGTGGATTGCCTACGTGCGGGCCGGACCCACACCGAATGGGCGGACCGCATCGTGGTCAGCGCCGGAGCGATCGAGTCGGCCGCGTTGCTGCTGCGCTCCGGCATCGGTGACCCCGGCCGGCTTCGCGCACTGGGTATTCCGGTGGTGCATCCCAGCCAGGTCGGCGCCTGGTTCAGTGATCATCCCGAGATCGGGATCGACTACCTGCTCGAGTCGGACGAACAAGCCACCGTCCCCTTGGAATCCGTGCTCGAGCTCGACGACGTCGAACTCCGGCCCTACGCTGTGTCCTTCACGCCGGGTGTGCGTCGGCTCGGCGTCGCGCTGATGCGTCCGTGCTCGACCGGCGTGCTTCGGCTGCGCTCGGCCGACCCCACCGTCGCTCCGCTGATAGACCATCGGTATCTCGCCGCGGAACACGATCGGGCCCGGTTGCGTGCTGCGGTGTCGACCGCCGCCGAACTGCTGCGGTGGATGAACGGCCACCCGCTCGTCGAGCCGATTCCGGCGGGTGCGGATCTCGCGGGCGCCTGGCTACGGGCAAATCTGGCAACGTCGCAACACCTATCCGGAACCTGTCGAATGGGACGTGAAAACGACGAAGCGGCGGTGGTGGACGAGTCGTGTCGAGTGCACGGGGTGACCGGATTGTTCGTTGTGGATCTCTCCGTAGTGCCCGTGCCGCTGAGTCGTGGACCACAGGCTACGACGATGATGATCGCGGAAAAGGCCGCCGGGTACCTCACCTCGTGAAGTGCGGGGGTTTCGGCTCCTGGCCTGCCGGTGGCGCGGCAACTCGGCCCCGGGTCGACGCGAATGTGGTCGCCCACAGTTGCGTCCTCGGCTTCGGGCGCTGGTAGTGACCGTCGGCGCTCGTGCAAATTTTTTAGAGGAACTTATTCCTTTTTGTTTAGGAAGCGCCTAGCATTCGCCATGCACGGAGTGCCCTGCTGCGATGTAGCCGACCCGAGGCGCGGCGCGCTCCAAGAGGCAATGACGTTGGAGGAACTATCAAGCGCTAGGAAGACCGTCGGCGGGCGCGGCGCTCGCCACGCCGGTGACCACGGGTCATCGATGTTTCACACATATTCGGATTCCGCGCGCGTGCGGTGTGCACCACCCTTCGCCGAATCGCACATGGTGCCAGTCGTCGTGCGCCAGCACCGGCGCAGGCTTGTTCTTGCTGCTCTGAAGCGCTCGGCCAGCTGTGGTTTCGCCATCTAGGAGGTTTCTGGTGCACGGTAGCGACTCGGCTGGCGTCCGTGCGCTGCCAGAGCTGAACGGTGCCTATTCGGATCGGCTTGCCGACCGGGCTGAGGCGATACCGAGCCTGTCGGCGACCGCGCGCACCACCGCGGCGCCGCGGGTGTCGACCGCCGCCTGTCTGCACTATCTGTATGGTCCAGCGGAGGCGGCGGTCGACGTCACCTCTCGTGAAGTGACCGATACCGATACCCTCTTGGTGCGATCGGCGCGGCAGTGTTCGACACCCGGCTCCACGTGCTCGATTCGCGGCTTCGGTCGTTGCCGGTCGTGGCTGAGCTGTATCTGTCGGGGGTACAGCTCACCCGGCGTTACCTCGCTTGCGCGGGACCGACTCCGGCACGCTTCGTCGCCGACCCGTTCGCCGGCAACCCGGTGCGCCGGACCACGCATTGCGAACCTCGAATACCTCGGGCGCAGCGACTTCCAGAGGAAGCTGGGGTGGGTGGCGGACCGAGCCAGGCGAGATCGAGTCCGTGCTCGGTGCGGTCGATTCGGTGGTCCGCCAGTGGTCGTAGTGCGTGACCAGCCCGGAATCAGCGAGCAGCCGGTCGCCGACGGCGTCGAATTCGAATCAGGCACTCGGAAATTCGCGCAGTTGCCCGCCCCGGCGGTGCGGATGGCGGCACAGGTCGCCGCCCGGCTCGGTGCCGAACTGAACTGCCTGCTCGGAGTCCGCGAGCTGTGCACCGCTACCGCGGTGACCGAACTCGCCGAACTCATCGGGCGGGCGGGTGGATCCGGCGGCGCGTCCCTGGTCGCGCAGCTGCGGGCGCGGCCACGGCCGCCGCTGGTTCCACTTGATACTGTGCGGCGGCGCAGCACGGCGGCACTGCACACCGGGGCCGACGCCGGCGGGCCGTTCTCCCGGTCGCGCGTGCAGGTGCGCGAGCGTGACATCGCCGTCTTCTGGCACGCCGGGCGGCCGTTCGGGCAGCGGGTCGAGGCGCTCGACCTGCCGCGCCCCCCACTGTTCGAGGTCCTGCTCGCCTTCGGCAATGCCGAGGCAATCGCCGTCGAACTGCCCGTACTGTCGGTGGCCACCAGTACCCTGGACACCGGAGTGACCGAGTTCGATCTCCAGCTCACGGTCACCGAGTACTCTGCCGGTGCCGGACTCGGGGAAGGTCCGGCATCGGCGGGGATTCCGGGAATTCACCCGCGCCACGGAATTCTTCGATGAGGCGTGGCACCCGATACGCGCGAGGGCAGGGCCCGCTTCCTCGGCGCGGTCACCGAAGAGGTGTACCTGCGCGGCCCCGCCGCGGCGCGCGGACTGCCGTGCGCGGTCCGGACCTTCGGCCGAGCACTTCGTCGCCGACACCTCGCTCCCGCGGGCGGGCGGCTCTCCCCGACCCGAGGCCTGATGTGGTGGACCCGCTCCGGCGCGAAACGTTTCAGCGGACGGACCGATCATCAGGTGAGGGTGCGCGGACTGCGCTCGGACTCGGTGATATCGACGCCATCGAGCTACGCGTATGCCGTGGACGGGAACCGTGCGCAACCATGCGGTGGATGCCTCGCACCGGCGGATGACCCCGGACTCCGCGCTGGACAGGATCGGCCACGCCAGCACCGTGGTGCGGACAGACCCCACCGCACTTGGACCCCAACTCGAACTGGACCAGGAAGAAGGAAAGAATGACCAACCCGTTCGACGACGACGACGCCAAGTTCTATGTCTTGATCAACGACGAGGGCGAACATTCCTTGTGGCCGGTCTTCGCGGCCGTTCCTGACGGCTGGACCATCGCCTATGGCGCCGCCAACCGAAAGTCCTGTCTGCGATACGTGGAAACCCACTGGGTGGACATGCGCCCCAGGTCGCTCATCGAGGCCATGGCCAACGAGGCGAACTGACCAAGACCACCTGAATACGCGGGCGCGCCGGTCACCTCCCGCTGGTGATCGGCGCGCCCCGCCCAATGCCCGCGATCACTCGTCGGCGCGGAGGGGATTCGATCACCATCCAAGCCTGTTGCGGCCCTGATGGACAGGCTTCGAGTGTCGAGTCGAACTGTTCGGCGCGCTCGGTCGACCGTGCGGCCGATGTAGGTGCAAGCGGCGTTCCAGACCTCGGTCGCGTCCGGGCGGGTCGTCCCCGGCAGCCGGCCGACGGCTACTGCCGCTGATCAGGCGGCGGCGGAGAGTGTGTCGAACTCCTTGTCGGTCAGGGTGATCCGTGCCGCCTCGGTGTTCTCCTCGACGTGCGCGACGCTGGACGTGCCTGGGATCGGCAGCACCACCGGCGAGCGGCGCAGCAGCCAGGCCAGCGCCAGCTGCGCGGGCGTGGCGCCGTGGTCGGCGGAGATCGCGTCGAGCGGGCCGCCCGGCTTCGCCAGTTCACCGGTGGCGATGGGGAACCACGGGATGAAGGCGATATTCTCCTGCTCGGCGTAGTCCAGCACGTCCTCGTCGGTGCGGTTGGCCAGGTTGTACAGGTTCTGCACCGACACGATGGTGGCGATTTCGCGTGCCTGGCGCAGCTGCTCGACGCTTACCTGCGAGACGCCGATGTGGCGAATCTTGCCTTCCTGTTGGAGCAGAACGAGCTCACCGAGCTGGTCGGCCAGCGGCACCTGGGGGTCGATGCGGTGCAGCTGGTAGAGGTCGATCCGGTCGACGCCGAGGTGACGCAGGCTGAGTTCGGTCTGCTGGCGCAGGTACTCGGGTCTGCCGACCGGACGCCAGTCCCCGGGTCCGCCCCGGGTCAGTCCGCCTTTGGTGGCGATCACCAGGTTGTCGGCGTAGGGGTGCAGCGCCTTCCTGATCAACTGCTCGCTGACGAATGGGCCGTAGGAGTCTGCGGTGTCGATGAAGTCGACGCCGAGTTCGACGGCGCGGCGCAGCACCCGCACCGCCTCGTCGGGATCCTTCGGGTCGCCCCAGATGCCGGGCCCGGTCAGCTGCATCGCGCCGTAGCCGAGCCGGTGCACCGGAAGGTCGCCGCCGAGGGCGAAGGTTCCGGAAGCTTCGGCGGGGCGTGCGTGGAGGTCTGTGCTCATGGGATTCGGTTCCTTCCGAAGTAATGGAACTGCGCGACAATGCTTGCGAGCGTCGCGCCCGCGCGGGCATATCGTCGCGGTGCGGGCGCCGGCTCTCTTGCGGGAACGCGATCCCCGTGGCGTCGATTCCCATAGCGTGGTCCGTGTTCGCCGTGGGCGGAATGGTCAGGGGTGGCTTCTGTGCTGTGCCGGGCGACGAGGCCGGGTTCACCGCAGCGCATTCGCCGCCGCCACGCAGCCGAAACGGATGACCCATGAGATGGATGACCCGAAGCCACGAGCACACGGGCATCCGAGCCGAAGCGTTGGCCCAGATCGACCTCCGATGCCGGTGCGGCGTGCACGACCGGGCATGATCGCAGCAGATCCGAACCGGGCCCTCGCCGAACGCGGATCAGGCGCCGGGCAACGATCGCCGAGACGAGGAGGCTCCCGATCGAGACATCACGCGGGCATGGTGCGCAGGCCGAGCGTGGACAGGACCACGCCACCGCGCCGGGTTTCGCGGCCCTGACGAGCGCAGTCCTCGGTGTGGCCGTTCTATTGTGCGTTCACTTCGACTGGGCTCCGTTCGTTACGAACTCGACCGATCCCGATCAGCTCATCGGCATGCTGAGCGGCGGGATTCTGGTGGGCGCTTCCCTGCTGGTGTGGGCGATCAAGTCGCTATATCTGGTCGGCAGGGAGCACCGGTGGTCCTGGAAGGTCGCCGCGGTACCGGCGGTTGCGCTCGCAGGGCTGGTAGCCGGCTCGGTCACGCAGCCCGCGAGCTTCGACTCCGCACGTCCGGAAATGGAGGAAGTCGCGGTCGAGATGCTGCGCGAGGATGGGCCTGGCACCCGCCAGGACCTGAGTCTCGACGGGCTCGATATCAGCTTGGCTCAACGTGAGTCCGAGGGGCGTGTCTACTTCTACGATGCTGACGGGTTCGTGGGCTCGAACGTCTACGGTTGGGTCTACTCGCCCGGCACCGAGCCGGTAGGGAGTGCCGGCCAACGGTTCGAAAAACTGTCCGGAGACTGGTACTCGTTCGTCTTCACCACCGACTGAGGGCCGCTGGCGGCCTCGACCCAGAACCTCGCGATCCGCATGGGTACAACCCAACGGGCGCTCGCCTCGGCGTCAGGGGTCGACTTTCACGCGGCGGTGGTACCGACTTCGCCGATTGGAGTTGCATCCTGTACCGGGGTACAGGCTTACCGTGGCGTCATGATGATTACACCTGCTTCCGGGGATTGGGTGCCGGACTCGTGCACCCTGCCCACCGCTGAGCAACCGGTTCGGGTCGCGGAGTTCGACCGATTCTTCGCCGAGTCCGTGCGGCGCACACATCGGCCTGCACGGACTGGGCTGGATCTGCTGCTTACCGCCGAACCCGCCGGCCGTGCTCTGGCTGCCCGTGAATCGGGCTGCTGCTCGTTCTTCGCTTTCACCTTCGCTACCACTGATGCGGGGTCGGTGATGCACATCGAGGTTCCCGACTCCCAGGTCGAGGTACTGGACGCGCTCGCCGCGCGGGTGGACACCTTCATCGGCAGCGAACACTGATGAACGGCCGCGCACAAGCCGTCGGCCGCGGTGGTGCCTATGATCGCGCGGAGCTGCCGAAGAGGACCAGCCGCATCAGCAGGCGCACCCGGTCCTGCGCGGCCATCGGTGCGTTGCCGAAGGTGCGGCCCAGATCGACGACAACCGTGAAGGCCGCGTGGATGAGGAACCGCGCCTCGGCGGGAGTGAGTTCGGGACGCACCTCGCGCAGCAGCCGGGCCCACTCCTCGACGCTGAGCCGCTGGATATTGCGCAGCACAGTACGTTCCTCGGCCGGAACATGTTGAAACTCCGTGTAATACACGAAGGTCAGTGCGCGTTCGGCGAACGATCCCGCGACGTACTGGGTGATCAGCGTGGTGAGCGCGTCCTCGGAGTTGGCGGCCGCCGTGACCGCGGGCCCGATGGCGCCGGAAACCCGTTCCGCGGCACGGCGGAACGCGGCGGCGAGCAGGTCGCTTTTGCCGCGGTAGAACCGATACACCGCAGAC
This sequence comes from Nocardia sp. NPDC023852, assembly GCF_040639505.1. Lineage (NCBI taxonomy): Bacteria > Bacillati > Actinomycetota > Actinomycetes > Mycobacteriales > Nocardiaceae > Nocardia > Nocardia sp. NPDC023852. The sequence goes on from NZ_JBFAAB010000026.1 coordinate 47,190, forward strand.
GCGGCTGACAAACCCGCTGCGGTAGCGATGTCCTCCACGCTGACGTTCGGGTATCCGCGCTCGTGGAACAGCTCCACCGCTTTGCGCAGCAGGAGTTCGTGTTTGAACGAGTCCGGGATCTCCACCACCGCGACCGGCTCCACATCCCGCTCCTCCGGCAGGTCGGCGTGCACGATCGACCAGCACGCCGAACTCAACAGACGGGCAAGCGCTTTCACGGGTAGGTTGGCGTGGTGGTCGGCGATGCTGGTGATCGTGCTGAGTAGCGCGGCGCGCAGCACTCGATGATCGTCGTCGGTCAGCTCCGGGCGCAGTGCGGCCAGCTGGGCGCCGAGCGCGCCGAGGACTGTCGCCTGCTCCTCGTTGAGCGTGATCTGGTCGTCGGGTTCGAGGTATCGGCCCTCCCAGCGCACCAGGGTGACCGTGGGACGGTTCTCGATCGTGATCGCGATGAGCGCGTCGAGTATGTGTCGCAGCCGCTGCTCGGCCGACCGGCCGGCTGCCTCTTCCGGCAGCTGGACCGATGCGGTCATGGCCCGGCCCACACGCAGCAATTCCTCTCGGAACAGCGCGTACTTGCTCGGATAATGGCGGTAGAGCGCCGCGGAGCTGATGCCGAGCCCAGATGCGATGTCCTCCATGCTCACACCGTGGTAGCCGAGTGCGCCGAACGCGGCGGCCGACGCAGCAGCGATCTGGGCCCGCCGATTCTTCGGCCTGCGCCGGATCTCCCGAGGTGCCGAATCGCCGCTGCCCGCCCTCCGCGCCATACGGCGATTGTCGACACTCATGCGGCCATGGTAACGACACTCACCGGACCGGACGCCGCGCGATGGTACTGCATGCGGCCGCACCAAGCCGGGCGCCCGATGATCCAACGCCGGCGCGCAAGGGCCACTACCGAGCCGCGGGGATCGTGGATCTGATGACTGCTGCGGTCGCCGAGTTCCATGGAGCGGTGCTGGTGCACTACGACGCCGACTTCGACCATATCGCCGCCGTGGCCAGACAACCCCATGTCTGGGTCAGGCCTCGATCGCATCCTCTGGATTGTTCGTGTCGAACGTTGCCACTCCTAGCGTCCGCCACGCATCCAGTAGACGCTTGTCGCCTGACCCCGCGACGAGATCCGGGTCGTCGAGTTGTTCAGCGGAGGAGCAATGGATGGCGTCATATCCTCGCAGTGCACAACCATCAGCCAGCTCGGCCGCGCGCAGCATCAATGCCTCGTCGATCTCGATTACCTCAACTTGCGGCCAGAGCTGGTCCAGTAGGCGCCGGCAACCTGAATAGGCCAGGTCATCGAGGCGCCTTAGCCGATGAGCCTGCGCGAGCGCTGCTGCGGTCTCCACGTAGAGGAGTCTGTTCGACACCACTGCGTCGGCATCATCCCAAAAGCGGCGGCAGGCTTGACTGGTCGGCTCGCCGACCAGTAACGGAACAAAAGCGGAGGTATCGAGATACCCGATCACCGGCGCTGCTCATCGATGAGCTCACTGACGATGCCGTTCCCATGGATCGGTTCAGGGGCTGGCTGCTTCTTTTTGCGCGCAGGTTGAATGCGTCCTTCGCTGCGGAGCTGTTCCAGCCGTGTGAGGCGGCCGACCGGAACGATGCGGGCGATCGGTTGCCCATGATCGGTAACCGTCACCGTATGTCCTGATCGAACCTCCGCCAAGTGTCGACTGAGGCTATCTCGTAGCTCTCGAATTCCGACGTCCATGGCAGAAGCCTCCTCTTGTCGCCATATATTCGTATTAAATTATAGCCACAATTCTCACCCTGCAGGGCGTGGCCGCTGGGCCGCGTACCAGTCGAGCAGGTCCGGGTTGTCGACCGCGCTGGGTTCGACGACCCGAGCTGGATCGGCGCCCTGGAAGAGCTTCTTGATCGGCACCTCCAGCTTTTTACCGGTGCGGGTGTGTGGGATGCCGGGGGCGAGGATGATCTCGTCCGGGACGTGGCGCGGCGACACCTCGGTACGGATGGTGTCGTTGATCCGCGATGTCAGTTCGTCGGTCAGCTCGGTGCCGGGCGCGAGGACCACGAACAGCGGCATCCAATACTCGCCGTCGGGTTGCTCGGCGCCGATCACCAGGGCTTCGGCGATTTCGGGCAGCCGCTCGACGGCCTGGTAGATGTCCGCGCTGCCCATCCGGATGCCGTGCCGATTGAGCGTGGAGTCGGAGCGGCCGTGCACGATCACGCTGTGCCGGTCGGTGATGGTGATCCAGTCGCCGTGCCGCCATACGCCGGGATAGGTGTCGAAATACGCGTCGTGATAGCGCTTTCCGTCGTCGTCGCGCCAGAAGCACACCGGCATGGACGGCATCGGTGCGGTGATGACGAGTTCGCCGACCTCGCCGCGCACCGGCTGCCCCGCGGCGTCGAAGGCGTCCAGCGCGACGCCGAGGTACGGCGCCGACAGCTCGCCAGGCCACACCGGTACGGTGCGCGCGCCGCCGATGAACGCGGACACCACGTCGGTGCCGCCGCTGATCGAGGACACCTGGACGTGGTCGCCGACGTTGGCGCCGAGCCACAGCGCCGAGGAGGTAGGCAGCGACGCGCCGGTGATGCCGACCATGCGGAGTGTGGACAGGTCGTGATCGGCGCGCGGCACGGAGCCTGCTTTGATGCAGGCGAGCACGTAGCCGGGGCTTGTGCCGAGCACGGTGGCGCCGACCTCGGAGGTGATGCGCCACAACGCGTCCGGCGTCGGATAGGTAGGGCTGCCGTCGTAGCAGACGATGGTCGCCCCGACCAGCAGGCCCGCGATCTGGAAGTTCCACATCATCCAGCTCGGGCTGGTGTACCAGAAGAACGTGTCCTCCTGGCCGAGGTCGGATTGCAGGGCAGCGGCTTTGAGGTGTTCGAGCACCACGCCGCCGTGCCCGTGCACGATTCCCTTGGGCAGTCCGGTCGTGCCGGAGGAGAACACGACCCACAGCGGGTGGTCGAAATCGACCGACTCCGTGGTGATCACCGCGGGCATTGCCTCGGTGTTGTCGATCGCGTCGTGCCACGGCATCGTGTCCGGCACGTCCAGCCCCAGCTGGGTGACCGCGACGGTGGCCTGTAGCGTGCCGAGCCCGGCCTGTAGCGCGGCGACGTCGGGACGTTTGTCGTGCGCCTTGCCGCCGAAGCGATAGCCGTCGGCGGTGACCAGGACGGTCGGTTCGAGCTGACCGAGCCGATCCAGCGCCGCCTTCGCCGAATAGTCCTGCCCGCAGGCGCTCCAGACGGCACCGATGCTCGCGGTGGCCAGAAACGCGATGACCGCCTCGGGAATATTCGGCAGGTATCCGGCCACCCGGTCGCCGGGTCGCACGCCGAGGGAGCGCAGGGTGCGGGCGAAGGTGGCGGTGCTGTCGATCAATTCGGCCCAGGACACTTCGCGAATCGGACCGTCCTCGCTGACCGCCTTGATCGCGGGCCGGTCGGTATTCAGCTGGCGGATCACCTGGTCCACGTAATTCAGCCGGGTGCCGGGGAACCATTGCGCGCCGGGCATTTCCGCGTTCGCCAGTACTTCGCCAGCAACCTCACCGAGCTCGAAATAGTCCCACAGTGCCCGCCAGAACCCGGCCGGATCCGCTACCGACCACTGCCACAGCGCGGCGTAGTCCGGCGCCCGCACCCCGGTGCGCTTCGCGACGAACGCCGCGAAGTCGGTGATCCTCGCCTCCGCGATGTCGCGTTCGGTCGGCACCCATTGTGGTTGCATCGCAGTCCTCCTGGCTGTACGAACTCAGTGGTCAGTCGCGGTCGGCGCGCCGCACGATCTGCTCGGCATGCCGCAGCACGGGGGCATCGACCATCCTGCCCTCGAAGGCGAATACCCCGCGATGCTTCGGCACCTCGTCGAGTACCCGCTGAGCCCAGGCGATCTCGTCCTCGGACGGCGCGTATGCCGCCCGCAGCACCGGAACCTGGCTCGGATGGATCGCGACCTTGGCGTCGAAGCCGATCGCGATCGCGTCCAGCGCCTCGGCCCGCAGGCCGTCCAGATCGCGGATGTCCAGATATACCGAGTCCAGCGCGAACTTCCCGTACGCTTTGGCGGCCAGCAACGTCGTGGCCCGGACGTGGCGGACCACGTCCCGGTAGCTGCCATCCGCGTGCCTGCTGGCGTTGCCGCCGAGCCCGGCGATCAGATCCTCGGCGCCCCACATCACGCCGATCGCGTTGCGGGCCAGCACAGCGCGTCCGACCTCGAGCGCGCCGAGCGGCGACTCGATCAGCGCGATCACCTCGTGGTCGGGCAGCGCCGTGATCTGGTCGGTGGATTCACATTTCGGCAGCATGATCCGGCGGTAGCCGGTCTCGGCCAGCGCCGCGAGATCGAGCGCATGCTCCGCGGTGGCCGCCGCGTTGACGCGCACCACCGTGGTCTCGGGATCCAGCGGCGTCTCGATGAGTGCTGTGCGCGCCGCGAACTTGTCACCGGCGGCGACGCCGTCCTCCAGGTCGAGGATCACCACGTCGGCTGCCGCAGCGGCTTTCGTATACCGTTCCGGGCGATCGGCCGGGCAGAACAACCAGGCTGGACCGGCCATCTGCCAGCTCATGCTGTATCTCCTTCGGCAGACCCGGGCCCTTCGTGGTCGCGCGGGCTGCCGCCTCCGGGCCGGCCGCTCCTGCCGGGCTCCGGGGCCTTGCGGACCAGCGTCTTGCGGACCGCGGTGGCCACGATGTCGCCGTGCTGGTTGCGTGCCGTGTGCGCGAACGTGACGATGCCCTCGCCGGGGCGGTTCTTCGATTCGCGCTTGTCGGTGACCACGGTTTCGGCGTACATGGTGTCGCCGTGGAACAGCGGCTTGGGGAACGCGATCTCGGAGAAGCCGAGGTTGGCGACGATGGTGCCCTGGGTGAGCTGCGCGACGGACAGCCCGACCAGGGTGGACAGCGTGAACATCGAGTTCACCAGCCGCTGGTTGAACGGGGGCAGCTGCTCGCTGAACGCAGCGTCCAGATGCAGCGCCTGCGTGTTCATGGTCAGCGTGGTGAACAGGACGTTGTCCGCCTCGGTGATGGTGCGCCCGGGCCGGTGCTCGTAGACCACCGCCGTGTCGAACTCCTCGAACCACAGCCCGCGCTGCACCACCGCGCGCCGCTGCGTCACAGGCCGCGTCCTTTCGGCCTGGGCGGGCGCCCTGCGTGGTTACGCTCCGCTACCTCCTCCGGGCGCTGCTCGCTCAGGCCGAGCTCCCGCCCGATCAGCATCAACTGCACCTCCGTTGTGCCCTCGCCGATTTCCAGGATCTTGCTGTCCCGATAGTGCCTGGCGACCGCGTATTCGTTCATGAAGCCATACCCGCCGAAGATCTGCGTGGCGTCGCGAGAATTGTCCATCGCGGCCTCGCTGGCCACCAGTTTGGCGATGGACGCCTGCTTCTTGAACGGCTTGCCTGCCAGCATCAGCGCCGCGGCGTCATAGTAGGCCGTGCGGGCGGCGTGGGCCCGCGCTTCCATCCTGGCGATCTTGAAGGCAATCGCTTGGTTGCGGCCGATCACCTGGCCGAACGCCTCGCGCTCCTTGGCGTAGCGCACGCTCTCGTCCACACAGCCTTGCGCGGCGCCGACCGAGAGTGCGGCGATGGCGATGCGCCCCTCATCCAGGATGCGCAGGAAGTTGGCGTAGCCGCGGCCGCGCTCGCCGAGGAGATTCTCCTCGGGCACGCGCACGTCGGTGAAGCTGAGCGGATGGGTGTCCGACGCGTTCCAACCGACCTTGTTGTACGCGGGCTCGGCGACGAAGCCGGGAGTATCGGCGGGCACCAGGATGGTGGAGATCTCTTTCTTGCCGCCGGACTGCCCGGTCACCGCGGTCACCGTGACGAGCTCGGTGATGTCGGTGCCGGAATTGGTGATGAACTGCTTGCTGCCGTTGATGATCCACTCGCCGCTGTCGGCGACCGCCGTGGTCCTGGTGCCGCCCGCGTCGCTGCCCGCGCCCGACTCGGTGAGCCCGAACGCGGCAAGGGTGCGGCCGCTGGTCAGCCGCGGCAGCCATTCCTGTTTCTGCTTGTCGTTGCCGAACCGGTAGATCGGCATGGCGCCGAGGGAGACGCCCGCCTCCAGGGTGATGGCGACGCTCTGATCGACCTTGCCCAGTTCCTCCAGTGCGAGGCACAGCGCGAAGTAGTCGCCGCCCATACCGCCGTACTCCTCGGGGAACGGCAGGCCGAACAGCCCCATCTCGGCCATCCCCGCGACCACCTCGTAGGGGAAGGTGTGATTCGCGTCGTGCTCGGCGGCCACGGGAGCGACCACCGACCGCGCGAAGTCGCGCACTGTCAGTGCGAGATCGCGGTACTCCTGCGGCAGCGTGCCGGTGGACAGGAAGTCGGTCATAGGGGGATTCCTTTGTGCTCGGCGGATTGCGGTTCGGCGTGCGCGCCGATGACCCGCGCCAGCACCTGGTCGAGGCGCACTTGGGCGCCGGGCTCGACCAGCAGTTCGACGGTTCCGGTGACTGGCGCGGTGAGCGAGTGCTCCATCTTCATCGCCTCCACGATGACCACAGGAGCGCCTGCGGCGACGGTGGCGCCCGCGGCGACCGGCACCGCGATCACCGAACCGGGCATCGGGCTGCGGATCTCGGCGTCGCCCACGTGTTCGTCCCCGCCGCGCACATCGACCTCGGCGACCTCGCGCAGCACGGCGACGCCGGACGGTCCGGCCACCCAGAGGTGGCCGTCCTGCTCCGCGACGCGATATTCGCGCCGCAGGCCATGCCTGGTGAGTGTGAGCACACCGGTGTACGACTCGGTGCGTCCGGTGAAGGTCGCGGTGAGCGACGATATTTCGCCGTCGCCGATGCGAACCGTTCCGTTATCGGGCGTGCCGGACAGATAGACGTGCTCGACCCGATCGCCACCCGCGAGCCGGATCGGCGTAGGCGCGGCGGCCCCGATCCGCCACCCGGAAGGGACGTCCCAGGGATTGCCCTGCGTTCTGGGCCAGCGCCGCAGCCAGTGACAAGTGGCGGCGGCGACGAACTCGTCGTCGCCGACGGCGATGGGATGGAAGTCGGCCACCCGCCGGTCCAGCAGGCCGGTGTCCAGCCGTCCTTCGGCGACGTCGGGGTCGGCCAGCAGAAACCGCAGGAACTCGAGGTTGCTGGTCACCCCGAGCAACACCGTATCGGCCAGCGCCCGATCGAGTTTCGCGAGCGCGGCGGTCCGGTCTCCGGCGTGCGCGATGACCTTGGACAGCATCGGGTCGTAGTCGCTGCCGACCAGCGTGCCGACCCGCAGGCCCGAATCGACCCGCACACCTCGGCCTTCCGGCTCGGCCAGGTCGAGCACCGTGCCGCCGGTGGGCAGGAATCCGCGTCCTGGATCCTCGGCGTAGACCCTGGCCTCGATCGCGTGGCCGACCATGCGAATGTCGTCCTGCGCCACCGCGAGCTTCTGCCCGGCCGCCACGCGGATCTGGCATTCCACCAGGTCGACGCCGGTGACCAGCTCGGTCACCGGGTGCTCGACCTGCAGGCGGGTGTTCATCTCCATGAAGAAGAACTCGTCGGGCCGGTCGGCGGAAACGATGAACTCTACGGTGCCCGCGCCAACGTAGTCCACGCTGCGCGCGGTGTTGCAGGCGGCGGCGCCGATCCTGGCTCTGGTGTCGGCGTCGAGCAGTGGCGAGGGGGCCTCCTCGATCACCTTCTGGTGGCGGCGCTGCAGGCTGCATTCGCGCTCGCCCAGGTGCAGGACGTTGCCGAACTGGTCGGCGAGGATCTGCACCTCGATGTGCCGGGGTCGGGTGACGAAGCGCTCCAGAAACAGCGTGTCGTCACCGAACGCTGCCGCGGCCTCGCGCCGTGCGCTGACCAGCGCGTCCGGCAGCCGTTCCGGGCCGTCCACCCGGCGCATGCCTTTGCCTCCGCCGCCGGCGGAGGGCTTGACCAGCACCGGATATCCGACTTCCGTGGCCGCGGCGATCAGCTCGTCGTCGGTCAGCCCTGGCTTCGCGATGCCGGGCACCACGGGGACACCGAACGAGGCGACGGTGTTCTTCGCGGCGATCTTGTCGCCCATCACCTCGATCGCCCGCGTGGGCGGGCCGAGGAAGACGATGCCCGCCTCGGCCAGCGCGGCGGCGAAAGCGGCGTTCTCGGAGAGGAATCCGTAGCCGGGATGCACCGCCTGCGCACCGGTCCGTGTGGCGGCCGCGACCACCTTGTCGATGGCGAGGTAGCTCGCTCTGGCGGGCGCGGGGCCCAAGCGCACCGCGGTGTCGGCCTCATGGACGTGTCTGGCGTCGGTGTCGGCGTCGCTGTAGACGGCCACCGAACGAATACCCATGGCATGCAGCGTGCGGATCACGCGTACCGCGATCTCGCCGCGGTTGGCGACGAGCACGGTGTCGAATTCGACCGGAACGGAGTTGTTCAGCATCGCGATCACATCCGGAATACGCCGTAGGAAACGGGTTCGAGCGGCGCCTGCGCACACACCGAAAGGGCAAGTCCGAGTACGGTTCTGGTGTCAGCGGGGTCGATCACACCGTCGTCCCAGAGGCGGGCGGTCGAGTAGTAGGGGTTGCCCTGGCTCTCGTACTGCTCCCGGATCTGCGCCTTGAACGCCTCCGCGTCGGCGTCTGATTTCTCCCTACCCCCACCCGGGCGGGACCAGGGCTGTCCGCTGCTGTCGAGCCGATCACCGCGCACCGTCGACAGCACCGAGGCCGCCTGCTCGCCGCCCATCACCGAGATTCTGGCGTTGGGCCACATCCACAGGAACCGCGGCGAATACGCGCGCCCGCACATCGAGTAATTGCCCGCGCCGTAGGAACCGCCGATCACCACGGTCAGCTTCGGTACCCGCGCGCAGGCCACTGCGGTGACCATCTTGGCGCCGTGCTTCGCGATGCCGCCCGCTTCGTAGTCGCGGCCGACCATGAACCCGGTGATGTTCTGCAGGAACAGCAGCGGGATTTTTCGCTTGTCGCACAGCTCGATGAAATGCGCGCCTTTCATGGCAGATTCGCTGAACAGCACGCCGTTGTTGGCGACGATGCCCACGGGATGCCCGTGGATGCGCGCGAAGCCGGTGACCAGAGTCTTGCCGTATTCGGCCTTGAACTCGTGGAAACCGCTCTCGGCGTCACCACTTCCGTCGACCAGGCGGAGGATGACCTCGCGCACGTCATAGGGTGTGCGCAAATCGACCGGAACGATGTCGTACAGCTCGGATTCCGGCGCGGCGGGCGGGGCGGTGGGCAGCACCTCCCATGGACTCGGCGGGCGCGGCCCGAGCGTGGCCACGATACGGCGCACGATGCGCAGCGCATCCTGATCGTCCTCGGCCAGGTGGTCGGTGACACCCGATGTACGCGAGTGCAATTCGCCGCCGCCCAGCTCCTCGGCGGTGACCACCTCGCCGGTCGCCGCCTTCACCAGCGGCGGGCCACCGAGGAAGATGGTGCCCTGGTTGCGCACGATCACGGCCTCGTCGCTCATCGCGGGCACGTAGGCGCCACCGGCGGTGCACGAGCCGAGCACCGCGGCGATCTGCGGAATCCCTGTGGCGCTCATGGTCGCCTGGTTGTAGAAAATGCGCCCGAAATGCTCCCGGTCGGGGAACACCTCGTCTTGGCGCGGCAGATACGCTCCCCCGGAATCGACCAGGTACAGGCAGGGCAGCCGGTTCTGTAGCGCGATCTCCTGCGCGCGCAGATGCTTCTTCACCGTCATGGGGTAGTAGGTGCCGCCCTTGACCGTGGCGTCGTTGGCCACGATCACGCATTCGCGGCCGGACACTCGCCCGATCCCGGTGATGATCCCGGCGCCCGGGGACTCGTCGCCGTACATCCCGGTCGCGGCCAGCGGGGAGAGTTCGAGGAACGGGCTGCCCGGGTCGAGCAGTTGGTCGACCCGCTGCCTGGGCAGCAGCTTGCCCCGTGCGACGTGGCGATCGCGCGCCTTCGCGGGCCCACCGAGCGCCGCTGCGGCCAGCCGGGCGCGCAGGTCGTCGGCCAGTGCCGCGTGCGCGGCGCGGAGCTCGGCGGCCTCTTCGGTAACGGTCATCACACCATCCTGCCATCCAGTTAGTCGCCGATAACTGGAATTCAGGTTAGTCTTGATTAACTGAGATGTCCAGATCGGGCGAAAGGAGCGCATGTGACCAGCGCCGACCCTATTGCGCTCACTCGTCGCGAGCAGTTGAAAGCGCAGCGCCGTGCGCAATTGCTGGAGGCAGGAGCCCGGCTCATCGCCGACCGCGGCTTCTTCGGCATGCGCCTCGACGACCTCGGCGCCGCCGTCGGAATCAGCGGCCCGGCCGTCTATCGGCACTTCCCGAACAAGGAGGCGCTGCTGATCGAACTGCTCGTCGGGGTCAGTCAGCGGCTGCTCGCCGGCGGTAAGGCGGTGGTCGCGGCGACCGAATCCGCGGGGGACGCGTTGGCCGGGCTGGTCGACCACCACCTGGACTTCGCGCTCGGCGAGCCGGAGCTGATCCGCATCCAGGACCGCGACCTGGACAATGTGCCTGCCTCCGCCCGCCGCGAGATTCGCCGCACCCAGCGACAGTACGTGGAGATCTGGGTCGCGGTATTGCGCGAGCTGCACCAAGACCTACCCGAGGAGACGGCGCGGGTGCAGGCCCACGCCGCCTTCGGCCTGATCAACTCCACACCGCACAGCGCGACAATGGCGAACGCCGTCCGTGCTCGCCCGGTGCTGCGCAGCATGGCGCTGGCCGCCCTCGGATGAGCGCGCCCTCATCGCGCGCTCCAACCGCCGTCCATCGTGTAGGAGGTGCCGGTGACCATGCCGGCCCACGGCGACGCGAGCCAGCCCACCAGTGCCGCGACCTCCTCCGGCTCGACGAGGCGCTTGATAGCGCTCTCGGTGAGCAGGATCTTCTCCAGCACCTCCTGCTCGGCGATGCCGTGCGCGACGGCCTGGTCGGCGATCTGCTTGTCCACCAACGGCGTTCGGACGTATCCGGGACTGACGCAGTTGCTCGTCACGCCGTGGCGGCCACCTTCCAGCGCGGTCACCTTCGACAGCCCCTCGAGCCCGTGCTTGGCCGTCACGTATGCGACCTTGTACTCCGAGGCCCGTAGGCCGTGCACCGAGGAGATGTTGACGATCCGACCGAAGCCCTGCCGATACATGTGCGGCAGGGCCGCGCGTACCAGCAGGAACGGCGCCTCGACCATCAGCGTGAGCAATTCGCGGAACCGGCGCGGCGCGAAGTCTTCGATCGGGCTGATGTGCTGCACCCCGGCGTTGTTAACCAAGATGTCGGTCTCCAGCTCCAGCGATTCCAGTGCATCGACGTCGAGCAGGTCCACCGCCCAGGACTTTCCGCCCAGCTCGCGGGCGACGGCTTTGGCGCCGACATCGTCGATGTCGGCGACGGTGACCTGGGCGCCACGTGCCGCCAGCTCCCGCGCGCATGCCGCGCCTATGCCGCTCGCGCCGCCGGTGACCAGGGCCGAACGCCCGTCGAGGTCGCTCATCGCACCGACACCGTGGCGGGGTGTCCGCCGAGGCTTGCGGCGTCCGCGAGGTCGACGCTTTCCAAGGTCAGTCCTTTCGTTTCCTTGGCCATGAGCACCGCGATCGCGGTGACCGCGGCCGCGCCCGCCAGGTACCAGGCGATCGGCACCGCGGAGTGGTAGGTGTTGAGGAGTCGGACAGCGATGATCGGGGCCAGCGACCCGGCCACGATAGAGGTGACCTGATAGCCCAGGGACACACCGGAATAGCGCATCCGGGTGGGGAACATCTCCGCCATGATCGCGGGCTGTCCCGCGTACATCAGCGCGTGGAAGACCAAGCCGATGATGATGGCGGACAGGATGATCACGTTGTGGCCGCTGTCCATCATCGGAAAGGCGAAGAAGCCCCAGGTGCCCGCGGCCAGCGCCCCGACGAAGTAGACCGGTCGTCTGCCGAAGCGGTCGGACATTTTGCCCGCGAGTGGGACCATCACGAAGTGCACCGCGTGCGCGGCGAGCAGCCACCACAGGATCACCTGGGTGTTCACGTGTACCTGCACCTTGAGGTAGGTGATGGTGAAGGTGACCACTAGGTAGTACATGACGTTCTCGCCGAAGCGCAGCCCCATGGCGGTGAGCACGCCGCGCGGATAGCGGCGCAGCACCTCGACGACGCTGAGCGAGGTCGCCTTGATCTGCTCGGCCTCCCGCTGCGCGGCGACGAAAATGGGCGCGTCGGTGATCTTCGTGCGGATGTAATAGCCGACCAGCACCACTACCGCGGAGAGCCAGAACGCCACCCGCCAGCCCCAGCTGAGGAATGCCGCGTCCGAGAGCGTCGAGGTGAGCACGAGCAACACCATCGTCGCCAGCAGGTTGCCGGCGGGCACGCCCGCCTGCGGCCAGCTCGCCCAGAAGCCCCGGCTTCGGCTCGGACTGTGTTCGGCCACCAGCAGGACCGCGCCGCCCCATTCCCCGCCGACCGCGAAACCCTGGATGAAGCGCAGCAAGACCAGCAGCGCGGGCGCCCAGTAGCCGATCTGCGCGAAGGTCGGCAGACAGCCCATCAGAAACGTCGCTGCGCCCACCAGCACCAGGCTGAACTGCAGCAACTTCTTGCGGCCGTACTTGTCGCCGAAGTGCCCGAAGACGACGCCGCCCAGTGGGCGCGCGGCGAAACCGACGGCGTAGGTCACGAAGGCGGCGAGGATGGCGTCCAGATCGCTGGTGTCCTTCGCGAAGAAGACCTTGCTGAACACCAGCGTGGCGGCGGTGCCGTAGAGGAAGAACTCATACCATTCGACGACCGTGCCCGCCATCGACGCGGCCACCACCCGCTTCAGGCCGTTCGTCGTACCGCCGGGGTCCTCGCCCCTCGGAAATTCCGCGTTCGGCCCGCGGCTGTCGGCGCTCCTCATCGAACTCTCCTTCGTGCCGGGGGTCGCACATCGGGTCGCGATGTGACGACCCCCACAATCTCTGGCTGAACAGAGTATTCGTGCAGATGAAATACGCCGCAATGACCAGTAATGCAGTGTGCATCTGCAAAGATGCAGGTATGCGCCCGGCCTCCGCTGGTCGTCCCAGCGCGGATGACCTACTTGTCCTCCTGGCGGTCGGGCGTTCCGGCCGATTCGTCACGGCCGCAGAAGAACTCGGTATCAACCACACGACGATCTCGCGGCGCATAGCGGCGCTGGAGCAGACCCTTGGCGGCCGGGTGCTCACCCGGGTAACCGGTGGCTGGGAACTGACCGATCTCGGCAAGGAGGCGCTGGCCGCGGCCGAGGCGGTGGAGTCGGCCGTGAAATCCCTTACCGCCGACGCGGGTGGTGACCGGCTGCTGGAGGGGGTGGTCCGGATCTCGGCGACCGACGGATTCAGCGCCTACATCGCCGCGCCCGCGGCCGCCGAGGTGCAGCGGCGACATCCGAAGATCGCGGTCGAGATCGTGGCGACGACCAGGCGCGCGTCGCAACAGCGCTCGGGACTCGACCTCGAGGTGGTAGTCGGGGAGCCGCAGGTGCATCGCGCGACCGCCACACGACTGGCCGACTACTCTCTCGGCCTCTACGGCTCGCGCGAATACCTGCGCGAACACGGCACTCCGGCAACGATCGACAACCTGGCCGAGCATCCGCTGGTGTACTTCATCGATTCCATGCTCCAGGTCGACGACCTCGACCTGGCCTCCAGCTTCGTACCAGCGATGCGCGAATCCGTCACCTCCACCAATGTTTTCGTGCACGTGGAGGCGACCCGCGCGTCCGCGGGTCTCGGCCTGCTGCCATGCTTCATGGCCGACCGGCATCCCGACCTCGTCCGCGTACTCGCCGACTCGGTAACGGTCACCCTCGGCTACTGGCTGGTCGCCAGGAAGGAAACCCTCCGCCGCCCCGAGGTGTCCGCCGTCGTGGACGCCATCCACGCCGTGGTCGCGGACCTGCGCCCCACCCTCCTCGGCCGCCACGGCTGACGCGGATTCGAGACCTGCGCTGCCCGGCTCGGCCGGTGCCTCATGGCGTCACGGTTGGTTGCCACGTTCGGCTGCATCGATTGTGATACAGATCACATTCTGCGGCGCGGCAAGTGCGGTGGCGGCCACTGGCAACCTCGGCGAATGCACGGCAATGCTCCGATTATGGTGTTCTCATACTCGCTAGCGCTGCTCTCTCGTGGTCGAAATCCCAAAGCATACAATCCGACTGACCTATCCGCATTTCTCATGGTAGGGAACATTTACCAGCAGTGGGGAGTTGCATACTTATCTGCATGAGGTACGAACCGGAGCTTGTGAGCCACTGTAGATAGTCGATCAGCCAGATGTTTCTCCGCATCGCTGCCGGGCGTTGGCGGAGGCGTAATTCTGTCTTCGTTTCCGGCGTCATATCGACTTCAGTGTTCCGGCTTCAAGCGGAGGAACCCGTGCAGCCACACGTGACCGTGAACTATCGGGTAAGCGGCGTCGACGTTCCGTATACCGAATGTATCGACCACGGTATCACTGTTGTTGCCTACGTATACGCGAGCAGGGCGCTCGGGGGTATGCCTAAGTGTGCGACGGCCGCTGTCGCGGTCCCTGGCGACATAAATCTCGTGCAGGCCGCGGTGCGCGACCCGGCGGCCCGGTTCGCGGCGCTGGAACGCATTGTCGTAGGGCGTGAATCCGACCTCATGGCGGTCGCCGAGTTGCGCGCGGAGTCGGACATCCCGGGTGATCGACCACAATATTTCACGCGGTTTCGATGCAAATCATCTATGGTCGGCGCAATCGCCGCGCGGAATGTTTCCTTACCCGCGTTTCGTGATTCTCCCGATGTGCGTGCGGTCATGGAATTCGCCACGACCAACGGATTCCCGATCATCATCGGACCGCGACTGGGCGCCTGCGGTGGGGACGCTGTGAATTCGAATTCCGAAGCGGATGCGCCGGAATTGTCGAACTGCTGTCCCCGGTTGTCGGCGTCTGGAACGAATAGGCCCGCCATAAGTATGTGTTCGCCCCGGCGCAGTGAAGCCGGGAATCGAATTCTGCTGCGAAGAACTCGACCACGCAGCGGGATGCGCTTCGGATATTTGCACGAAAGGAAACCACGATCGACATGGAACCAACGATCGATGTTCGCCTAACCGAAGCGGACCTGCGAGACGCGCTGTGCACGGACGTGCTGCTCGGGTTGTCGGGACGACGAAAATGGCTGCCCTCCAAGTGGTTCTACGATGGGCAGGGCAGCAAACTGTTCGAGGCGATCACCGAACTGCCCGAGTACTACCCGACACGGACCGAGCGCGCGCTGCTGCGCGCCGGCGCGGACGAGATCGCGATCGCGGCGTCCGGTGCCGCGGAGCTGGTCGAACTCGGCTCGGGTTCATCGGAGAAGACTCGCCTGCTGCTGAGTTCGCTGAGCGAGCGCGGATCGTTGCGCTCATATGTGCCACTGGATGTCTCCGAGTTCGCTTTGCGGGCCGCCGTGGGATGGATCAACGAAGAATTCCCGCGGCTGGAGATCCATGGAGTGGTCGGTGATTTCATGAGCAGACTGGATTCCCTCCCGCGCTGTGGCCCACGGATCGTCGTGCTGCTCGGCGGCACACTCGGCAATCTGGTACCGGCGGAGCGGGCCGAATTCTTCGGGCGTATGTACGACGTCCTCGAGCCAGGGGAACAGCTGATGCTGGGCGTGGGCTTGGTGACCGATCCGGCCGTCATGGTGCCCGCCTACGATGATGCCGCCGGCGTGACCGCCGAGTTCAACCGAAACATCCTGCAGGTGGTGAACAACCGACTCGGCGCGGACTTCGAACCCGACCGGTTCGCGCACGTAGCGGTGTGGGATGCCGACAACGAGTGGATCGAGATGCGGCTGGAGGCGACGGCCGACATGACGGTCACCATCGCGGACCTGGATCTCGTGATCGAATTCGCCGCCGGTGAGCAGATGCGCACCGAGATCTCGGCGAAGTTCCGGTTGACGCCGTTCCATGGCGAACTCGCGGCGGCCGGTTTCCGACCGCAGCGATGCTGGACCGATCCCGCCGATCGTTTCGCTGTGGTGATCGCAAGAAGATGAGTGACGTCATTGCGGCGACCGGGGCGACGCCTGCCGAGCGTCCCCGGTTGCGATCGAGTGCCGGACGGAGGATCGTCGCGGCGACCGTGCTCGGTTCGGCGGTGGTGTCGTTCGATGCCACGGTGGTCAATATCGCCGCGCCACACATCGGTTCGGGTCTCGGCGCCGATGTGGTGGACCTGCAGTGGGTGGTGAGCGGCTATACCCTCGCCTTGGCGTCGCTGATCCTGGTGGGTGGCGCGTTGGGCGACCGGTTCGGTCGTCGTGCGGTCTTCATCTGGGGCAGTGTGGGTTTTGCGCTGGCGTCGGCGTGGTGTGGTGCTGCGTCGGATGTCGGGATGCTGGTGGCGGCGCGGGTGGTGCAGGGAGTCGCGGGTGCGTTGATCACACCCGGCAGTCTGGCGCTGATCTCGGCGTCGATCGATCCGCGCGATCAGGGGGCGGCGATCGGAATGTGGTCGGGTCTGGGGGGAGTGGCGGGCGCGATCGGGCCGATCGCCGGCGGATGGCTGGTGGAGCTGGCGGGGTGGCGCTCGGTGTTTCTGATCAATGTTCCGCTGGCCGTGGCCGTGGCCGTCATCTCGGTGCGATGTGTTCCGGAATCCCGGGATCCGCATGCGCCCCCGCGGCTGGACGCGCTCGGAACCGCCGCAATCGTCACGGGATTGGGGATGCTGACCTACGGGTTGATCGCTGCGCGGGTATGGATGGAGCTAGTCGGTGTGGCGCTGCTCGCCGTGTTCGTCGTCGTGCAGATCCGCAGCCGTCACCCGCTGGTTCCGCCGGCGCTGTTCAGCTCGCGTGTGTTCACCACGGTCAATCTGGTGACGTTTCCGGTGTATGCCGCCCTGGGATGTGTGCTGTTCCTGCTGCTGTTCCAGTTGCAGGTCGTCGCGGGGTATTCACCCCTCGAGGCAGGGACGGCGACGATGCCGATCACCGCGATCATGTTGGTGTCGTCGACCTGGGTGGGGCAGTGGGCACAGCGGCACGGTGCGCGCGTGCCGATGACGATCGGGCTGCTGCTGGCCGGCGCGGGATCGGTCCTACTGGCCCAGATCGATACGCATGCGTCCTATTCGACCGCGGTGCTGCCCGGCGTCGTTCTCTTCGGCGCGGGCATGGCTGTGTTCGTGGCTCCGCTGACCGAATCCGTATTCGCCGCGGTGCCAACCGAAGAAGCCGGGATCGCCTCCGGTGTCAACAATGCGATCGCCCGCATCGCCCAGTTGCTCGCCATCGCCGCTATCCCCAGCCTCGTGGGAATCTCCCGAGCGCCCCTCACCGACGCCATCGCCTTCGGTGCCGGTTACCGCGCGGCCATGTGGATCTGTATCGGCCTGTTCGGTACCGGCGCGGTCCTCGCCGCTGCACTCATGCCGCAGCCGCGGCATATCGGCGGCAAGACATCATGGCCGCGATCGCGCGGCGCGAGTGCATTCCGGCTGTCGCAGTGACCTGAGGTGATGCCCGCGCGACATGCGCTGTCGATGCGCGCACCACAGCCGACGGCGACCTAGGGTGAACGGATGGCCTCTCTCTCGGATCCCGACGTGCGCGAATTCCTCACCCACGGCACACGAACGGGCAAGGTGTCGTTCGTAGCGGCCGACGGCAGGCCGATGGTCACGCCGGTCTGGTTCATCCTCGATGGTGACGCGTTGGTCTTCAATACCGGGAAGTCCACCGTCAAGGGCAAGGCGTTCGCGCGCGACGCGCGCATCGCGGTGTGCGTCGACCTGGAGGAGCCACCGTACTCATCGATCCAGTTGCAAGGCACCGTGACGCTCTCCGAGGACCCGGACGAACTGCTGCGCACCGCCACCGAGATCGGTGGACGCTACATGGGCGCTGACCGGGCCGAGGAGTTCGGCAAACGCAACGGCGTGCCAGGCGAACTCGTCGTCCGGCTCCGGCCTTCGAAAGTGATCGCACACTTCGACGCGACGGCCTGACTTCCCGATTCGGGCCTCACTCCCGGGGCAGCAGCGTCCCCAGCGGTCCGAGGTCGATATTGAGATCCTCAGGAGTCAGCCCGAAGTGGTTCCGCAACTCTTCCATTCGCTCCTCGAGCAGCATCAGGGTGGTGCCGATCCGCTCGATCTGCGTGTCGCTCAGGTCGCCTTCATCCACCCGCCGCAATGCCTGCCGCTCCATCAGTTGCCGGAGTAACTCCACCAGGGTGAGTACGAGCGTGACGAGCCCACGCTCGACGGATTCCGGATTCGAGTCGATATGTGGCGGAATGCCGTCGAATTCAGTCATCGCTGTGCGGCTCCAGCATCTCGCGCGGTGCGGCGGACTCGAGTGGCTTGGCGGAAAGGGGAGTGATGGAGGAGATGAGAGCCCGCAATGAGATCTGCACCATGTCGACATCCGCCAGGGAGAGCCTGATGTCGCCCGAGATGACGACCCCGCCCGCCAGCACCCGGTCCAGGAGGTCGATGAGGGCGATGCGGCGCTCCCCGTCGGCGTGCCTCATATGGGCTCCCGTTCCACGCCGGCGAACGAATACGGTGGCCACGGGCCGGTGAGCTCGAGCCGGATACCGGGATATTCCTTCCCGAGTTCCCTGACTGTCGAGACGAACTCGTCGGCGCGCTCGTCGTCCACCAGATAGGTGCCGTTGAGCACCATCCAGTCCCGCCTGCCACTCAGCGCGGGATCGGTCGCGGCCTGACGTCGGCCGCCGGCGGCATGCCTCACCAGGTGCGCGTGGATCTCGTCGGCACGTGTCGCGGCGTCACGTTCGACGGTCTCCTGCGCGGACAGCTGCGCTTTGCGACGGAGCAGATATGCCGTGCCTGCGCCTATGTCGCTGCTCGTCGCCTTGGCGTCGGCCACCGCGGCGGTAAGGGCGTCACGGTCGCCGTAGGCTTTGACGCCCCACTCCGTGCGGTCGGTCACCAACTCGAGGGCCGACCGGAAGTCCGTCCGCCGCTCGTCGAGCAGGCCGAGGACTCTGTCGTCGTCGAGGTAGACGGTGGCCAGGCGCAGCGGGACAGCCGGGCCCCGTCGCGCGACAGCGGAGACGACGGTGTCATGGGCCCGGGCCGTCGCCTCCAGCCATGTCAGATCTTCCAAATTGCGCCGCAGCGGTTCCTTCCCGAAAACCTCGAGTGGGACCGTACCGACGACGGCCGCCAAGCCGTTCGCGATCACAACGCGCACTGCCTCACCCGCCACGCCGGTCACGTGGCCCAGCTCTTCCGCGGCGCCGCCGTCGACCGTCACCGCGTACAGCCACACCCCGACACCGTCAGTCACGGTCCTCCTCTTTTGCCGGTTGGCGGGCGCGCTCGATGGGTGTGTGGCGGTCGCGTCCGGCTTCGAGTTCGGCGATCCGGTCGCGGAGTTCGCGGTTCTCGAGTTCGAGGTCCCGATCCTGCCGCTCGAGTGTGCGGGCTTTGCTGTTGAGCCAGGGATCGGTCTCCCACCAGTCGATTCCCACCGCCTTCGCCGTCTCCAGCGAGGCGATCACCAACCGCAGTTTGATGGTGAGCAGTTCGATGTCGAGCAGGTTCACCTGGATGTCACCGGCGATCACCAGGCCCTTGTCCAGAACCCGTTCGAGGATGTCGCCGAGATTCGTCGACTGGTGTCCGCTGCCGTAGGGCTGCGGCATCGACGATTCGCCCCCGGCTACCGTCATGTCCGAGTCCTTCCGCTGATGTCGCTGCTACCGCGGCTGTAGCGCTTGGTTCTGCGGTAGGCCAACAGGTTCCCGTCCAGGTCGATCTCCACCTCGTACAGCGCCATCATGTCCGCCGACGTCGGGATGCGGCGGTCCTCGAGCACCTCGACCTCCACCGTCCACCCGTGGTCCGCCGGCTCCACGGAGGTAGCCCCCTGCGCTTCCTTCGCGGTCAGCTCCATAAGGTGGTCGATCGCCGCACCGGCGGCCTGCGCCGCGGTCAGGGGAGGGGGTTCGGACTCATGGGTGGTTTTGCCGGTCACGCGGGTCACTCCTTCCCTTCGGACGGCCGGACCATCCGGTCGAGGACCGCCTGCTGCGCGGCCGCGTGTTCCTCCTTAGACAGGTGACCCGCTGCCATGGCCTGATCGATCTCCTCCAGTTCCCGCCGGGCGATCGCCGGATCGTGGAGTTGCTGCTCGACCTGGTCCTGGATCACTTCACCCAGCCAGATCACGCCACGGACCGGGGCGAACGGCAACGAGAGGATCGACGAAAGCAGACCCATGCGTCAGCCCGCCGGTTCCCGCTTCATCACGAAGTCGTAGGCCGCCATCGGGCCGAGCAGACTGATCTCCACGCGGCCGTCCCATTCCTCGGCGAGTCTTCCCAAAGCCTCCTCGAGTTCGCCCTGCCGAGACATTTCGATGAGGACCGCGACGTGGACGGCGTCTTCCTCATGTGTGGGGTTCCGCTCGCTGACAAGGGGTTCGAGTGCGTCGAGCGCGGCTGTGACCCGGTGGGTGTCCTCGGCCCGCTTGGCCTCGATCGCCTGGTTGATGATCTCGCCCAGCGCCATCCGGGCATCCCGGGTGGCGTCTTCGGGCTTGTCGTGGATTTCCTCCCGCAGCCGCGCGGCCTCGGAGTCCTCGTTCACCAATTCACGCAGGATCGCCTTCTCGACGTAGCGTCCCTTGATCACGAACTGCGCGCGACCCTCCAGTTCCTCCAACGCGGCATGGAACTCGTCGTAGTGAGCCTCGAGCAGTTCCTTCTCCACTGCGTCCGGGTCGGACATGACCGCACCGAACCGGAGCGGCAGCACCGGCGTGACAGCCGCGGAACCGTCCAGCAGTTTCGCGTGCGCTGTGAGGTCGCTGGGCGTGCCGAGTGGCCGATCGACCGAAACCTCGCTGATCAGCGCGGCGATCTCGCCGTGGCGCACCGTCGAGACGTCGCTCGGCGGATCTCCGACACCGGGGGCGTGCTCTTCGGGCTGCACATCGGCCGGCACGATGCCGTACACGTACACCCCGGCGGTCTGTCCGCGTTCGCGGTCCGGCGCCGTGGTGGCTTGCTGGGTGGGCATCATCTCTCCCTTCGTTTCGATGACCGGTTCGCCGTTTGGCGCTTGTCCTCCACGTCGTCGAGAAAGTTCATGACCTTCTCGCCCGCGGCCTCGATAGCGCCTTTGGTCTTGTGTTTGGCGCCGCCTTCCGTGATGTCGCCGACCAGGTCGGGTAGGCCCTTCGGTTCGGTGTCGGAAATTTCCAGCCGGTTGACTGCCTCGGCGAACCGCAGGTAGGTGTCAACGCTGGCCACTACGACCCTGGCGTCGATGGTCACCAATTCGATGCCGACCAGCGACACCCGCGCGAACGCGTCGATGACCAATCCCTTGTCGAGAATCGTGTCGATGACTTCGGCTAGGCCCGAGGAGTTCGGGCGGGCCATGGTGCCTGCGCCCCCTCCACGGCTGGCGGGTTCGATTGTCATGTTCGTCCTCCTTGCTTGTCCCCCGATCGGGTTCTGGGTGTGGTGGTGTGCCGGGCCGCGGGTCGGCGACGGGGCGACTCGGGTTCGCCCTCCTCCTCGTCGACGGATTCCTCGTCTTCGGGGACTTCGTCCTCGAGTTCCTGGTCTTCGTCTTCCGTCCCCTCGCCTTCGGCGCTGTCCTGCTCCTCGCGACGGGCGGTCTCGTCGTCCTTGACGACTTTCTTGTCGTGGATCTCGCCGTGCCAGCCGTCGATGTCGTCGGGGTGCAGCAGGCTCTCGGTCATGACGTGACGCTGGAAATGCTTCAGCTCCAGGCGGGCCCGGCGGCCGACCGCATGCCAGAGGTTGGCGGTCTTTTCGAACAATCCGCGGGGGTGATATTCGAGCACCATGATGACGCGGGTCAGATCGGGGGCGAGCTCATGGAAGGTCACCGCGCCGTCGATGTAGCCCTTGTCGCCCTTCGAGCGCCATACGATCCGCTCGAACGGCACCTGCTCGAGAATCGTGGACTGCCAGGTCCGTCGGGACCAGAACACCTTGCCTGTCCACTCGAGCTTTTCGTCGGCGGCCTGTTCGACCTGCTCGACCTTCTTCATGAACTTCGGGAAGTCCGCGAACTGGGTCCACTGGTCGTAGGTGAGCCGGATCGGAGCGCCGACGTCGACCTGTTCGACGATGTTCGTCAACTTCAGCTTCTTGCCGCCGGAGCCCTTTCCCTTACCGCCGACAAGTGATTCCTTGACACCTTGGAACGTTTCCTTGGCGGTGTGCTTGATTCCCTCCATTCCGGTGCTCATGGCCGCCCGCATCGGCGATTTGCCCTCGGCGAGCTTCTCGATGCCGGTCACCGCCGACAGCAGATTCCCACCGTCGCCTTCCGCGTACTTGTTCAGGCGTTCGGCCGTCCCGGACATGGTGTCCGAGAACCCGGCCAGCGCACGTCCGGCCAGGGTTCCCGCGAGGTCCTGCAGCGATTGCTGCAGGTGCCCGGTGGGGCTGACATCATGGACCTTTCGCTGAGCGCTTCCGGCCGCGCCGGTCGCAGCCTTCCCGACCCGGCCCGCGGTGTCGGCGGTGGTCTTCCCGACCCGGCCCGCGGTGTCGGTGGCGGTCTTGCCGACCTGGCCCACCGTGTCGGTGGCGGTCTTACCCACCTTGCTGGGAACGTCTTCGAGAGATTTCCGCACCATCTGATTCACCTCCGCGTACGCCGTACCGGCGCATGCTCTGTGGTGTCAGCGTCGGCGCGTACCCGACGCCGACCGGGCGTAGCCGACGCCCGGCCCCCGGAGCCGGACGCCTTGTCCGGTCCCCGCGAGCGGGACTCACCGGCTCGGGTTCGCCCGGTGCGCGCCGCAGGCCGGGCACGGGCGGGCGCCCGGGTCTCCTGGTCGCCGTCGTCTTCGTCGGTCTCCTCGACGTCGATGTCCTCTTCTGGTTCGCCCTCGTCGTCCGGGTACTCGTCCTCCAGATCCTCCTCGTCGGATTCGCGTTCGTAGTCGTCGCCGGCGTAGTCGTCCTCGGAGGTTTCGTCGTACTCATCCTCATCTCGGCCCGAGGTGAGCTCTCGAGATTCTCCCGGTTCTTCGTCCGCTCCGGTTTCCGCGGCTCGTTGCTGCAGGCGGGCGTTCAACGAATCGATGCGGTTGCTCGCGGCGGTGACCGCCGCCGCCCGCGCCGCACCGAGCAATTCGGCGCGGACCGTTTCGGTGATCTTGGTCAGCTCCGGGGACGAGCGGATCAATGAAGTCCCTCGCTGCAGCAGCTCCTGCGGCCCTCCCGAAGACCGCCTGGCCAATACCGCGCCTCCCAGTGACAACGCCAGCCGCATCTTGCGCGTGCGGCCCAGGACGTAGCCGACTCCCACCCCCGCCGCTATTCGTGCTCCACCCTTCACGATGATCACTCCTTGCATGCTTTCGACTGCGACTCGCCGAACAGCGGGTTCATCAGTGGCACCACGTGCTGATAATTGCCGGGTAGACCACATCGGCTCCGGCAAACCTCCCGCGTCCTTATCTAGTCGTGGTATTTCCGCCGGTCGGCACCTGAGTCATAGGCGACATACGGCCGCCCGCGGCGAACCGCGAACCAGCTGGCGACGTCACCGAGATCGTCGTCCGGTACACGAGTGCGGATCGCGAGGAATTCGGGAGCACAACGGCATGCCTGGCGGGTCGGTGGGGCCGGTGTCCCGCGAGGTCATCGCACACGTCGAGGTGACGGCCTGAATACACTCACCGCATGACCGTGCATTTCATCGGCGCGGGGCCGGGCGCCGCGGACCTGTTGACCGTGCGAGCGGTCACTCTGCTGCGAAGCTCTCCGGTGTGCCTCTATGCGGGCACCTACCTCGACCCCGAGGTGCTGGCGCATTGTGCCCCGGACACAGAGCTGATCGATACCCAGCATCTGGACCTGGACCAGATCACCGGCCATCTGGTGCGCGCCACCCGATCGGGGAAGGACGTGGCCCGGTTGTGCTCGGGCGACCCATCGCTCTATTCGGCGCTCACCGAACAGACCCGAAGGCTCGACGCGCACGGTGTCTCCTGGGACGTCACGCCGGGCGTGCCCGCCTATGCCGCCGCGGCGGCGCTGCTCGGCGCCGAGCTGACCGTGCCCGAACTCGTGCAGTCTGTCGTGCTCACCCGCACCCAGGCCCGCTCGACCGCGATGCCCGATTCGGAAGCCCTGGCGAACTTCGCCGCCACCGGCGCCACCTTGGTGCTGCACCTGGCCATCACCAGCATCCGTGCGCTGGCCGGCGAGCTGGCCGCCGACTACGGCCCGGACTGCCCGGTGGCCGTCGTATACCGCGCCAGCCAGCCCGAACAGCGGATCCTGCGC
Source organism: Nocardia sp. NPDC023852 (assembly GCF_040639505.1). NCBI lineage: Bacteria > Bacillati > Actinomycetota > Actinomycetes > Mycobacteriales > Nocardiaceae > Nocardia > Nocardia sp. NPDC023852. The sequence goes on from NZ_JBFAAB010000026.1 coordinate 71,484, forward strand.
GGCACCCTGATCGATATCGCCGACCAAGTCGAGGTTGCCGGATTGCGGCAAGCCGCGGTGATCTTGGTAGGGCGTGCGCTGAGGTCCACCGCGCACTGCGCCGAATCCCACCTCTACAACCCGGCCCGACTGCGCCACTTCTGACCCGCTGGTGCCCCGATGTCACGCCGAGGAACGGTGTGAGAACGACAACAGCTCATCATCGGACCGACGAAACCCACCCTGCCTGCGTTGATGCGTATCAGCTATAACGGTTGGTTGGTCGGGTGCGCGCGGCGACGGTAGATTGATCCGGTGATCCGCAGTGACAGTCCCGGCACAGCCGGTCAGTGGCCGTTGGGCACGGTCGAGCCCATGTAACAAGGTTTGCCTAGTGGACAGATAGTTCAAACGAACATTTTTTGCCTGATTGATGAGAACAGAACACCGGAGACGTAGGCGCCACGCTTGGATGGGTGGGCGCCGCGTCCGGGTGTTGGCGGGGAGCGCTTGCGTGGTGTTCCGGAAGCGAGGTTACGGTTGAACCGGCTGGATTTCGGCGGAAACAGCGAAACTGGTGGCGAACGGGCACATGCCAGTTCGAGCGAGTACTTCCCGTTGTCGCCCGCGCAGCTGGGGATTTGGTATGCGCAGCATGTCGATCCGCACGTACCGATCAACATCGCGCAGTATGTCGATCTGCATGGTGAACTCGATCTGGAGGTCCTCCGCGAAGCCCTGATTCGTGCCTCCGATGAGCTGGGCTCGGGCTTCCTGCGCATTGTCGAGCGCGACGGCGAACCGTATCAGTACATCGACTACACCATCCCGGACAGTGACAAGGTCTATTACGTCGACCTGCGCGGTGAGGCCGACCCGGAGGCTGCCGCGATGGCGTGGATGCGCGCCGAATACGGCCGCCCCCTCAATCTGACCGAAGACCGGCTGATGCGGATCGCGGGCCTGCAGCTCGCCGACGACCACTGGTACTGGTACCTGCGCTCCCATCACATCGCGCTCGACGGCTTCGGCGCGATGACGAATCTGGGCCGGGTCGCCGAGCACTATACGGCGATCCTGAACGGCACCGAGGCAACGCCCGCCAAGGCCACCGGCCTGCGCACGCTCTATGACCAGGAGATCGCCTACCGCGGCAGCACCCGGTTCGACTCCGACAAAGCGTACTGGGCCGAGCGGGTCGCTGGACTAGAGGACGGCACCAGTCTGGCCGGTCGGTCGGCACCGCCTGCGCCGCTCAACGGAGTCTCCAGTGCCCTGTTGTCCGATGAGCAGAACGCGCTGTTGGAAGACGCTGTCGCCCGGCACGACTCGTCGTCGGCCGGGTTGCTGTTGGCGGCTTTCGCCGCATACCTGGCGCAGTGGACCGGCACTGAGGACGTCATTTTGAGCCTGCCGGTGACCGCCCGCACAACTGCGGCCATGCGCCGTTCGGGTGGTGTGTCGTCGAACATCGTGCCGTTGCGACTGCGTGTAAGGCACGACACCACCGTTGCCGAGCTGCTCAAGCAGGTGACGGTGGAGGTGTCCGGCGCATTGCGGCATCAGCGTTACCGGCATGAGGACATCCGCCGTGATTCGGCCGGTGATGGCGTGGTGACCACCGAATTCTTCGGTCCATGGGTCAACATCATGCTGTTCCACGACCAGATCACGATGGGCTCGATGGTCGGCACGATGAGTGTGCTGTCGACCGGCAGCATCGAGGATCTGGGCGTCAACTTCTACCAGTCGGTCGCGGGCACCCGTCCACGCATCGACTTCGAGACCAACCCGAACCTCTACACCGAAGACGAGGCGCGCAGGCATCACGACCGTTTCCTCGAATTCTTCGACCGCTTGGTCGCCGCAGACGCGGACGCGACGGTGTGGAGTTTGGACGTCACCACCTCGGGCGAGCGTGAGCGGACCTTGCTGGAGTGGAACGACTCCGAGGAGGAGGTCCCGGAAACCACGCTGGCGGCGCTGCTGGACGCGCGAATGCCCTTGACGCCGGAGGCCATCGCCGTCGAGTTCGAGGGCGCGACGCTGACCTACGCTGAGTTCGACGCGCGGGTAAATCGGCTTGCCCGCTTCCTGATCGCCGACGGCGTCGGCCCGGAATCGCTCGTCGCCCTCGGGATGCGCCGCTCGCTGGAGCTGGTGATCGGCATGCACGCGGTACTGAAGGCCGGTGGCGCGTATGTGCCGATCGATCCGGATCATCCGGCCGACCGCACCGCCTACATCCTCGACAGCGCCGCGCCGGTATGCGCGCTGACGCTGTCCTCCGACAAGCTGGAGCTACCCGAGTCGGTACGCCGGGTGGAGATCGACACTCTCGACGTGTCGGAGTACTCCGCCGGCCCGGTGACCGAGGCCGAGCGGCTCGCGCCATTGCGCCCGGACAATACTGCCTACGTCATCTACACCTCAGGCTCGACCGGCCGCCCCAAGGGCGTAGCGGTCACCCACCACGCGATCGTCAACCAGCAGCTGTGGATGCTCGACGAGTACCGGCTGACCGCCGAGGACGTGTATCTGCAGAAGACCGCGACCACGTTCGACGTGTCGCTATGGGGCTACTTCCTTCCGTTGATGGTGGGCGCCAAGCTGGTTATCGCCGCGCCGGATGGGCATCGCGACCCGCTCTACGTGGCGGACACGATCGAACGGCACGGGGTCACCGTGACCGACTTCGTTCCGTCCATGCTCACAGTGTTTGTCGCGCACGCCACCCCAGCCCAATGTGCCACGCTGCGCGCGGTTTTCGTGATCGGTGAGGCGCTGCCGCCGGAGACAGCGGCGAAGTTCAGGGAGATCACCGCCGCGCCGGATGGTCGTTCCACAGGCTCCGCTCCGGCCGGGTTGCACAACCTATACGGCCCGACGGAGGCCGCGGTCTCGGTGACCTACTGGGAGGCGACGGCCGCCGACAAGATCACCGTGCCGATCGGCATCCCGGAGTGGAATGTCCAGGTCTACGTGCTGGATTCGCGACTGCGACCCGCCCCGATCGGCGCAACGGGCGAGCTGTACCTGGGCGGGCGGCAGCTCGCCCGCGGTTACCGCGGGCGCCCGGACCTTACCTCGGACCGGTTCGTCGCGAACCCGATGTCGCAGAGCGGTGAGCGGATGTACCGCACCGGCGACTTGGTGCGCTGGACCGACGCCGGGACGCTGGAATATATCGGCCGTACCGACTTCCAGGTGAAGTTCCGTGGCCAGCGTATCGAGCTGGGCGAGATCGAGACCGATCTGCTCGCCCACCCGACGGTCAGCCAGGCCGTGGTGCTCGTCATGGACACAGCGACCGGCCAGCAGTTGGTCGCCTACGTCGTTGCGGCGCCCGGGCAGACTGTCGACTCGGTAGAGCTGGTCAGGTTCGCGGCCGAGAAGTTACCGAGCTACATGGTGCCCGCATCGGTCATGGTGCTGGAGGCCTTCCCGCTCAACACCAGCGGCAAGCTGGATCGCAAGGCGCTGCCGGAGCCGGTGTTCACCGCGGACGCGGCTGGGTTTCGTGCGCCGCGTACTCAGGCGGAGCAGATTGTGGCGGGCATCTTCGCCGATGTGCTGAGTCAGGACCAGATCGGCATCGACGACAACTTCTTCGATCTGGGCGGCAACTCGCTGGTCGCCACCCAGGTGGTGGCGCGGATCGGCGTGGCGTTCGGTACCCAGATCGGGGTGCGCGCGCTGTTCGAGACCCCTACCGTCGCCGGGATCGCGGCGCGGGCCGAGAACGCCACGCCCATCGACGCCGCTCGCCCGCCGCTGGTGGCTCAGCAGCTGCCGGAGCGGGTGCCGCTGTCGCTGGCGCAGCAGCGCATGTGGTTCATCAACCAGTTCGACCCGACGGTGCCGACCTACAACCTGCCGTTCGTGGTGCGGTTGCGCGGCCAGGTGGATTTGGAGGCGCTGCAGCCCGCCCTGCTCGACATGATCGAGCGGCAGCAGTCGCTGCGCACAATCTTCCCCGAGTCCGGCGACGGCGGCTACCAGCAGGTGCTGCCGGTCGACCAGGTCGACCTCGGCATCGTGGTGCAGCCGATCGATGAAGCCGAACTGCAGGGCGCCCTAGCCGAATTCGCCGCGCGGGGCTTCGACGTATCGCACGAGCTGCCGATCCGCGTGCGAGTCTTCGCCGTCACCGGCGGGCGCAGCAACGGCACCGCCGACTACGCGGTCGCGTTCGTCGTGCATCACATCGCGGCCGATGGTTTCTCGTTCGGCCCGCTGGCGCGCGACGTGGGCGCCGCCTACCTGGCCCGCGCCGCAGGTATGGCGCCGACCTGGGCGCCGCTCCCGGTGCAGTACCAGGACTTCAGCGTCTGGCAGCGCGAGCTGCTCGGCGCCGAATCCGACCCCGCCTCCATGGCCGCCCGCGAAATCGCGTACTGGCGGACAGCTCTGGCGGGTCTGCCAGATCAGCTGGATCTGCCCGCGGACCGTCCGCGTCCGCCGGTGCAGAGCTTCCACGGCAGCCGGGTGGGCTTCGAGATCGACGTCGAGCTGCACCAGCGCTTGGTCGCGCTCGCTCGCGCGCAGGGTGTCAGCCTGTTCATGGTCATGCACGCCTCGCTGGCCGTGTTGCTGGCCCGGCTGTCGGGTACCACCGATATCGCAATCGGCACGCCGGTCGCGGGCCGCGGCGAGCAGGCGCTCGATGATCTGATCGGCATGTTCGTCAACACCCTGGTGCTGCGCTCGGATGTGGATGGCGAGCAACCGTTCACCGAGCTGCTGGCCCGCACCCGGGAGACCGACCTGGCGGCCTTCGCCTACGCCGATGTGCCGTTCGAGCGGCTGGTTGAGGTGATCAACCCCACCCGCTCGCAGGCGCGGCATCCGCTGTTCCAGGTGATGTTGTCGTTCCAGGAGATGTCGCACGCGACCCTGGAGTTGCCGGGTCTGTCGGTGACCGCCGCCGAACTAGATGTCGATATCGCCAAATTCGATCTGCAGTGGACGGTCACCGAGGAGCGCGGTGCGCACGGTGAGCCCGCGGGCATGGCGGCCGTGGTGTCCTTTGCCACCGACCTGTTCGACGCCGAGACCGTCACCGAATTCGGGCGCCGCTTCCTGCGTGTGCTCGAATCGGCTGTCACGGCACCGGAATCCAAGGTGCACGACATCGACATTCTCGATGATGCGGAGCGTGCCCAGGTTCTCACCGGGTGGAACCAGACCGCCCGCGAGGTACCCGCGGCCACGCTGGTGTCGATGTTCGAGGCGCAGGCCGCCCGGACCCCCGAAATGATCGCGCTGACTTTCGAGGGGACAGGTCTGTCCTACGCCGAATTCAGCACCCGGGTGAATCGCCTTGCGCGTCACCTGATCTTGCTCGGCGTCGGGCCGGAGTCGATGGTTGCGCTCGGCATGAGCCGATCCCTCGAGCTGGTGATCGGCATGTACGCGGTGAGCGTGGCCGGTGGCGCGTATGTGCCGTTGGATCCGGATCATCCGGCCGACCGCACCCGCTATGTGCTGGACACGGCTGACCCGGTGTGTATTCTCACCACCTCTCGCGACGGCTTCGATGCGGGGTCGGTCACCACGATCGACATCGACGAACTCGATCTGAGCGAATACGCCGAGGCCGTGGTCACCGACGCGGAACGTATTGCGCCGCTGCGGCCGTCGAATACGGCGTACGTAATCTTCACCTCCGGTTCGACAGGTCGCCCCAAGGGCGTCGCTGTCTCGCATGCCGCGATCGTCAACCGACTGGTGTGGATGCAGGCCGAATACGGCCTGAGCGCGGATGATGTGGTGCTCCAGAAGACCCCGGCGACCTTCGACGTGTCGGTGTGGGAGTTCTTCTGGCCCTTGCAGATCGGTGCCCGTCTGGTCGTCGCTCGTCCGAACGGTCACCGCGACCCGGGTTATCTGGTCGATGTCATTACCGAAGAACGGGTCACCACGGCGCATTTCGTGCCGTCGATGATGTCGGTCTTTGTGGCCGAGGTCGGCGCGAACGAGTGCCGCAGCCTGCGCACTGTCTTTGCCTCGGGTGAGGCGCTGCCCGCCGCGACCGCACAGCGGTTGCGGAAGCTGACTGGTGCGCGCCTGCACAACCTGTACGGACCGACCGAAGCAGCGGTCGATGTGACGTATCACGAGGTCGTTGACACCGACACCGCGTCGGTGCCGATCGGCGCACCGGTATTCAACACCCAGGTGTATGTGCTGGATTCGCGTCTGCACCCGGTGCCGGTGGGTGTCGCGGGTGAGCTCTATCTGGCGGGCGCGCAATTGGCCCGCGGTTACGTCGCGCGCCCGGATCTGACCAGCGACCGATTTGTTGCGAACCCGTTCGACCCGGCCGGTTCCCGCATGTACCGCACCGGTGACTTGGTCACCTGGACCGCCGACGGTGAGTTGGAGTACCTGGGCCGCACCGACTTCCAGGTCAAGCTGCGCGGTCTGCGCATCGAACTCGGTGAGATCGAGACGGCCTTGACCGGCCTCCAGTCCATCGCCCAGGCAGTCGTGTTGGTGCGCTCGGACGACCGCCTCGGCGATCAGCTGGTCGCATACGTTATTGCGGCCTGGGGCCATTCGATCGAAATCGAAAGCGTCCGCGCCGAACTCACCGGCGAACTGCCCGCCTATATGGTTCCGAGCGCCTTCGTCGTGCTCGACGAGTTCCCGCTCAACACCTCCGGCAAGCTGGACCGCAAGGCCCTGCCCGCACCGATCTTCGAGGTCAAGAGCTTCCGCGCGCCCTCGACCCCAATCGAGGAGATCGTCGCGCAGATCTTCGGCGAGGTCCTCGGCATCACCCGCATCGGTGTCGACGACGACTTCTTCGAACTCGGCGGCAACTCCCTCAGTGCCACCCAGGTCGCTTCCCGGCTCGGCATCGCACTCGATACCCGGGTCCCGGTGCGCATGCTCTTCGACGCTTCCACCGTCGGCGCGCTGGCCGCTCGCGTGGAATCGCACGCCGGCGATGGTGCGCGCAAGGCGCTGGTGGCGCGCGAGCGCCCGGAGGAGGTACCGCTGTCGCTGGCCCAGCAGCGCATGTGGTTCCTCAACCGCTTCGACACCGGTTCCGCGCTGTACAACATCCCGATCGGCATCCGCCTTTCCGGTCAGCTGGACGTGGCGGCGCTCCAGGTCGCCATTATCGACGTGATCGACCGGCACGAATCACTGCGCACCGTCTTCCCGGAAACCAACAGCGGCCCGGTGCAAGTGGTGTTGGACGCCGCGCAGATCGTGCCGGACCTGACCCCTGTGCCGGTGACCGAGCACAACCTGATCGACCATGTGGTCGAGCTCGCCTCCATGGCGTTCGACGTGACCAGCGAAGTGCCGTTGCACGCACGGCTTTTCGAGATCAGTGAGTCCGAGTACGTGCTCGGTATGGTGGTGCACCACATCTCGGCCGACGGCTGGTCGATGGGTCCGCTGGCCCGCGACGTCATGGTGGCCTACGCCGCTCGCACGTCGTGGGAGGCGCCCGCTTGGTCGGCGCTGCCGGTGCAGTACGCCGACTACGCGCTGTGGCAGCGCGAGGTGCTCGGCTCCGAGGACGATCCGAGTTCGCTGATCTCCACTCAGATCCGGTACTGGACGCGCGAACTCGCCGATCTCCCGGACGAGTTGGTGCTGCCGTCGGATCGGCCACGACCGGCCACCGCCTCGTACCGCGGCGGTACCTACCCGTTCGTGATCTCCGGCGAGACCCAGCGAGCACTGGTCGAGCTGGGGCGCGGGCACAACGCATCGCTGTTCATGGTGCTGCACAGCGCACTCGCGGTGCTGCTGGCCAGGGCGAGCGGGACCAGTGACATCGCCATCGGCACTCCCGTCGCCGGCCGCGGCGAGGCCGCGCTGGACGACCTGATCGGCATGTTCGTCAACACTCTCGTGCTGCGCACCCGGGTGGACGGCGCGTCCAGCTTCGCCGACCTGCTCGCCACCGCGCGCGAGGCCGACCTGCACGCGTTCGCGCACGCGGACGTGCCGTTCGAGCGGCTGGTCGAGGTGCTCAACCCGGCCCGATCGCAGGCCAGGCATCCGTTGTTCCAGGTGATGCTGACCTTCCAGAACACCAGGCAGGCCAGCCTGGAGCTGCCCGGTCTCTCGGTCAACGGGGTCGACTACGACGCCCGGCTCGCCAAGTTCGATCTGCAGCTGACGCTCTCGGAGACCGAGGACGAACAGGGTGACGCGGCAGGTATGTCGGCCGAGTTCTCCTACGCTCTCGACCTGTTCGACGAAGCGACGGTCGCCGTGTTCGCCCGGCGTCTGGACCGGATTCTGGCAGCTGTGACTGCTGATCCGAGTATGCCGGTCGGCGATATCGACGTGCTCGCGCCGGAGGAACGTGCGCGGGTGCTGGCCGGTTGGAACGATACTGCGCGTCCGTTGCCTGGCGGGACGTTGGTGTCGTTGTTCGATGCGCAGGTCGCGGCGACGCCGGATGCGGTGGCGTTGGTGTTCGGGGACGAGCGGTTGACTTACCGTGAGTT